>NZ_JBFAMZ010000014.1:0-284448 GCF_040674635.1 Nonomuraea sp. NPDC049758
CCGCGTCCGGTGAGTGCACATGAGTGCTTCCCGGCCAGGGCCGACAGATCCCGTTGAGGACCCAGAGGTCAGTCAGGCCATGGGTCAAACCCTGGTGGGAAGCACTCATCTACATCATCACTGTCAGGCCAGGCGGCGAGCCGTGTTCACCAGCTCGCCGACCCCCGCGATCCGGGTGACGACCTTGCTCCCGTCCATCAGATACCGGGGCGGCTTCCGGGCATGCCCCACGCCCCCGGGCGTGCCGGTCGCGATGACGTCGCCCGGCCGCAACGTGAGAATCTGCGACAGGTACGCGATCAGCTCACCCGGCGGGAACACCAGGCCGGCCGTGTCCGCCTGCTGCACGACCTCCCCGTCCACCTCACACTCCAAGGTCATCGCCCCGCTGATCTCGTCCGGCGTGACGAGGAAGGGCCCGAACGGCGTCGTCCCCTCGAACGTCTTCCCCTGCAGCCACTGCGCCGTACGGTTCTGGTAGTCCCTGGCCGTCACGTCGTTGAGCACCGAGTACCCGGCGATGGCCGCCTCGGCCTCCGCACGCGAGGCGCCGCGCACCTCCGCCCCGACGATCACGGCCAGCTCACCCTCCCAGTCCATGCAATCCGACACCGCGGGCAGCTCGATGTCGTCGTACGGCCCGATCAGCGCCTCGGCGAACTTCGCGAACACCGTCGGATACCGCGGCAACTCCCGTCCCATCTCCAGGATGTGGTCGCGGTAGTTGAGCCCGACACAGATGATCTTCCCCGGCACCGGAACCACGGGCGCCAGGTCGGCCGTGGACAGCGGATGCCGTGCCCCGTCCGCCGCGGCGGCCACCTCCCGCCAGCGCGGGTCGGCCAGCAACATCCCGACGTCGGGCGCCCCGACCTCAACGGCGTGCTCCCCGTCGATCCGGACGGCGGCCGTACGGCGCGGCAGTCGCAGCGTCGCGAGCTTCACGCGAGCTCCTCTCGATAGTGGTGCAGGCCCTCAAGAGGGCGTGTCGAAAAAACAGAACAATTCGAACCGGCCCACGCGCCTGAACCAACCGCGCCCCGGATGCAGCGGTGCTCAGGCAACAGCAGCCCCCAGGGGACTGGATGCCCGCCCCGACGGCCGGGGTGACACCCGGCAGACCGTCCGAACCGGTGCGGGCCGGCGCTCGCCACCCCCACCCACCTCACCCGTCCGCTGAACCGCCCGTTGAACCGTCGGATGGAGCGTCTCCCATGCAGCCGCGCCCTGAACCCAGGACGTACGGGCATCAAGTCGCCGACCTGCACCCAGGACAGGACAGATGCACGACAGCGACGTCCACGTACAACGTCTCATCGGGATTCATGCTGCCCAACGCTAGGGAGTAATTCCGCGTACTGCACTAGCGTTCTGCTGTGAAGAACAAGCCCGCGTACCCCCTGGGCTCGGTCGACAACGCGCTGCTTCTCCTCCACATGCTGCGTGACCAAGGACGTCTCAAGGTCACCGACGTCGCCAAGGAGCTCGGCATCGCCCGCTCGACCGCGCACCGCCTGCTGGCGATGCTGGTCTATCGCGACTTCGCCGTCCAGGACGAGCACCACACATACCTGCCTGGCCCCTTCCTCGGCCCGGCGGCGGGCGACGGCGGCGGCTCGTCCCTGCGCGAGCTGCGCGCGCATGTCCGGCCCGCCATGGAGGCCCTGTGCGCCCGCGTCCGGGAGACCGTGAACCTCATGGTCAGGATGGGCACCGAAGTACGCTTCCTGGACAGCATCGAGTCCCCGCAGATCCTGTACGTCGGCGACCGTCGCGGCACGATCCTGCCCGCCCACCGCGCCTCCGGCGGCAAGGTCCTGCTGTCCTCACTGCCCCGCGACCAACTCGCCGACCTCTACCAGGACCTGCCCGAGCAGGAACGCGCGTCCCTGCTCCGCGAACTCGACGAGATCCGCCCCCGCGGCTACGCCCTCAACCTCGACGGCACGGAACAGGGCGTCTCGGCGATCGGAGCGGCGCTACGCAACGGCCGCGGCACCCCCGTGGGAGCCCTGTCGATCTCGATCCCCTCGGCCCGCTACACCCCCGACCGCCTCCCGTCCCTCCTGACCGACCTCCGCCAATCCATCACCGAGGCCGAACCCCACCTCACCAACTTCCCCACCTGACCCGCCAGGAGCCCCGGCCAGCCGCCACAAGGCAACCGTCTATCGAGACGACGTGAGCAACAGCGGCTTGAGCTGCCGAAAAAACTCCACCGCATCCGCCAACGAATCCCTCCCCGGCGCCCCTTCGATGATGTTCACGGTAAGCAGCCGCTTGTAGTCAGACGTCCACCCGTAGACAAACGCAATGCTCTGATCCTGACCATTCTTCCGCCGAGCAGCGAAACCCGGCCCGAGACCACCAGGAAGATCGGTTCCAGCGGTGGATCGTCTTGTGTTCTCCAGATCCTCCGCATCATCCGGCGAGGGATCGAACACTTCGATCAGCAGACCTCGGTTGTGTTCCGCATCAGGCTTCTCGGTCACCGTGCATGACTCGAACTTGCGGCCCCCATCCATCTTCGTGCCGAATGCGCGGTATTCGTGGAGGCCGGTCGCGACCATGATGGAGTTGGCGGAGATCAAGTCGCATTCGTGTGGAGCGGCGGTGACGTTTCCGAGCAGTCTGGTATCCGGAGGCGGAACCGACGAGCATCCCACCAGAATGAGCGTCGTAAGGGCAATCGCTGGATTGACCTTCATGATCCACTTCCGGCGTGGTAGTCCGTGGCTTTATCGAAGCCGATCTCGATGGCCGCGTCCGGGCGGTCGAACACGCGGCCGGTCTCGTTGAGATGCAGCCACTCGTCGTAGGACTCCCGCTGGTCCGCGTTCATCTCGTCCCAAGGTTTGATCTCTCCATTGACCAGGAAGTGCCCGGCAGCCCCCGGCGAGAAGTCCTTGTGACGGTACGGGTGCGTCCTGGCCGGCACGGAACCGTCCCCGAACAAGCCGTGGCGCATCATGGTGGCCGCGGTCAGGTCCGAGAACATGTGCTTGGCGGCCCCCAGCGCATCGTCGGCGTTCAAGCGGGCCTGTTTCTCCCGGCCGGGCTTGATCTTGCCGAAGAGCTCTCCCTTGGCCGTGTCGACCAGCAGTCCGATGAACTTGCCTGGAGGGCCGGGGGCAAGTCCGACGACCGCCTCCGTCATCTCCCTGAACGCGGAGAAACGGGCGTCTTCCGCCTTCGCCTTCTCGATGCCGGAGATGTTGGCCGCATCGGTGATCATCCAGGTCGTCGCGCTGAGGCCGCGTGCCGCTCGGGCGAACTCCGCGCCTCCGCTCCGGCTCATCCGCTCCTCAAGGATGTCCTGCCGTGCGGCGTCCAGTTGCTGCCGCGTGGCGCCGGGGTGCGACTGGCGCCAGGCCGTGACATCGGCCTCGACCTCCGCTTCGATCTTGGCTGCCAGTTCGTCCAGCATCCGGGCGGCGTACAGGCCGTGCGCGGCGGTCACCTTCCGGAAGGCGTCGTCGTCCTCGAACGCCCAGGCCATGGCCTGCTTCATGTCCTTGGCGTTGAACTTGGCACCGTAGGGGTCGCCGCCGAGGAGGTTCTTGTCCGCATTGGCGCTCGTCTCTACGCCGGGCCTCTTGTCGGTGAACGACTGGGCGTCGCGGTGCACGTCGCCGATGTACTGGCTGAGGATGGTGCCGAGGTGGGGGCGGGTGGAGGGGAGGTTGGTCTGGACCTTGGGGTCGCTCCAGAAGCGGACCGCCCAGGAGGCGATCAGGGCGGACTTGTAGCCGCGTGACCCGCCCGGTGGCAGGTCGTGGTCGCGGAATTCCGTGGTGGCGGCCTGGATGGCCCAGCCGAGGTCGGCGTCGGCGTCGCCGAGCCAGGGGTGGGTGCGCATCAGGTAGGCGAGGGGTTTGCGGGCGGGGTCGGTGAAGAAGTCCTGGGCCACGGCGGGGTGGTGGGCCAGGGCGATCAGGGCGGCGCCCATGGGGCTGAGGTCGCCGGGGGAGATGTCTCTGGGGCCGGGGAGCGTCCAGGGGTCTCGGGGGAGGGACAGGTCGGGGGGATGGGCCAGGTCCTGGTCGTGCAGCTTGCGGACCAGGGTGAGCAGGAAGGTGTGGTCGAAGTCGCCGTCCTGGAGGAGTCTCTTGACGGCGAACGCGTCCTGCGGGTGGTCGATGTCCTCGATCAGGCGGTCGGCGTAGTCGGCGGCCAGGCGCGTCCGGCCGACGCCGTGGGAGGCGGTGCCGAGCAGGGTGCTGAGCATGGTGAGGAACCGGTCCTGGGTGGCCGTGTCGTAGAGGAGGGGGCGGTCGCCGGGAGGGAGATCGTAGGAGTATGCGCGGGCGATGAGCGATTTGAGGTCACGCGGTGGAATCAGGGTGAGAAAGGCCACGGCGAAGAACGGGTCGTTCTTGTGACGTTCGAGTTCGGCTACGGATTCTGCGTCGAGTGAATGGGATGCGATTTGTGCACGGAGTCGGGCGGCCAGTGCGGTGGCCGCGGTCGCGCCTTCGGAGGGGGATTTCGACAGCCATGGGGATTCGTCGGCCCAGAGGACGCCGTCTTCGCCGGGGCGCCGGTCTGGGGTGGCGAGGATGAGGTCGAGGCGGCCCTGGAGTGTGGGGATCTGGTCGTGCAGCTGGCGGCCGATGGTCGACAGCTGGGCCGGCCCCCACAGGGCTACGCCGAGGGTGGTGAGGGCTCGTTCGACTTGGAGGCCGATGTCGGGAAGTGTGCTGCTTGCTCGTTTCATGCCGTTGATGAGCTGGGTCATCAGGGCGGGGTCGATGCCCACGGGAGGGGTCATGAGGCGGGCTCGGACGGGTGCAGCGTGTCGAGCAGCCTCAGTGCCCGGGTGAACAGGTCCTTGAAGCCGTGGTCCCAGGTGCGCAGGTCGGCGGCGAGGCTGTCGCCGGCGGGGCCCTTGAGCGCGCCGCCGTCCACCAGGCGGATCAGGGCGGTCAGGTCGTTGGCGTGTTCGTCGCGCAGTCGTTCGATGTGACGCCGGGCGGCGGTTATTTCGTGCTGCGTCGCCATCATCACCCGATTTCGTTGCGCTTTGGGGGCGGGGGAGGGGTGGTCGATGGCATATTAGCCCGCCGTGTCGGCGCCGGTGAAATGGAAAAGGAGTCCTCGCGTGATTCGGCTCTGGGCTGATGAATTGGGCGAAGGTTTGTGATGATAAAGAGGGTAAACGCGTTATTTCGTTGTATTTGGTGGATGGGAGGGAGGGGGAAGCCTTGGGGTGGTGTCAGGCGAGGGGAGGTGAGCGCGCTGGGGGCGAGGCTGAGTGCGGGGGTGAGGGTGGCTGGCGGTGGCGGCGGGTGAGTGGACAAAGGGCTCAGGTGAGGGCGCGTGAGGGCCGAAAGACTGGACTGGGTGGCGGGTGGGGTGTCGCGTGGAAGGGCTGGTGGCGAGGCTGGGTGGGAGGTTGGTGAAGGCGCTCTTCAGGGGGAGGGCCCGCCGCCCGTTCAGCCACCAGGCCGCGGGTGTGGGGGGCGCGCGGTGCTGCTCCACGGGCTGGGGAGATGGGGGTGCCGGGGAGGCGGGTCCTCCAGGAGGAACGGACGCACGTAGGGTCCGCCGGGACGGGACGACCTAGCGATCATCTCCCGGAAGCGCGCTCCGCGCGGCGGCGACGAGGTCGGCGACGACGTCGGCCGTCAGTCCGATCCCGAACGTCCGGAATTTGATCAACGGGATGCCGAGCGCCAGCCCCACCAGAGGCGAATCCGTCCGGTCGAGGTCGGGCAGCCCCGGGGCCTGCCGGAGCCGTTCCCTCAGCACCCGGCCGCCCACCGGGTGCGCCAGCCACTCGCCCAGCGTGGACATCTCGCTCAGCTCGCCCACATATCCGTCGCCGGGCGTGCTCAGCTCCACGCGCAGCCGGATGTCCCGTGACGACGCGCCCACCTCGACGGTGAACGGTCCGGGGTCGATCCGCCAGCCGCCGCGCGTCACCGACCACCGCGCCAGGTCGCGCGGCCCGAGGGCGAGCCGTACGCGCTCGCTCGCCCCGGGGGCCAGGCCGACCTTGGCGAAAGCACGCAGCCCGTGGCGGGGCCGCGAGGGGTGTTCGGCCTCGAAGGCGACGTAGAGCTGGGCCACCTCCTGGCCGTGGCGGTCGCCGGTGTTGGTGACGGTGAAGGCGACGTCCCAGGTGTGGGGGCCGGTCTCGCGCACGTCCAGGTCGGAGTACTCGAACCGGGTGTAGGTCAGCCCGTGGCCGAAGGGGTAGGCGACCTCGGTGCCCAGCGTGTCGTGGTGCCGGTAGCCGACGTAGCGGCCCTCGCCGTACACGACATGGCCGTCGGAGCCGGGGAAGTGCAGGTGGGACGGTACGTCGGCGAGGCGCAGCGGGATCGTCTCGGTGAGCCGTCCGGACGGGCTGTGCGTGCCGAGCAGCAGGTCGGCCAGCGCCGCGCCGCCCGCCTGGCCGAGCAGCCAGCCCTCCAGGACGGCCGAGGCGAGGTGCCGCCACCCGGCCACCGACACGACCCCGCCGTTGGACAGCACGACGACCACCCGCGGGCACACCTCGGCCACCTGCCGCAGGAGCTCGACCTGGACGCCGGGCAGGTCGATCGAGGCGCGGTCGAAGCCCTCGGACTCGGCGGCCTCGGGCAGGCCGAGGAACACCACCGCCACCTCGGCCGCCGCCGCGCACTCCACCGCCTCCCGCGCCAGATCGGCGTCGGCCTCGCCGTCGAGCCGGTAGCCGGGGGCGAACGTCAGCCCCTCGACGGCATGGCCGAGCGCGTCGAGCGCGGTGTCCAGGCGGGTGGGCACCACGTGCGAGCTGCCGTGCCCCTGGTAGCGCGGGGTGCGGGCGAGCTCGCCCAGCACGGCCACGCGCAGGCCGGGGGCCAGCGGCAGCACGCCGTCGTTCTTCAGCAGCACGGCGGAGGCGCGGGCGGCCTCGCGGGCCAGCTCGTGGTGCTCGTCGACGTCCCAGCCGTCGTGCCGCTCGCGGCCGGCGACGCGTTCGGCGAGCCCGGCGACGCGGCCCGCCGCCAGGTCGAGCACGGACTCGGGCAGGCGGCCCGAGCGCACCGCGTCCTCGATCAGGCCGTCGGTGCCGGTGGGCGGCATCTCCAGGTCCAGGCCCGCTTCGAGGGCCGCCACCCGGTCGTTGACCGCGCCCCAGTCCGACATCACCAGGCCGTCGAAGCCCCATTCGTCGCGCAGCAGGGTGGTCAGCAGCCAGCGGTGCTGGGAGGCGTACACGCCGTTGACGCGGTTGTAGGAGCACATGATCGCGTACGGGCGGGCCTCCCGGACGATGTGCTCGAAGGCGGGCAGGTAGATCTCGCGCAGCGTGCGCTCGTCGACGTCCGCGCTGATCCGCATGCGGTCGGTCTCCTGGTTGTTGACCGCGAAGTGCTTGACGCAGGCCCCGACGCCGCGCGACTGGACGCCGGTGACCAGCGCCGACCCCATCACCCCGGTCAGGTACGGGTCCTCGGAGAAGTACTCGAAGTTGCGCCCGCACAGCGGCGACCGCTTGATGTTCACCCCCGGGCCCAGCACGACGTCCACCCCCAGCGCGGCGGCCTCCTTGGCCAGCGCCGCGCCCACCCGGCGGGCCAGCGCCGGGTCCCACGAGGAGCCGAGGGCCACGGCGGGCGGGAAGCACGTGGCGGGCTCGCTGCGGGTCAGCCCGAGCGCGTCGCCGGCGTCCGCGCGCTGGCGGCGGATGCCGTGCGGCCCGTCGGACAGCGTGATCGCGGGCACCGCGTCGCGGACGGCCGTGGTGTGCCAGGTGTCGCTCCCGGACGTGAGCGACGCCTTCTCTGCCGTGGTGAGGTCGGGGGGAAGAGCCATGGAACACCTCGTTATCTGGGCTGCAGTCCTAGTTGCTTGAGGAAGGTGATGACGGCGGCGTGCATGTCCACCTGGTCCGGGTCGAGCAGCCATTGCGTCTGCAGGCCGTCGACGAGCGCGATGAGCTGCTGGGCGACGGCGTCGGGATCGTGGTCGAGCGGCGGCGTGGCGCGTTCGAACAGGGCGCCGAGCAGCCACGCGGCCTGCCGGCGCAGCCTGCGGTAGCGCTGGACGAAATAGTCGTGGGCGGGATGACCGGGATCGGCGGCCTCGCCGGAGATCTTCACGTACAGCCCGACCAGGCCGGGCGTGCCCATGTTCCTGGCGACCTGCTCGACCGCGCGGTCGAGCAGTTCCTGCGGCGAGAGCCCGTCGTCGGGGCCGCCCATCAGCTCGCCGTCCACCTCGTCGCGGCGGCTGAGCACCTGGATGAGCAGGCTCTCCTTGCCGGGGAAGTGGTGCAGCAGCCCCGCGTGGGTCATGCCGGCGTGCGCGGCGATGTCGCGCAGCGACACCGCGTGGAAACCCGAGCGGGAGAACAGCTCTGTGGCGGAGTCGAGGATGCGGGCGCGCGTGCGCTCGCCCTTGCGCCCTCGGCGTGGCGTCGGTTCGGTCACCGGCCGGCCCTTTCTGGCGGTCTGGGGGCACGCGGGCTGCGCAAACGTGCCGGGGTACGGCGAGATCGGCCGTCCACCGGCTCGCCCAAGAATCTACCACGTGGTTAGTTTCGCGGCCCACCCCCGCGGCGGACCCTAGAGCCAGTCGCGGCGCTTGAAGACCATGTAGAGCACCATGCACACCGCCGCCATCAGCAGGATCGCGAACGGATAGCCGAACACCCAGTGGGTCTCGGGCATGAAGTCGAAGTTCATCCCGTAGATGGTGCCGACCAGCGTCGGGGCGAACAGGATGGCCGCCCACGCGGAGATCTTCTTGACCTCCTCGCCCTGCTGGATGCTGGCCTCCGTCATGCGGGCCATCTCCGCGTTCTGGGCCTGGGTCACCAGCGTCGAGTTGACCACCAGGATGTTCTGCAACATCTGGCGGAAGGCCGAGATGCGCTCGGTCACGGTGATCGCGTGGTCGGCGACGTCGCGCAGGTAGCTCTGCAGCTCGTCGTTGACGCCGTACTTGGCGGCGCCGGCGATGAAGCCGTGGATCATGCCCACCAGCGGCGCGGTGGCCCGCTGGAACTCGATCACCTCGCCGGACAGCTCGTAGACGCGCCGCGACACCGAGGGGTCGCCGCTGAAGACCTCGACCTCGATCTCCTCGATGTCCTTCTGCAGCCCGGCCACCACCGGCGCGTAGCCGTCGACCACGGCGTCGAGGATCGCGTACAGGACGGCCTGCGGGCCCTGGCGCAGCAGGTCGGGGTCGGACTCCATGCGCTTGCGCACGCCCTGCAGGTCGGGGGCCTCGGCGTGGCGCACGGTGATCACGAAGTTGGGGCCGACGAAGACGTGCAGCTCGCCGAAGGCCACCTCCTCCACGTCGTCGAGGTAGCGGGCGGCGCGCAGCACCACGAACAGCGTGTCGCCGTAGCGGTCGGCCTTGGCCCGCTGGGAGCCGACGATCGCGTCCTCCAGCGCCAGCTCGTGCAGCTCGAACTCCTCGGCGAGCTTGACCAGCTCCCACTCCTTCGGACGGTAGAGGCCGATCCAGGCCATGCTGTCCGGCATCTGCTTGAGGCGTTCGAAGGCGTCGGCGAGCGAGCCGGGGTTGTCGACCCGCTCGCCGTTCTGGTAGACGGCGTTGTCGATCACGGTGGGCCGGTAGGGGTGCTCCTCGGTGGCGCGCGGGTCCATCGAGTGCTCCGGCGCCTCCTCGCGGTTGTCGCCGCTGCGCCTGAACCCCTTCACCCTGGCCATGCACCCTCCGATCCGGTTGCCGTGCTGACTACTGCGAGGACACCAGGCTGTCGAGCTCCTGGGTCGCCCGGTCCCTGATGGTCTTGCGCCACATCGGCGTCCAGCCGAACAGCAGCCCCTGCGGCCTGCCGAGAGCCATTCTGGACCAGCGCCTGAAGTCGAACTCGTCGTGGTGGCGGACGATGAGGTCGTCCTCGAACCTGAACAGCGCGTCGATCTCGTTGACGACCGTGCGGCCGGTGGAGGAGAAGGTGTAGCTGGCCGTCCAGTGGGCCGAGCCGCTGAACTCGTCGGCCTGGACGTCGCGGTAGCCGGATCTCAGTCCGTCGCGCACGCCGAGCTGCAACCGCCACATCGCCATCACCCGGTCGCGGCCCTCGACCTCCTGGAAGATGGGGTCGCCGAAACTGATCTCGGGGTGGTAGCAGCGCTCCATGGCCGCGAAGTCCGCGCGGCCCAGAGCGTCGTAGAAGGCGCTGATGAGCGCCACGTGCCGATCGTTCACCTTGCTATCGAATCATGGCCGCACCATTGTCCCAGCACACCGCCCGCAGCCACTGCTCGCCGAGATCCAGGCGGGCGAGTGCGTCGAGCTGGTGCGCGTAGGGGTACGGGATCGTCGGGAAATCGCTGCCGAGCACCACCTTCCCCGAAAGCCCGAGATCACGCAGAACCGGGCGCAATCGGCTGGGAAACGGCATGCCGCGCTCGGAGAAGTCGGTGAAGGCCATGGTGGTGTCCAGCGCGACCCGCTCATGGCGGACGGCCAGCTCGAAGAACGGCTCGTACTCGGGCATGCCCAGATGCGCGATCACCGCCCGCAGCCGCGGATGGGCGGCCAGCACCGCGCCGATCGGCCCCGGCCCCACGTGGCCGCCGGGCACGGGCACCGAGCTGGCGTGCACGACCACGGGCACGCCGGACTCCGCCAGCAGCCCCCAGACCTCGTCCAGCTCGGGCGCGGCCGGGTCGAAGCCGCCGACCTGGAGGTGCACCTTGAAGATCTGGACGCCGTCCGCCAGCGCCGCGCGCACGTAGCCCGCGACGCCGGGCTCGGGGTAGAACGTCGCCGACGGCAGGCAGTCGGGGTTGCGGCGGGCGAAGTCGAGCGTCCAGGCGTTGAGGTCGCGCGCCATGTCCGGCCGGTGCGCGTACGCCAGGGCGGGGAAGCGCCGTAGGCCCATCTCGCGCAGCAGGGTCAGCCGCTCCTCGACCGGGCGTTCGTACTCGATCTTCCAGCCGGCGCCCATCAAGGGGCCGCCGTGGTTGAAGTGATGCCAGACCCGGCGTTCCATTCGTTCGGGCAGGAAGTGCACATGCAGGTCGATCAGGCCCGGCAGCCCGAGGTCGCGCCACCACGCCGGAACGTCCGCGTCAGAATGTAGTTCTGCGGCCACAACCGGGACTTTACCCGGCTAGTGTTTCTCCTCGATGGACATGCTCTGGGCCCACCTGATCAAGGTTCAGCCTGACCCCGACCCCTGGGTCGTGCTGGTCTCGGCTCTGGCCGCGCTCGCGGTCGTCGCGTTCCGCACCCCCTGGCAGGTGTCCAGGGGCCTGATCACGATCGCCCACGAGGGCGGCCACGCGGTCATGGCGCTGCTCACCCGGCGCAAGCTGGAAGGCATCCGGCTCCACTCCGACACCTCCGGCGTCACGCTGACCAGGGGCCGCCCCAACGGCCCCGGCATGGTGCTGACCGCGCTCGCCGGCTACCTGGCCCCCTCGCTGCTGGGGCTGGCCGCCGCCTGGCTCACCGAGCAGGGCCGCATCACGCTGCTGATCTGGAGCGTGCTGCTCTTCCTGGTGTGCATGCTGCTGCTGATCCGCAACCTCTACGGCGCGCTGATCCTGCTCGTCACCGGCGGCGCGGTGTTCGCCCTGTCCATGTACGCCCCCGCCCAGGTCCAGCAGATCGTGGCCATGGTCGCGACGTGGTTCCTGCTGTTCGGCGGTGTCCGGCCGATCGTCGAGCTGCAGCGCAAGCGGCGCAGGCGGCAGGCCAGAGACTCCGACGCCGACCAGCTCGCCCGGCTGACGTTCCTGCCCGGCGGCTTCTACGTCTTCTTCTTCCTGGTCGTGGCCGCCGTGTCGGTGGTGTTCGGCGCGTATCTGATGAACCCGTTGACCCCCTGAAAGCCGAAATTTCACATTAAACTCACCGGCAACAGGGGGGAGTGCCGTGTTGCCAGCCGAGGACGCGCCCGGCTACCGGGTGCTCGATCAGGCGGGCCAGGGCGGCTTCGCCGTCGTCTACCGCGCCTACCAGGAGCGCCTCGACCGGATCGTGGCGCTGAAGGTCCTGTCGGTCGACCGGGTCGACCAGCGGACCATGCGCCACTTCCAGCGCGAGCTCCGGCTCACCGGCCGCCTGACCGGCCATCCCAACGTCGTGACCGTCTTCGACACCGGCGTGACCCGCTCGGGCAAGCCGTACATCGCGATGGACTTCTTCGAGAACGGCTCGCTGCGCGACAAGGTCCGCAAGGAGGGGCCGCTCGGGGTGCCCGACGTGCTGCGCGCGGGCGTCAAGCTGGCCGGCGCGCTGGCCGCCGTGCACGAGGCCGGGGTGCTGCACGGCGACATCAAGCCGCAGAACATCCTCATCTCCCGCTACGGCGAGCCCGCCATCGCCGACTTCGGCGTCGCCAGGGTGGTGGACTCCGCGGAGATCTCGGCCACCTCCCAGGCGTTCACCCCGCTGCACGCCGCCCCGGAGGTGCTCACCGGGCAGCCGCACTCGGTCTCCGGCGACATCTACTCCCTGGGCTCGACGCTCTACCACCTGCTGGCCGGGCAGCCCGCCTTCCACAACCCGGCTGACCCGTCGATCGCGCCGCTGATGTACCGGGTGCTGAGCCTCGACCCGCCGCCGATCAACCGGCCGGACGTGCCGCCGGCGGTGTACGGGACGATCCTGCACGCGATGTCCAAGCAGCCCGAGCTGCGGCCGGGCTCGGCCAGGGAGCTGGCGCGGCGGTTGCAGGAGGTGCAGGCCGAGCTGGGGTTGTCGGTGACCGACCTGGTGGGCCAGGATCCGGGGCCGGGGCCGGCGACGTCCACCGTCCCGCGCCGCCCGCGCGGCGGCCCGCAGGCCCCGCCGCACCCCGGCGACTCCTCCCTCCCCGCCACCGGTAGCCGGCTCCCCCATCCCCACGCCCCCGCACCCGTCCCCCCTGCGCCAGGCCTGGCGGGGAACGCGAGTGGGGCAAGGCGGGACGCCCCCACGGCGGGGGGCATGGGCGGGGCTCGGCGGGAGGCCGTCACGACGCCGCCCACCGGGGGCGGGAGCCTCGGGAGGCGACTGCTGATCGGCGGCTCGGTCGCGGCCGTCGCGATCGGCGGCACCGGCCTGGCCGTCTACCTGTCGCTGCGCCCGCCCGCCGGTCCGGGCCCCGCCGATGGCCGCCCCGAGGCCGCGACCCCCGCGGCGACCGCCGCCACCACCCCGCCGCCGATCAGCAAGCGGGACGTCGCCGCGCTCGCCCCCCGCAGGCTCAAGGTCACCGCCGACCGCGGCGCCCTGGTGGAGCTGAGCTGGGCGCTCCCGGCCGACGCCCGCCGCTACCCGGTCGTCCTGCAACGCTCGCGGGCGGGCGGGGGCGACGTGACCGTCGTCGCCCTCGGCACGGGCGCCACCAGCGGCCGCGTCGCCGGGCTCGACCCGGACACCGGCTACTGCTTCCTGGTGGGCGTGCCGCTGCGCATCTCGGCGGCCACCACGGTGGCCTGGTCGAAGCCGGCCTGCGTCAGAGGGGCGCGCTCAGCCCAGTAGCTTGCGCGCCGCCTGCTCGATCTCCTCCTCCGACAGCAGCACGTGGTTGGCCGCGTCGCCCAGCGGGATGAAGCTGTCGGCCGAGGTCACCCTGGCCACCTGCCCCGTGAACCCGGCGTCGACCAGCTCGGCCGTCACGCCCTCGGACACGCCCCCGGAGTGGCGGGTCTCGTCGGCGATCAGCACCTTGCCGGTCAGCTCGGCCGCCCGCAGCAGGTCGTCCACCGGCAGCGGGGCCAGCCAGCGCAGGTCGAGGACGCGGCAGCCGTAGCCCTCCTGGGTGAGCCGGACCGCGGCGCGCAGGCTCATCCGCAGCCCGTTGCCGAACGTCACGATCGTCAGGTCACGGCCCTCGCCGTACGAGCGGGCCCGGCCGACGGGCACGTGCGTCTCGCGCCAGCGCCCCGGCGGCGTGTACGGCGCCAGCCAGCCGCCGTCGCCCTCCTCGAACAGGTCACGCGTGTGGTAGAGCGCGATCGGCTCCAGGAACACGCAGACCGACCCGGCCGTACGGGCGGCGGCCAGGCAGGTGCGCAACATGGCGGCGGCGTCGTCGGGACGCGCGGGCGAGGCGAGCACCAGGCCCGGGATGTCGCGCAGCGCGGCCACCGCGTTGTCGTTGTGGAAGTGGCCGCCGAAGCCCTTCTGGTAGGCGTAGCCCGCGACGCGGACGACCATGCCGTTGGTGTAGGCGCCGCGCGAGAAGAACGACAGGGTGGCGCCCTCGCCGCGGATCTGGTCGAGCGCGTTGTGCAGGTAGGCCAGGTATTGGATCTCCGGCACCGGGAGCTGGTTGGACACCGCCGAGCCGAGCGCGAGGCCGAGGATGGCCTGCTCGTCGAGGAGCGTGTCGAACACCCGCGAGCCGCCGAACCGCTTCTGCAGCCCCCGGGTGACGCCGTAGACGCCGCCCTTCCTGGCGACGTCCTCGCCGAAGACCGTCATCTCGGGGTAGACCACCAGCGCGTCGGCGAGCGTGCGGTTGATGGTCTGCGACAACGTCAGCGGCTTCTCCGTCTCGGGCAGCGTGCCGGCGAACGCCTTCTCCCTGATCGGGCCCTCGGCCGCGGTCGGGCTGATGTTGGCGATCAGGTCGGGACGGCGCGGCGCGATCGGCTCCATGACCTCCGCGGCCGAGCCGAGCCGCGGGGCGCGGGTGGTCTCCAGGGCGATGCGCAGGACGTGCTCGCGCGCCGACTCGTACGTCTTGAGCAGGTCCTCCGGGGTCTCCAGGCCGGCCTCCACCAGCAGCCGCGCGGTGCGGACGAGCGGGTCGCGCTCCATGTCGGCCCGCAGCTCCCGCTGGGTGCGGTAGGCCGACTCGACGTCGGACCCGGCGTGCCCCATCAGCCGCACGGTGGACAGGTGCAGGAACGCGGGGGAGCGGTTGGCGCGGACGTGCTGGACGGCGAGCGTGGCGGCGTCGTAGGCGTCGGCCAGGTCGCAGCCGTCGGCGGCGAAGTAGGCGATGCCCGGCCGCCGCGCCGCCGCCTCCACCCAGCCCTTGGGGGTGCGGACGCTGATGCCGATGCCGTTGTCCTCGCACACGAACAGGATGGGCAGCGGCTGCCCCTGGAAGGTGGCGTAGGAGGCGGTGTTGAGCCCGGTCAGGGCGCTGGCGTGGTTGATCGAGGCGTCGCCGAAGCTGCACACGGCGATGGCGTCGGGCGGCCAGGCCGACCGGTCGCCGAGCGCGGCGGCCCGTTCGATGGCGAAGGCCACGCCCACGGCGCGCGGCAGATGGCTGGCGATCGTCGAGGTCTGCGGGATGACGGCCAGGTGGGGGTGGCCGAAGACCTTGTGCCGGCCGCCCGCGATCGGCTCGTCGGCCGCCGCGGTGAGGCCCATCAGCACGTCGCGAAGGCCCTGCTCGGGCAGCCGGCCGGCCTGCTCGGACCTGGTCAGGTAGAAGGCGCCGGACCGGTAGTGGAGCAGCGCCGGGTCGCTCGCCCTGGCCGCGGCGGCGACCGCCGCGTTGCCCTCGTGGCCGGCCGACCCGATCGTGTAGAAGCCCTCGTTCTGCTCGCGGAGCCAGCGGGCGGCGATGTCGAGCAGGCGGCTGTCGAGCTGGCGCTGGAACAGGGTCCGGCACCGGTCGCCGGTGAGCGACGTGCCCTCGCGCACCGGGCCGCCGGGATCTCGGGCGGGGCCTGACTTCAGCGCCTCAACGGATTGGATGAAATGTGTCTCAACAGTGTCGCGCGCCACACCCTGATTATGTCCGTCATCGCCGCCGCCGTCTGCCGGAGTGCATGACAGATTGTGGTCCGGTCCGTTTGGCCCTGATCCATGACCGTTTGCAGAGGTCTACGGCGTTTCGTGGGTTTTCGTACGGCGGGAACGGCCGGCTGTCAGTTAGTGATTGTTAACGCTGGCCTCGATCGCGGCGCGGGCCATCGCGTGCAGCAGGGGGCGCATGTCGTGCGGGGGCAGCTCACCGGCGCTGTGGGGCGTCGAGTTGAGCAGGCCGAAGACCGCGTGCGTGGCCGCGCGCAGCCGGGCCGGCGGGCACGCCGGGTGCAGCTCGGCCAGCACGGTCACCCACTCCTCGACGTAGAGGCGCTGCAGCCGCCTGATCCTGCGCCGCTCCGGCTCGGGCACGTTGCCCAGCTCGCGGTCGTGCACGGTGATCAGCGCCGGCTGGTCGAGCGCGAACGTGATCTGCACGTTGAGCAGCGCGTCGAGCGTCTCGGCCGGGCCGTCCGAGGAGGTCGCCACCGCCACCGCCGACTCCCGCAGCCGGGAGCTGACGTCGAGCAGCATCTCGGCGAGCAGCGCCTCCTTGCCGCTGAAGTGCCGGTAGAGCGCGGGACCGGAGACGCCGACCGCGCCCCCGATGTCCTCGATGGAGACCCCGTGGAAACCGCGGGCGGCGAACAGCCGGGCGGCCGCCGCGAGGATCTCCATGCGCCTTCTGCCGCGCTCGCGGGTAGGTGTGGAGGCAGTGGTCACGTCTCACATGCTAGACGATTACGTTAATGATGACTAACATCTCGGCCATGACGAGAGGGGACTCATGAGCGACTGGCCGGTGCTGAAGTCGGCCGTGGAGCCCGGGAGCGAGGCGTACAAACGCAACGCCGAGCTCAACGAGCGGCTGGCCGCCGAGCTGCTCGAACGGCTGGCCGCGGCGGCGCTCGGCGGTCCCGAGCGGTCGCGGCAGCGCCACGTCGAGCGGGGCAAGCTGCTGCCGCGCGACCGCGTCGACGGGCTGCTCGACCCGGGTTCCCGCTTCCTGGAGCTGTCGCCGCTGGCGGCCGGCGGCCTCTACGACGACCAGGCGCCCGCCGCCGGGATCATCACCGGCGTCGGCAGGGTGGCCGGGCGCGAGTGCGTGGTCGTGGCCAACGACGCGACCGTCAAGGGCGGCACGTACTACCCGATGACCGTCAAGAAACACCTGCGCGCGCAGGAGGTGGCCCTGCACAACCACCTGCCCTGCGTCTACCTGGTCGACTCCGGCGGCGCGTTCCTGCCCAAGCAGGACGAGGTCTTCCCCGACCGGGAGCACTTCGGGCGCATCTTCTACAACCAGGCCACCATGTCGGCCCGCGGCATCCCGCAGATCGCCGCCGTGCTCGGCTCGTGCACCGCCGGCGGCGCGTACGTGCCGGCCATGAGCGACGAGGCGGTCATCGTCCGCGGCCAGGGCACGATCTTCCTGGGCGGTCCGCCCCTGGTGAAGGCGGCCACCGGCGAGGAGGTCACGGCCGAGGAGCTGGGCGGCGGCGACCTGCACTCCCGGGTCAGCGGCGTCACCGACCACCTGGCCGAGGACGACGCCCACGCCCTGGCCATCGTCCGCGACATCGTCTCGACGCTGGCCCCCCGGGCTCCCCGTCCCTGGGACACGGTCGCGCCCGAGGAGCCGCGGCACGACCCGCGCGACCTCTACGGCCTCGTCCCGGCCGACACGCGTCAGCCCTACGACGTGCGCGAGGTCATCGCCCGCCTGGTGGACGGCTCGCGCTTCCTGGAGTTCAAGGCCGAGTACGGCTCCACCCTCGTCACCGGCTTCGCCCACCTGCACGGCCACCCGGTGGGCATCGTGGCCAACAACGGCATCCTGTTCAGCGAGTCGGCGATGAAGGGCGCGCACTTCATCGAGCTGTGCGACCAGCGCCGCATCCCGCTGGTGTTCCTGCAGAACATCAGCGGGTTCATGGTCGGCAAGGCGTACGAAGCGGGCGGCATCGCCAAGCACGGCGCCAAGATGGTCACGGCCGTGTCGTGCGCGCGGGTGCCCAAGTTCACGGTGGTGATCGGCGGCTCGTTCGGGGCGGGCAACTACGCCATGGCCGGACGGGCGTACTCGCCCAGGTTCCTGTGGATGTGGCCCAACGCCCGCATCTCCGTCATGGGCGGCGAGCAGGCGGCGAACGTGCTGACCACGGTCGGCAACGCCGACCCCGACGCCATCCGCGCCCAGTACGAGCACCAGGGCAACCCCTACTACTCCACCGCCCGGCTCTGGGACGACGGCGTGATCGACCCGCTCGACACCCGCACCGTCCTCGGCCTGGCCCTGTCCGCGGCGGCCAACGCGCCGCTCGA
Source organism: Nonomuraea sp. NPDC049758 (assembly GCF_040674635.1). NCBI lineage: Bacteria > Bacillati > Actinomycetota > Actinomycetes > Streptosporangiales > Streptosporangiaceae > Nonomuraea > Nonomuraea sp. NPDC049758. Next base: position 17,989 of record NZ_JBFAMZ010000014.1, read on the forward strand.
ACCCGCCGGCTACGGCGTCTTCCGGATGTGATCATGTTCTTCGACCGTGTTCTCATCGCCAACCGGGGCGAGATCGCCGTCCGGGTCGTCCGGACGCTGCGCGCGCTCGGCATCGAGTCGGTGGCGGTGTTCACGCCGCCCGACGCGGGCGCCAGGCACGTCCGCGAAGCAGACATCGCCCTCGAAGTCTCGAAATATCTGGACATCGAGGCGATCGTCGAGGCGGCGCTCGCCTCCGGCGCGCAGGCCGTGCATCCCGGCTACGGCTTCCTGGCCGAGAACGCCGCGTTCGCGCGGCGCTGCGCCGAGGCCGGGCTGGTCTTCGTCGGCCCGTCCCCCGAGGCCATCGACGCCATGGGCGACAAGATCCGCGCCAAGGCCACCGTGTCGGCGGCCGGGGTGCCGGTCGTCCCCGGCGGGGCCGAGCCGGGCGACGACCTGGCGCAGTGGGCCGACTTCCCGGCGCTGATCAAGCCGTCGGCGGGCGGCGGCGGCAAGGGCATGGTGCTGGTGCGCTCGGCCGCCGAGCTGCCCGACGCGCTGGAGTCGGCCCGCCGTACGGCGCGGGCGGCGTTCGGCGACGGCACCCTGCTCATCGAGCGCTACGTCGAGAACCCCCGGCACATCGAGATCCAGGTCATGGCCGACGCCCACGGCAACGTCGTGCACCTGGGCGAGCGCGAGTGCAGCCTGCAGCGCAGGCACCAGAAGATCATCGAGGAGGCGCCGTCGCCCTTCGTGACCCCCGGCATGCGCGCCGACATGGGCGCCGCGGCCGTCGAGGCCGCCCGCTCGGTCGGGTACGTCGGCGCCGGCACGGTCGAGTTCATCGTCGACGGCACCACCGGCTCCTACCACTTCATGGAGATGAACACCCGGCTCCAGGTCGAGCACCCGGTCACCGAGCTGGTCACCGGCCTGGACCTGGTGGAGCTGCAACTGCGCGTCGCGGCCGGCGAGCCGCTGCCGTTCGGTCAGGAGCAGGTGCGGCTCGACGGCCACGCGGTCGAGGCGCGCGTCTACGCCGAGGACCCGGCGCGCGGCTTCCTGCCCAGCGGCGGGCGCGTGCTGGCCCTGCGCGAGCCCGGCGACGACGGGCCGGGCCGGGTGCGGGTCGACTCCGGCCTGGCCGAGGGCGGGGTCGTCGGCAGCGACTACGACCCCATGCTGTCCAAGGTGATCGCCTGGGCGCCGGACCGAGAGGCGGCGCTCAGGGCGCTCGACCGGGCGCTGGCCCGCACCGCGGTGCTGGGCGTGGTCACCAACGTGCCGTTCCTGCGCGGGCTCGCCCGCCACCCCGCGGTCGTGGCGGGCGAGCTCGACACCGGCCTGGTCGAACGGGTGCTGCCCGGGCTGCTGCCGGAGTCCGGCGTGCCGCGCGAGGTGGCCGCGGCGGCGGCGCTGATCTTCCACACGCTGCCGCAGGGCCCCGACCCCTGGCAGGTCACCGACGGCTGGCGGGTCGGCGCGCCCGCCTGGACGACCTGGCGGCTGGAGTCGCGCGACGGCGTGCACGCGGTGCCCGTCCGCGGCCTGCCCGGCCGGTCGGCCGAGGTGCTGCTCGACGGAGAGGCGGTGGCCGCCCGGATCACGACCGGCGGCGGCGCGGCCGCCGTCACGCTCGGCGGCCGGACCGCCCGCTACCTGACCGCCCGCCACGGCGACACGCTCTGGCTCGGCAAGGACGGCGAGTCGTGGGCGTTCACCCGCCACCTCATCGGCGACCCGGGCGACCGGCCAGGGGCCGCGGGGGCGGGCGACGGCGTGGTGCGGAGCCCCATGCCCGGCACCGTCCTGCTGGTCAAGGTGCAGCCCGGCGACCGGGTGAGCGAGGGGCAGCCGCTGGTCGTCGTCGAGGCCATGAAGATGGAGCACACGGTCACCGCCCCCTGCGACGGCGTGGTCGCCGAGCTGCCCGTCCAGCCGGGCAGGCCGGTCGACATGGACGCCGTGCTGGCCGTGGTCACCGGTGAGGAGGCGTGATGCCGTACCGCATGCGAGGGCTTCCCGAGCGGGTCACGGTCTACGAGGTGGGCCCGCGCGACGGCCTGCAGAACGAGTCGGCGATCGTGCCGGTCGAGGTGAAAGCCGAGTTCATCGACCGGCTGGCCGACGCCGGCCACCAGGTGATCGAGGCGACCAGCTTCGTGCACCCCAAGTGGGTGCCGCAGCTGGCCGACGCCGGTGAGCTGCTTGGCCGCCTCGACCGCAGGCCCGGCGTGCGCTACCCGGTGCTGGTGCCCAACGAGCGCGGGCTCGACCGCGCGCTGGAGCTGGGCGTCACCGAGATCGCGATCTTCGCCAGCGCCACCGAGACCTTCGCCGCCAAGAACCTCAACCGCACGCTGGAGAGCCAGTTCGACATGTTCGAGCCGGTCGTGGCCAGGGCGCTGGAGCACGGGCTGCGGGTGCGCGCGTACGTGTCGATGTGCTTCGGCGACCCCTGGGAGGGGCCCACGCCGGTCGGGCAGGTCGTCGCGGTCGGCGAGCGGCTGCTCGGGCTCGGCTGCTACGAGCTGTCGCTCGGCGACACGATCGGCGTCGGCACGCCGGGCCACGTCACCGAGCTGATCGGCGCGTTCGGCGGCCCCGAGCGGCTCGCCGTGCACTTCCACGACACCTACGGGCAGGCGCTCGGCAACACCCTCGCCGCCCTGCAGGCGGGCGTGACCACCGTCGACGCCTCCACCGGCGGCATCGGCGGCTGCCCGTACGCCGAGTCCGCCACCGGCAACCTGGCCACCGAAGACCTCGTGTGGATGTTGTCGGGGCTCGGCATCGAGACCGGGCTCGACCTGGACAAACTCGTGTCCACCAGCACCTGGCTGGCCGAGCGGCTGGGCCGGCCCAGCCCCTCGCGCGTCGTCCAGGCCCTCGCGAAAGGCTGATCATGCTGAACGACGAATACCAAGAGTTGCGCAAGACCGTCGAGGCGTTCGCCCGTGACGTGGTGGCCCCCGTGATCGGCGACTACTACGAGCGCGAGGAGTTCCCCTACGACATCGTGCGCAAGATGGCCGACATGGGGCTGTTCGGCCTGCCGTTCCCGGAGGAGTACGGCGGCATGGGCGGCGACTACTTCGCGCTGTGCCTGGCCCTTGAGGAGCTGGCCCGCGCCGACTCCAGCGTGGCGATCACCCTGGAGGCCGCCGTCTCGCTGGGCGCGATGCCGATCTACCGGTTCGGCACCGACGAGCAGCGCCAGGAGTGGCTGCCCCGGCTGGCCTCCGGCGAGATGCTGGGCGCGTTCGGGCTGACCGAGCCCGGCGGCGGCTCCGACGTGCCGGGCGGCATGCGGACGACCGCCGTGCTCGACGGCGGCGAATGGGTGATCAACGGGACGAAGGCGTTCATCACCAACTCCGGCACCGACATCACCGGCGTGATCGGCGTGGCCGCGCTCACCGGCGAGCGGGAGATCTCCACGATCCTGGTGCCGAGCGGCACGCCGGGGTTCACCGTCTCCAAGAAGTACTCCAAGGTCGGCTGGAACGCCTCCGACACCCGCGAGCTGTCCTTCTCCGACTGCCGGGTGCCCGCCGCCAACCTGCTCGGCGAGCGCGGCCGCGGCTACGCGCAGTTCCTGCAGACCCTCGACGAGGGCCGCATCGCCATCGCCGCCCTCAGCGTGGGCCTGGCCCAGGGCTGCGTGGACGAATGCCTCAAGTACGTCAGGGACCGCAAGGCGTTCGGCCACCCGATCGGCCACTACCAGGCCATCCAGTTCAAGATCGCCGACATGGAGGTCCGCGCGCACACCGCCCGGCTGGCCTACTACCACGCGGCCGAGAAGATGCTGGCCGGGGTGCCGTTCAAGAAGGAGGCGGCGATCGCCAAGCTGGTGTCCTCGAACGCGGCCATGGACAACTCCCGCGACGCCACCCAGGTGTTCGGCGGGTACGGCTTCATGAACGAGTTCCCGGTCGGCCGCTTCTACCGCGACGCCAAGATCCTGGAGATCGGCGAGGGCACCAGCGAGGTCCAGCGCATGCTCATCGCCCGCCAGCTCGGCCTCGGCGACCTCTGACCGGACGCCCTGTCAGGCGCCGTACCGGACGTCACGGCACACTCCCGTGGCACGATGGACGAAAGGGCACAGAGGTTCTAGTGTCGTACCTCATGACGGCGGACGATCTTCTCATCAGGAGGGCGGAGAAGGCGGACGCGGACGAGGTGTTCGCGTTGGCGCGCGAGTTCGGGCTGACCTTCAGGCCGGAGCGCGCGGCCTTCGACGCCGCGCTCCCGCAGCTCCTGCGCAACGAGGACGCCCTGCTGCTCACGGCCGTGGTGGGCGGGCGCGTCCACGGGTACCTGCTGGGGTTCGTGCACCTGACGCTGTTCGCCAACGGGCCGGTCGCCTGGGTCGAGGAGGCGATGGTCCAGCCGGGCTCGCGCCGGCAGGGCATCGGCCGCCGGCTGCTGGAGGAGTTCGAGGCGTGGGCCCGTACCCGTCAGGCCGGGTACGTGGCGATGGCCACCCGGCGGGCGCCGGAGTTCTACCACGCCCTGGGCTACGAGGCGTCGGCCACCTTCTTCCGCAAGGTTTTGCGCTGACAGGCGACGGCCCGGAGTTTCGGTCCGTTTTGTCGGTGTTTGATGGCATCCTTGGGGCGTGAGCATTCACACCGTCAGCCCCCTGTTCGTCGGGCGCGCCCGCGAGCTGCACGCTCTGGGCGACGCCCTGGCCAGAGCACGTGCGGGCGCGTCGTCCACCGTGCTCGTGGGCGGCGAGGCGGGGGTCGGCAAGACCCGCCTGATCAGCGAGTTCGTCGACCGGGCCGGCGAGGCGCGGGTGCTCGTCGGCGGCTGCCTGGAGCTGGGCACCGAGGGCCTGCCGTTCGCGCCGTTCACGGCCGTGCTGCGCGGGCTCGTGCGCGAGCTGGGGCGCGACGGCGTGGCGGCGCTGGTGCCCGGGGGCACGCGCGGGCTGGCCCGGCTGCTGCCCGAGTTCGGCGAGCCGGACAAGGACGGCGCCGAGGCGCGGGCCCGGCTGTTCGAGCAGGTGCTCGGGCTGCTGGAGCGGCTGGCCGAGGAGCGTCCGGTGCTGCTGGTGGTCGAGGACGCCCACTGGGCCGACCGCTCCACCCGTGACCTGCTGTCGTTCCTGGTCCGCTACCAGCGCACGGCGGCCCGGCTGATGATCGTGGTCACCTACCGCACCGACGAGCTGCACCGCACCCATCCGCTCCGGCCGATGCTGGCCGAGCTGGGCCGCATCGAGTGGGTGAGCCGGGTCGAGCTGCGCCGGCTCACCCGCAGGGAGGCCGTCGCGCAGGCGGCCAGCATCCTGCGGCGCGAGCCGTCGGCCGCCGCGATGGACCTGATCTACGCCCGCAGCGAGGGCAACCCGCTGTTCGTCGAGGCGCTGCTGAGCGAGGCCGACGGCGGCGACATGCTGCCCGAGTCCCTGCGCGACCTGCTGCTGGCCAGCGTCGAGCGGCTGCCCGACGAGACCCAGGAGCTGCTGCGCGTGGCCAGCGCGGGCGGCCAGCGCATCGAGCACGACCTGCTGAGCGCGGTGGCCGGGCTCGACGACACCGCCCTGTCGCGGGCGCTGCGCCCTGCCGTGGCGGGCAACGTGCTGGTGGTCGACGGCGAGGGCTACGGCTTCCGGCACGCGCTCATCCGCGAGGCGCTCCACGACGACCTGCTGCCCGGCGAGCACACCCGCCTGCACACCCGCTACGCGCAGGCACTCGAACGCGACCTGTCGATCCTGCCCGCCCCGCGCGGCGCGATCGAGCTGGCCCACCACTGGCACTCCGCCCACGACTCCACCTGGGCGCTGGTCAGCGCCTGGCGCGCGGCCGCCGCGGCCCGCAAGTCCACCGCCTACGACGAGCAGCTCAGGATGCTCTCGCGGGTGCTGGAGCTGTGGGACCAGGTGCCCGACGCCGCCGAGCGCATCGGCTGCGGCCGCCTGGACGTGCTCAGGCAGACCTCCACGGTCGCCCACCTCGCCGGCGAGTACGAGCGCAGCCTGGCCCTGGCCGGGGCCGCGCTCGCCGAGGTCGACCTCGACGCCGACCCGACCACCGCGGCCACCCTGCTGCGCCAGCGCGGCCTGACCCGCTACGACCTGGGCCGCGCCGGCTATCTCGACGACCTGCGCCAGGCGGCCGAGCTGGTGCCCGCCGAGCCGCCGAGCAAGCTGCGCGGCCAGGTCCTGGAGACGCTGGCGCGCATGCTGCACCGTCCCGAGGACTGGCCTGAGAAGCTGGCGACGGCGCAGCTCGCCATGGAGATCGGCCACCAGGTGGGCGACGCCAACGTCGAGGCCCACGCGCTCATCAGCCTCGCCTGGGCGCGGTCGCGCTTCTCCGACATCGAGGCCCAGCTCGGGCAGTTCGCCGAGGCGCGCCGGGTCGCCCGCGCCCAGGGCGCCTACAACGCGCTGATGCGCTGCGCGATCTCCGAGTCCGACGCGCTGGAGGGCGCCGGGCGGCACGAGCGGGCCGCCCAGGTCGCCCGCGAGGGCGTGCAGGAGGCCGGGCACTACGGCCTGGCGCGCACGTCCGGCACGTTCCTGGCGATCAACCTGACCGAGCCGCTGCTCTCGCTGGGCCGCTGGGACGAGGCGCTCCAGGTGGTCGAGCAGGCGCTCGACCTCGCGCCGCCGGCCCCCTACCGGGCCAGTCTCCAGGGGTTCCTGGTGGACATCGCGCTCGCGCGGGGACAGATCGACCGGGCCGACAAGCTGCTGTCGTCCTCCGCCAGCGTGTTCGCGCGCGGCACCTACCGGGACCAGACCGTGCTGCCGCAGTTGCGCAGGCAGGTCCTGCTGCTGCGGGCGCAGGGACGGCTCCGCGAGGCGCTGGAGGCCGCGTCCCGGGGGCTGGAGAACCAGGACCTGCTGCCCTCGCCGCGTTACGCCTGGCCGCTGCTGGTGACGTTCGCGCAGCTCGCCCGGCCCGCTCTCGGCGAGGGCGGCGCGCCGTCCGCGGGGGTCGCGGCGGCCGTCGTGGCGCGGCTGCGGGAGGTGGCGCGGGAGCTGGCCGTCGACGGCGATCTGCAGGAGGCGCAGCGGCTGACGTTCGCGGCGCTGACCGGGCCGGAGGAGGGGCTCGGCGGGGCGGCCCAGCTCAAGGCGTGGGAGTCGGCGGTGGCGGCCTGGGCGGGGTTGCGGCAGCCGTACGCGGAGGCGCAGTGCCTGGTCGGTGCCGCCCAGGCGGCGCTGGCCGAGGGCGACCGGCGCGCCGCGGCCGGGATGGTGACGCGGGCGCGGGAGCTGGCCGCCCAGCTGGGCGCCACGCCGCTGCTCGAACAGCTCGACGTGTTCGGACGGCGGGCCCGCGTCGGCGGCGCCGACGAGCCGGACGGGCCGCCGCTGGGGCTGACCGCGCGCGAGCTGGAGGTGCTGCGCGAGGTGAGCAACGGGCGCAGCAACCGGGAGATCGCCGCGGCGCTGTTCATCTCGGTGAAGACGGTCAGCGTGCACGTCTCCAACATCCTGGCCAAGCTGGGCGTGGCCACCCGCGGCGAGGCGGCGGCCACGGCCCACCGGCTGGGCCTGTTCGGGTGACCGCGGGCGAGCGTCAGCCGGTGAGCTGGGCCTCCAGGCGGTAGCCGTCCACCGTGACGTAGACCTGGTCGCCGGGGCGGGCGTTCAGGCGCATGAGCACCGGCTGCAGCGAGTCGAAGACCGGCTGGTGGCCCTGCCAGACCAGCACGATCGCGTTGTCGCCGGGGCCGGTCACCGACAGCAGGGTGCCCGGACGCATGCCGAGCTGGGCCGCGTAACCCTCCGGCACCGGCACCGGGCCGCCCCTGAGGTGTTCCGGGGTGACCTCGATGCGCTGCCAGCGGCGCGGGTCCGACGACGGGCTCGGCAGCGGCGGAGGCGGCGTGGACGGCGTTCCGGCCAGGCTGCCGGGCAGCATGCCGGACCGGCCGCCGGACAGCGCCGACAACGTGGCCAGGGCCGCCGAGGGGTCGATCGAGTTCGCGCCCGCCGTCGGGATGGGCTGGCCGCCCCGGTGGTGGTGGCCGTTGGCGCCCGGCGTACGGCGGGGGAGGGGCTGAGCGGGCTGCGGGGAGGCGTCCGCCGGGCCGGGGGCCGACTCCGAGGGCAGGGCGTCGAGCCACGCCTTGGCGGAGTGGGCGCGGATGCCCAGCTCGGCCAGCAGCTCGACGACGTCGGTGTCCGGCGGGGCGGCGGCCAGGAGCTGCCGCGTACGGGCCTGGAGGCCGTGGATGTCGCCGACGACCAGCCAGCCGTCCTGGAGGCGGCGGTCGGGCATGAGCGTCACCAGGACCCGCCACAGGGGCGTGCGCAGCGACGGGACCATCGCCGGGTGAGCCGGGTCGGCGCCGATGAGCTGCTCCTCGGTGGCCGCCGCGCCGAGCCATTCGGTGAGCCGGAACATGTGGCCGGTGACCGGCGCCGACTCCGACGAGCGCAGCCAGTGCAGGACGCGTTCCTCGGCGGTGCGCTGGGCCTGGGAGAGCACGTCGCGGTCCACCAGCAGCTTGTGTGCCAGGGTGCGCAGGCTGACCGGGTCCTCGGCGAACAGCCGGTGCACGGCGACGGCCAGCTCCAGCTTGTCCAGGCCGCGGAACAGGCCGTCCACGACGCGGACCATCGCGTGGTCGGGGTCGGCGGGCGCCGGGCTGGGAGCGGCCGTCCCACCGGGGACGGGGGCGGCGTACGGGGGGCCGTCGGCGCCGGCCTGCGGGCCGCCGTCCGGACGCCCGGCGGTGGGCCGCTGCGGCAGCCGCGCACCCCCCTGCGCCGGGAAGGACCCGGTCTGAGGCCCGTCGGACGGCTGTGCAGGGAACGACCCGGTCTGAGGGCCGCTGGCGGGCTGCGCGGGGAACGAGCCGGTCTGAGGGCCGCTGGCGGGCTGAGCCGGGAACGAGCCGGTCTGGCGGGTGGCGTCGGGCTGGGCGGTGAAGGAGCCGGTCTGGTGTCCCTGGGCGTTCTCCGGCGCGGGGAACGAGCCGGGCTGCTGGGCGGCGGGGCGGGCCGCGGCCGGGCGCTGCGGCAGGCCGCCCTCACCGGCCGGGGCCGGGCGCGGGGCGCCCTGGGGCTGGGCCGGGAAGGCGTCGCTGTGCGGGGTGAAGGCGGCGGGCGGGCGCTGCGGGCCGCTGGCGGGCTGGGCGGCGTACGCCCCGGGTTCGGCCGCCGGGACGGCCGGGAAGGACCCCGTCGCGCCGCGCGCGAGCGGACGGGTGACGTCCGGCGAGCCGGACTGCTGAGCGGGTACGGCCTCCCGCTGCGCCGGGATGCGACCGAGCACCTCGCGCAGGACGGAGCCGACCACCACCTCGGGCGTCGCCGACGGGGTGCCGAGATCGCCGGGCGACAGGCGGCGCAGCCGCTGCCAGCCGCCGAGCCCGGTGATCGCCGTACGGGTGGCCTCCGGCCAGCCCGGCAGCGCCGGATCGACCTGATGGACGGCGAGCGCGGGAAGCAGGTCCACCAGCGGCAGATGGTCCCAGCGGGAGGAGATCAGCCGGGCGAGCCGTTCGCAGACCCAGTCGAGACCCGCCGTGCCGAGCGCCCTGGACACCGCGAGCGAGGACCACCACCCCGCCGGCAGCCGCGGATCACCCAGCACCTCGGCCACCTGCTGAGGGCGGCTCCAGCGCAGAGCAGGGACGAGGTCGCTCAGGCAGATCGATGACTCGACTTCCATCGGCGGACCTTATCCTCCCCAGTGGGCCGCGTGGGCAACCCGGTACGCATGTGGCTAATGGTGCAGCCTACGCGGCAAGCTATCAATCAGTGTGAATAGGGTAAAGACGGTTCAGATCCAAACCGTACCGTGGACGGCCGCCCACCTGGGCCACACATTGCGCACCGGCACGGCAACCCGCCTCCAGCGCGAGCGCGGCGTCCGCCCCCTGGAGGGTGGCGGTGAGATACCCGGCCGCGAAGGCGTCACCGGCGCCCGTGGAGTCCACGACCTCGGCGGACACGCCCGCGCACGTCGCCGTGACCTTGCCGTCCACCGCCACCAGCGCGCCCTCGGCGCCCAGTTTCACGACCGCTGTGCCGTACGTCTCACTCAGCAGCACGGCGGCCCGCTCCGGCGACGGGACGCCGGTCAGGACCAGCGCCTCGTCCAGGTTCGGGATGATCAGGTTCGCCGCGGACGTCTCCCGCATGAAACGTTCGACGCCGAAGTCCCGCAGCGGGCCCGTCGAGGCCGGGTCGATGCTGACCGGCACCCCGGCGGCGACGGCGTCCCGGACGGCGGCCCTGGCCAGGCGGAGACCCGGGGCCGCGAACAGCGTGTAACCCGACAGGTGCAGCCGGCCGACCCCGTCGAGCAGGGACGGGTCCCAGTCGGCGTCGGAGATCAGGCCGCCCGCGCCGCGGTTGGTGAGCATGGACCGTTCGCCGGTCTTGTCCACCATGGCGATGACGACCGCCGTGGGGTGCTCCTGGTCCACCAGCACGTGGGGACGGACGCCGGTCCTGACCAGCTCGGTCGTGTGCCACTCGCTGCTGTCGTAGCCGAGCTTGGCCAGCAGCCGCGAGTCGGCCCCCAGGTGGGCGGCCCAGGCGGCGGTGTTCGCGCCCGAGCCGCCGGGCCGCAGCACGATCTCCGCGGCGGTGTCGGTGCCCGCCATGACCGGGGAGCCGTGCAGCGCCACCACGTCGGTGACGACGTCACCGATCACCAGGAGGCCGGTGTCGCTCACGCCCGCGACCAGGCCACGGCGATCTCGGCGGCCAGGGCGGTGTTCCCGCGCACGGCGGCCAGGTTGGCCTCCAGCGACGCGCCGCCGGTGCCGTTGACGAGGTAGCTGAGCAGGAACGGCGTGATCGCCTGCCCCTTGACGCCCTCGCGCTCGGCGGCGGCCAGCGCCTCGGCCAGCACGCGGTCGTGCAGCGCCGGGTCGAGCTGCTGGTCCCGCGGCACCGGGTTGGCCACGATGAACGCGGTCTCCGGGCCGGCCAGCGCGTCCTGGCCGCGCATGACGGCGGCGGCGTCCTCGGGCGACTCGATCCGCCAGTCGATCGGCTGGCCGGAGGAGTTGAGGTAGAAGCCGGGGAAGGTGTCGGTGCGGTAGCCGGCCACGGTCACGCCGCGCGTCTCCAGCCGCTGCAGCGTGGCCGGCACGTCGAGGATCGACTTCACCCCCGCGCAGACGACCGTGATGCGGGTGCGCGCCAGGGTGTCGAGGTCGGCGGACTCGTCCTGGTCCTCGGTCCAGCCGCGGTGCACGCCGCCCAGGCCGCCGGTCGCGAAGATCCGCACGCCGGCGCGGGCGGCCAGGAACGACGTGGCCGACACGGTGGTCGCCCCGCTCGCCTTCAGCGCGGCGGCCAGCGGCAGGTCGCGCTGACCCAGCTTGCGCAGCCCGGACTCGGTGGCGATGCGCTCCAGCTCCAGCTCGTTCAGGCCGATCCTGGCCACGCCGTCGAGGACGGCGATCGTCGCCGGGACCGCGCCCGCCGCGCGGACCACACCCTCCAGCTCGCGGGCCACCTCCAGGTTGCGCGGCTGCGGCAGGCCGTGGGAGATGATCGTGGACTCCAGGGCCACGACGGGCGCGCCGCCCGCCAGGGCCTCGGCGACCTCGTCGGACGGCTGGAGAAGGGGATCGGTGGCGCTGCGCATGACGGGTTTCAAGCTCCTTGAGTGGGTCCTGGCCGGTTCAGGGAGAACGGCGTGCCTGACGGAATTTGTTCCGAACAGAGCAGCGTACGGTGGCCTGGCCAGGACGTCCACTCGGGCGGCCTCACAGCAGCACGGCGACCCCGGTGAGCGAGACGGCGGCGATGAGCCCGGTGGCGATGGCGCCGAGCAGCACGGCCCGCCCGCCCTTGACGAGTTTGCGCACGTCGATCCCGGTGCCCAGGCCGAACAGGGCGGCGGCCATGAGCACGTTGGTGACCTGCGGGACCGCCCGCGTGACGACGTCCGGGACCCAGCCGGTGCTGCGTACCGCCACCATGACCAGGAACGCCGCCACGAACAGCGGCATGACCGGCGTCCGGCGCCCCTCCCGCCGGTCGGCCGCGGGCGCACCGGTCGCTGAGCGGCGGGCCCGGAAGGACGTCAGGGCGACCAGCGGGGCCAGCAGGACGACGCGGGCCAGCTTCACCGTCACCGCGGCGGCCAGGACGCCCGACGCCGCGCCGATCGCGGCCACCTGCGCCACCTCGTGCACGGCCGCGCCGGTCCAGACGCCGAGCTGGGCCGGCGACAGCCCGAGCAGCGCCGCCAGCGCCGGGACGGCCACGATGGCCGCGCTGCCGTAGAGCACGACCACGCTCAGCGCGGCGGCCGCGTCGTCGTCGTCGGCGTCCTCCGCGCTCTCGCGCATGGCCGCGACCGCCGCCGCCCCGCAGATCGACACGCCGGTCGCCACCAGCAGCGACGTGCCGGACGACAGGCCCAGGCGGCGGCCGATCAGCGGCGTCACCGTGAACGTCACGCCGGTCGCCGTCACCACGATCACCAGCGTCTGCCAGCCGAGCGCGAGCACCTGCGGCAGCGCGATCTGGAGCCCGAGCAGCGCGATCGCCACCCGCAGCACCCGCCGGGCCACGAACGCCAGCCCCGGCCTGAACCGCTCCCAGACGGCCCCCGCCCCGCCCCACCGCGCGGACGTCGCCGCCCAGGCCGCGAGGTTGGCCAGGACCGCCCCGGACAGCACCGCGATCACCGCCGGGCTGAACGCCGGGGCGAACCGGTTCGCCACCATGGCCACCACCACGGCGACGGCCGCCAGCCCGATGCCCGGCCACACCGACGCCGCGGGGACGGCCGGCGCCTGGCCGCCTCGGGGGTCGGGGGTCGGCCGGGGCGCGGTGAGCGGGGGGATCCGCTGGTCGGGGAGAGGCATGATCCCAGTCTTCGGGCCCTGCGTACCGGCCGGTAGACACATGTTGACTGGGAGGCCATAGCCTGTGGCTATGAGTGCGCTGCCGGATCTCGACTCGCTGAAGCTGCTGGTCGACGTGGGCGAGCTGGGCAGCCTGGGCCAGGCGGCCAAGGCGGCGGGCATGGCCCAGCCGTCGGCCAGCAAGCGGGTGGCCATGCTGGAGCGCCGCCTCGGCGTCCCGCTGCTGGAGCGCACGCCGCGCGGGTCCACGCTCACCGCCGAGGGCCGGATGGTGGCCGGGTGGGCGGCCCAGGTGCTGGCCGCGGCCGAGGAGCTGATGCGGGCGGTGGAGGCGGTGCGGCACAGCGAGGCGGCCCACCTGCGGGTGGCCGCCAGCATGACGGTGGCCGAGTACCTGGTGCCGCGCTGGCTCGGCGAGCTGCAGAACCGCGAGCCCGAGGTCCAGGTGGGGCTGGACGTGGTGAACTCCGCCGACGTCGCGGCCAGGGTGCTGGGCGAGGAGGTGGAGCTCGGCTTCGTCGAGGGGCCGACCGTGCCGGAGGGGCTGGACAGCCGGGTGGTGGGCACCGACCGGCTGGTCGTCGTGGTGGCCCCCGGCCATCCCTGGGCGCGCCGCCGCACGGCCCTGCGCGGGGCCGAGCTGGCCGCCACGCCCCTCGTCGTACGCGAGCCGGGCTCAGGTACCCGCGAGACGCTGGACGTGGCGTTCAGGAGCCTCCACCGGGCCAGCCCCCGCCTGGAGCTCGGGTCGAACTCGGCGGTCAAGGGGGCGGCGCAGGCGGGGGCCGCGCCCGCGGTGCTCAGCGGTTACGCGGTCGAGGCGGACATCGCGACCGGCCGCCTGGTCGAGGTGCCCCTCGCCGGGCTCAACCTGGTCCGGAACCTGCGCGCGGTGTGGCGGCGCGGGCGCTCGCTCACCGTTCCGGCCGCCACGCTCCTGGCCATCGCCAGCCGTCCGTGAGCACGTCCTCCGAAGGTGGCCGTTGACGCCGCCTGGAGCACGATCTAGCTTTCCCTTAGGAAAGTTTCCTAAAAGTAAGCACGCGTTCACCCCCCGAACCTCAGGAGACTCCGCATGAGCCTTCGTCGTCCCCTCGTCGCCCTGGCCGGATCGGCGGTGATGTGCCTCGCCGCGTCGGGCCTGGCGCCGTCGCCCGCCCTGGCCGCGCCCACCGACTGCACCGCCTGGGTCAGCGGCGGCTACGCCTACAGCAGCTGCACCTCCGGCACCGGCCAGCACGCCGTCGGGGTGGAGCAGTCGCACCCGTACGCCGGGCCGATCGTCCTCACCGGCGGCTGGACGGCCGTCGGCGGGGTCTCCTCGGTACGGCTCACGCCGTGGCCGGTCAAGCGCGTCTGGGTGAACAGGACGGGTTGACGGATCCGGGCCCGGCCGGGAGGGGACCCCGGCCGGGCCCACCCGCGAGTGGCCGCACCATCTCCGCACGAACCGTTGACTAAGGGCACAGGTCGGGTCATAAGGTGCGGGGATGGGTGCGTATGACGTCGTCGTGGCAGGTGGCGGGCACAACGGTCTGGTCGCGGCCGCCTACCTCGCCGGAGCCGGCCGCCGGGTCCTGGTGCTGGAGCGCCTCGGGCACGTCGGCGGCCTGGCGATCTCCACGCGGGCCTTCCCCGGCGTGGACGTCCGCCTGTCCCGCTACTCCTACCTGGTGAGCCTGCTGCCCACCCGGATCGTCCGCGACCTCGGCCTCGACCTCGACCTGCGGCGCCGCCGGTACGCCTCCTACACCCCCAAGGGCGACACCGGCCTGCTCGTCGACAACGAGGACGAGGCCCGCACCGCCGCCTCCTTCCGCGCCGTCACCGGCGGCGAGCACGACCACCGCGCCTGGCGCGACTTCTACGCCATGACGGCGGACGTGGCCCGCCTCCTGGCCCCCACGCTGCTCGAACCCCTGCGCACCCCGGCCGAGATCGAACGCCTGGTCGGCCCGGAGGCCTGGCGCGACCTGTTCGCCCGGCCCGTCGGCCAGACCGTGGACGAGCGGTTCGCCGACGACACCGTGCGCGGCGTCGTGCTCACCGACGCGCTGATCGGCACGTTCGCCGACCCGTCCGCCGACCTGCTGGCCAACAGGTGCTTCCTCTACCACGTGATCGGCGACGGCACCGGCGAGTGGAACGTCCCGGTGGGCGGCATGGGCGCGGTCTCCGGCGCGCTGGAGCGGGCGGCCAGGCGGGCCGGGGCGGAGATCAGGACCGGCGCGGAGATCGTCGGCATCTCGCCGTCGGGCGAGGTCACGTACGTCGCCGAGGACGGCGAGCACACCGTGGACGGCCGCCACGTGCTGGTCAACCTGCCCCCGGCGGTGCTGGACCGGGTGCTCGGCGGGCCCGCGACCGTGCCGGAGGGCGCGCAGCTCAAGGTCAACATGGTGCTCGCCCGGCTGCCCCGGCTGAAGGACCCCTCGGCCGACCCGCGGGCCGCCTTCAGCGGCACGTTCCACATCAACGAGGGGCGCGACCAGCTCGCGAAGGCGTACGAGCAGGCGGCGCGAGGGGAGATCCCGGAATCGCCGCCCGCGGAGGTCTACTGCCATTCCTTGACGGACCCGTCCATTCTGGGGCCGGAACTGCGGGGGAAGGCCGAGACGATGACCTTGTTCGGCCTCCACATGCCCGCCCGACTTTTCCGGGAAAATCCGGAAAAAGCGCGTGAGGATGCGTTGCGGGCCACGTTCGCCTCCATGAACGCGGTGCTCGCCGAGCCCATCGAGGACTGCCTGCTCCGCGCCCCCGACGGCACCCCGTGCGTCGAGGTCAGAACCCCCGCCGACCTGGAGAGGGACGCGGGACTGCCGGGCGGCCACATCTTCCACGCCGACCTGAGCTGGCCGTACGCGGAAGAGAGGGGATGGGGCGTCGAGACCGGGCACGAACGCATTCTGCTGTGCGGCGCCGCGGCCCGCAGGGGCGGCGGCGTGAGCGGGATCGGCGGCCACAACGCGGCCATGGCGCTGCTGCGGCCCTGAACCGAGCCGGAAGGACCGCCGGTCCCCGGCGGCGATTTCTCAGGGCACATCGATGATCCCGTTCATCGTGCTCTCATAGTGGGCTCATATCTTGTGACACATGAGTGAGCCCGCACGGTTGCTGGTGGTGGACGACGAGCCCGCGTTGCGCGAGGCGCTGCAGTCGAGCCTGGAGTTCGAGGGCTACCGGGTCGGCACCGCCAACGACGGCCAGGCGGCGCTGGCGGCGCTGGCCGGCGAGCCGTACGACGCGGTGCTGCTCGACGTGATGATGCCGCGGCTCGACGGGCTCACCGCCTGCCGGCGGCTGCGGGCCCAGGGCAACCACATCCCCGTGCTCATGCTCACCGCCCGCGACGCCGTCGGCGACCGGGTGTCCGGGCTCGACGCGGGGGCTGACGACTACCTGGTCAAGCCGTTCGAGCTGGACGAGCTGCTGGCCCGGGTGCGCGCGCTGCTGCGCCGCGGCGCGCTCAACGCGGGCTCGGCCGACGGCGGCACGCTGTCCTACGGCGACCTGCGCATGGACCCGGCGACCAGGGAGGTCACCCGCGGCGCCCGCGGGCTCGACCTGACCAGGACCGAGTACCTGCTGATGGAGCTGTTCCTGGCCCACCCCCGCCAGGTCCTGACCCGCGACCAGATCCTCAACGAGGTGTGGGGCTTCGACTTCGAGCCGACCTCCAACTCCCTCGACGTGTACGTCATGTACCTGCGCCGCAAGACCGAGGCCGGGGGAGAGCCCCGGGTGATCCACACGGTCCGCGGAGTGGGGTACGTCCTGCGGGCCACACCGTGATCCGCAACAGCCTGCGTGCCCGGCTGACGCTGCTCATCACCTTCGCCGTGGCGCTGGCGGTCGCGATCAGCGCCGGCGCCTGCTTCCTGATCATCCGCCACCAGACCTACGAGCAGGCCGACCGCCAGCTCGGCTCCCAGCCGGGCAAGGACCCCGGCAACGACCTGGTCTGGATCCGCGAGAGCTGCCGCGCCACCCCCGCGCCGAAGGACCACTACGGCCCGCCGCACTCCACCCAGCTCATCTTCGCCAACGGCACCCCGCCCTGCTACGTGGGCCCCGCGCTGGTGGTGACGCCCGAGGACATGGCGGTGGCCAAGGGCGAGTGGCCCGAGTCCAGGCACTTCCACAACGGCGTCACCGCGGACGGCACCGAGATGCGCGTCCTCACCCAGCAGATCGCGCCGGGCGTCGCGGTGATGGACGCCGCCCCCCTGCGCGAGCTGCGCAACACGCTGAAGGTGGTGGCGCTGCTGCTGGGCGGCGTGGCGCTGTTCGGCGTCCTGCTGGCGGCCTGGGTCGGGCTGCTCATCGCGCGCGCCGCGCTGCGTCCCGTCGTCCGGCTGACCAAGGCGGCCGAGCACATCGCCGAGACCGAGGATCTCAACACGCGCATCCCCGTCCAGGGCAACGACGAGATCGCCCGGCTCAGCTCCTCCTTCAACGCCATGACCGCCGCCCTGGCCGGCTCCCGCGAACGCCAGCAGCAGCTCGTCGCCGACGCCGGTCACGAGCTGCGCACCCCGCTCACCACCCTGCGCACCAACATCGACCTGCTGCTGCGCAGCGAGCAGACCGGCAGGCAGCTGGACCCGGGCGCCAAGGAACGCCTGCTGGTCAACGTCAAGGCGCAGTTCGCGGAGCTGTCCACGCTGGTCGGCGACCTGCTCCAGCTCGCCAGGGGCGACACCGACCACGAGCCGCACGTCGAGCTGGCCCTGCACGACGTCGTCACGGCCGCCGCCGAACGCGTCCGGCTGCGCGGCGCCGACGTGCGCACCGACCTGGACCCCTGGTACGTCGTCGGCAGCCCCGCCTCGCTCGAACGCGCCGTGCTCAACCTCATCGACAACGCCCGCAAGTTCAGCCCCGAGGGCCAGGTCGAGGTCTCGCTCAAGGACGGCCGGCTGACGGTCCGCGACCACGGCCCCGGCATCCCCGAGGAGGAGCTGCCGCACGTCTTCGAGCGCTTCTGGCGCTCGCCCTCGGCCCGCGGCCTGCCCGGCTCCGGGCTGGGCCTGGCGATCGTGGCGCAGGCCGTGTCCGAGACCGGCGGCAAGGTGCGGCTGTCCAACGCGCCCGGCGGCGGCGCGATCGCGACGATCGATCTTCCCGGAACTCTCACGCGTCACTCACAATCGGATAAGTCCTCTCAAAGACCCGAATCGTGAGCTGGCTGCATGGAGACAACAGCGGTAAGGACGCGCCTGGTAGAGGTGGTCGTCCCGGTCCACAACGAGCAGCGGGCGCTGCGGGAGAGCGTCGCCCGGCTGCACGCCTACCTCGCCACCACGTTCCCGTACGGCTTCCGCATCACCATCGCCGACAACGCCAGCACCGACGACACCTGGCGGCTGGCCACCGAGCTGGCCCGTGAGCTGCCGCAGGTACGGGCCGTGCACCTCGACGAGAAGGGCCGCGGCCGGGCCCTGCGCCAGGTCTGGTCCACCAGCGAGGCCGACGTCGTCAGCTACATGGACGTCGACCTGTCCACCGACCTGGACGCCTTCCTCCCGCTGGTCGCCCCCCTGCTGTCGGGCCACAGCGACCTGGCCATCGGCACCCGCCTGGCCAGGGCCTCGCGGGTGGAGCGCGGGCCCAAGCGGGAGTTCATCTCCCGCTCGTACAACCTGCTGCTGCGCTCGGTGATGGGCGCCGGGTTCTCCGACGCGCAGTGCGGGTTCAAGGCCGTGCGCACGGAGATCGCGCAGGCGCTGCTGCCCGCCGTCGAGGACGAGCAGTGGTTCTTCGACACCGAGCTGCTGCTGCTGGCCGAGCGGCACGGCCTGCGCATCCACGAGGTCCCCGTCGACTGGGTGGACGACCCCGACAGCCGCGTGGACGTCCTGCGGACCGCCCTCGACGACCTGCGCGGGCTGGCCAGGGTGGCCCGCAGGGCCCTGTCGGGCGCGGCGCGCCTGCCGATGCCCGCCCGGGTGCGGCGGGCCGAGCTGCCGAGGGGGATGGCCAGGCAGCTGCCCAGGTTCGCGATCGTGGGCGTGGTGAGCACGCTGGCCTACCTGGCGCTGTTCTCGATGTCCCGGCAGGTCGTCCCCGCGCAGCTCGCCAACGCGGTCGCGCTGCTCGTCACGGCCGTGGCCAACACGGCGGCCAACCGCCGCTTCACGTTCGGGGTCAAGGGCTCGGGCGGCGCGCTGCGCGACCAGTTCGAAGGCATGGTCGCGTTCCTGGTGGGGCTGGCGCTGACGTCGGGGAGCCTCGCGCTGCTGCCCGGCGGGGTCTCGCACGGGGTGGAGCTGGTGGCGGTCATCGCGGCCAACGCGGCGGCCACCCTCGTCCGGTTCCTGCTGCTGCGCGTGTGGGTGTTCAACCCCCGGCGCAGGAGCGGGCGGTGACCGCCGTCGCCGCGCCCGCCCGGGTGCGCGCGCTGACCGGCGCCGCGGGCGACCCGCGCTGGTCGCGGCCCGCGATGTGGACGGTGCTGGCCGCCGCCTTCGTCCTGTACGCCTGGGCGCTCAGCGGGGACGCCAACGAGTACTACGCCGCCGCCGTCCTGTCGGGGACGCGGAGCTGGAAGGCGTTCTTCTTCGGCGCGATCGACGCCGGGTCCTTCATCACGGTGGACAAGCCGCCGCTCGCGCTGTGGGTCATGGGGCTGTCGGCGCGGATCTTCGGCTACGGCACGTACAGCATGCTGATGCCGCAGGTCCTCGCCGGAGTGGCGGCCGTCGGTACGGTGTACTCGGCGGTCCGCCGGTCCTTCGGGCGCACCCGTCAGGGGCACGTCGCGGCGCTGGTCGCGGCCGTGGTCATGACGCTCACCCCGATCACGGTCGCCATCAACCGGGACAACAACCCCGACACCGTGCTCGTGCTGCTGCTGGTGCTGGCGGCCTGGTTCTGCCTGGAGTCGCTGCGCACGGCCCGGCTGCGGCCGCTGCTCCTCGCCGCGCTGTTCGTGGGGCTCGGGTTCAACGCCAAGATGTTGCAGGCGTACCTGGTGGTGCCGGCGTTCGGGGTGGCGTACCTGGTGTGCGCCCGTCACGGTCTGGCCCGGCGGGTGGGGCACCTGCTGGCCGCCGGGGTCGTGCTGGTCGCGTCCAGCGCCTGGTGGATGGTGGTCGTCGACCTCTGGCCCGCCGCCTCGCGGCCCTACGTCGGCGGCTCGACCGACAACACGGTCCGGGACCTGGTGATCGGCTACAACGGGCTCGGCCGGATCTTCGGTCAGGACCGGGCCGGCGGTGGGTTCGGCGGCGCGAACTTCGGCGGGCAGGCCGGGGCCGGGCGGCTGTTCAACGACGTCATGGCCGGGCAGATCTCCTGGCTGCTGCCGTTCTGCGCGGTGGCGCTGGCCTTCGCCGTGCTGCCGCGGGCGCGCGGGACCCTCTTCGACGGGGCCGCCTGGCTGTTGTGGGGCGGCTGGCTGGTCGTGCACCACGCCGTGTTCAGCTTCTCCAGTGGAACGTTCCACCCCTACTACACGACCGCGATGGCGCCCGCCGTGGCCGCGCTGACCGGCATGGGGGCGACCCTGATGTGGCAGGCGTACCGCAGGTCGCGGGGCTGGGCGTGGGCGCTGCCCGCGGCGGTCGCGGTGACCGGCGGGTGGGCGTTCGTGGTGCTGCGCCGTACGCCGGAGTGGCTGCCGTGGCTGGCCTGGGTCGTGCTCGGGGCGACCACGGTGGCCGTGGCGGGGTTCGTGGCGGCGTCCGCGACGGGGCTCGTGGCGGGCAGGGGACGGATGGCGGGCCGGGTGACCGTCGTGGCGGGGGTGGCCGCTCTGGTCGCAGGGCTCGCAGGTCCGGCGGCCTACGCCGTCTCATCACTGGGAACGCCGGTGAACGGGACCAACCCCACGGCGGGCCCGTCCACGGGCCGGACGGGCGGCCCCGGCGGCCCGCCACTGGGCGGCGAGCCGCCTCAGGGGGAGCCGGGCGTCCGGGAGCGCGGTTCCATGGGCGGCGGCGTGGCCGACTCAACGGTGCAGTACCTGGTCGCCGACCAGGGCCGGGCGACGTGGCTGGTGGCCGTGGGCAGCGCCCGGCAGGCGTCCTCGATCATCCTGTCCACCGGCCGCCCGGTGATCGCCATGGGCGGCTTCACCGGCTCCGACCCCGCCATGACCGTCCCCCGCCTCCGGGAGCTCGTCTCGTCGGGACGGCTCAGGTACGTGCTGCCCGGCGGCCGAGGCGGCCCCGGCGGCGGCGACACCGCGGTGACCACCTGGGTCACCGCCAACTGCGCGGCCGTGGACGGCCACACCGGCCTGTACGACTGCGCCCACTGAGGAAGCGACGGCGGCCGCGGGGCCCGTCCCCGCGGCGCGCTATAGGCTGATCGGGTGGCGAGTACGACCCGGGCCGATCAGGCCGACCAGCGCAGAGCAGAGCTTCTCGAGGCCACCCGCAAAGTGGTGCTCGAACGCGGCCTGGCCCACACGCGCATCGCCGACATCGCCAAGTCCATCAACGTCAGCGGCGGCCTGATCCACTACCACTTCGCGACCAAGGACGAGCTGATCACCGCCATGCTGCGGGCCACGCTCGACATCGAGAGCGCCCGGCTCAAGGAGCTGGCCGACGGCCCCGGCACGGCGGTGGAGCGCCTCGACCGGGTGCTGCGCTACTACATCCCCGAGTCGCGCTCCGACCAGAGCTGGCTGCTCTGGATCGACGCCTGGAACACCGCGCTGCGCGAGCCCGCGGTCAACGCGATCATGCTGGAGCTGGAGACGGCCTGGCTCGACGCGCTGGCCCAGGTGTTGTCGGCCGGCACCGAGGCGGGGGAGTTCGCCTGCGCCGATCCGGCGGGCGCGGCCGAGCGCATCGACGCCATGCTCGACGGGCTGATCATCCGCTACACCCTGCATCCCAACGTGCTCGACCGGGCGCGGCTGCTGGCCCACGCGCGCACGGCCGCCGCCGGCGAGGCCGGCATCGCGGTGGAGCGGTTCGGCTGAGTCCGGCCCGAGTCAGGCGGGCAGCGCGGCCAGCAGGAAGGCCAGGCGGGCCGCTGCCGACTCGACGTCCTCGGCGGTGCCGAGGCGGTAGCCCCACGACGTGATGTACGCGCCGTCGTCGGAGCAGGTCACCGTCTCGGCCAGGGTGGCGGAGAACCGGTTGCGCACCGACACGTACGCCGGGTCGCTGGCCAGCGCGACATTCTGCACCGAAAGATCGGCGTGACGGCCCGCGTGCCACGCGAACCGCTCAAGGCAGAGCGCGGTATCAAGCATCATGCGTCACCTCCGCAACGTCTCGCGACAGAATTGCACGATCTTGCTGCGGGTGGCAAGCAATTGCTGAGGTTAATGTGGGGTTTGTTGCAGGTATTCGCGAAGAATACGGATGATGACTTCTCGCCCGGGCTCGCCGAACTCCGCCACCTTGGCGTAGTCGTCGAAGGCCCGCACGTAGAAGGCGATGTCGTCGGGGTCGCGCAGCACGAGGTCCTTGGTCATCGTGGCGACGCCCACCATGGCCTCGTTGTAGATCCAGAACCCGTTGATCGGCGCGGACGGCAGCTCGGTGCCGAAGGGGATCACCCCGAACTCCACGTTGGGCAGCGTGCTGACGGCCAGCAGCCGGTCGAGCTGGCCGCGCATGACGTCGGCCGGGGCCAGCGCGCTGCGCAGCGCCGACTCCGGCACCACGAACCGGAACGTGCGCGTGCGGTCGTAGAGGATCTCCTGGCGCTGCATGCGCACGCGGACGGCCGCGTCGATCTGGTCGGCCGCGCTGTAGAGGCGCTTGACCTTGCGGAACACGTGCCGGGCGTACTCGGAGGTCTGCAGCAGGCCGACGACGATGCCGGGCTCGAAGACGCGGAACAGCTTCGTGCGCGCCTCCAGGTCGCGGATGTCCTCCTGGATGGCGGCCAGGCCGCTGCGGTGACGCTGCTTCCAGTCGTCGTGCCGCTCCAGCAGCGCGATGGCCTGCCTGATGAGCTCGTCGGTCGTGTCGGGCGCGGCCCCCACGGCCTGCGCCCACACGACCACGTCGTCCTCGGTCGCCGTCTGCCTGGCGTTCTCCAGGCGGGAGACCTTGGACGGCTGCCAGCGCAGCCGCTCGGCCAGGTCTTTGCCCGACAGGTGGGCGGCCTCGCGCAACTGGCGAAGCTGGCCGCCGAGGTCGATGCGCGCCTGCTGATAGGACGTCACGCGGCAAGAGGCTAGCTCCGCGGGCACCGATCATGCCAGGCCCAGCCGCGCAATCGTGATCAAGCGGTTGCCGACGGTGTCCCGTCGCTGCTGGGCCGGGCGCCGGCTGACCCGTCGAGCAGGACCCGGCGGGCGATCTCCGTGATGAGCTCGCGGGGCACCTCGACGGCGGCCTCGCCGTCGAGCACGTCGCGGAGGTCCGCGAGCGCCTCGGGGTCGGTGACGTGAAGTCCCTGGACGACGATGGTGCCGCGATCGGTCTCGTACAGGGTGGGGCAGGCGCCCGCCTCCGAGGTGGAGCCGAGGAACCGCATGCGCATGACGATCCTTTCCCCGAATGCCAGATGCAATTGCGCGCAATTGTACGCATCTGGGCGTCCGGCGTGATCCTTTTCCCGCATCGGGTTCAGCGCAACAAGCCTTCCATGATGTCGTGGGCGCGGCCGAACAGACCGAGGGTGGTCGCGTGCAGCACGTCGCCGATGTCCCGGGGCGCCTTGCCGGCGAACGCCCGCGCGTGCGTGCCCTCCAGCACGATGCCGAGCTTGAAGCAGGCCAGCACCGCGTACCAGTCGATCGCCGACAGGTCGCGCTCCGACAGCGCCGCGTAGTACGCGACCAGCTCCCGCTCCGACGGCAGCCCCGGCACGTGCCCGTTGTTCACCGGCCAGGTGGCCAGCAGCCAGCCCAGGTCGAGCAGCGGGTCGCCGATCGTGCACATCTCCCAGTCGACGATCGCCGCCACCCTGGGCCCGTCGAGGGCGAACATCAGGTTGGCGAAGTGGTAGTCGCCGTGCATGATCCCCGGGACGAACGCGGCGGGCCGGTGGCGGGTCAGCCAGTCGGCGGTGGCGTCGAGGCCCGGGATGTCGGGGCCGGGGTAGCCGTCGAGCTCGCCGTAGGAGTCGAGCTCCTTCAGCCAGCGCGGCACCTGCCGGTCGAGGAAGCCCTCGGGACGGCCGAACCCGGGCAGCACCGCCGGATCGACCCGTCCCAGCTCGGCCAGCGCGGCGGCGGCCTCCAGGCCCATCCGGTGCCGGATCGCGGCGTCGGAGGCGTGCGGCTCGGGCAGCCCGGTCGAGGGGTTGAACCCGGCCACCGGCTCCATCAGGTAGAACACCGGCTCCCGGGCGGTCTGCGCGGCCACCAGCCGGGGCGCCGGCACCGCCGTGCCGCTCAGCGCCGCCAGCAGCCGCGCCTCGCGCCGCAGCACCTCGTTGCTCCTGGCCCTGGCGTGCAGGGGCGGCCTGCGCAGCACGTACGGCCGGCCGCCGCGTTCGAGGCGGACCATGACGTTCTGGGTGCCGCCGGGGATCGGCGCGACCTCCGTGATCGCCCCGCCCGGCAGCCCCTCGGCGTCCATCCACGCGCCGAGGTCGTCGAGGTCGATGGCGCTGACGTCGATGTGGGTGGAGGTCATGGCCGCCCTTTGACAGAACGATATTCTGGAGGCTTCAACCTACGAGAGCCCCGACGCCCGGTCAACCCGGCGCCGGCACGAACAGCAGGACGGCCCGACGGCTCGCCCTGGCCGCCGTCATCCTTCATTGGGACAATATGGGTGGATGACGTGTGTTGTGGCAGTCGATGTGGGCGGGACAACCCTCAAGGGCGGATTGATCGCCCAGGACGGCGGCATCCTCTACCGGGAACGCCGCCCCACCCCCCGCACCGAGGGGCCGGAACGCGTGATCGCGGCGATCTCCGCCTTCGTCGCCGACCTGAGCGCGCCACGGACCGTCGCCGGCGCCCTGCTGCGCCCGGCGGCCGTGGGCCTGGCCGTGCCCGGACTGGTCGCGTCCGGGCGGGCGGTCTTCTCGGCCGCGTTCGGCTGGCGGGACGTGCCCGCCGCGGCCTTCACCGACGGGACGCTCCCCCTCGCCCTCGGCCACGACGTGCGCTCGGCCGGCGAGGCGGAGCTGGCCTACGGATCGGCGGCGCCCGACGCGCTGTACCTGCCCATCGGCACCGGCATCGCCGGAGCCGTCGTCCTGACCGGCTCCCTGTACGGCGGCGCCGCCGGCTGGGCCGGGCAGATCGGGCACATCCCCGTGCGTCCCGGCGGGCTCCCGTGCCCGTGCGGGCAGCGCGGCTGCCTGTCCGCCTACGCCTCGGCCGCCTCCGTGGCCGCCCGCGCGGGCGAGACCTCCGCCGAGGACGTCGTCCGCCGGGCCGCCGCCGGGGACGAGCCGGCCGCCCGCGTGTGGGCGGAGGCCGTGGAGGCGCTGGCGCTGGCCCTGGCCACGTACACGCTGGTGCTGGACCCCGCGGTGATCGTCGTCGGCGGCGGCCTGTCGCTGGCCGGGGACGCCCTGCTGACCCCGCTGCGCGCCCGGCTGGCCGCGCGGCTCGCCTTCCGCCCCGCGCCCGAGGTGCGGGTGTCGGCGCTCGGCGTGGACGCGGGCCTGCTAGGCGCCGGGCTGCTCGGCCTGCGGGCGCTGGGGCAGCAGGGTGGCGGGCACGTCGACCATCTGGGCGCGTAGCTCCTCGCCCAGGGCCTTGGCCTGCGGGTCCATCCGCGGGCTGGCCGCCACACCCTTGCCCAGCAGCCCGTGCACGACGAAGTTGAGCGCCCTGATGTTGGGCAGCTCGTGCCGCTCGACGCGGTGGGCGGCCAGCTCCGGCAGCAGGGACGTGAGCCGGTCGGCGGTGAGGGTGGCCGCCAGCCAGGCGTACTGCTCGTCGGTCGCGACCCAGACGCCGAGGTTGGCGTCGCCGCCCTTGTCACCGGAGCGCGCCCCCGCCACTCGGCCCAGGGGCACGCGCACGGCGGGCCCGTCCGGCGGAGCAGGAACCGGCGGCGCGGGCGGCTCGGGGACCGGCCCGCCCGGGAAAACCGCAGGCTCCTCCTGGACGGGCAGCTCCACGCCGTCCAGGAAGACCCGCGGGCGCACCTCCGAGGCCGGCACCAGGACCGGCCAGTACACCCCGTACGGGGAGGCGTCGCCGGGCGGGGTGAGGCCGTGGAAGCCCGGATAGCTGGACAGGCCCGTCTCCACGACGGCCGAGGAGAAGACCCGGCCCGCGGTGCGCCGGTCGGCGTCCATGACGGTGATCCGCAGCAGGCCCGCGTCCGTCAGCGTCACGTCCACCTGGTCGAAGGTCTCGCGCGGCACCCGCGCCCAGACGGCCTCCTCGGCGACCCGCGCCTTGGCCTCGACGTCCAGGCCGGTCAGGACGAGCGTCATCGTGTTGCGGTAGCCGGCCGGGTAGTTGACGGCGACCTTGAGCGTGTCCGGCGGCGGCTCGCCGCGCGTGCCGGAGATCAGCACCCGGTCGGGGCCGTCGTCGGAGAGCGTGATCGTGTCGAACCTGGCCACCACGTCGGGGCCCAGGTAGCGCGGGCCGCCCAGCTCGTAGACGAGTTGCGCGGTGACCGTGCCGACCGAGACCAGGCCGCCCGTGCCCGGATGCTTGGTGATCACCGCCGAGCCGTCGGCGCGCAGCTCGGCGATGGGGAAGCCGCAGTGGGCCAGGTCGGGCACGTCCTGGAAGAAGGCGTAGTTGCCGCCCGTGGCCTGGCAGCCGCACTCGATGACGTGGCCCGCGACGACCGAGCCGGCCAGCGGGTCGAGGTCGCCGGGGCCCCACCCGTACCGCCAGATGCCGGGGCCGGTGACCAGGGCGGCGTCCGTCACCCGGCCGGTCACCACGACGTCCGCGCCGGCCGACAGCGCGGCGGCGATGGGACGGCCGCCGAGGTAGGCGTTCGCGGTCAGCGGCGCGGCCGGCGCGCGCTCGCCGGTGCCGGCGTGGATCAGGTCGAGCGGGCGGCCCATGAGGTCGTCGCCGGTCACGTGGGCCACCTTGGGGGACAGGCCCAGCCGGGCGGCCAGCTCGTGCACGGCCTCGGCGCACCCGGCCGGGTCGAGGCCGCCCGCGTTCGTCACGATCCGGATGCCGCGGTCGAGGCACGGGCCGAGCACGTCCTCCAGCTGGCGCAGGAACGTCGGGGCGTAGCCGGGACGGCCCTTGAGCCGGTTGCCGGCCAGGATGAGCATGGTCAGCTCGGCCAGCCAGTCGCCGGTGAGCACGTCGATCGGGCCGCCCTCGACCATCTCCCTGGCCGCCGAGAGCCGGTCGCCGTAGAACCCGCTGCAGTTCGCGACGCGCAGCGCCATCACGGCACCCACTTGGGCGGACGCTTGTCCATGAACGCCGCGATGCCCTCCTGCCCCTCCGCCGAGGTGAACCGCTCGGCCGACAGCTCGCTCATCCGCCGCAGGCCCTCCTCGAACGACACCGCCGGGACCTCCCGCACCAGCCGCTTGGTGATGGCCAGCGCCTCCGGGCCGCCCCTGGCCAGCATCCCCGCGTAGTGGCGCACGGTGGCGTCGAGCTCGTCCTCCGGGACGGCCCTGGTCAGCAGGCCGATGCGGGCCGCCGTGGCGGCGTCGAACACCTCGCCGGTCAGGAAGTACTCGGCCGCCGCCCGCGGGTCGAGCCTGCGCAGCACGGGCACCGAGATCATGGCGGGCACCACCCCGAGCCGCACCTCGGTGAACGCGAACGACGCCGTGTCCGGCGCGATCGCGAAGTCGCACGCGGCGACCAGGCCGAGACCGCCCGCGCGGGCCGTGCCGTTCAGGCGGCAGATCACCGGCTTCGGGCTCTCCCAGAGCAGCGTCATGATCTCCGGGAAGGACGCCGTCACCGGCGCGTCCGCGTCGCCGCGCTGCTCCTTCAGGTCGGCGCCCGAGCAGAACACCCGGCCCGTGCCGGTCAGCACGATCACCCGGGCCCCCGGCTCGGCCTGCGCCCAGCGCAGGTGCTCGGCCAGCTCGGCCAGCAGCCGCCTGGACAACGCGTTGCGGTTGGCCGGCGAGTCGAGCGTGACGGTGGCCACGCCGTCCGCCAGCTCCCTGTGCACCAGGCTCGTCATGTGGTCTCCTCCTGGATGATCGCCAGCACGGCCCCGGCTTCGACCTGCTGCCCCTTCTCGACGCGTACGTCCGACACCACGCCGCCCGCCGGGGCGGCGATGCGATGCTCCATCTTCATCGCCTCCAGCACCAGGACCGGCTGGCCCCGGGCCACCGTGTCGCCCTCGGCCACCTCGACCCGCAGCACGCTGCCCGGCATGGGCGCGAGCAGCGAGCCCGGGGCGACGTGCTCGACCGGCTCGGGCAGGCGCGGCACCGGCGTCAGCACGGCCGCGCCCATGGGGGAGTCGACGTAGACGCGCTCGTCGCCGTCGTACCGGGCGACCTGGAACGTCCGCCGCAGGCCGTCGCGTTCCAGGACCACCTCCTCCGGCCGCGCGGAGACCACCGTGACGCCCGCGGGCAGCGGGTCGTAGACGACGTCGGCCTCCTCGAACCGGGCGCGGGCGGGCTGCGAGCGCACATTGCGCCAGCCGCTGGGCAGCCCGGCCAGGACGGGGGCCTCGCGCCGGTGCGCGGCGGCCATGGCGAGCGCGGCGGCCAGCGCCGGCAGCCCGCTGTCGCCGGAAGGCGGGGACGACGGCGCCGACAGCGGCGACAGCGGGCCGCCGGGGGAGAGGAAGGCGGTGTTCGTCTCGCCCGCGAGGAAGGCCGGATGGGTCACGATCTCCAGCAGCAGGTCGCGGTTGGTGGTGAGGCCGTGCAGCCGGGCCCCGTGCAGGGACGCGGCCAGCTTCCGCGCCGCCTCCGCCCGCGTCGCGCCGTACGCGACGATCTTGGCCAGCATCGCGTCGTAGTGCGGCGACACCCGCGACCCGGACTCGACGCCCGAGTCGACCCGGACGTCACCCGGCACCTCGAACCGGCGCAGCACGCCCGTCTGCGGCACGTAGGCGGCGTCCTCGGCGTACAGCCGCACCTCGATCGCATGGCCGCGCGGCGCGGGCGGCGCGGACGGCAGCGCCGCGCCCTCGGCCACCTCCAGCTGCAGCCGGACGAGGTCGACGCCGAACACCAGCTCGGTGACCGGATGCTCGACCTGGAGCCGGGTGTTCATCTCCAGGAACGCCACCCGCTCGCCCTTGACCAGGAACTCCACCGTGCCGGCCCCGACGTACCCGATCCGCCGGGCCGCGCGCACGGCCGCGGCGCACAGCAGCTCGCGGGTGCGCTCCGAGATCCCCGGCGACGGGCACTCCTCGACGACCTTCTGATGCCTGCGCTGGACGCTGCACTCCCGCTCGCCCAACGCCCACACCGTGCCGTGCCCGTCGGCCAGCACCTGCACCTCGACGTGCCGGGCGGCCTCCAGCAGCGGCTCGGCGAACACGGCGCCGTCGCCGAAGGCCGCCTCCGCCTCCCGCCGCGCCGACTCCACCTCGGCGGCCAGCTCGCCGGCGTGCCTGACGATCCGCATCCCGCGCCCGCCCCCGCCCGCGGACGCCTTCACCAGCAGCGGGAACTCGTCCGGCGCGGCCAGGTCGAGCGAGGGCAGCACCGGCACCCCCGCCTCGGCCATCAGCCGCTTGGCCGCGATCTTCGAGCCCATCGCCTCGATCGCCTCGGGCGGCGGCCCCACCCACGTGAGCCCGGCGTCCAGCACGGCCCGCGCGAACGCGGCGCTCTCCGACAGGAACCCGTAGCCCGGGTGCACCGCGTCGGCGCCGGAGACCCGGCACGCCTCGATGATCCGGTCCACCGCCAGGTAGGTCTCGGCCGGATGGGCCCCCGGCAGGCGGACGGCGAGGTCGGCCTCCCGGGCGTGCGGCGCGCCGGAGTCGGCGTCGGAGAAGACGGCGACCGTGGAGACGCCCAGCGAGCGGCAGGTGCGGAAGACCCGGCGGGCGATCTCGCCCCGGTTGGCCACGAGCAGACGGGTGATCACGGGCGGAACACCCCGAACCCCGCCGCGGGCGGCACCGGCGCGCTGTTGATCGCCGACAGGCACATCCCCAGCACCGTACGGGTGTCGCGCGGGTCGATCACCCCGTCGTCGTAGAGCCGTCCCGACAGGAAGAACGGCAACGACTCCGCCTCGATCTGGGACTCCACCATGGCCCGCATCGCCGCGTCGGCCTCCTCGTCGTAGACCTGCCCCCTGGCCTGCGCCGCGGCCCGGCCGACGATCGACAGCACCCCGGCGAGCTGGGCCGGGCCCATCACCGCCGACTTGGCGCTCGGCCAGCTGAACAGGAAGCGGGGGTCGTAGGCGCGCCCGCACATGCCGTAGTTGCCGGCGCCGTAGGAGGCGCCCATGACGACGGTCAGGTGGGGCACGGTCGAGTTCGACACGGCGTTGATCATCATGGCGCCGTGCTTGATGATGCCGCCCTGCTCGTACTCCTTGCCCACCATGTAGCCGGTGGTGTTCTGCAGGAACAGCAGCGGCGTGCGCGACTGGTTCGCGAGCTGGATGAACTGGGTGGCCTTCTGCGACTCCTGGCTGAACAGCACCCCGCGCGCGTTGGCCAGCACCCCCACCGGGTAACCGTGGACGCGCGCCCAGCCGGTGACCAGCGAGGGGCCGTACAGGGGCTTGAACTCCTCGAACTCGCTGCCGTCGACCACGCGGGCGATCACCTCGCGCGGATCGAAGGGGATCTTCAGGTCCTCCGGGACGATCCCCAGCAGCTCGTCGGCCGGGTAGGCGGGCTCGCGGGCGGGCAGCGGCGCCACGCCCTGCTTGCGCCAGTTGAGCGAGCGCACGACGGCGCGGCCGATGCGCAGCGCGTCGTGCTCGTCCTCGGCCAGGTAGTCGGCCAGGCCGCTGGTCCTGGCGTGCATCTCGGCGCCGCCCAGCGACTCGTCGTCGGACTCCTCGCCGGTGGCCATCTTCACCAGCGGCGGCCCGCCCAGGAACACCTTGGCGCGGTCGCGGACCATCACCACGTAGTCGCTCATGCCGGGCACGTACGCGCCGCCGGCCGTGGAGTTGCCGAAGACCAGCGCGACCGTCGGGACGCCCGCCGCTGACAGCCGCGTCAGGTCGCGGAAGATCCGGCCGCCCGGGATGAAGATCTCCTTCTGCGTCGGCAGGTCGGCGCCGCCGCTCTCGACCAGGTTGACGTACGGCAGCCGGTTGGCCAGCGCGATGTCGGCCGCGCGCAGCGACTTGCGCAGCGTCCACGGGTTGGACGCGCCGCCCCTGACCGTGGGGTCGTTCGCGGTGATCAGGCACTCGACGCCCTCGATCACCCCGATGCCGGTCACCATGCCCGCGCCCACCTGGAACTCGCTGCCCCACGCGGCCAGCGGGGACAGCTCCAGGAACGGCGAATCGGGGTCGATCAGCAGCTCGACGCGCTCCCTGGCGAGCAGCTTGCCGCGCCGGCGGTGGCGCTCGACGTACTTCTCGCCGCCGCCGGCCACCGCCTTGGCGTGCTCGGCGTCGAGCTCGGCCAGCTTGGCGAGCATGGCCGCGCGCCGGGCCAGGTGTTCGGCGTCGCGCGGATCGAGCCGGCTCCTGATCACGGGGCCTCCTGTCGCGAAGTCGACGCGGGCGTCAGCCCGATGGCCCGCGCCCACAGCCGGGTCAGGTGGTCGACGGCGTCCTGCTCGCCGGCCCGCTCCCCGAGATCCAGCCACACGTGGGCGAAGTGCTCGACCATGCCGCCCAGCATGACGGCCGTCAGCCGGGGGTCGAGCGAGGGGTCGGCCAGGCCCTGCTCCTGCAGCCGGCGCAGCCCGTCGGCGCCGCGCCGGACGAACGCCTCGCGCAGCTCCAGCACCAGCCGACCGAAGCGGGCGTCGGCGTCGGCGGCGTGCTCCACCATGCGGACCAGGCGCGAGTTGGCCGCCCAGGCCCGCAGGTAGAGGCGGTTGGCGGCCTCGATGCGGGCGTACGGGTCGCCGGAGGCGGCGTCGCCGACCGCGCTCGCCGCGAACATCTCGCCGACCACCGTCTGCGCCACCTCCCCGAACAGCGACTCCTTGGAGTCGAAGTACGTGTAGAAGGTGCCGTGGGAGACCCCGGCCCGCGCGCACACGTCGTCGATCCGCACGGCGTCATACCCGTGCTCCTCGAACGCCTCACGCCCGGCCGCGAGCAACGTGGCCCGGGTGCGCTTGCCGCGCAGGGTCAGGGATCTGACGATCACGTCAGTCACCGTAGCGAGCGGGGCGCGCGGAAGGAAGGGGTCCCGCCGCGCGCCGTCACGTCAGGTGCAGTGGCTCCAGCCGGACTTCCAGCTCAGCGAGTTCCACGAACCGCCCCAGATCACGCACTTCTTCACGGCCGCCAGCCGGACCGGGCCCGCGTACGCGGTGAACTTCCCCGGGTTGCCGGCGCTCGCGCCGCCCTGGACCTGGAGGGTGGCGTTCATGGAGACCTTGCCGGGATAGACCAGCTTCGACATCGTGACCACGCAGTTCTTGCCCGCGCTGGTGTTGTAGAGCAGGTAGATCGTGGCCGAGGTGCCCAGCGCGTGCTTGTCGATCACCCGGTAGCCGGTGCCGCAGACGGCCACGACGTTGAAGGTGTTCGGCTTGGGCGTGGCGGTCGGCTTGACGGTGGGCTTCACGGTCGGCTTGCTCGTCGTCGGCTTCTTGGCCGGGACCGTCGTCGTGGGGCCGGGGGTCGGGGTGGCGTCCGGCTGGTCGTCGCCGTCGATCAAGCCCGTGGGTTTCTTGGTCTTGGTGGGGGTGGGCTTGGGCGTGGCGTTCCTGGTGGGCGGGTGGGCCGTCGCCGTCACGGTCGTCACCGGGTTCGGGACCGCGATGACGGGTTCCTTGGTGTGCTTGACCTTCTTGGGCGGCTCGGCCTCGCCGACGTCCAGCGTGGGGACGGGCTCGCCGGTCTCCGCCGGGAGGATCGGGTCCGGGGTCACCTCGGCGACCGGCGGCTCGGGCTGTCCCGCGCCCTGTCCGTCGCCCGTGGGGTTCTGGGAGGTGCTGCCGGTGGCGGTCACGGCGACCTTGTCGCTGTTGGCCTGCACCACGACGGCGCCCGCCACCACCAGCAGCGCGGCGGCGGCCGCCCCGGAGAGCGCGAGCGTCAGCGTCCGCCGCTGCTTGTCGGGCGCCTTGCCGGACGTCTCACCGGACGCCCCGCCCTGCGGACCGCCGGGACCGCCGACCCTGGTCGCCCCCGCGTTCCCCGCCTGGGGTCCACCGGGGTGCCCTGCCTGGGGGCCGCCGGGATGTCCCGGCTGAGGAGCGCCCGGCATGCCGCCGTGCGGGTGCCCGTGCGGCACCGCACCCTGCGCGGCCGGCCCGCCCATCGCACCGCCCTGCGCCGCCGGACCGCCCATGCCACTGGCCTGGGGACCGCCGATCACGCCGCCCTGAGGACCGCCCTGAGGGCCGCCGGGAACGCCGCCCTGGGGGCCGCCTGGCGTGTGCGGGCCGCCGGGAACGCCGGCCTGCGGACCGCCCGGGGCTCCGGCCTGCGGGCCTCCCGGGTGGGGGACGCCCTGGGCGGCGCCGGGCATGGCGCCCGCGTGGGGGCCGCCTGGCGCGCCGGGCCCGGCCGGGCCGCCCTGAGGACCGCCCGCCGCACCTTGGGGGCCCGCCGGTCCCTGCGGGACGCCGGGGGCGGGACGGTTGTCGGGGCCGGGCTGCCGGGGCACGGCGTTGGCGCCGGTGGGCTGGGTCCAGGGACCGGGGTATGAGTCCTGCGCCGCACCGGGGGAGCCGGCCGCAGAGCCATTCGCAGGGCTGTTCGCAGGGCCGGCCTGGTGGGGCACGGCCGGGGTGGCGGTCGCGCCGGTGACCGGCTCGATGGCGGCCTTGGGAGCGGGCTGGCCCGTGAGCCGGACGATCAGCTCGTCGGCGCTCGGCCGCTGCGCCGGGTCCTTCGACAGGCACAGGCCCACCAGCGCGCCGAGTTCGCCCTCCATCCCGCCGAGCTGCGGCTCCTCGTTCAGGATGCGGTTCATCACCACGGGGATCGAGTCGGCCCCGAACGCGGGCTTGCCGGTGGCCGCGTACACCATCGTGACGCCCCACGCGAAGACGTCGGCCGCCTCTGACACGGCGGCCCCGCTGAGCTGCTCCGGCGCCAGGTACGACGGCGTCCCCATCGCCATCCCCGTGGCCGTCGCGCCGGGGGAGTCCAGCGCGCGGGCGATGCCGAAGTCGATCACGACCGGCCCCTCGGGGCCCATGAGCACGTTCGCGGGCTTGAAGTCGCGGTGCAGGATCCCGGCCCGGTGGATGGCCGCCAGCGCGGTGGCCGTGCTGATCGCGAGCCGTTCCAGCGCCGCGCCCCGCCGCGGGCCCTCGTTGATGACGAGCTCGCGCAGCGACGGTCCGGGCACGTACTCGCTCACGATGTACGGGCGGCTCCCGTCCAGGTCGGCGTGCAGGACGGGCGCGGTGCAGAACCGGGCGACCCGCTGCGCCACCGCCACCTCGCGCAGGAACCTGGTCCGCGCGTCGGCGTCGGCCACGAGGGCGTTGTGCAGCAGCTTGACGGCGACCTGGTCACCCGAGTCGCTCTTGCCCAGATAGACAACGCCTTGACCACCCTCGCCGAGCCGGGCGACGATGTCGTACGCCCCCAGCCGCCGCGGGTCGTCCGCCGCCAGCGGCTGGAACTGATTCACGTCGGACCCCCATGACAACCAATAGATGGGGCAAAACGCTACCAGCGTGACATGTGGGGCGTCTGCCGGACCTGTAAGTAAGTTCCACCTTTGACCGAACATGTCAGTGTTTCGTCGCAGGTCGTGTCCGCGCCGGAGCCCAAGGTCACGGCTTGGCAAATTCAGATGGCCTTGCCCGGGTTCATGATCCCCAGCGGGTCGAAGACCGCCTTGATGCCCCGCTGCACCTCGGCCGTCACCGGCCCGGACTCCAGCCCCAGCCAGCGCCGCTTGAGCACGCCCACGCCGTGCTCGCCGGTCAGCGTGCCGCCGAGCGAGAGCGCGTGCCGGAACACCTCGTCGGCCGCGGCCCACACCTGCGCGGGCGGCTCGGCCGTGCCGTGCTCGAAGATGAAGACCGGGTGCAGGTTGCCGTCGCCGGCGTGGGCGACCGTGCAGATCCGCACGCCGTGCCGGGCCGCCGCCGCCTCGATCGCGGTGATCATCTCGGGCAGCGCCGAGCGCGGCACGCACACGTCCTCGACCAGGCACGCCCCCAGCCGCTCCTTGGCCTGGTAGGCCATCCTGCGCAGCCCGACCAGCTCCTCGGTCTCCTGCGGACCGGAGGAGACGGCCACGAACGAGGCGCCGTTGTCCAGGCAGAGCCGTTCCATGCGGGCGGCCACGGCCTGGCCGTCGGTCGCGTCGGACTGGCCGATCAGCATGGCCTGCGTGGCCGGTTCGAGCCCGATGTTGCGCCAGTCGTCGATGGCCTCCAGCGTGGCCCGGTCCAGCAGCTCCATCAGCGAGGGCTGGCAGCCCGCGGCCATGATCGCCGACACGGCCGCGCCCGCCTCGCGCAGCGAGCCGAACTCGGCGGCGAACGTGGCCGGCGGCGCGTCCGGCGCCCGCCGCAGCCGCACGGTGGCCGCGGTGATCACGCCCAGCGTGCCCTCCGAGCCGACGAACAGGCCGGTCAGGTCGTAGCCGGTGACGCCCTTCATCGTGCGCCGGCCGGTGTTCAGGATCCGCCCGTCGGCCAGCACGACCTCAAGGCCGAGCGTGGCGTCCCTGGTGACGCCGTACTTCACGCAGCGCAGGCCGCCGGCGTTGGTGGCCAGGTTCCCGCCGATCGTGGAGATCTCGTACGACGAGGGATCCGGCGCGTACATGAGCCCGTGCCCGCGGGCGGCGCGGTCGAGGTCGGCGGTGATGACCCCCGGCTCCACCACGGCGATCTCGTCGGCGGGGGAGAGCTCCCTGATGGCCGTCATCCTGGCCAGCGACAACACGATCGTCCCGTCGCCGGCCGTGGCCGCGCCCGCCAGGCCCGTGCCGGCGCCGCGCGGCACGACCGGCACCCGGTGCTCGGTGGCCCACCGCAGGGTCGTCACCACGTCCTCGCGCGAGGCGGCGAGCACCACGCCGAGCGGCTTGCCCGGCTCGACGAACGTGCGGTCGCGGGCGTAGGAGTCGATCACGTCCGGATCGGTCAGCACGCGAGCTTCGGACAGCGAGTTCACCAGGGCATCAATCGGTCTCACACCTGCACCCTACGGTTTGCGCGGACCGTTCCTTAAGGCCAGACTGCCCTGGGTGGAAGTCAGGTGCCCGGTATGTACGCAGGCTGACCAGCTCGTCTCGGTTCCGGGCGCGGTCGCCGCGGGGACGACATACCGGATCGGAAGGGTCAGGCTGCCCGGCCAGCGCGAGGTCGCCGACCTGCCGACCGCGCCGTCGATGGGCGCGTCGAAGCACGTCATGAGCCGTACGCAGCTCGCGGTGTGGATGTCGTTCCCCAGCCGCCACTACACGCCCTGGGCCAGGAACCAGGGGTGGATCATGCTCGGCGTGGCGGCCCTGGTGCACCTCGTCGTGTCGCTGGTGATCGCGATGGGCAAGGACTCGCAGTGGAGCGAGGTGCTGCTCGCGCCGTTCTGCCTCACCGGGCTGTTCTGGGGGCTCGGGCTGCTGTTCGTGCTCGGCGCGCGCGGCGCCCGCAGGCGCGACCACGCCGAGGCCCCGGCCCGGGAGAAGGCGCTGGCCGTGTGGGAACGGCTGTACTACTGCGCCCGCGACAACGTCGCGTTCGAGCCGGGGGTCGGCGTCTCGTTCCATCCGGGCGAGACGCGCGAGTACATCTTCGGCTTCAGGGGCCGGGCGATCTAGCCGCGCTCCTCCGCCACCAGGCGGACGCAGACGGCCAGGCCGTCGATGGCCTGCTCCAGCTCGTCCAGCTCGGGGAAGGTGGGGGCGATGCGGATCGTGCGGTCGGCCGGGTCCTGGCCGTAGGGGTGGGTGGCGCCGGCCGGGGTGAGCGCGATGCCCGCGGCCTTGGCCCTGGCCACGACCTCGGCGGCGTGCGGCACCTCCAGGCTGATGAAGTAGCCGCCGCGCGGGCTGGTCCAGGTGGCCAGGTCGCCGAGGCGCTCGGTCAGCACCTTGTCGACCAGCTCGAACTTCGGGCCGATCAGCTCGGCGTGCCGCCGCATGTGCGCGGCCACGCCCGCGGCGTCGCGCAGGAACTCCACGTGCCGGAGCTGGTTGAGCTTGTCGGGGCCGATGGACTGCTTGGCGGTGTTGGCGAGGAACCACTCCACGTTCGCCGGCGAGGAGCCGAAGAACGACACGCCCGAGCCCGCGTACGTCACCTTCGAGGTGGAGGCGTAGACGAACACGCGGTCGGCGTTGCCGTGCTCGGCCGCCAGCGCGAGCAGGTCGGCCAGCTCGTCCGGCGTGTCGGTGAGGTGGTGGACGGCGTAGGCGTTGTCCCACATGATCCGGAAGTCGGGGGCGGCCGTCGGCATGGCGGCCAGCCTGCGCACGGTCTCGTCGCTGTAGGTGACGCCGGACGGGTTGCTGTACTTCGGCACGCACCAGATGCCCTTGACCGCCGGGTCCGCGGCGACCAGGCGCTCCACGACGTCCATGTCGGGGCCGTCGGCGTTCATCGGGACGGCCGTCATCTTGATGCCGAGCCGCTCGCAGATGGTGAAATGCCGGTCGTAGCCGGGCACCGGGCACAGGAACGTGATCTCCGGCTCCTCGACCCAGCGGCGCTCGGCCCCCGGCACCTTCGACAGCAGCGCGTGCACGATCGTGTCGTGCATCAGCGTCAGGCTGGAGTTGCCGCCCACGACGAGCTGCCCGGCGGGCACCTGCACCAGTGGCGCGAAGATCTCGCGCAGCTCGGGCAGGCCCTGGAGGTTGCCGTAGTTGCGGCCGTCGGTGCCGTCGGCGGCCTTGACGGAGGTGGGCAGCTTGAGCATGCCGTCGGAGAGATCGAGCTGGCGCGGTGACGGCTTGCCCCGGGTGAGGTCGAGCGAGAGCCCCCGCTGGACGAGGGCGGCGTAGTCACTCTGTGCGGTCACGAGATCTCTCCTCCGAGTCGGTTCGGTCCAAAGGATAGAAGAAATCCACAAGGGGTCCGGTAATCGCCCGGCATGTGGGACACCGGTTCAAAGACGTTCTAAAGAAGCGCTTCCCGTCCGGCGATCGCCGGAGTGGAATGGAGGACATCGGGCAGGCACAACTCCGCGAAGGAGGGAGCAGCCGTGACGACTGTTCGGGACACCTCGATCGAGCAGGTCAGGCGCCGCCGTACCGGGACCGTCATCGCCTCCTGGCTCTCGACGACCGACCACAAGGTCATCGGGTACCTCTACCTGATCACCTCCTTCGGCTTCTTCCTCGTCGCGGGCGTCATGGCCATGCTGATCAGGGCCGAGCTGGCGCGGCCCGGCATGCAGGTGGTCAGCCAGCAGCTGTACAACCAGCTGTTCACCATCCACGGCACGGTGATGCTGCTGCTGTTCGCCACGCCGCTGTTCGCCGGGTTCGCCAACGTGGTCATGCCGCTGCAGATCGGCGCGCCCGACGTGGCCTTCCCCCGGCTGAACGCGGTGGCGTACTGGCTGTTCCTGTTCGGCGGGCTCATGGTGCTGGCGGGCTTCCTCACCCCGGGCGGGGCCGCCGACTTCGGCTGGTTCGCCTACACGCCGCTGTCGTCGGCCATCCACTCGCCGCAGGTGGGCGGCGACCTGTGGATCATGGGCCTGGTGATGTCCGGCCTCGGCACGATCCTCGGCGCGGTCAACTTCATCTCCACGATCATCGGCATGCGGGCCCCGGGCATGACCATGTTCCGCCTGCCGATCTTCACCTGGAACGTGCTGCTGACCAGCATGCTCGTGCTGATGGCCTTCCCCGTGCTGGCCGCCGCGCTGCTGGTGCTGGAGTCGGACCGCAAGCTCGGCACGCACGTCTTCGACGGCGCGAACGGCGGGCCGCTGCTGTGGCAGCACCTGTTCTGGTTCTTCGGCCATCCCGAGGTCTACATCATCGCGCTGCCGTTCTTCGGGATCGTCACCGAGGTGATCCCGGTGTTCAGCCGCAAGCCGATCTTCGGCTACCTGAGCCTGGTCGGGGCCACCATCGCGATCGCCGGGCTGTCGATGACCGTGTGGGCGCACCACATGTTCGCGACCGGGCAGGTGCTGCTGCCGTTCTTCTCGTTCATGACGTTCCTCATCGCGGTGCCGACGGGGGTGAAGTTCTTCAACTGGATCGGCACGATGTGGCGCGGCCATCTGTCCTTCGAGACGCCGATGCTGTTCGCGGTGGGGTTCCTGGTCACGTTCCTGCTCGGCGGGCTGACCGGCGTCATCCTGGCCTCGCCGCCGCTGGACTTCCAGATCAGCGACACCTACTTCGTCGTCGCCCACTTCCACTACGTGGTCTTCGGCACGGTGGTGTTCGCCATGTTCGCCGGCTTCTACTTCTGGTGGCCGAAGATGACCGGCAAGATGCTCGACGACCGGCTCGGCAAGGTGCACTTCTGGACGTTGTTCGCCGGCTTCCACACCACGTTCCTCGTCCAGCACTGGCTCGGCCAGCTCGGCATGCCGCGCCGGTACGCCGACTACAGCGCGGCCGACGGCTTCACCGCGCTCAACGAGATCTCCTCGGCCGGGGCGTTCCTGCTCGGCGCCTCGACGCTGCCGTTCCTCTACAACGTGTACCGGACGGCCAGGCACGCGCCCAGGGTCACGCTCGACGACCCCTGGGGTTACGGCAACTCGCTGGAGTGGGCGACCTCCTGCCCGCCGCCGCGGCACAACTTCACCGGCATGCCGCCGATCCGCTCCGAGCGGCCCGCGTTCGACCTGCACTACCCGCACGAGGACGCGACGCCCGCCGTGGAGCCGGACCCCGGCCCAGAGCAGCCGCCCGCGGTGCGCGCCACCGACTAGTACGGCGTTTCAAGATCGCGTCGTTCCGTTTATGCGAGGCGATTGCGGGCGACGCCGCCGCGACAATTCTGTTGGTCAAAATGTCGTAGTTTGATCACGTTTCAACAACGTACTTTACGACCCGTTTATCCACCCTCTAGCGTCCGGCATTGCACACCCTATGGCCATGCGCCCGGCGACCCCGGGCAGAGAGGGTACCTGGTGCCAAGCTCAAAGCGCCTGTTAGTCGTGTTCCCGGCGGTCGCCCTCCTCGGCGCCGCGCTGACCGTCCCGGCGGCCCAGGCCACGTCAGTGGCCAGCTACCAGCCCACGGCGGCGGACTACTACATCAACTACGCTCCCCCGCGGGTCGAGAAGGAGCCGCAGGAACCCGGCCTGA
Source organism: Nonomuraea sp. NPDC049758 (assembly GCF_040674635.1). Taxonomy (NCBI): domain Bacteria; kingdom Bacillati; phylum Actinomycetota; class Actinomycetes; order Streptosporangiales; family Streptosporangiaceae; genus Nonomuraea; species Nonomuraea sp. NPDC049758. The sequence goes on from NZ_JBFAMZ010000014.1 coordinate 57,969, forward strand.
ACAAGGGCAAGGCCCGCTCGCTCTCACCGGCGGAGAAGTTCGACAGGAAGTTCGTCAGCGGGAACCCCGCCGCGGCCCGCGTCCTCGCCGCCCGCGAGAACCAGGCCATCAGGACCGGCCGCAACCCGGCTGAATGGATCTTCAAGAACTCCAAGCAGGTCAAGACCGCCAAGCTCCTCACCGTCCTGGTCGAGTTCAACGAGCAGGCGAACGACGACTTCTCCGGCTTCAACCGGCTGCGCACCACCGACAGCCCGCCGGACGACTGCGTGGTCGAGCCGCCGGGCACGCTCAAGAACGGCCCGCTGCACAACAACATCCCCGACCCGGCGACGCTGCCGCAGAAGGACAACAACTCCTTCTGGCTCAAGGACTTCAGCACCGACCACTTCAACAAGATGCTCTACAGCGACAAGGGCATCACCGAGCGCGTGCGCAAGGACCTGAAGGACCCGCGCGACGGCAAGCCCGGCATCGACATCTCCGGCTTCACGATGAAGAAGATGTACGAGGAGCTGTCCAAGGGCGCCTACTCCGTCACCGGCTCGGCCGTCGGCTGGATCAAGGCCCCCCACTCCGAGGCGTACTACGGCGCCGCGGCCTGTGGTGGCCAGCCGCAGGACATGTCGGGCCACCCCAGCAACCCGACCGGCGCGGGCCAGCTCGCCATCGACACGGTCAACGCCCTGGCCGCGGCCCAGCCGAACTTCCCGTGGGCCGACTACGACCAGGAGGACGTGGCCGACTCCGACGGCGACGGCAACTTCGACGAGCCCGACGGCGTCATCGACCACCTGGTGATGGTGCACGCCGGCAAGGACAAGTCCTCCGACGGCGGCGCCGAGGGCACCTACGCCATCTGGGCGCACTCCAGCGCGGTCGCGGGCGGTTACAAGATCCCCGGCAGCGACAAGAAGATCTCCAACTACATCGTGCAGCCCGAGGACTCCGGCGTCGGCGTCTTCGCCCACGAGTACGGCCACGACCTGGGCCTGCCCGACCTGTACGACACCAGCGGCCAGGCCAGCTCCGCGGTGGACTTCTGGGACCTGATGTCCAGCGGCTCCCACTCCGGCCCCATCTTCCAGTCCATGCCCACGCACATGGGCCTGTGGGACAAGTGGGTGCTCGGCTGGGCCAACCCGAAGACGTTCAACCCGGGTGACGCCAGCAGGCTCGTCACCGTCGGGCAGTCCTCGCGCACGCCCAAGCTCACCGAGGACGGCGTCCGGGTGAACCTGGCCTCCACGCCGCTGAAGATGATCGACCCGCACAGCGGCACGAAGGCCTGGTGGTCCAACCTCGACCAGGACTGGGCCAACCAGACCCTGACCCGCGACGTCCCGGTGCCCGCGGGCTCCGACGTGCGGTTCTGGATGTGGAACAACTACGAGATCGAGCAGGACTGGGACTTCGGCTTCGTGGAGGTCTCGACCGACGGCGGCCAGACCTGGACCCAGCTCAAGGTCTACGACGAGGCCGGCACCGAGGTCAGCACCCCCGACGGCTACCCCGACCCGAACAAGAACCTCAAGACGTTCGGCAACAAGAAGTACGGGCTCACCGGTGACACCGGCGGCCAGTGGCGGCACGACTACGTCAACCTGACGCCGTACGCCGGGCAGTCGATCAAGCTGCGCCTGACCTACAACACCGACGCCGCCTTCGAGCCGCGCGGCTGGCACGCCGACGACTTCTCGCTCACCAACGGCGGCACCGCCGTCTGGAGCGACGACGTCGAGAACGGCGACAACGGCTGGAAGGCCACCGGCGGCACGTTCACCAACACCAGCGGCCAGGGCTGGACCGTCAACAACGGCTCGCGCGAGATCTCCCGCTTCTACCTCGCCGAGTGGCGCAACTTCGACGGCTTCGACAAGGGCCTGCAGTACGCCTACGACACCAACTACTCCCGCGACGGGGCGTGGAAGGTCGAGAAGGTCAAGTACAACGCGCCCGGCCTGCTGGTCTGGTACCGCGACTCGACCTTCACCAACAACTCGGTGGTCAACAACCTGACCCTGCCGCCGAGCATCGGCTCCAAGGGCAGCCTGCTGGTCGTGGACTCGCACTACGACCCGCTGCGCCGCACCGGCACCGCCGCCGAGAAGGACCCGACCAGGCACAAGAACCTGGAGGGCCGTACGCAGTCCTCGAACGCGGCGTTCTCCTTCAACAAGACCTACCCGCTGAAGGAGTGCCTGGAGGCGCCGGACGAGCCCTTCAGCGAGTACTGCACCAACGTCCCCGCGCTCAAGGGCGTGCCGGCCTTCACCGACGCGAAGACCTGGGTTCCGGGCTTCGAGCTGCAGAACGGCTCGCTCTACTACCGTGACTTCGACGCCTCCACGGTGGTGCCGAGCAAGGGCGACCAGCCGTACAGCACCCGCGTGGTGCACCTGGACGGCACCCCCGCCACCGAGCTGTACGGGACCGACCTCGGCGACGGCCACGTCGCCGGCTCGGGCAACCCCGGCGACGAGGGCAAGGCGCTGGGCGTGCAGTTCAAGCTGATCAGCCCGCTGCCGGGCAACCTGGGCGCCATCGTCCAGGTCGTCCCGCCGAAGAAGTAACGTGAGGAGGGCCGCCGGGTCTCCGGCGGCCCCCCGATCCAGCACTGAGCGGCGGACACAGCGCCTACGATTGATGACCATGAGCGAACTGCGCACCAAGATCGAGCACACTGAGGCGATCCGGCGGGATCGCCGGGTGGCGGTGGTGGTGAACACTCGCTCACGCCGCGGCCGCCGCCACTACTTCGAGGTCATCGAGCAGCTGCACAACCTGGGGTTCGAGCCGCTGGCCGAGCTGTCGGTCTACAACCCCAAGCGGCTGCGCGACCTGCTCGACACCGCTCTCGCCACCGACCCCGACCTGCTGATCGTGGGCGGCGGCGACGGCACCCTCTCCTCGGCCGTGCGCCACGTCGCCCACCGCGACGTGGCGCTCGGCGTGTTGCCGCTCGGCACCACCAACAACTTCGCCAGGAGCCTCGGCCTGCCGCTCGACCTGGCCGGCGCCATCCGGGTGTTCTCCACCGGCAAGGTCGCCGACATCGACCTCGGCATGGCCGGCGACCGGCCCTTCGCCAACCTGGCCAGCTTCGGGGTCTCGGTCGAGGTGGCCGGCCGGGTCAAGCCGTGGCTCAAGCGCATCGTGGGCCGTCCGGCCTACCCGATGACCGCGCTGACCGTGCTGCCGGGCCACCGGCCCTTCCGGGCCTACATCACCGTCGAGGGCCAGCGCCACGAGCTGCTCACCCACCAGCTCAACATCGCCAACGGCCGCTTCCACGGCGGCTGGCAGGTGGCCAAGGACATCAGCATCGACAACGGCATGCTGGTGGCCTACCAGCTCGGCTCGGGCAAGAAGCTGCGCCTGCTCGGCGAGACGCTGCTGCGCGCGACCACCGGCCGCTGGCGCAGCCTGGCGGGCGGCCCGTTCGTGGTCGGCCGGGAGATGCTGCTGGAGACCGACCCGCCGATGGCCGCCGACGTCGACGGCGAGGTGCGCCTGCGCACTCCGATCACGCTGCGCGTGGTGCCCAACGGCGTGCGCGTGATGGTCCCCGACTCCTTCGAGGACAACTGACCTCAGCCCTCGCCCAGCGCCCGGTAGGCGGGGGCGAGCGCGTCCGCCAGGCCGGCGGGCGGCGGGAAGACCCGCGGCAGCAGGTCGGGGGCGGCCGCGGCGGGGCGGCGTTCCGGGCGGTGCGCGGTGGCGCCGGGGGCGTAGAAGTCGGCCAGCCGGTCGGCGAACGGCACGTCGGCCACCTCCAGCGGGTCGGGCGCGGGCGGGTCGTCGGCCAGCGAGCCGAGCAGCTGCTCGCGGGTGCGCCCGCGCCAGGCCAGCACCAGGAACGGGTCGTCGTCGAACGACTCGGCCAGCAGGTAGAGCACGGCCGACAGGTGCTTGCACGGGAACCCCCAGTCGGGGCACGAGCACTCCATGTCCAGGTCGCGCGGGAACAGGTCGGCGCCATGGGCGGCGAACAGCTCCTCGATCTCGACCGGCATCTCCCCGGCCAGCAGCCTGGCCCGGTGGACGGCCTGCGCCGCGACGGCCTCCTCCAGCCGCGCCCACACGTCCTCGCCGTAGACGTCGATCCTGACCACGACGTCGTACGGCTTCGGCCGCGACCCCTGCACGGACGCCCGGACCAGCCCCGCCGACAGGTCGATCGAGAGCACCTGGCCCTTGCGGGCGTAGGCGCGGCCGCGGGACAGGCGGCCCTTGTCGCAGACGCGTTCCAGGATGTCGACGAAGCGCCTGGACCACCAGGCCGAGCCGATGCTGCCGCGCCGCGACCGGGCCCGCAGGCCGCCCTCGACCTCGATGGGGCCGCCGCCGTCGTACCAGTCGGGCATGGTCAGGACCCTCCCGTGAGGCGGAACACCTCGCGCAGCTCGTCGGTGGACAGGTCGGTCAGCCACTCCTCACCGGCGCCGACCACCCGCTCGGCCAGCGCCTTCTTGCGCTCGATCATCTGGTCGACGCGCTCTTCGAGGGTGCCCGCGCAGATCAGCTTGCGCACCTGGACGTTCCTGCGCTGGCCGATGCGGAAGGCCCGGTCGGTGGCCTGGTCCTCCACGGCCGGGTTCCACCAGCGGTCGACGTGGACGACGTGGCTCGCCGCCGTCAGGTTGAGCCCGACGCCGGCCGCCTTGAGCGACAGCAGGAACAACATCGGCTCCGGATCGTGCTGGAAACGCTCGACCAGACGGTCGCGGGTCTTCTTGGGCAGGCCGCCGTGCAGCCACAGGACCGGGCGGCCGAGCCGCTGGGCGAGGTAGGGCTGGAGCATCGTGCCGAACTCGGCGTACTGCGTGAACAGCAGCGCCTTCTCGCCCTCGGCCAGGACCTCCTCGGCCAGCTGCTCCAGCCGGGCCAGCTTGCCCGACCGGCCGGCCAGGCGGGAGCCGTCCTTGAGCAGGTGGGCCGGGTGGTTGCAGACTTGCTTGAGCCTGGCCATGGCCGACAGCACCAGGCCGCGCCGCTCGACGCCCTCGCTGTCGTCGATCCGGGCCAGCATGTCGTCCACGACGGCCTGGTAGAGGGTGGCCTGCTCGGGGGTGAGCGGGCACCACTCCTTGATCTCGATCTTCTCCGGCAGGTCGGAGATGACGGACCGGTCGGTCTTGAGCCGGCGCAGGATGAACGGGCCCGTCGCCCGCTTCAGCGCGTCGGCGGCCTGCTCGTCCTGGCGGGCCTCGATGGGCTCCTGGAACCGGGTGCGGAAGCGGGCCCGCGGCCCGAGCAGGCCCGGGTTGGCGAACTCCATGATCGACCAGAGCTCGGCGAGGTGGTTCTCGACCGGCGTGCCGGTCAGGGCCAGCCGGGTGCCGGTGGGGATCGACCGGACGGCGCGGGCCTGGAGGGTGCCGCTGTTCTTGATCGCCTGGGCCTCGTCGCACACCACCCGGCGCCACTCGTGCTCCCGCAGGGTCTCCAGGTCGCGGTGGGCGGTGCCGTACGTGGTGATCACCAGGTCGGCCGCCGCGATGCGGGCGGCGTCCCGGCCGGGGCCGTGGTGGACGTACACGCGCAGCCCCGGGGCGAACCTGGCCGCCTCCCGCTGCCAGTTGCCCACCAGCGACATCGGGCAGACCAGCAGCGTGGGCGCGGCGGCCCGCTCGTGGACGAGCAGCGCCAGCGTGGTGACCGTCTTGCCCAGGCCCATGTCGTCGGCGAGCACGCCGCCGAGGCCCAGCTCCGACAGGAAGCTCAGCCACGCCAGCCCGCGCTCCTGGTAGGGCCGCAGCACGGCGTCCAGGCCCGGCGGGGTCGCCAGCGGGGTGAGCCGCCGCTCGGCCTGGCCCGACAGCAGGTCGCCGAGCACGCCGTCGGCGTCGACCGCCAGCAACGGCAGCTCGTCGTCGCCCTGGATCACGTGGCGCAGCAGGTCGGCCGCCGCCGCCTCGCCCGCGCGCACCCCCTCCACGGCCCGCAGCGCGGCCTTGAGCTGCCGGTCGTCCAGCTCCACCCACTGGCCGCGGACCCGGACCAGCGGCACCTTGAGCCTGGCCAGCTCGGCCAGCTCCGCCTCGCTGATCGTCTCCTCGCCCACCGCCAGGTCGACGCGGAAGTCGACCAGCTCGCGCAGCCCGAAGCCCTGGCTGACGGCCGCCGTCTGGGGCTTGGTCCTGGTGGTGAGCTTGAGCCCGAGCCGCGTACGGCCCGCCCAGCGCGGCAGCTGCACCCCGAACCCGGCCGCCTGGAGCAGCGGCGCGGCCTGGCGCAGGAAGCCGAACGCGCCCGCCGTGTCGAGGGTCAGCTCGCTCGGCTCCGGCACGCGCAGGGCCCGGTCCAGCTCCGGGTAGAGCCGCACGGCCCGGCCGAGCCCGGCCAGCAGCTCGCGCTCCGGCCGGCCGGGCAGGCCCTTCTCGCCGTCCCAGACGCGGGCGGCGGGGACGTACAGGCTGGGGTCGTCGGCGGCCTGCAACGCCAGCTCGACCCGCCAGTCGTCGCCGGCGGCCGGTTCGAGCAGGCGGAAGCAGACGCGGGTGGCGCCCTCGGCCGCCGTGACGGCCGCCCGCCAGCGGTCCAGCTCCTCGCGCAGCCCCGGGTCGTCGGGGCAGGCCGGGTCGCCGGTCAGCGCGGCCAGCCACCGTTCCCGCGGCGTCGCCGGGGCGGCGGCAGAGGGGGCGGCCAGGGGAGTGGTGACGGCCTGCCGGACGAGCGCGTCGGTGAACGCCTCCAGCGCCTGGAGCTGCACCCCGGCGGCCGGGCGCTCGGCGGCCCAGGTGCGGCAGGCGGGCGGCATGGCCAGGGCCAGGTCGCGGAAGTAGGCGGCGTCGGCCCCGGTCAGCACGGGCCGCCACAGGGCCAGCGCGGCCCCGTCGGCATCGGGCACGGAGACGAGCTGGGGGACGACCCGGCCACGGCCCACGAGGTCGCGGGCGAGCGCGGCGACGGCGGCCCAGTGGCGGACGGTGGCGGTGGCGTCGCCCGGAAGGCCGTCCAGCGCGGCAAGGGCCTCGGCGGGCGGCAGCACGACCGCGAGCACCCGCCACGGCAGCAGCCGCGGCCTGACCACCTCGGTCAGCAGCCCCGTCTCCGGCGAGGGCAGCGGCCCCTTGGCCGACCCCGGCAGCAGCAGCTCCAGCTCCCTGGACGGCCCGCCCACCCCGAGGCCCGGCGCGCCGGCCAGCTCGGCAGGGGACGCGGCGAACGGATGGGGCCGCGCGCCCGCCCCGCGGGACACGGCGGCGGCCCGGCCGGGAACCTCTCCCCAGAAGGCGAGCCCGTCACCCGCCCACACCCCATGTACCAGCACCCCGGCAGGTTACCGCCGGCCTGGAGCGACCGGTCCGCGGGTCTTCTGCGGGCCGGGCCGGAAGTCGTACCATCGAAGGATGAACACTCCCGGATCGTGGTGTGAGCGGCCTGAGCCGCAGGCTCCCTCGTGCGAGCTGCCCGCACCGTGGAGCAAGCCGAAGCAGCCGGACAACTGGTGCGAAGCGCCCGAGTCGCCGGTGGCGTCCGTCCTCCGGTTCCTGCTGAAGGCCGCCAAGAGGTAATAACAGGCGGTCAGCTGGGTAGTCGCCTTCCTCAGCGGAGGAGGCGACGTCGTGAACGATACCCACAAGCTGGTCAGTGATCTGTCCGACCAGGTCTCCCGGCTCGTCAAGGACGAGCTGCGCCTGGCCAGGCTGGAGCTCGCGGAGAAGGGCAGGCGCGCCGGGTTCGGCGCGGGGCTGTTCGGCGCGGCCGGGATGGCCGCGTTCTTCGGCGCTGCCGCGCTGGTGACCGCCGTCGTCCTGCTCCTCGCCCTGGTCATGCCCGCGTGGGCGGCCGCCGCGATCGTGGGGGCGGTCCTGCTCATCGCCGCCGCCCTGCTCGGCCTGACCGGAAAGAACCAGGTGAAACAGGCCACGCCGCCGGTCCCCGAGGAGACCATCGCGAGCGTCAAGGCCGATATCGACATGGTCAAGGAGAGGGCACGCCGATGAGCGAGACGGACCCCGGATACAGCGAGCAGCACGCCGGTGACGTGGGCGCCCGCAGGGCGACCGTCGGCACGCCGACCGAACGCGAGTCGATCAACGTGCCGCCGACGAGACCGGGGGCTGCGGAGAACGCCAAACGGGCCGAACTGGCCCGGCAGGAACACGAGACCTTCATCCCCGAGACCCCCGTGCCCGACGACCGGACCGAGGCGGTGGAGAGCCGCGCGGTCGAGGAGGAGTCGCTGGGCGGGGGCGGGGGCCGTGGCGAGGACGACGAGGAAGAGGACGACGTGCGAAAAAGCATCAAGGAGACCAGGAACGAACTGGGCGACACGGTCAGCGCCCTGGCCCACAAGGCCGACCTGAAGGGCCGGGCCACCGAGGCGGCCGGCGCGGCCAAGGGCAAGGTCGCCGAGATGACCGGCGTGGCCAAGGGCAAGGCCGCCGAGGTGACCGGCACGGCCAAGGGCATGGCCGGCGAGGTCGCCGGCAAGGTCCGCGAGGCCACCCCCCACCAGGTCAAGGACGCCGCCACCGGGGCGCGCAAGCGTCCGGTGCTGCTGCTGGCCGCGGCGGCGGCGGTGACGGCCCTCGTCGTGCGGCGGCTCAGGAAGCGCAACAGGGCGAAGTAGGCGTGCGTTCCCCCGAAAGACCTGCGGAACTGCCGCGCAGGGCCTGGTGGAGCGTGCTCAAACGCACCGTCGTCGAGTTCCGCAACGACGGCGTCCAGGACCTCGCGGCAGCGCTCACCTACTACGCCGTCCTGTCCATCTTCCCCGCGCTGATCGTGCTGGTGTCGGTGTTCGGCCTGCTCGGCAGGCGCGACACCGCCACCCTGGTCGGCAACCTCGTGGTGCTGGCGCCCGACGAGGTGCGCTCCCTGATCGTCACGGGCGTGCGGTCGGTCCAGGAGAACGCGGCCTCGGCCGGCCTGGTCGCGATCGTCGGCCTGCTGGTCGCGCTCTGGTCGGCGTCGGGCTACATCGGCGCGTTCATCCGGGCCGGCAACACCATCTACGACATCGACGAGGGGCGTCCGTTCTGGAAGGTGACCCCGCTCCGGATCGGGCTCACCGTGCTGGCCACCGTGCTGCTGGCGCTCGGCGCGATCTCCGTCGCGCTGACCGGCGACCTGGCCAGGAGCGTCGGGAAGGCGCTCGGCCTGGGCAGCGCGCTGGTGACCGCCTGGGACATCCTGAAATGGCCCGTCCTCGCGCTCGTCGCGGCCGGGCTGATCATGGTGCTCTACTGGGCCGCGCCGAACGTGCGCCAGCCCGGCGTGCGCTGGATCACCCCCGGCGGGCTGCTCGCGGTGGTGCTCTGGGTCGTGGTCTCCGGCGGCTTCGCCCTGTACGTGGCCCACTTCGGGTCCTACGGCAAGACCTACGGCACGCTGGCCGGCGTCGTGGTGTTCCTGATCTGGCTGTGGTTGTCGAACATGGCCCTGCTGCTGGGCGCCGAGCTGGACGCCGAGCTCATCAGGGAACGCCAGATCGCCGAGGGCGAGCCCGTCGGGCAGGAGCCGTACGTGGAGCCCCGGGACCCGCCGAAGGAGGATAGCCTTCCCGAGTGAAGCGTGGAAAGGCCGTCGTCGCCGCACTCGCCCTGCTGACCTCGGGGTTGGTGGCCGGCTGCGGCGACGGCTCGGCGGTCAGCGACTTCGGCACCGTCGTCAAGGGCGCCAAGGGCACGACCGTGCGCGCCGAGCTGCGCCCCGGGCAGCGGTTCTCGCTGGCCGTCCCGGACAACCCGTCGGTGGGCGACAACTGGCGGCTGGCGGCGGTGCCCGACGCCAGGGTGGTCTCCTACATCAGCGAGGAGCGCAAGAGCGCGGGCCAGGGCCCCGGCAGCGGCGGCACCGCCTACTTCGTCTTCAACACCAAGAGCCCGGGCGCCGCCGAGATCACGCTGCGCGACTGCTGGCGGTGCGGCCAGAGCTCGACGCCGCCCGACGAGCAGAGCAGGCGGCAGTCGGGCGAGGCGGTCTTCGAGATCACCGTGCGCTGAGCACGGCCCGGCACAACACGTCGAGGGTGGTCGCGGTGATCACCTCGGCCTCGGCCTCGGCGCCGGTGTCGGCGCACGCGGCCAGGCGGCGGCGGCCCTCGCCCAGGATGCTCCACCCCAGGTGGGCCACCAGGTCGGGATGCGGTTCCCCGGCCTCGGCGAGCAGCCCGCGCAGCGGCTCGATCATCGACTCGTGCAGTTGGTCGAGCCGGTGGCGGCACTCGGCGGGCAGATCGACCGCGGCCACCGCGCGCAGCAGCGCGTGGTCGGGGCTGGTCACGGACGCCAGCGACACGGCGCCGAAGGCGCGCACCCGCTCCTCCAGCCCGCCGTCGCGGGTGGCCGTGACGAGCCGGTCGGCCCAGCGGGGGATCGCGTCCTCCACGAGCTGGGCCAGGATGTCGGCGGTGGAGGAGAAGTAGCGGTAGACGCTGGAGCGGGCCAGCCCGACCCGCGCGCCCACGGCGGCGGGGGTGAGCCCGGCCGGGCCCTCGGCCGCCAGGACCTCCATGGCGGCCGCCAGCAGGGCCGCGTGCTGGCTGGCCCGATGGTCGGCCACCGTCGCCGCGCTGATCCTCGGCACCGGACTCACTCCTCCTCGCGTCGTCTCCTCCCAGTATCGGGCAGCAGGAACGTCGCCCCGACGCCGCCGAACAGCACGATGCCGGTCACGATCGTGACCCGGCGGGTGGCGTCGGCGCCCGCCGCGACCGCGGCGGCGTGGCCGGCGGGGTCCCTGATCGCCGCGATGGCCGCGCCGGCGCTCTCCCGTACGGCCCGCCCGAGCGCGGGCTCGCCGGGCAGGCGTTCGGCCATCGCCGCGTCCAGACCGGTGACCAGGACGGCGCCCAGCACCGCGATGCCGACGGCGGCGCCGAGCTGGCGGATCGTGCTCTGGAGCCCGGAGGCCACGCCGGAGCGGCGGGCGGGCACGTCGGCGAGCATCACGTTCGGGAGCTGGGCCGAGGCGAAGCCGACGCCGACGCCGTACAGGACGAGCCACGGCACCAGCGTCCACGGGCCGAGCGAGGGGGAGACGGCCAGGCCGATCGCGATCGCGCCCACGGCCTCCAGGACGAGCCCCAGCCGCACGATGACCCTGGGCGCCAGGTCGAGCCGCGGGACGACGCCGCCCGCCAGGAACGTGCCCCCGGCCAGCGAGGCGATGATCAGCCCGGTGGCGAACGCGGTGAACCCCATGGCCGCCTGGAGGAACAGCGGCAGCACCAGGATCAGGCCGAACTCGCCGAGGCTGATGATCATCGCGGCGGCGCCGCCGTACCTGAAGGAGGGGATGGCGAACAGCGACAGGTCCAGTACGACCGGGCGGCCCGATCGTGCCCGCGAGCGCTCGACCAGCAGCAACGCGGCCAGCGCGAGCGCCGCGAGCCCGAAGGCGAACGGGATCGGCGAGACGCCGCCGAGCGGCCAGGTCCACCCGAACAGCGTGGCCTCGCCGGTCGGCGTGAACCAGCCGTAGCGCTGGCCCTCGATCAGGCCGAACACCAGCGCGGCCGGGCCGACCACCGACAGCAGCACGCCGGGGACGTCCGAGCCGCCCGCCGCCGCGTCCTTCGACTCCGGCACCCGGGCCGTGCCGAGCAGCACGAGCAGGCCGATCGGCAGGTTCACCCAGAACGCCCAGCGCCAGCCGAAGTCGGTCACCACCCAGCCGCCGAGCAGCGGGCCGAGCGCGGCCATGCCGCCGATGATCGAGCCCCAGACGGCGAAGGCGATCGTCCGGCGCGAGCCCGTGTAGAGGGAGTTGATGATCGCCAGCGTCATCGGGACCACCATGGACGCCCCGACGCCCTGGACGACGCGGGCGGCGATGAGCAGCGCGCCGCTCGGCGCGGAGGCGGCCAGCATGCTCGCGGCCAGGAACACCACCAGGCCGACGGCGAACATCCGGCGCCTGCCGTGCACGTCGCCGGTCCGGCCGAGGGGGATGAGCAGGGAGGCGAAGGCCAGGGAGTAGATGGAGTTGACCCATTCGACGTCCGTGGCCGACAACCCCAGATCGCCCATGATCGCGGGGACGGCGACGTTCACGATCGTCGCGTCGATGATGATCATCGACATCCCGACGCCGAGCACGATCAGCGGGAGCCAGCTCTGCCGGATCCGCTCATTTAGCGACACCATGTCCCTAAAGATAGCAACATGCTGTCTCGAAACAAGGGGTAAGCTCCGGATCATGGACTTCATCCGGGTGCGTGCCTCGGCCGACGGCGCCGAGACGATCTCCTACTGGACCGGCGACGTCTACGGCTGGCAGGACGACGACGGCCCCCACCACCTGTTCGGCTTCGAGGGGCTGAACGTGGCGCGGGCGCGCCCGGCCGACGGCGGCTGGGAGCTGCTGACCAGGGAGGCGGCGCTCTACCTCGACCCGAGGACCAGGGAACCGATCGACGTGTGGGACAACCCGCTCACCGGGCGGTCCGTCGAGGTGCAGCACGTCTTCAACGACCCGGTCAACCAGCGGCTCGGGGCCTATCCGGTGCCGGTGACGCGGTTGGGGGACCAGGTCGTGTACAACGCCGACATCCGCCTTTCCTACCCTTCGCCGCTCCCTGTCGCGAAATATCCGGAAAACTCGGCTCGGGACACGTATCGGGCGTTGGAGCTGTTCCAGTTCTTCGCCTCGGCCGCCGACGTCGAGTCCGGCATGCCCGACGTGCCGGCGGTCTTCTCCTGGTGCCGGGTCTCGCCCTGGCTGCCCTGGATGGCCATGGGACAGCGGCCGGGCGGGCTGGTCTACCACTGCCGGGGGGCCAAGGTCGCCGACGTCCCCGGGCGGCTGCGCGAGCGCGTCGGCGAGCACTTCCTGCACGCCCCCGACGAGTGGACCACGCCCAACATGACGAGCTGGACGGCCTTCGCCGATAAGGTCGGGCGGTGAGCACCGACCTGTTCTGCGAGATCATCGCCGGCGCGCGTCCCGCCCACGTGGTGAGCTCCGACGAGGTGGCCGTCTCCTTCCTCGACACCCGCCCGGTCTTCAAGGGGCACGTGCTCGTCGTGCCCCGGCTGCACGTCGAGACGCTGGCCGACCTCGCCGACGTCGGGCCGTTCTTCTCCCGGGTGCAGGCCATGGCCAGGGCCGTGGAGGAGGGGCTGGAGGCGGCCGGCACGTTCGTGGCAGTGAACAACCGGGTCAGCCAGAGCGTGCCCCACCTGCACGTGCACGTCGTGCCGCGCAACCGCAAGGACGGGCTGCGCGGCTTCTTCTGGCCGCGCACCACCTACGACTCCGCGCAGGAGGCCGAGACCTACGCGGCGGCCGTCGCCAAGGCGCTGGCGGCCGGGTGAGGGTGGCCGGCGGGATGGGCGGCGGCGGGACGGGCGGCGGCGGGCGCTAGGCTCGGGGCGCGTGGAGTACCTGGTCGGCGTCACCGTCGTGGCCGTGCTGGTGGGCGTGCCCGCGATCGTGCTCTGGCGCGTCATGCGAGGCCGCCGCGAGCTGGGCACCAGCCCGGCCGAGCGGGCCACGTTCGAGACCCTGCACACCGCCTCCATGGCCGGGCCGCCGCTGCGGGCCGGGCTGACCCCCGAGGGCGCCGAGCGCGCCTCCCGCCACCTGCGCGCGCTGCTCGGCTCGGCCGCGCTCGCGATCACCGACCGCGAGCGCCTGCTCGTCTACGACGGCGCCGGCGACCACCACGCCGCCCAGGCGTTCGAGCACGCCGCCGCCACCCTGCGGGACGGCCGCACCCAGGTGCTCACCATCGACTGCGAGCTGCTCGAATGCCCGATCCGGCACGCCGTCGTCGTCCCGCTCACCACCGACGACCGCCTGGTCGGCGCGCTGGCCGCCTACGGGCAGAACGCCTCGGCCGGCCTGGTCAGGGCGGCGCAGGAGGTGGCCGGCTGGGTGAACTCGCAGCTGGAGCTGGCCGAGCTCGACCGCTCGCGCACGCTGCTCATGGAGGCCGAGGTCCGGGCCCTGCGCGCGCAGATCTCGCCGCACTTCATCTACAACTCGCTCACCACGATCGCCTCCTTCGTCCGTACGGACCCAGAACGCGCCCGCGAGCTGCTGCTGGAGTTCGCGGACTTCACCCGCTACTCCTTCCGGCGGCACGGCGAGTTCACCACGCTGGCCGAGGAGCTGCACTCGATCGAGCGCTACCTCACCCTCGAACACGCCAGGTTCGGCGACCAGTTGCAGGTCACCCTGCGCATCGCCCCCGAGGTGCTGCCGGTCGCGGTGCCGTTCCTGTGCCTGCAGCCGCTGGTCGAGAACGCCGTCCGGCACGGCCTGGAGAGCCGCAACGGCGTCGGCCGCATCACGATCATCGCCGAGGACGCCGGCGCCGAGTGCCGCATCAGCGTCGAGGACGACGGCCTCGGCATGGACCCCGACCGGCTGCGCCGCATCCTGGCCGGCGAGATCGCCCCCACCGGCGGCGTCGGCCTGGCCAACGTCGACGAACGGCTCCGCCAGGTCTACGGCGACGAATACGGCCTGGTCGTCGAGACCGGCACGGGCGCGGGCACCAAGGTCAACGTGCGCCTGCCGAAGTACCACCCCGGCGTCTCGGCCCGCTGACCTCCCGCCGACTTTCCACACCTGCCCCCACCTGTGACCCCGCCGTGACGGCCTTGACGTTTGGTGCCGGTTTCATCACTGTCTAATGCATTCGAGGTGTGAGGAGTGACGTGTGACCGGGCTGCGCGTCCTGGCGGTGGACGACGAGCTACCCGCGCTGGAGGACCTGTCCTACCTGCTCCGCGCCGACGCCCGCATCGGCGAGGTGGTGACGGCGCGCGACGGGGCGGCCGCGCTGCGCCTGCTGGACCGCGGCATCGCCGAGGGCCGCCCGATCGACGCCGTCTTCCTCGACATCCGCATGCGCGGCCTGGACGGCGTCGTGCTCGGACGGCTGCTGTCGCAGTTCGCCAACCCGCCGCGGGTCGTGTTCGTCACCGCGTACGAGGAGCACGCGGTGGACGCCTTCGAGATCAAGGCCGAGGACTACCTGCTCAAACCGGTACGTCCCGAACGGCTCGCCGAGGCCATCAGGCGCGTGGCGGTCTCGGCCGACGTGCCCGCCGAGACCGGCGAGAGCGACACCATCCCCGTCGAGCTCGGCGGCGTGACCCGGTTCGTCTCCAGCGCCGACGTGCTCTACGTGGAGGCCCAGGGCGACTACGCCCGGCTGCACACCGCGAACGGCAGCCACCTCGTCCGCATCCCGCTCGCCACGCTGGAGGAACGCTGGGCCCCGGCCGGGTTCGTCCGGGTGCACCGCAGCCATCTGGTCGCCGTCAAGCACATCGAGGAACTGCACATCGACTCGGGCCGGTGCAGCGTGCGGGTCGGCGACACCGAGCTCCCGGTGAGCCGGCGGCACACCCGCGAGCTGCGCGACCTGCTGGTCCGCCGCGCCAGGAAGGGCAGGACGGAATGACCTCCGATCCCCGGCCGGGGCGTCCGGCGGGGTCGCCGCGCACCGATCCCGCCGCCCGCCGCATGGACGCCTTCCGCCGCTCCGAGACGCCGCGCCGGGTCAGCGTCACCAGCCCGCGCACCGCCGCCGCCCGCCGCTCCCGCTACCCGGCCACCAGGGAGATCGACGAGCAGACCCGCCTCGGCGAGGTCTACATGCGCTCGCTCCTGCGCACCCAGTTCCGGCTCGCCCTGTTCGTCTGCACCGTGCTGGCCTGCGTGGTCGGCGGCCTGCCGCTGCTGTTCCTGCTCATCCCCGAACTGCGCGAGGTGGACGTCCTCGGCGTCTCCCTGCCGTGGGCGGTGCTGGCCGGGCTCATCTACCCCGCCTTCGTCATCGGCGCCTGGCTGTACGTCCGCCAGGCCGAGCGCAACGAACGCCACTTCGCCGAGCTGGTGGAACGCCGGTGACCGGCGCGAAGGGCCCCTCGTGAGCCTCACCGCGGTGGTCGTCGTGATGGCGGCGGCCGTGCTCATCGGCGCGTACGGCATCAGGTTCTCCCGCACCACCTCCGACTTCTACGTCGCCTCCCGGACCGTCAGCCCCCTGTGGAACGCCTCCGCCATCGGCGGCGAGTACCTGTCGGCGGCCTCCTTCCTCGGCGTCGCCGGGCTCATCCTGTCCTACGGCGTGGACATGTTGTGGCTGCCCGTCGGCTGGACCGGCGGCTACCTGGTGCTGCTGGTGCTGGTGTCGGCGCCGCTGCGGCGCTCGGGGGCGTACACGCTGCCCGACTTCGCCGAGGCCAGGCTGGAGTCGATGACCGTGCGCAGGACCGCCAGCGTGCTCGTCGTCCTGATCGGATGGCTGTACCTGATGCCGCAGTTCCAGAGCGCCGGGCTGGTGCTGCGCACGATCACCGGCGCGCCGGTGTGGGCGGGCGGGCTGCTGGTCGCGGGTGTGGTGGCGGTGAACGTGCTGTCCGGCGGCATGCGGTCGATCACGTTCGTGCAGGCGTTCCAGTACTGGCTCAAGCTGACCGCGCTGGCCGTGCCGCTGGTGTTCCTGCTGCTGGCCTGGAAGGGCGACGGCGCGCCCGCCCTCAGCGTCCAGGACGCCACCACCTGGCAGATGCCGCTGGCCGGGGCCAAGGAGTACGGGCTCTACTCGACGTACTCGCTGATCCTGGCCACGTTCCTCGGCACGATGGGCCTGCCGCACGTGCTCGTGCGCTTCTACACCAACCCCGACGGCCGGGCCGCCCGCCGTACGACGCTGGTCGTGCTGACCCTGCTCGGCGCGTTCTACCTGCTGCCCGCCCTGTACGGCTGGCTCGGCCGCCTCTACGCCCCCGACCTGGTGCGCACCGACGCGGTCGTGCTCACCCTGCCCAGCCGCATGATCGGCGGCACGCTCGGCGACCTGCTCACCGCCCTCGTCACGGCCGGGGCGTTCGCGGCCTTCCTGTCCACCTCCTCGGGGCTGACCGTGTCCGTCGCCGGGGTGATCGCGCAGGACCTGCTGAAGGGCGGGGTGCGCTCGTTCCGGATCGCCACGCTCATGGCCGTCGCCGTGCCGCTGGCGCTGGCGTTGTGGGCGCGGGCGCTGCCGGTCGCGGACGTGGTGGGGCTGGCGTTCGCGGTGGCCGCCTCGTCGTTCTGCCCGCTGCTGGTGCTGGGCATCTGGTGGCGGCGGCTCACCACCACCGGGGCGCTGGCGGGGCTGTTCGTGGGGGGCGGGCTCGCCTGCTCGGCCGTGCTCGCCACGATCACCGGGGGGCCGTACGAGGGGCTCACGGGGGCGCTGCTGGCCCAGCCGGCTGCTTGGACGGTGCCGATCGCGTTCACGGTGATGGTGTCGGTGTCGTTCCTGACGCCGCACCGCGTACCGCCCGGCGTGGCCCGCACAATGGTCCGCCTCCACACCCCGGAGAACCTCGACCTGGACCGCGGCGACTGGCACCCCCGCTCCCCATAACCCGCCCCCGGTCCCGCGCTCGGCCGATGCGCGGGAGCGTGCCGGTGGGCGTCTGCCCGCCCTTCACGACCAGCCCGCGGCGACGCCTCCCAAGCGCTCCGACGCCACCCCGTTTCCACTGGCGCCCTCGTTGTGCGCCACATCTCCGGCCCCCGCGCCGGATCCGGCACCCCTTCCTCTCCCAGGGCCGCCTTCGGTCCCAGCGCCTCCCACGGCCCCCGCGCCGCCTGCGGCCCTTGACGAGACTGGGCCTCCCTGGGCGCTCGCGGCTCGGGACTTGCGGTCGCTTTCCGTGGGACGCGGGATGCCGCCCTGGTCGTGGGGCTGTTCGCTCTGGGGCGGTGGGTCCAGGCCGGGGCGGTACGGACCGGTGGCGCGTGCGGACGTGCTTCGGCCGGGCCGGGGCTGACTCGCCCCTTCCCGCGGGACGTCCGGCCGGGCCGACCCCTCTGGCTCGGTGCCGGGTGGGGCTGGGGTTCGGCCTGGGCGCGGCTGGGCCGTCCCCTGGGGTGGGATGTGCGAACGGGTCCACTCCTGCGGCGTGCTACCGGGATGGGTCACGGGCCGGCCGGGCTGCTGCTGGGCTGACGCTTGCGGCGCGCGGGCGGGCTGGGCCGACGCCTGTGGCCGAGGGCCGGGTTGGGACGGTATCCGGTGAGCGAGGCCCGGATGGGACGGCTCCTGCGGCGGAGGGTCCAGACCCGGGCGGTGACCGACGCCGGTGTGCGGAGCCTTGGAACGGCCGGGCCCCGGGTCTCGGCCGCCGGCCCGGGCCGCGCGGGAACGACTGCCCGCAGGCGAGGGCATGACGTCCTGGGCCTGACGGAAGGGC
This sequence comes from Nonomuraea sp. NPDC049758, assembly GCF_040674635.1. Lineage (NCBI taxonomy): Bacteria > Bacillati > Actinomycetota > Actinomycetes > Streptosporangiales > Streptosporangiaceae > Nonomuraea > Nonomuraea sp. NPDC049758. Next base: position 76,130 of record NZ_JBFAMZ010000014.1, read on the forward strand.
TCATGCGGCGTGGTGCCCGCGGCGGGCGGTTCGTGCGGTGTGGTGCCTGCGGTGGGGGGCTCGTCCGGGAGGGTTCCCTCGTCGGGGGCGAAGTACGGTCTGGTCGGGGGCGTCGGGTGGGAGGCGTCGCTGTGCCGGGTGGCCCGTTCGGTCATGGGTCTGGCGGCCGTGCCGGCGTGGGTCTCGACGTCGAGCACCTCGTGACCCGGGACGGTGTGCGGGGCCTCCTCGACGGGGGCCGCGTGGTGGATGGTCCGGCCGGTGGCCGCTCCCAGGTCGCCCGCGTGCTTCCGCTCCGGTAGCCAGGAGGGGGCGCCGCCCCTCGGCCACCCCCGCCGCACCCCGCCGCCCTCCTCCGGTCGGCCTCCCCACACCCCGCCTCTCCGCGCCGCCGAGGCAGGCGTCCCCGCAGCGGTCTTCCCCGAGGACAGGGAGGCCGGGGTGGAGGGGGTGGTGGGGGGGAAGGCGTGGCGGGCGGTGCGGGGTGGGGGAGTGGCGGTGGGCGGGGTCAGGTGGTCCAGGAGGTGGGGGGCGGCGTTCAGGAGGTGGTCGATGAGGTGCGCCACGTCGTCCAGCCGCACCCGCAGCGTCGCCCGCGCCTGCGCGCCGCCGCGCCGGGCACCCGGGGCCCGGCCCTCCGGCCCGGCCTCCTCCACCCGCATCTCGGAGATCTCCAGGCAGACCTCAGGGTTCGGACGGGCGGGCGCGCCGGAGCCGAGCGCCTGCTCCTCGGGCGTACGGTCATCGCGGTACGGGCTGCTCTCGGCCATGACCTGCGATTACCCCTCCCGTATCCCATCAGGCTCCGACATAAGGGACTTGGGGGAGGTTTGACCGGAAGGTCAGGCAGGCGGCAACTCCCCGGACCCCCGGACGACCAGCTCCACGGGGACCGTGATCCGCCGCGGCTCGCGGACGGGATCCAGCAGCAACTCCACCGCGCCGCGCGCCAGCCGGCCGATGTCGTACCGCACCACCGTCACCCCCGGGCTGAACAGGCCGGCCAGCGCGAAGTCGTCGAACCCCACGTACGCCGGCCGCTCGGGACGCTCCCGCAACGCCTCCAGCACGCCGATCGCCGCCCGGTTGTTCGTCGCGAAGAACGCCGTCGGCGGGTCGGGCAGGTCGAGCAGCCGCCCCACCTCGTACGACACCCGCCCGGGATCGAACACCCCCCGCACCACCAGCGCCTCGTCGGCCGCCGCCCCCGCCTCGCGCAGCGCCGCCCGGTAGCCGCGGGCCCGGTCGTGCACCGAGCTCAGCCCGTCGTCGTCGGAGATCAGCGCGATGCGGCGGTGCCCGTGGGCGAGCAGGTGCGCGGTCGCCGTCCGGCCGCCGCGCTCGTCGTCGAGCCTGACCACGTCGGCCCGGTCGAGCCCGCGCGGCACGCGGTCGACGAAGACCGTGCGCGGGCCGCCGTGCTCGGCCAGCCAGGCGTGGTCGGCCGGCGAGGGCACGACGATCAGCGCGTCCACGCCCCGCGCGTGCATCGACTCGATGAGCATGCGCTCCTTGTCCGGACGCTCCTCGTACGAACCGAACACCACCAGCGCCTCGTGCTCGGCCGCCGCCGCCTCCACGGCGGCGGCGAGGCGGGCGTAGAACTCGTTGGAGATGTTCTCCATCACCAGGCCGAGCGTGAGCATGGTCGCACCGCGGGCCAGCCGGGCGGCGGCCTCGTTGCGGCGGAAGCCGAGCGCGCTGATCGAGTCGTGCACCCGCTGCTGCAGCGAGGCCCGGACGTGCGGCTCCTGGTTGACCACACGGGACACCGTCTTCAGGCTGACGCCCGCGTGCCGGGCGACGTCCGCCATGGTGGGCTTACGCGTTGTCATAGTCTGCCCCCATGGAGGATGAATGGATCTGCGGCCGGATGGGCGAGGACGAGCCGTGGACGCTGGGCGCGGTGAACCCGCCGGTGTTCGAGAACTCGTTGTTCACCTTCGGCACGGCGGCCGAGCTGGGAGCCGCGATCCGGGACGAGGACGAGCGGTACGTCTACGGCCGCGGCACCAACCCGACCGTCGACGTGGCGCAGCGCAAGCTGGCCGCGCTGGAGCGCGGCGAGCGGGCCAAGTGCTTCGGCTCGGGGATGGGCGCCATCTCGGCGACGATCTCCTCGCTCGTCTCCGCCGGCGACCACGTGCTGGTGCTCGGCGCGGTGTACGGGCCGACCACGCAGTTCCTGCGCTACCTGGAGAAGTACGGCGTCACGCATACGCACGTCGACGACCTCGCGGGATGTGACAGCGCTATCAGGGCGAGTACCCGCCTACTCTACTTCGAGTCGCCCTCCTACATGGCGTACGCGATCGTGGACATCGCCGAGGTGGCGGCCTGGGCGCGCGGGCGCGGGCTCGTCACGGTCATGGACAACACCTGGTCCACGCCGCTGTTCCAGAAACCGCTGACGCTGGGCGTGGACCTGGTCGTGCACTCGCTCTCCAAGTACGTCGGCGGGCACAGCGACCTGGTCGGCGGCGTGGTGGTCGGGCCGGCCCGGCTGATCCGGCCGCTGGCGCTGACGGAGTACCAGCTCTACGGTGCGGCCATGTCGCCGCACGACGCGGCCAAGGTGATCAAGGGGTTGCGCACGCTGCCCGTGCGCATGGCCGCCCACCAGGAGCGGGGGCTGGCCGTGGCGGCGTTCCTGGAGGGGCATCCCGCCGTACGGGCGGTGAACCATCCGGGGTTGCCCTCGCATCCGGGCCATGCGACCGCGTTGCGGCAGATGTCCGGCTTCTCCAGCCTGTTCAGCATCGAACTCGCCACGGACGATCGCCAACAGGCCGCACTTTTCCTCGATAAATTGCGACATTTCAGGATTGGGGTGTCCTGGGGAGGCTTCGAGAGCCTGGTCAACGCCCCCGCCCTGACCGTCGAGGAGAGCGTACGGGCCACCATGGGCATCCCCGTCGGCCTGGCCCGCCTGTCGGTCGGCCTGGAGCCCGCCGCGACCCTCGTCGAGGACCTGGATCAGGCGCTGAGCGCCCTGCCCGGCCCGCCGCGTCCGATATCGGGGTGAACGGAATTCCCGACCGCTCATCGCGCCGAACAGACCTTTCACCGCAGGCCATCCCCAACTAATCGCGGTACGCGAGCGGCTCGCCGAACAGCACCCCCACGGCTCTCCACGACGGGTAGGTTGCGCTCTTACGTTGAGCGTGATCCGCATCACAGTGGAGGTCTCGTGACGACCAGAGAACATGACGCGTCCGTCTATGAACAGGTGCAGGAGAGCAGTGAGTTCCAGGAGTTGAAGCGGCGTTTCCGCCGCTGGACCTTCCCCATGACGGTGGCCTTCCTGGTGTGGTACCTGCTGTACGTGGTGCTGTCCGGCTGGGCCCGCGGCTTCATGGGCATCAAGTTGTTCGGCGAGATCAACGTCGGGCTGATCTTCGGGTTGCTGCAGTTCGTCTCGACGTTCCTCATCGCGTGGGCGTACGCGCGGCACGCCGAGAGGAAGCTCGACCCGATCGCCGACAAGCTCCGTCACGAGGTCGAGGAGAAGACGCAGTGAGTTCCACGACGCTGGGGATGATCCTCTTCCTCACCTTCGTCGCCGGCACCCTGGCCATCACGTTCTGGGCCAGCCGCCAGACCAAGACCGCCGCCGACTACTACGCGGGCGGCCGGTCCTTCAGCGGCGTCCAGAACGGCCTGGCGATCGGCGGCGACTACATGTCGGCCGCCTCCTTCCTCGGCATCGCCGGCATCATCGCCGTCTCCGGCTACGACGGGTTCCTGTACTCCATCGGGTTCCTGGTCGCCTGGCTGGTGGCGTTGCTGCTGGTGGCCGAGCTGATGCGCAACTCCGGCAAGTTCACCATGGCCGACGTGCTGGCGTTCCGGATGAGCCCGCGCCCGGTGCGCACGGCGGCGGGCGTGTCCACGATCGTGGTCAGCATCTTCTACCTGCTGGCCCAGATGGTCGGCGCGGGCGCGCTGGTCGGCCTGCTGCTCGGCATCACCAGCGAGGCCGGCAAGATCTGGACGATCATCGGCGTCGGCGCGCTGATGATCGTCTACGTGGTGTTCGGCGGCATGAAGGGCACCACCTGGGTCCAGATCGTCAAGGCCGTGCTGCTGATGACCGGCGCCGCGCTGGTGACGCTGCTGGTGCTGGGCAAGTTCGGCTTCAACCTGTCGTCCCTGCTCGGCCAGGCCGCCGCCACCAGCGGCCCGAAGGCCAACCCCGGCAACTTCCTCATCCCCGGCCTGAAGTACGGCACCGACGCCCAGGGGCTCGCGGGCAAGATCGACCTGATCAGCCTCGGCCTCGCGCTGGTGCTCGGCACGGCGGGCCTGCCGCACATCCTCATCCGCTTCTACACCGTCCCCACCGCCAAGGACGCCCGCAAGTCGGTCCTGTGGGGCATCGGCATCATCGGCGTGTTCTACCTGCTGACCCTGGTGCTCGGCTTCGGCGCGGCGGCCATCGTCGGCAAGACCGACATCCTCAAGGCCGACAAGGCGGCCAACACCGCCGCCCCGCTGCTGGCCGAGCGGATCGGCGCGCAGATCTTCGGCGACGTCGGCGGCACGATCCTGCTCGCGCTCATCGGCGCCGTGGCCTTCGCCACGATCCTGGCCGTCGTCGCGGGCCTGACCCTGGCCTCCTCCTCCAGCTTCGCCCACGACCTGTACGCGCACGTCTTCAAGCGCGGCGGCGCCAGCGAGCGGCAGGAGGTCGTGGTGGCCCGCGTATCGGCGCTGGTCATCGGCGCCATCGCGATCGGCCTCGGCATCCTCGCCCAGGGCCAGAACGTGGCGTTCCTGGTCGCCCTGGCCTTCGCCATCGCGGCCTCGGGCAACCTGCCGGCGATCCTCTACAGCCTGTTCTGGAAGAGGTTCAACACGGCGGGCGCGGTCGCGGCCATCTACGGCGGGCTCGGCTCGGCGCTGATCCTGGTGATCTTCTCGCCGGTGGTCTCGGCCCCGCCGCCGCCCGCGGGCGCCGCGGTGACCGCGCTGATCCACGGCGTGGACTTCCACTGGTTCCCGCTGAGCAACCCGGGCATCGTCTCCATCCCGCTCGGCTTCCTGTTCGGCTGGCTGGGCACGATCCTCAGCAAGGAGTACAACGCCGCCAAGTACGCCGAGATCGAGGTGCGCTCGCTGACCGGCGTGGGCGCCGAGAAGGCCACCGAGCACTGACCTCGCCCTGAACGAGCCCGGCGGACCCGCCCGCCCGCGAGGGACGGACGGGCCCGCCGGCTCGGTCAGCTTCCGACCGGCTCCGCGCGCAGCCGGGCCGAGTGCTTGACCAGCGTGATCAGCACCTCGCGGCTGGAGTCCCGCTTGCGCGCGTCGCACATCACGATCGGGATCGACGGGTTGAGCTGCAGCGCCAGCCGCACCTCGTCCAGCTCGAACGTCGGCGAACCCTCGAAGCAGTTCACCGCCACCACGAACGGCGTCCCGCGCCGCTCGAAGTAGTCGACCGAGGGGAAGCAGTCGGCCAGGCGGCGGGTGTCGGCCAGGATGACGGCTCCCAGGGAGCCCTCGGCCAGCTCGTCCCACACGAACCAGAAACGTTCCTGCCCGGGGGTGCCGAACAGGTACAGGACGTAGTCGGCGCCCAGGGTGATGCGCCCGAAGTCCATGGCCACCGTGGTGGTGCGCTTGGCCTCCACGGAGGTCAGGTCGTCGACGCCCACGCTGCGGTCGGTCAGCACCTCCTCGGTGCGCAACGGCCGGGTCTCGGACACGGCTCCGACCATCGTCGTCTTGCCCGCCCCGAACCCTCCGGCGATCAGGATCTTGATCGCCGTCGGGAGGCGCGGGCGCTCAGAGCGAGCGAAGACCATCGAGCACCGCCCTGTACATCTTCATGTCATGCATGTCCACCTCGGATTGTGGTTCCTGGGCAGAGACGAGTTCGCGGTCGAACAGGTCGCCGAGCAGCACGCGGATCGTGCCGGCCGGCAGGTTGAGGTGCGCGGCTATCTCGGCGACGGACTTGGGTTCACGGCAGAGCTGGAGAATGCGCAGGTGTTCGGGGTCCAGCCCGGCGTCCGGGCCCGGCGGCGGACCCACCGCCAGCGCCATGGAGATGAGGTCGAACTTGCCGTGCGCGGGCTGGGTCCGCCCGCGGGTGACGACGTAGGGCCGGATGATCTCCGGATCGATCCAGTGTTCGTCCGTGGACTCCTCCGTGGTGCTCACCGGTCGCTCCTGGCGACGGCCTCGGCGTTGCGCGCGCCGGAGGTGAGGTACTGGCCGACCCGCGCCACCAGCATCGCCATCTCGTACGCCACCAGCCCGATGTCGGCGTTCTGGGCGCACAGCACGGCCAGGCAGGCGCGTTCGCCGGCGGTCGTCACGATCAGGAACTGCGACTTCCACTCCACGACCGTCTGCCGCACCGCGCCGCCGGCGATGTGGTCCGCGACGCCCTTGGCCAGGCTCTGCAGGCCGGAGGCGACGGCCGACAGGTGCTCCCCGTCGGTGCGCTGCAGGCCGGCGGACGAGGCCATGAGCAGGCCGTCGGAGGACAGCACGATGGCGTGCTCGGCCTCCTTGATCCGGCCGATCAGGTCGTCGAGCAGCCAGTTGAGGTCGGTGCCCGCGGTGGGCGTCATGTCGGGCCTCCCGTCGGGAGCCGGGCCGCGGCGGTCATGCCTCGCCTCCCGGCTGCTCTTCCATCAGCCTGGCCGCCTCGTCGCGGCCAAGACGGGTGCCTGACTGCAGGGATCCCATCATGGCGCGGATCTCCTCGGGCGAGCGCTCGTCATCGTCCTCCTCGAAGTCGGGCTGCGTCGGCGTGTCGTCCCGCAGCGCTGGCGCCAGGTTGGCCTGAGGGACTCGGAACGGCAGGCCGGACGGCGTGAACTCGGCCACAGGCTGCTGCTCCGGTTCCGCGGGCGGTTCTGGTTCAGGTGAAGGCGAGGGTGCTGGTGCTGGGAAGGGGGTGGCCACCGCGTGGAGCGGGGCGGGGGCGGGGGCGGGTGCGGACATGGGGGCGGGACGCGGCGGGGTCAGGGTGCGGACGTTCTCGGCGGGCCGCGCGACCGTCGCCAGCGTGGTCCCGGTGCTCGTCCGGCGCGGCAGGCTCGGCCGGGTGTCGCCCTCGGGGTGCCGCGGCGCCGGGTCGAGCTCGACGAGCTCCTGCGGCAGCAGCACCACGACCGTGGTCCCCCCGTACGGGGAGGGCTTCAGCACGACCTGGATGTCGTGCCGCCGGGCGAGCTGGCTGACCACGTAGAGCCCCAGCCGGGCGGTGCCGGAGATGCGGAACTCCGGCGGGTCGGCGATGCGCTCGTTGGCCGCGTCGAGGTCCTCGGGCTTCATGCCGAGCCCGCGGTCCTCGATCTCGATGACGTACCCGTTGGCCACGAGCTGGCCGCTGACCTGCACGTTCGTGTACGGCGGCGAGAACGACACGGCGTTCTCGATCAGCTCGGCCAGCAGGTGGATGACGTCACCGACGGCCCGGCCGACGAGCACGACCTCGCCCATCGGCATGAGCGTGACGCGGGTGTAGTCCTCGACCTCGGCCAGCGCGCCGCGCACCACGTCCACCATGGGGACGGCCCGCCGCCACGTACGCGCGGGCGACGAACCGGACAGGACGATCAAGTTCTCGGCGTTGCGCCGCATCCGGATGGCCAGGTGGTCCAGGCGGAAGAGCTCCTTCAGCTCCTCGGGGTCGGTCTCCCGGCGCTCCATCACGTCGAGGACGGTCAGCTGCCGGTGCACCAGGCCCTGGGTGCGGCGGGCGAGGCTGAGCAGGATGTCGCGGATGCTGCGGCGCAGCTCGGCCTGCTCGGCCGCGACGCTGACGGCGGTGTGCTGCATGGTGTTGAACGCCTGGCCCACCTGGCCGATCTCGTCGTCGCCGAACTCCAGCGCGGGCGCCTCCTTGGCGACGTCCACCTCCTCGCCGTGGCCGATGCGCTCGACGATGCCGGGCAGGCGCTCGTCGGACAGCTCGTGGGCGGCGTCGCGCAGCTTCTGGAGCTGGGCGAGCAGCTGCCTGGTGGTGGTGATGGACAGGATGATCGAGGCGACGACGGCGATCAGGCCGAGGCCGCCGGCCAGGAGGAGCCGGATGACGACGCCGATGGCGACGGGGACGATCCGGTCGAACAGGCGGTCACCGCCCGCGACCACCTGCGCGTGCATGCCGGAGAGCGTCGCGTCGGCCGCCACGCGCCAGCTCTCGCCGCTCACCGGAAGCGGGCCCGTCCCCGGTTCGTACCGGACGAGCTGCGCCTCCATGGTCTGCAGCCGGACGACGGGCTCGGTCTTCAGCCAGGCGTCGAAGGTGGCCCGGTCCTCGTCGGGCAGCCGGTTCAGCGCGTCGGTGAGCGTGTAGTGGAAGACGGCCGACATCCTGAGGAACTCGGCGTGGTCGTCGGCGGTGAACCCGCGCCTGGCGAACACCCCGGACAGCAGCGAGTCCTCGCGGGCCAGGTACTCCCGGGAGCGGTGCAGGTCCGACAGCGCGCGGCCGTCCGCGGCGATGTCCTTGTCGTCGAAGGCGGCCACGGAGTCGTACATGCGGTACATCGCGTCGATCGTGTCGTTGTACTGCTGCGTCGCCTGGGACGGTTCCGTCTCGCCGGCGTCGATCGCCTTGCGCGCGGCCACGAGCTTGTCCAGCTCGGCGTTGACCGCGGCGATGCGCTCGACGAGCGAGTCCTCGGCGGCGAGGTCGACGACGTCGCCCTGGGCCATGGAGGTGAACTCGGCGCGCAGGGAGTCGGTCCTGGCTCGCTGGTCGCGCATGCCCTTGTCCACGACGCGGGATCCGGTGCCGAGATGGGCGACGGTCAGCCGGCGCTCGCGCTGGAGCTCCACCAGCAGCGGCTCGCTCGGCTCGACGATCCTGCTGTCGACCGTCGCGGCCCCGAGCAGGTTGACGCCTTCCCGCACCGTGACCCAGGCCGCGAACACCCACAACAGCGTGAGCGACACGATAAGCGCCGTGACTTTGGCCCGGACACTGGCATTACGGAAGCGCATGAAGCCCTCCGGAAGAAAAGACCGCGGGGTCAGCAGGCCATGTCAAGGCGGAGAATGGGACACTCCAGTAATCCGGCACTCGGATCACCTTAGCAACGCGAGAATACTGCCTCAACACGCTAGAGCACCGTAAAGGGTATTATGTCCTATTTTCGTACCTGGAATTTCCTTCGGTGCTACATATCGTGACATGCTGAGCGGCGATGATCGCTGCCCGCACGATGGCTGTCGGCGAGTAAAGCTCCTTGTCATGCCACAACGGTGGATAGTCGGTTGAATTGGCTGTCCGATTCAGGTACTCATAACCGCGCCGCGCCGCCCCTCGGCACCGTTCGTCCGGCTCGGGGCCGGCCAGCAGGAGGGCCTGCATCCCGTAAGCCGTCTCCTCCGGCCTGCCCGCCCACCGGCCCCAGGATCCGTCGGCCCGCTGCGTGGACAGAATCCACTCCCGGCCCTTGCACACGGCCCCGGCGTATCGGGCGCCGCCGAACTCGCCGAGCGCCAGCATGCAGCTCAACGTGGCGTAGTACGGGGAGGCGTGCCACCTGTCGCTCCAGCTCCCGTCGGGCCGCTGCCGCTCGGCCAGCCACCTCGCCACCCGCTCGATCCGTGGCCGGTACGCCTCCCCGGCCGCCGGCCTGACCCGCGCGTACTGGCCCAGCGCGTCCAGCACGTGAGCGTTGACGCTGACGGACGTGCCGTCCTCCCCCTGCCAGGTGCAGAAGTGCGCGCCGGTGTCGAACGCCGCCAGCGACGCGGGCTCGTACGGGACCCCGAGCAGGGCCAGGGCGTAGAGCGCCACGCTGGTGGTGTCGGCGTCGGCGGGCAGACCGGCCCCGGCGGGGGTGCCCGCGGGCCCGATCGTGGCCCACAGGTCGGCCGTCATCTCCGGCGGCACGTCCACGGGGACGCCCGCCCTGAGCAGCCAGCTCAGCACCCAGGCCCGCTCGAAGACGGTGATCGGCAGCCCCACCGGCACCGGGCCGCCGTACCGTCCGGCGACGGCCCGCAGGTGGTGGCGGGCCGGGCCCGCGGCCTCGGCATCGGGCCGGGCCGACAGCCAGGCGGCGGTGGCCGCGGGCGAGGCGCCGACGGTGCCGATCGGCGCCGGCCGTATCGCCCCCGTCGCCCCGACGACCTCCAGCACGTGCTGGACCTTCTGCGGCGGCTCGGCGCCGGACGCCAGCAGCCGCCTGACCTTGGTGAGCCGGGTGGTGTCCATGGTGAGGGGCAGCGGCAGCGGGGAGCCCTCCGGACGGTGGCGGTTCACCAGCTCGACGAGGGCGGGGACGATCAGGTCGATGGCCGGCGTGTCCGGCGGCTCCGACGCCGCGGCCAGCATGGGACGCAACGCCTCCAGCCCGGCCTCGGCGGCCGGGAGCAGGACGCCGTCGTCGCCGTCGCCGCGTGCGATCGCCGTGAGCAGGGCCTCCGTGGCGCTCAGCGTGGGCACCAGCCCGTAGCCGTCCGGCGCGCCCCAGGCGCCGTCGCCGTGCTGCTCGGCCAGCAGGTATGCCACCCGCTCCCGGTGCCCGGCCAGGCCGGGGGCGAGCGTGACCAGGCGGCCGGTCTCGTAGACCGACGGCGACACCTGGCCCCACGGCTTGGCCATCAGCTCGTTGACCAGGAGACAGGCCTGTTCGGAGAGGTTCACGTCGTCGCCCAGAAGTCGGACAGGCCGTAGAAGCCCGCGCTGTAGTCGATCTGCCATGCCAGGTAGCCGGCCGGGCGCGGATGGTCGCCGCGCAGCGGTTCGATCAGCGCGCGCGCCTCGCGGGCCAGCACGGCCATCCGCTCGGTCACCTCGTCGTGGGTCAGGCCGAGGGCGAACGCGTTGAGGTCGCCGTACGCCCGTTCCCGGTGGTGCGTGGCCAGGTCGTTGAGCAGCCGCAGGTAGCGCTGCACCGCCTCGCCCGCCGGGCGCAGGACCTCCAGGTCACCCGGCGCGCCCACCTGGCCGGTGGCGATCCAGTGCGAGACGGCCACGAAGGAGGCGCCGCAGCTGTCGGCGTTGGCCAGGTACTCCTCGACGGCGGGCGGCTCGTCCGCGCGGCTCCACCCCCATTCGCGGGCCATGGCCGCGAGCATGCGCGCGAGCCGGTCACGCCAGGCCGACGCGAGCTCCGGCGTGGTGTCCAGCTCCGCCCGCAGGTCGGCGGCGAACGCGCCGGCCGGCCCGGCGGGGGACTCCGACAGGCAGTCGCCGATCAGCGCCGCGACCTCCTCGCGCGTGCCGGCCTCGTGGTCGATCAGCCGGTCCACCGCGAACACCAGCAGCGAGGCCCGGTTGACGGCCCGCAGCTCGGTGGCGGTCGCCGAGGGCGAGCCGAAGGCGCCGGCGAGGCCCAGGGACAGGTGCAGCCCGGCGTCGAAGGCGCCGGCGGGGAACAGGTCACCGAAGCGCGCGGCGTGCGCGGCCAGTTCCCGCCCGCCGGCCACGGCCAGCGCACAGGTGCGGCCGATGTCGAAGGGGTTCACTATCGCTTCTCCAGTGTCATGGTCAATCCGTGCGGCGGGCGCAGCGTGGAGGCCAGGCGCGGCACGATCGGCCGGTCGAGGTGCACGTGGGGGCGGTACCTGCGCAGGATGCCGGCGATGAGCAGCGGCGCCTTCAACGCGAACAGGTGCTGTCCCAGGCACACGTGCGGCCCGGCGGCGAAGGGCCAGTAGGCGTAGCGGTGCCGCCGCGCGTCCCCGCCGGGGGCGAAGCGTCCGGGGTCGAACGTGGCGGGGCGGTCCCAGAACTCCGGCAGCCGGTGCGTCAGGTAGGGGCTGAGGATCACAGTGGAGCCGGCCTCGACGCCGACCCCGCCGACCACGTCGGCCTCGACGGTCCTGCGGGGCAGGAGCCAGCCGGGGGGGTAGACCCGCAGCAGCTCGCTGACGAACATCTTCAGGTACCGCAGGTGCGGCAGGTGGGCGATGCCGACCGGCTCGTCGCCCACCACGCGGTCCACCTCTTCGTACACCTTCGCGGCGATCTCCGGATGCGCCTGGAGCGTCGGCCAGACCCAGGACATCGCGGTGGACGTGGTCTCGGTGGAGGCGCCGTGCATGGCGACGAGGTCGTCCCTGATGCGCCGGTCGCCGCCGTCGTCCGCCCTCGCTCTGACCAGGCGCGAGATCACGTCGTCGCCCTCCTCGTGGCGGGCCCGCGCGATGCAGGGGTAGACGACCTCGTCGATGGTCCTGATCGCTCGCCTGAACGCCCGGTCGCCCGGCAGCGGCACCTGGTGCGGCACGAACGGCAGCACCAGGCGCAGCGCCTTGGCGGTGACGGCGACGTCATAGGCCGGCGCCAGCCGGTCGATGTCCGCCATGGAGATCTTCGCCCCGAAGAACAGCCGCACGATCACCGGGTGCACCAGGGCCCCCATGCCTTCGGTCACGTCGAACGGCCGTCCGGGGACGACGGTCGTCTCGATCAGCTCGTCCATGATCCGGGCCATGTTCTCCGCCATGGCGTTGACGTGCCGGGCGGTGAACAGCGGCTGGAGGATCCGGCGGCTGTCGGCCCAGTTCTCGCCGTCGGACAGGATGCTCTCGCCGAGCAGGGGCGCGAGCGGGTCCCAGAACATGCCCGCGCGCACGTAGTTGGGCTGGCGGACCGTGAGCACGTGCTCGACGTGGTCGGGGTGGGTAACGAGGTAGGGACGGAAGGGGCCCATGTCGAGCCGTATGACCCGGCCGCCGGCCTCGGCGCCGGCCTCTTCCAGCGCGTGCACCGGGACGCGGTGGTGTCTGCCGAGCCTGCCGAGGAAAGGGACAGTCCTGGGGGCAGTGGCATTGTCCGCCACGGGCGTGTCTCCTCTGCGCCCGTCTTACATAACGGACATTTAATGACGAAAGTTAAACTCAGGCTGGAGTATCACATGGCCGTACATAGACATTCAAGATCGAAGTCTGACAGGAACATCTTGTGAACCTCAGCCGCACCGGACCGCCCCTGCCGGACACCGACGTGATCGCGCGCTGCCGCCGCCTGGTGGAGCCCGCCATGCGCGCCGCCGTCTCCCGCCTCCACCCGCGGGGAGCCGACATGGTCTCCTACACCCTGGGCTGGTCGGACGCCGCGGGGCGCCCGTACGAGGGTGCGGGCGGCAAGAGCGTGCGACCGGCCATCGCCCTCCTCAGCGCCGAGGCCGCCGGCGGCACCGCCGAGTCCGCGCTGCCGGGTGCCGTCGCGGTCGAGCTGGTGCACGCCTTCTCCCTCGTGCACGACGACATCATCGACCAGGACGACAGACGCAGGCACCGGGACGCCCTGTGGAAGGCGTACGGGGTGGGGCCGGCCCTCCTGGCAGGGGACGCGCTGCTGGCCCTGGCCGTGGCCCGGCTCGCCGACCGTCCGGAGGCGATGGGCTACCTGTCGCGAGCCCTCGTGGAGCTGGTCCAGGGCCAGACGGCCGACATGGCGTTCGAGAGCCGTCCTTGGCGCGGGCCCGGCGAGGTGAGCATGGCCGAGTACACCGAGATGGCGGCGGGCAAGACCGGCGCGCTGCTGGGGGCGGCCGCCGCGACAGGGGTCGCGCTGGGGGGCCGGCCCGAGCTGTCCGAGCGCATGTGGGCCATGGGGGTGGAGCTCGGCGTGGCCTTCCAGATCACCGACGACGTGCTGGGGATCTGGGGGGATCCGCAGGTCACCGGCAAGCCAGTGCACAGTGACCTGCGATCGCGCAAGAAGACCGTCCCGATCCTGGCCGCGCTGGCCTCGGGGGAGCCCGCCGCCGGCCGCCTGGCCGACGCGCTCGACGGCGAGACCGACGACGCGGCCCTGACCCTGACCGCCTGCCTGATCGAGGAGGCGGGCGGCCGGGACGCCGCCGACCGGCTGGCCGCCCGGCACCTGACCGCGGCGCTGGACGTGCTGGACGAATGCCTGCCGGCCGCCGCCGAGCTCAAGGAGCTCTGCCTCTCCCTGGCCGGCCGCATGCACTGACCTGCCGGCCCGGGGCCGCCTGCCACCCTGGTTCGTGGCGTCAGGGGCGGGAGGCCTCGTCGAGGAGGGCCAGCTCCTCCTCGCTCAGCTCCAGCTCCGCCGCCGCCAGCAGCGGCTTGAGCTGGCGGGGGTCGCGCGCGCTGGCGATCGGCGCGGTGACCGTGGGCTGGGCGGCCAGCCAGGCCAGCGCCACGGAGGCGGGCTCGGCGCCGCGCTCGGCCGCCACCTTCAGCAGCCCTTCGAGCGTCCTGCGCCCGTGCTCGGTGTCCAGGTACTCGGCCGCCTTCCCGGCCCGCGGGCTGTCGACCGTGACGCCCGGCTGGTACTTGCCGGTCAGGAACCCGCGGGCCAGGCCGAAGTACGGCGTGCTCGACAGGCCGGCCGAGGCCACCACGTCCCGCAGCTCGCCCTCGTACCCCCGGTCGACGAGGTTGTACGGCTGCTGGAGCGCGACGTACGCGGCCAGCCCCTCGTCCCGGGAGATCCGCAGGGCCTCGGCCAGCCGGGCCGGCCCGTAGTTGGACGCGCCGATCTGGCGCACCTTGCCCTCCTTGACCAGGGCGTCGAAGGCGGCCAGCGACTCCACCAGGGGCGTGTCGCGGTCGTCCACGTGCGCCCAGTACAGGTCGATGTAGTCGGTGCGCAGGCGGCGCAGCGAGTCCTCGACGGCCGTCCGGATGGTGGCCGGGGCCAGCCCTTCGAGCCCCTCCAGCATGCCGACCTTGGTGGACACGACCACCGAGTCCCGGTTGCCGCGGTCGGCCATCCACTCGCCGATGATCAGCTCGGACGTGGACTCGCCGGTCACCCAGTGGGGATAGACGTCGGCCGTGTCGATGAAGTTGCCGCCGCCCTCGACGTAGGCGTCGAGGATCGCGAACGAGGTCTCCTTGTCCGCGGTCCAGCCGAAGACGTTGGTGCCGAGCGATATCGGGAAAACGGACAGGTCCGTCGTGCCTATTGATCTCATACGGCCATTATCCGTGCCCCCCGCGAACAGGCACGGACGGCGCCCCGGTCACGTCCGTGCTGGTGGGAGACGTGCGGTCAGTGCTCCACGGAGGCCAGGTCGAGGGCGCGCGGGGTGAGCAGCCAGACCACCAGCGCGCCGGCCAGCATCAGCGCCGCCCCCGCCCCCGAGGTCAGCGCCAGCGAGTCGGTGAAGGCCGCCCTGGCCGTCTCCACCAGCCGCGCCCCCTGCGCCCCGAGCTCGGCGGCCACGTCGAGCGCGCCGCCCAGCGACTCGCGCGCCGCGCCCGCGCCGGGGCCGGCGTAGTCCAGCGCGTTGCGGTAGACCGCGGCGGCCACGCTGCCAAGCACCGCCACGCCGAGCGCCGCGCCCACCTCGTAGCTGGTCTCCTCGATGGCCGCCGCGCTGCCCGACTTCTCCGGCGGCGAACCGGCCATGATCACCGCCGAGGCGATGGCCAGCGCGCCGTTGCCCGCGCCGATCAGCGCCAGCGCGACGGCGACCGGCCAGTAGCCCAGCGGCTCCGGCGCCAGGCACACCAGCAGGAACCCCAGCCCCGTCACCGCGAGCCCGCCCGTCAGCACCACCCGGGCGCCGACGCGTTCGGCCAGGACCGGCGCGAGCGGCGAGGCGATCAGGGCGGCCAGCGCGGCCGGCAGCAGCCGCACGCCCGTCTCCAGCGGCGCGTACCCCTGGACGAGCTGCATCCACTGCGCGAGCAGCAGCAGCACGGCGGCCATCGCGATCGACGTGGTCAGCGCCGTCACCACGCCCGCCGAGAACGGCGCGCTGCGGAACAGCCTGATCTCCAGCAGCGGATCGGGCCGGCGCGCGCACCGCACCACGAACCAGCCCAGCGCGACCGCCGCGACCACCGTGGCGGTCAGGGCGGCGGGCGAGGTCAGGCCGTCCTTGCCGAACGTCTTGACCGCGTACAGCAGCGCGGCCATGCCCGCCATCGACAGGACGGTCGCAAGCGCGTCCCACCGGCCCGGCCTGGGGTTGCGCGTCTCGGGCAGCAGGAGCAGCCCGGCGACGACGGCCGCCGCCATGACGGGCACGTTCACCAGGAACGCCGACTGCCAGGAGAAGTGCTCCAGCAGGAACCCGCCCAGGATGGGGCCGAGCGCCGCGCCCATCGCCGCCATCGCCGACCAGACGCCGAGCGCCCTGGCCCGCTCGCCCGGATCGGTGAACAGGTTCCGGATCATCGACAACGTGGACGGCATGATCATCGCGCCGCCCACGCCGAGCAGCGCCCGCACGGCGATCACCTCGGCGGCCGAGTCGGCCAGCAGCACCGCCGTCGAGGCCACCCCGAACACGGTGAACCCGGCCAGCAGCATGCGCTTGCGCCCCCACCGGTCGCCCAGCGCGCTCGCCGTGACCAGCAGCCCGGACAGCACCAGCGAGTACGCGTCCACCATCCACAGCAGCTCGACCGAGGTCGGCCGCAGGTCCTCGGTGATCGCGGGCAGGGCGACGTTCAGCACGGTCATGTCCATGACCACGAGCAGCACGCTGGCCGACAGCACGGCCAGGCCCGCCCACCGCCGGCGCGCCGACAGGCCGGTGACCGTCATCACGACCACCCCCCGGCGCCCGCGCCGGCCAGGAACGTCTCCCGCAGCAGCCTGGCGACGTCCCGGCGGGCGACGTCGCCGCGGCGCAGGCTCTCCCGGACGGCCACGAGCAGGCCGTAGACGGTGTTGCTGATCCAGCGGGGCGGCAGGTCGGCGCGCAGCAGTCCGGCCCGCTGGGCGGCGGCGAAGAGCGCGATCTCGCGCTCCTCCAGCTCCTCGGCGCGGCGCAGCAGCTCCGGGTGCACGGCCATCGCGTAGTCGGTGAGGCCGAATCCGTACTCGTCGGCCACCTCGATCCACCCCTCCAGCAGGGTCTCCAGGGCCTCGCGGACCACGCCGGGGTCGTCGGAGGCGGCGGCGGCCGGCACGTCCGCGCGCACCTGGAGGTCGTGCCACCGGTCGTGCGCGCGGTGGCCGAGCGCCGTCATCAGCTCCTCCCGGCTGCTGAACTGCCGGTGGAGCGTGGCCCTGCTGATCCCCACCGCCTCGGCGAGCTGGGCCATCGAGGCGGCCGGATGTTCGTTGAGGTGCTGGATCGCCGCGGTCATGATCTGCTCCCGGCTCACCACCATGAGACAACTCCGTCAAATATGAGACATTTACGTCTCAAGCCTACACGGCGGGCGGAGGGCAGCAGGCTCTCGCCCCGGCGGGATGGCGATGAAGCCGCAGGTGGCGTTAGGGTACGAGCTGTGTCGATCGGTGACGCGCGCACGCGCATCCTGGACGCGGCCGAGGAACTGTTCGCGGGCAGCGGCTACGAGGCCACTCCGACCGCGATGATCGCCAGGTTCGCGAGAGTCCCCAAAGGGCTGATCTTCCACTACTTCCCGCGGAAGATCGACGTGCTCGTCGCCCTCGTCGACGAGCGCACCCTGGTCGAGGAGGGCCGCGAGGTCGACGCCGTGCCCGGCGACCCGGCCGGCACGCTGGCCCGGCTGGCGCGCGGGCTGCCGCTGCGGGCCTCGCCGGCGATGCGGCGCATCCTGTTCCGCGAGGCCGACACGCACGGCTCGGTCAAGGAGCGGCTCGGCCGGCTCAACGGCGAGCTGATCAGCAGGGCCCGGTTCGCCCTGGAGCTGGCGCTGCCCGGCACCCGCGGCGACGCGGCCCGCCTGGAGGTGGCCGCGGCGACGTTCGCCGCCGTGCTGCTCTACCAGGAGAACCTCTGCCAGCTAACCGGTCACCAGATCGACCCCGACGCCGTCGCCGAACTCATCGCCCACGCCCTCGGCTAGCAGCTCGTCGAGGGCGTCGCGCAGGTGGCCGAGCAGGCCCCACACGTCGTCCACGCGCTCGGGGCAGGCCACGATGCCGAAGTCGAGCATGCCGTCGTAGGAGAAGCAGGTGATGTTCACGCCGCCGGACAGGTCGGTCAGCACCGACAGCGGGTAGTAGGCCAGCACCCGGCCGCCGCACATGTAGAGCGGGAACTGCGGGCCCGGCACGTTGCTGATGATCAGGTTGATCGGCGGGAACGCCGTCCCGGCCAGCCGGAAGATCGCCGGGGTGGCCAGGCTGGTGACCGGCGCGGGCAGCAGCGAGCACAGCTCGCCGAGCCAGCTCGCCGGCGCGACGGCGAAGCGCCGCTTGGCCCTGCTCATGGTCTCGCCGACCGCCCGCAACCGTTCCCCGGCGTCGGGGACGTTCGTCGGCATCGGCGCCACCATGGCCGAGATCTGGTTCCCGACCACGTCCGTGGCCCCGCCCGTACGCACCGACACCGGCACGGCCACCACCAGCGGTTCGGCGGGCAGCGCGTCCCGTTCGTCCAGCCACGACCGCAGCGCCGAGGCGCACAGCGCCATCACCACGTCGTTGACGCTGATGCCGTTGGCCTTGGCGACCTTCTTGACCTCCTTCAGCGGCACCGACCCGAACGACAGCTCCCGCCGCGCGCTGATCGGCCCGTTGAACGGCGTGCGCGGCGCGGTCAGCCCCGGCAGCTCGGGGCGCTGCTTCTGGTCGCCGGTCACCAGCCGGGCGGCCCTGGCGATCGCCTGCGCGCCGGGCAGCGCGCCGGCCAGCGGGATCGCGTCGAGGTCGCCCGCGGCCCTGACCACCGAGCGGGCGGCGCGCACCGGATGGGTGAGCGAGCGCACGGCGGCGCCGGCCAGCATCTCCATCAGGCCCGGCGGGTCCTGCCGCGGCGGCGCCGGGCGTGGCCCGCGCTCGCGCACGCCCTCCGGGGTCAGGTCGAGCAGGGTCGCCAGGGTCTCCGCCCCCGACACGCCGTCGATGGCCGCGTGGTGCACCTTCGTGTAGACCGCGACCCGGCCGCCCGCCAGGCCCTTGATCAGGTGCATCTCCCACAGCGGACGCGACCGGTCGAGCCTGCGCTCGTGGATCGCGGCCACCGCCCCGGCCAGCGCGGCGTCGTCGCCGGGCGCCGGCAGCGTCGTCTCGAACAGGTGGTTGGCCAGGTCGAAGTCCGGGTCGGCGCACCAGTAGGGACGGTCGAGCCCGAACGGCACCTCGACCAGGCGCAGGCTGAGCGCGGGGGAGAGGTGGACGCGGTCCAGCAGCAGCTCGGCCAGCGCGTCCCGGTCCACCGCGCCGCCGGCCGGGTCGAGGACCGCCAGCCCGGCGACGTGCGCCGCGGTGGTCTCGGACTCGACATGGAGGAACTGGGCGTCCAACGGGGTCAGCTGGCGCATCTGCTCTCCCTTCTTCGTTGCGTTCTTCGACGCCTGATTCGACGGGTGCTTTGACGGGTGCTTCGTCTTGTGCGAAAGCCTCGCACGGTGTCATTTCCGTAACGTTTCCGCGAGAGTCTTTCAGATGAAATGCACACCTCCGAACCACTTTGTGATGAACGGCCAGCTCAGCCGTGTTCGTGACACTTATCTATCCGTTGACCACCTGCACCGGATGCCGCACGACCGCGTCGAAGGAGTAGCCGAAGGGGTGCTTGGGCGTGCGCAGCGGCTGGGTGGCGCCGGTCTCGTCGGTGGCCCTGGCCATCAGCACGGCGGGCCCGGTGTGCTTCGGCGCCCACTGGACGTGCCACGGCAACCACGCCCCGACCAGGTGCGGACCGTGATGCTCGGCCGGGTGCCAGGACTGCCCGCCGTCGAAGCTGACCTCGACCGCGACGATCCGCCCGCGCCCCGACCACGACCGGCCGCGCAGCACGTGCGGCCCCGGACGGCCGCGCCAGGCGTGCGGCCCGCGGATCGGCAGCCGGGCGTCCCAGGGCAGCTCGAAGGCGCTCTTCACGGGCTGCGCCGCGACGTCCCGGTAGAAGACGGTGTTCCACGGCGTGAACAGCTTGCTGGTCGAGACCTCGATGTCCCCCAGCCACTTGATGGAGGCGATCCCCACCCATCCCGGCACGACCAGCCGCACCGGGAAGCCGTGGTCGGGCGGCAACGGCCGGCCGTTCATCTCGTACGCCACGAGCACGTCGCGCACCGCCTTGGCGACGGGCAGCGGGCGGCGGACGTGGCCGTGGTCCTCGAAGGGCGCGTCGAGGCCGGTGGGCAGCACGTCCACGGCCTCGGGACGCAGGCCGGCCTCGGCGAGCAGGTGGCGCAGCGGCACGCCGCGCCACCTCGCCACGCCGACGGCCCCGAGGCCCCACTGCGTGCCGGGCGCGGGGTCGCCCTGCTGGGTGCCGTAGAACGCGCGGCCGTTGCCGGCGCACTCGATGGCCACGTCGTGGGTGCGCGAGGGCATCGACAGCAGCTCGTCGTAGGTGAAGGCGCGCGGCCCGCGCAGCCCGGCGCCGTGCAGGTGGAGCTGCCAGCCGGCGGCGTCGATCAGCGGGGTGGAGGTGTGGTTCCTGACGAAGAAGCGGTCGTTCGGCGTGTGGTAGCCGACCCCGGACATCGCCTCCCACCGCATCTCCGCGTTCCCGTCGTGGACCCGGAACAGGTGGTCGGGCAGCGGTTTGACGATCGTCGCCGCGACTTGCTTCATGGGAGCCACCTCTCGCAAGACGTATTTCCTACCTGGAAACCATTTAATCTCCTCGCGCTGTCTCCGCGTGCGCGTGCTTGCCGAATGCTGTCCCGATCCTGGGACCGTTCCAGCCGTACGAAGACCTACCCAGCGGCACGGGTGCAGCAACCGTGCCTTTCGAGGTGGTTCGTCAGCGCGTCCGGACGAGGGCGGAGAAGGGCTCGCCGGCGTTGAGCCTGGTCACCAGGCCGAGCAGCCCGGCACGGCCGCCGTTCTCGCCCAGCCAGCGGCTCACCTGGCAGGCCGACCTGGCGTACGTGGCGGGGTCGGCGCTCGCCGTGCGCAGCCACTCCTCCAGCGTCACCGGCAGCGGCCCGGACGGCGCCACCAGGCAGCGGTCCGGCGCGGACTCCGGAGCCAGGTAGCGCGGGTCGCCCGAGACCACCACCGCCAGCCCCTCGTCGAACCACTGCGGCACCTCGGCGGAGGAGGCGAGCCGGGCGTGCAGTTCGACGTGGGACATCTCGTGGGAGGCGATCACCGGGTCGAGGCCGCGCGGCGAGAGCATGACCGACCGGTTGAGCACCGCGACGCCGCGCTCCTGGCCGCCGCCGATGCGCCGGTAGCACGCCTCGGTCAGGCAGACCAGGAGGCCGGGGGAGCTGCGGCGGCCGCCGTAGAAGGCGGTGACCCGGCGGGCGGCCTGGTCGGCCACCTCGCCGACGCGCTCACGCTGGGCGGGGCTCAGGCCGTCCTCGACGTGCACCCCCGGGCTCAGCTCGGTCAGGCCGTAGCAGCCGGGGCAGGTGGTGGCGGCGAGCGACGGGTACGCCAGGGCGACCCCGCCGACGCCGGCGAGCACCAGCCCGGCCAGCGCGACGACGACGACCTTCCACACCCGCCGCCTCCGGCGCCCCGTTCGGGCGCTCGTGGCGGGACTGGCGCCCGCGACCGGTGCGACGCGAGTGGCAGAGGCGACGGCTGGCTCGGCCGGCGGTCCGGCGGGCGGTCCGGCGGGCGCGGCGGTGGTGGCGGCCGGATCGGGGCGCGGCCCGGTGGGAGTGGCCGGGGCGGCGGGTGGCCCGGCGGAGTCGGCGGGCCGGGGCGCAGAGGCCGGGTCCGGGGCTCCGGGGCGCGGAAGCTGGTTGTCCTCCATCGCCGTCCAAGCTAGCGAAGCGGAACGATCTACGCGCACACCCGCCACCGGCCGGGCGCTGCCCCGCCACCCCCGCCACCAGCCGGACCCTGTCCCCTTCCGCCGGACGGGTGCTGCGCCTCGGGAGGGGCCTGTGTGCGCCGTCCGCAGGTGGGGCCGTGCGCGTGCTGCCCGCGGGGCCCAGGTGTACGCGGTCCGCGCGGGCGCCTGGAGGGTCCGGGTGCGCCGACCGTGCGGCGGGGCCGTGCGCGTGCTGTCCGTCGGAGGGGTCGGCGCGTGCCGCTCGGCCGGGCGTCGGGTGTGTGTGCGGGCCCGCACTCCAAGGAGCGGTGCCGCTCCAAGGTTGCGGCAAATGTCCCGGTTTAGGGTGTTAAGTCCGGATTTGAGAGCAGGAATTCCGGTGGATGCCCGCTCCTGGAGAAGGGCCGCGACCATCTGCGGCGGATGCCCCCGTCGAGGCTCGGGTGCGGCCCGCGCTGGGTGCGGGCCGCGCCCGACCGGCACCCCGAGGCGGGACACACCGACCCGCATGCCGACATTTGCGACACCCTGCACCTCGACGCGTGCCGCACCCAACGCGGACGGCGGCCCCCTGACCAGGGGGCGCACACCAACGTCGGCCGCGCCTACGCCAATGGGGGTCGCGCCCGTCCGCGTCCCGACGCGGGTCGCGCACCACCATCGGCCGCGCCCATCCCACACAACGCGGGCCGCGCCCGACCCCTACGCGGGGCCGCGCCCACCCCCTCGCCCCGACCAGGGGCGGGCGGTGGGTCAGCGGCCGAGGAAGGCGAGGAGGCGGTCGAGGGGCCAGGTGTTGATGACGTCGTCGCCCGTCAGCCAGGCCCGCTGCGCGATCCCGACCCCGAACCGCTGGTGGGCCAGGTGGGGGATCGCGTGCGAGTCGCTGTCGATGGAGAACTTCACCCCGTGGTGCTTGGCCAGCCGCACCAGGTCGGCCGGCAGGTCGGAGCGGTCGGGGTAGGAGTCGATCTCCATCGCGGTGCCCGTACGGGCGGCCGCCCGGAAGACGGCGTCCCAGTCGGCGTCGACCGGCGGCCGCTTGCCGATCTTCCGGGTGGTCGGATGGCCGATGATGTCGACATACGGGTTTTCGCAGGCGGCGATGAACCGGCGGGTCATCTCCTCCCGAGACATGCCGAAGTGCGAGTGGACGGAGGCCACGCACACGTCGAACTCGCGCAGCACCTCACCCGGCCAGTCGACCGACCCGTCGGGCGCGATGTTGAGCTCCGACCCGTGCAGGATGCGCATGCGCGGATACTTCTTCTGCAGCTCCGCCACCCGCCCGCGCTGCTCCAGCGCCTTGTCCAGGGTCATGCGCTGCATGGCCAGGTCGGGCGCGTGGTCGGTGACCGCGTAGTAGGAGTAGCCGCGCGCGGCGCCGGCGGCCACCATGTCCTCCAGGGAGGCGATGCCGTCGGTCAGGTCGGTGTGGGTGTGCAGGTCGCCCTTGAGGTCGGCCAGCTCCACCGGCACCGGCAGCTCGCCGCGCAGCGCCGCCTTGACCTCGCCGCCGTCCTCCCGCATGGGCGGCGGCACGAACTGCATGCCGAGCGCCTCGTAGATGTCCTCCTCGGACTCCGCGGCGATCACCCGCTCGCCCTCGAACAGCCCGTACTCCGACAGCTTCCAGCCCTTCTTCACCGCCATCTCCCGGATGGCCACGTTGTGCTCCTTGGAGCCGGTGAAGTACTGCATCGCCGCGCCCCACGACCCGGCCGGGATCAGGCGCAGGTCGACCTGGACGCCGGAGGTCGTGCGGATCGAGGTCTTCTTCTCGCCCGCGGCGATCACGTCGGCGACGTAGGGCTGCGCGCGGAAGTCGGCCATGATCGACTCGGGCGCCACCGCCAGGATGTCGATGTCGCCGATCGTGTCCTTCATCCGCCGCAGCGACCCCGCGTACGCCACCCGCTCGGTCTTGAGCGAGCCGATGACCTGCTCGGCCAGCGCCATGGCGACGCCGATGTGCACCCGGCGGCCCGCCTGCTCAAGCTGCTCGATGCCCTTGAGCAGGTTGGCCAGGGTCTTGGGGCCGAGGCCCTTGACGCCGTCGAGCCGGCCGGAGGTGATGGCCTCGCCCAGCGCCACCGTGGAGTCGATGCCGTAGTCCTCGAACAGCATGATGGCCGTCTTGGGGCCGAGCGTGGGCACCCGGGTGAGCCGCCGCACGCCCTCGGGCACGCGGCCCCGCAGGTCGTCGAGCTGCCGGAAGCTGCCGCGCTGGAGGAACTCCTCCATCTTCTTGGCGATGGCCTCCCCGACGCCGGGGACGCCGCGCACGTCGACCTCCGAGATGTCCTCGGGGAACCCGGCGATCGCCTTGGCCGCCTTCTGGTAGCTCCGCACCCGGAAGGCGTCGCCGCCGCTCAGCGCGAACAGCTCCGCGTATTCCTGCAGCGCCGCCGCCGCCTCCTCATTAGCCCGCATGCCCCTACCTTAGGATCTCCGACCGACAATCCCGGTGCTCAGAACCTGACCTCCCGCGGCCGGTACGGCTCGGCGAGGAACGCCAGCTCCTTGTCCGACAGCTCCACCCCGACGGCCGCCACGGCGTCGTCCACGTGACCGTCCTTGGTGGCCCCGACGATCGGCGCGGTGACGCCCGGCTGGTGCAGCAGCCAGGCCAGGGCGATCTGGGCCGGCGGCAGCTCCCGCTCGGCGGCGAGCTGGGCTACCCGGTCGAGGATGCGCCGGTCGTTGTCGGGGTCGTACAGGAAGTCGATGCGCGCGTCGGAGCCGGTCCTGGCGGTCGCGGCGGCCGCCGGGCCGGCCGCGCCCGCCCTGGCCAGCACGCCGCGCGCGAGCGGGCTCCACGGGATCACGCCCACGCCCTGGTCGGCGCAGAGGGGCAGCATCTCGCGCTCCTCCTCGCGGTAGAGCAGGTTGTAGTGGTTCTGCATCGAGACGAACCGCGTCCAGCCGTTGGCCTCGGCGACGTGCTGGGCCTTGGCGAACTGCCAGGCCCACATCGTGGACGCGCCGATGTAGCGGGCCCGGCCCGACCTGACCACCTCGTGCAGCGCCTCCATGGTCTCCTCGATGGGCGTCTCGTCGTCCCAGCGGTGGATCTGGTACAGGTCCACGTAGTCGGTGCCGAGGCGGGCGAGCGAGGCGTCGACGGCCGCGAGGATGTGCTTGCGCGACAGTCCGCCGTCGTTGGCGCCCCTGCCCATCGGGAAGTAGACCTTGGTGGCCAGCACGTAGTCCTCGCGGCGGGGGAAGATCCGGCGCAGCACGGCGCCGGTGACGACCTCGCTCTGGCCGCGGCTGTAGATGTCGGCGGTGTCGAAGAAGGTCACGCCCGCGTCGGCGGCCCGCCGGATGATCGGCTCGGCCTGTTCCTCCGGCAATGCCCATTCCTGGCGGGCCGGATCGCCGTAGCTCATCATCCCCAAACAGATGCGAGAAACTTTCATACCTGTGGTGCCAAGTCGCATGTAATCCATACCGACACCCTATGACTGATATGAACTGCCTAACCTCTTGTGGGGTGGGAAGTCAGCGTGTCCGGAAGCGGCCTCGGTCTTTACACAAGGTCGCCGTGTCAGGTCGATTAGAGGAACGAGGGAGCGGTGAGCGCACTCGCCACGCGTACTGTCCCGTCACGTCAACCGCACACCGGGGGTGAGGTGGACGCCACACAGCGTGGCCCGGCGCCTCGATTACGTTCCAAGGCGCGCGTCCTGACGTCGCCCGGCTGGGCCGGCGGGCTCGGCCTGGTGGCCGGTGGCGTCGGGCTGGTGATCCCGGTGCAGGCCGGGCTGGCCGGGTCGGGGCTGGTGGTCGAGGGGTCGGTGGCGCTGGCCGTCCTGCTCACGCTGCACGGCAGGTTCGTGCTGGAGGAGCCCGTGCGGCGGGCCGGCTCGTGGTGGCTGGTGGCCGTCCAGGCGTGGCTGACGTACGTGCCGCTCGGGGTGCTCGGGCCGGCCTGGACGCCGGTGTGCGGGCTGCTGGCCGGCGCGCTGCTCGTGGTCGCGTCCCGGATCAGGTCGCTCGTGCTGGTGGCGCTGGCGCTGTCGTGCGGGCCGGTGCTGCTGGCCGCGCCGGGCTCGTGGCAGGTCGAGCCGGTGTGGGCGCTGGTCACCCCCTTGATCGGCGTCGTGGAGTTCGCGCTGCTGAGCCTGCTGGCCCGGGTGCGCCGGCTGTCCGGGGCCCGTACCGACGTCATGCGCCAGGCCGTGACGCTGGAGCGCCGCCGCTTCACCCGCGACCTGCACGACCTGGTCGGGCACCGGCTGACCGTCCTGACGCTGAAGGCGCAGCTCATCCAGCGCCTGGTGGCCGAGGGCGACGAGAAGGCCCGGCAGGAGGTGGGCGAGACGCTCGAACTGCTGCGGGACCTGTCGGCCGACGTCCGGGCCGTCGCGCACGGCCGGCTGCGCAGTTCCTCGCTGGCGGCCGAGCTGGGCTCGGCGCGGGCGCTGCTGGAGTCGGCGCGGGTGCGCTGCCAGATCAGGGTGGCCTGCCGTGACCTGCACCCGGACGTGGAGGAGGCCCTCACGCACGCGCTGCGCGAGGGGGTGACGAACGTGCTGCGGCACGCCGAGGCCGGGCAGTGCTGGATCCAGCTCATGGAACGCGACAATGTGGTCCGCCTGTCCATCAGGAACGACGGCGTACGCCCGCCGCGCCGGCCGGGAGACGCCGGGCAGGGCCTGCTCAACCTGGCCGAACGCGTCTCGGCGCTGGGCGGCTGGCTGGAGGCGTCCACGTCGCGCGACGGGGAATTCTCGTTCAGCGTTTATGCCCCGCGCATATAATTACCATTTGTGAAAAACGCATCAAAGCGCATTCCATAGCCATATATGGCTCATGTTGCGTGTTACTAGTCCGGCCCGGCGCGGGTGCGGCAGGCTCTGAGCACACCGCCTCGGAGGGCCGCGCCAAATGGACAAGTACGAGCTCTACTGCCTTGTGGACCAGTGTTTCTACGACACTCCCGACCACAGCACGGCGGCGGACGTCGACTTCGCCCACCTGCGCCGGCCCGTCCCCGACGGCTGGGCCCACGACCTCAGCGACACCTGGGCGTACTACATGCCCACCGGCGAGGCGCCCCTGCCGACCCAGGGCTGGAAGATCCACGTGTCGGCCCGCGTCGAGGACGCCGAGAAGGTCGTCGACACCGTGTGGGACTACTGCGTGCCCCGCGGGGTCGCCTTCAAGTTCCTGCGCGGCCCGGCGGTGCTGGTCATGGTCAACTCCAAGGCCGCCTCCCGGGCCTCCAGCGGCAAGCTGGTCACCATCTACCCCCGGGACGAGGGGCAGCTCGAACTCGTGCTCAAGGAGCTCGACGAGCTGCTGCGCGGCGTCGAGGGGCCGTACATCCTGAGCGACCTGCGCTACGGCGACGGGCCGATGTTCGTCCGGTACGGCGGGTTCGCCGAGCGGCACTGCCTGTCCCCGTCCGGGGAGCGGGTGCTGGCCGTCGAGGACGGCGACGGCAACCTGATCCCCGACGTGCGCGGCGCGACGTTCTCGGTGCCGCCCTGGACGACGCTGCCGGAGTTCCTCGAACCCCACCTGGCCGCGCGCAACGCGGTGACCATGGAGGGGCTGCCGTACCGGATCGAGAGCGTGCTGCACTTCTCCAACGGCGGCGGCGTCTACCTGGCCCGCGACACCCGTACCGACGAACGGGTGGTGCTCAAGGAGGGCAGGCCGCACGCCGGCCTCGACGTGGCCGGCCGGGACGCGGTCGCCAGGCTCGAACACGAGCGCGACATGCTGCGCCGCCTGGCCGGCCTGCCCGCCGCCCCCGAGCTGCGCGACTACTTCACCATCGGCGGCCACCACTTCCTCGTCCAGGAGTTCGTGGACGGCACCCCGCTCCAGCGGCGGCTGGTGCGCCGCTTCCCGCTGACCAGCGCCACCTGCGACGAGCAGGACCTCGCCGACTACACCGCCTGGGCCACCACGACCCTGGAGAGCGTCGAGGAGGCCGTCGAGTCGCTGCACGGACGCGGCGTCGTCTTCGGCGACCTGCACCCCGACAACATCCTGCTCACCCAGGACGGCCGGGTCGTGCTCATCGACTACGAGGTCGCCACCCTCGCCGCGGACCGGGCCAGGGCCGCGCTGGCCCATCCCGCCTTCGCCGCCCCGCGCGACCGCCACGGCGTCGAGGTCGACCGGTACGCGCTGGCCTGCCTGCGGTTCGCCCTGTTCGCCCCGCAGTGCACGATCATGCTGCCGATCCACCGGCCGAAGATCGTCCAGCTCGCGCGGATCGTCAAGGAGACCTTCCCCGTTCCCGGTGCCTTCATGGACGCCGCCGCCGCGACCATCGCGGGTGACCAGGCCGTGGAGACCCCCGTGCCGACGCCGGGGACGGCCACCTGGGCCGAGCTGCGGGAGGCGATGTGCCGGGCCATCCGGGCCGGCGCGACCCCCGAGCGCGACGACCGCCTCTTCCCCGGCGACGTCGCCCAGTTCAAGCCCGGCGGCGGCCTCAACGTGGCGACCGGCGCGGCCGGCGTGCTGCTCGCCCTGTCGGCCACCGGCCTCGGGCCCTTCCCCGAGTACGAGACCTGGCTGCGTGAGCGCGCCCTGCGCCCGGCCCCCGGCTCCGGCATCGGCCTGTACGACGGCCTGCACGGCATCGCCCACGTCCTCGACCGGCT
Organism: Nonomuraea sp. NPDC049758; assembly: GCF_040674635.1. NCBI lineage: Bacteria > Bacillati > Actinomycetota > Actinomycetes > Streptosporangiales > Streptosporangiaceae > Nonomuraea > Nonomuraea sp. NPDC049758. The sequence continues at coordinate 104,301 of NZ_JBFAMZ010000014.1, forward strand.
CGGGCACCGCCAGGACGCGCTCGACGTCGTCGACATCGCCCTGCGCGAGCAGTGGGACCGCCTGGAGACGGCCCTGTTCTCAGGCCTGCCCGGCATCGGGCTGAACCTCCTACGCCTCGGCCGGACCGAGCCCGCGCTGACCGGGCACGCCATGCGCGCGGTGGACATCTGCGCCGACCGCCTCGGCGGCCCCGAGGACGTGCCCGAGATCAGCGGCGGCGACAACCCCAGAGCCGGCCTCATGTACGGCTCGTCCGGCTCCGCCCTGCTCTTCCTGCACGCCTACGAGCACACCGGCGACCGGGCGCTGCTCGACCTGGCCGAGATCGCGCTCAGGCAGGACCTGCGGCGCTGCCGGGCCTCGGAGGACGGCTCCCTCCAGGTGAACCAGGGCTGGCGGATGCTGCCCTACCTGGACGAGGGCTCCGTGGGCATCGCCATGGTGCTCCGACGCTTTCTCACGCACCGCGACGACGACGAGCTCGCCGCCGAGCTGGACCGGCTCAAGCTGGTCGCCCGCGCCGGGTTCTTCGTCCAGCCGGGGCTGTTCACCGGCCGCGCGGGCATCATCGCGGCACTCGCCGGAGATCCGGTGGCCCGCGAGCTGATCAAGGGGTTGAGCTGGCACGCCATGCCGTACGGCGGCGGCCTGGCCTTCCCCGGCGACGGGCTGTTGCGCCTGTCCATGGATTTCGCGACCGGTACGGCCGGCGTGCTGTTCGCCCTCGGGGCGGTGCTGGGAGACCAGCCGGCACGCCTGCCGTTCCTGGAGGCCGCACCAGAGCGGCCTGCGCATGATCAACCGCGGAAGGAGGTGTAGAACATGGTTCTTCTCGACCTGCAGGGTCTGGAGGCTCCCGCGGCCAGCGACGTGGCCAGCGGCGGCAGCTCGCTCACTGCTCTCACGTGTCACTCGGGCCACCCGAGCAACCTCAGTGTCGCTCTCTGCCACTGATAGCTGACAGGGTCCCCGCGCCGTTTCGTGGTGGCGCGGGGACCTCCCGAGTCCGAAGGAGGCCGGCAGGTGGGACCGGGAGACCGCCTGGTGACGGACGCCGTACGGCGCTGCGGCCCGTGGCCCGCCGTGCTGGCGGTCACCGCCGTCGCCGGCGCGGCCGGTGAGCTGGCCGTCCCGTTCCTCGTCGGCCGCACGCTCGACCTGCTCCTCGCCCGCTCGCCGGAGGCCGCCACCGCCCTGGCGCTGTGCGCGGGCGTGGTCGCCGTGGTGGTGCTCTGCGAGAGCCTCGGCGGCTGGGCCAGAGGGGCGAGCAGCGCGTACGCGGCCGCCCGGCTGCGGCTCGGCGTGCTGCGGCACGTGCTCGGCGTCGGCCGGGCCGCCACCCGCCGCTTCCCCGAGGGCGACCTCGTCACCCGGGCCGGGCTGAACGCCGAGGAGGCCGGACGGGCCCCCGAGACGGTCACCGGCGCCCTGGCCCTGCTGGTGCCGACCCTCGGCGCCCTGGTCGCGCTCACCCTCATCCATCCGCTGCTGACCCTCACCCTCGCGGCGGGCATCGTCCTCATCGTGTTCGTCCTGCGGGCCTTCCTGCGCGTCACGACCGTCATCTCCGGTGGCTACCAGGAGGTCCAGGGCGAGATCGCGGCCCGCCTCGTGGACGCCCTCGACGGCGCCCGCACCATCGCCGCCGCCGGGACCGCCGGCCAGGAGGCCCGGCGCGTGCTCGCGCCCCTGCCCCGGCTGCGCGCGCACGGCATGGCCCTGTGGCGCGCCAACGCCTCCGCCGGGGTCCGGTCGGGGCTGATGATCCCGCTGCTGGAGGTCGCCGTGCTGGGCGCCGGGGGGCTCATGCTGGCCGCCGGGCGGCTCACCGTCGGCGACCTGTACGCCGCCGCCCGCTACGCCGCCCTCGGGGCCGCGCTCAGCACCTCGCTCGGTTACGTCGGCGGCCTGGCCAGGGCGCGGGCCGCCGCCGCCCGCGTCGCCGACGTCCTCACCCTGCCGCCGGTCCGCCACGGCACGCGCGCGCTGCCGCCCGGCCCCGGCACGGTCGAGTTCCGCGACGTCGCCGCCGATGGGCTCACCGTGGGCGACCTGACCATCCCCGGCGGCACGGTCACCGCCGTGGTGGGACGGTCGGGCTCCGGCAAGTCCCTGCTGGCCGCCCTCGCCGGCCGCCTGGCCGACCCCGAACGCGGGGACGTGCTGCTCGACGGCGTCCCGCTGCGGGAGCTGACCCGCGACGGCCTGCGCTCGGCCATCGGCTACGCCTTCGAGCGGCCGGTGCTGGTCGGCGACACCGTCGGCGAGGCGATCAGCGCCGTCCCCGGCTCCCAGGCGGGACGCGAGGCCGCCCTGGCGGCGCGCGCCGACGGGTTCGTCCGCCGGCTGCCCGCCGGTTACGACACGCCGCTTGCCGAGACGCCCATGTCCGGCGGCGAGCGGCAGCGGCTCGGCCTGGCCAGGGCGTTCGCGCGGGGGGATCGGCTGCTGGTGCTCGACGACGCCACCTCCAGCCTGGACACCGTCACCGAACGCGAGGTCAGCCGGGCGCTCACCGGCGATCCCAGGGGCCGCACCCGTCTGATCACCGCCCACCGCCTGGCCACCGCCGCCCGCGCCGACCAGGTCGTCTGGCTGGAGGAGGGCCGGGTGCGCGCCGCCGGCCCGCACGACGTGCTGTGGCGCGACCCCGCCTACCGGGCCGTCTTCCAGGAGGCCCGCCCATGACCCCCGACTCCGGCGTCCCCGCGGCTCCCGGCGTCCCCGCGGTTCCCGGCGCGTCGGCCGGGTTCCGGCGGGCGCTCGTGCGCGACCCGCGGCGGCTGGTCGCCATCCTGCTCTGGTCGGTGCTGGAGGCCGCGCCCGCCTTCCTGGTCGGGCACGCCGTCGCCCGCGCCATCGAGGACGGCTTCGCCCGCGCCCGGCCGCTGACCGGGCTGGCCTGGCTGGCGGCGCTCGGGCTGGCGTGGCTGGTCTCGGCCGTCGGCGCCCGCCAGGTGGTGCTGGCCGTGGCCGCCGTGGCCGAGCCGTTCCGCGACGACCTCCTGACGCGGGTGGTGCAGGGAGCGCTGCGCCGCCCGCTCGACGAGCGGCCCGACAGCGCGGCCACCGCGCGGGCCGGGCTCCAGGTCGAGCTGGCCAGGGACGCCTTCGCCGCCGTCGTCACCACGGTCAGGGGGTTCGCGTTCACGCTGGTCAGCGTGGTGCTGGGGCTGCTGACGCTGGCGCCGGGCACGCTCGTGCTGGTGCTGCCGCCGTTCGCGGCCGGGCTGGCGTTCTTCCTGGCCTCGCTGCCCGCGCTGGCCCGGCGGCAGCGCGCGTTCCTGCTGGCCGACGAGGAGCTGGCCCGGTCGATGACCGCGACGGCCGCCGGGCTGCGCGACATCGAGGCGTGCGGCCTGCAGGACCGCGAGGACGAGCGGCTGGCCCGCCAGGTCGGCGCGCAGCGCGACGCCGCCCGCGCCCTGGCCAGGGTGACCGCGGTGCGCACCGCCGCGCTGGCCGTCGGCGGCTGGCTGCCCGTCGTCCTGCTGCTCGCCGGCACGCCCTGGCTGCTCGACGGCGGCGCCCGGCCCGGCGTGATCGTCGGCGCGCTCGCCTACGTCACCCAGTCGCTGGCCCCCGCGCTCGGCGGGCTCGTCCAGGGGCTCGGGGTGAGCGGCGTGCGGCTCGTGGCCACGCTGCGCCGCATCGCCGCCGCCGCGCCGACCCAGCCGCCGTCCCCGCCCAAGGTCCGTCCGTCCGGGGGCGACGTCACGCTGCGGTCGGTCACCTTCGCCTACGGCCCGCACTCGGCGCCGGTCCTGGACCGCCTGGACCTCACCGTTCCCGAGGGCGACCACCTGGCCGTCGTCGGCCCGAGCGGCGCGGGCAAGTCGACGCTCGCCGCCCTGCTCAGCGGCATCCTGCGGCCCGGCGAGGGGGAGGTGCTGGTCGGCGGCGTGCCCGCCGACCGCGCCGACCCCGCCGCCCGCGTGCTCATCCCCCAGGAGGCGTACGTCTTCCGCGGCACGCTGCGCGACAACCTCGCCTACCTCGCGCCCGGGTCCGGCCGCCTGGACGCGGCCGTGGCCGCCCTGGGCGCCACGGACCTGGTCGAGAGCCTGGGCGGGTACGACGCCACGCTCGACCCGGCGGCGCTGTCGGCCGGGCAGCGCCAGCTCCTCGCCCTCGTCCGCGCCCACCTGACCGATGCCCCGCTGGTCATCCTGGACGAGGCCACCTGTCACCTGGACCCCGCCGCCGAAGCCCTGGCCGAGAACGCCTTCGCGGCCAGGGGCGGCACGCTCATCGTGGTCGCGCACCGCCTCACCTCCGCGCTGCGCGCCCGCCGCGTCCTGCTCATGGACGGACCCCGGATCACGATCGGCACGCACGACGAGCTGATCCGGGTCTCGCCCCTGTACGCCGACCTGGCCGGCCACTGGCAACCGGAGCCCGTGTCATGACATTTGCAGACGAGTACCCGCCCGCCGAACGTCAACCGGTCACCGACCGCCTCCACGGGCGCGACGTCCCCGACCCGTACCGCTGGCTGGAGGATCCCTCCGACCCGCGGACCGGGGAATGGCTGGCCGCGCAGGACCGGCTGTGGCGGGAGGCCGCCGCGCGCCTGCCGGACCGCGAGCGCTTCCTGACCAGGCTCACCGAGCTGAGCGTCACCGGCCTGGTCACCCCGCCCGTGTGGCGCGGCGGCCGGCGCTTCCACCTGCGGCAGACCGGCTGCCAGGAGCACCCCGTCCTGTACTGCGACGACCGGCCCTTCCTGAACCCGGCCGACCGCGACCCCACCGGCCTGACCACCCTGGACGACTGGCAGCCCGACCCGCAGGGCCGCCTGGTCGCCTACCAGATCTCGCGCAGCGGCGACGAGAAGGCCGACCTGTACGTCGAGGAGGTCGACACCGGCAAGCTCGTGGACGGCCCCATCGGCGGCTGCCGCTACTCGCCGGTCGCCTGGCTGCCCGGCGGCGAGGGCTTCTACTACGTGCGCTTCCACGAGGGCGTGCACCTGCACCGGCTCGGCGTCCCCGACGACGTGCCCGTCCTGACCGGCGGGCCGGTCTCGTACGGCGTGCAGCTCAGCGCGGACGGCCGCTGGCTGACGATCTCCGCGGGCGGCACGGCCGGCAACTCGCTCTGGCTGGCGGACCTGTCCGGCGGCGACCCGGCCCGGCCGCGGCTGCGGGTCGTCCAGGAGGGGACGCACGTGCGCACGGCGGGCGCGGTGGCCCCCGACGGCCGCCTGTACCTGCTCACCGACCGCAACGCCCCCCGGCGCCGGCTGTGCGTGGCCGACCCGGCCGAGCCCGAGGTGTGGCGCGAGCTGGTTCCCGAGGACCCCCGGGCGGTGCTCGGCGCGTTCACCCTGCTGGACGGCGACCGCCTGCTGGTCTCCAGGACCCGCCACGCGATCGGCGAGATCGCCGTGCACGACGCCAGGACGGGGGAGCGGCTGGGCGAGGTGCCCCTGCCCGGCAGCGGCTCGATCGCCTCGCTCAGCTCCCGGCCCGAGGGCGGCCACGAGGCCTGGTTCACCTACACCGACGCCGTCACGCCCGCCGAGATCTGGCGCTACGACGCCCGCACCGGCGCCGCCACCCTGTGGGCCGCCCCGCCCGGCCGGGTCGCGCTGCCCGACGTGCGGAGCCACCATGTCGAGTACACCTCGGCCGACGGCACCCCCGTGCGCATGGTCGTGGTCGCGCTGTCCTCCGGCTCGGGCCCCCGCCCGGCGATACTCAACGGGTACGGCGGCTTCGGCATCCCCCTCATGCCCGGCTACGCGGCCGACTCGCTGGCCTGGGTGGAGTCGGGCGGCGTGCTGGCCATCGCCAACCTGCGCGGCGGCGGCGAGGAGGGCGAGTCCTGGCACCGCGACGGCATGCTGGAACGCAAGCAGAACGTCTTCGACGACTTCGTCGCCGCGGCCGAGAAACTGGTCGCCGACGGCTGGACGACCCCGGAGCAGCTCGGCATCTGGGGCGAGTCGAACGGTGGCCTGCTCGTCGGCGCGGCCCTCACCCAGCGCCCCGACCTGTTCGCCGCCGCCGTCTGCTCGGCCGGGCTGCTGGACATGGCCCGCTACCACCTCAGCGGCCTCGGGCCGTCCTGGACCGGCGAGTACGGCGACCCCGCCGACCCCGACCACCTGGCCTGGCTGATGGCCTACTCGCCCTACCACCACGTCCGGCCGGACGCCGACTACCCGGCGACGCTGTTCACGGTCTCGGCCGCCGACACCCGGGTGGACCCGATGCACGCCCGCAAGATGTGCGCGGCCATGCAGTGGGTCCGGCGGACGCGGCAGGACGGTTCCCGTCCCGTCCTGCTGCGCCACGAGCGCGACGTCGGTCACGGTGCCCGCGCCGTGAGCCGGTCCATCGCGCTCGCCGCCGACGTCCTGGCCTTCCTGGCCGCCCACACCCGTCCCTGAGCGGGCGGGGGCGGGCCGGGACGGCGGAGGGAGGTCAGATCCAGCCGGACTCGCGGGCGATGCGGATGGCGTCGATGCGGCTGCGCGCGCCCAGCTTGGACGTCGTCCGGCACAGGTAGTTCCGGACCGTTCCCTCGGCCAGGAACAGCGACGCGGCGATCTCCCCGATGGAGGCGCCGTCGGCCGCCGCGCCGATCACGTCCAGCTCACGGGGGGTGAGCGGCGGCTCCTCGGGGCGCATGGCCGCGATGGCCAGCTCCGAGTCGATGACCCGCTCGCCGTCGGCGACCCGGCGGATGGCGTCGGCCAGCCGCTCCGGCGGCGCGTCCTTGGCCATGAACCCCCGGACGTGCACCTCCAGCGCCTGCTTCAGCAGCCCGGGGGTGCCGACGCCGGTCAGGATCAGCACGCCGCAGCCGGGCAGCTTGTCGTGCAGCTCTCCGGCGGCGGCGAGCCCGTCCATGCCCGGCAGGGCGATGTCGAGCACCGCCACGTCCGGACGGCACGACTGGGCGGCGGCCAGGATGTGGTCGCCCCGCTCGACCTCGGCGACGACCTCGATGTCCTCCTCGTAGGCCAGCAGCGCCACGAGCGCCCCTCGTACCAGGTTCATGTCCTCAGCGAGCAACGTTCGAATCACCATGGGGTCCTTGCGGTCGACCAGGCTTGCAACGTCTGCGGGCCACTCAATCCTGACGTAAAGCCCGCACTGTGGAAAGTCCTCCTAAGTGACGGTAAAGCCGCCGCCGGACAAGTGGACGCTCATTTGGGGAATGCTCATGGCCATGAAGCCTCGAGTGAAGCCCCTGCCTCCTGCGGAATGGGACGACTTTCAGCAGGCGAACCCCCAGAACGTGTTCACGACGCTGGGCCGGCACCCCGCGGTCTACCAGGGCTGGCTGCGTTTCGGCGGCGCGCTGCTCAACGGCACGCTGCCGGCCCGCGACCGCGAGCTGGCCATCCTGCGCACCGCCTTCCACAGCGGCAGCGCCTACGAATGGGCCCATCACGCCCGCATCGCCCGCGAGGTCGGCCTGACCGACGTCGAGATCGAGTCGGTCCGCCAGCTCGACGCCCTCTGGCCGGTCGAGGACCGCCTGGTGTTACAGGTGGCCGACGACCTCCACTACGCGGGCGACCTCACCGACGCCACCTGGGCGGCCCTGTGCGACCGCTACGACGAGGTGTGCAGGATCGAGCTCGTCGTCCTCGTCGCGCACTACGCCATGCTGGCGCTGGTGCTCAGGACGTTCGGCGTGCAGCTGGAGGAGTGAGCTCCCCCTCACTCATCTGTACGCGGCCCTCACGCGCCCGCCCGCGGCAGGATCATCGTCACGCCCGGGACCGAGCCGATCGAGGCCAGCGCCTTGCCGGCGTCGGCCAGGCCGATCGTCCGGGTGACGAGCTGGTCGGGGTGCAGGATCCCGGCCCTGATCAGCTCCAGCATGGGCGGGTAGGCGTGCGCGGCCATGCCGTGGCTGCCCAGCAGCCGCAGCTCGTGGCCGATCACGCGGTCCATCGGCACCGGCGTCGCGCCGCCCGGCAGCAGGCCGACCTGGACGTGCCGCCCCCGCCTGCGCAGGCTCTCGACCGAGGCCGCGCACGTGCGGGGGCTGCCCAGCGCGTCGAGCGAGACGTGCGCGCCGCCCCTGGTCAGCTCCCTGACCTGGGCCGCCGCGTCGCCGGCCGAGCCGTTGACGAAGTGCGTGGCCCCGGCCAGCTCGGCCAGCTCCAGCGCGTCGGTGCTGATGTCCACGGCCACCACCCGCGCCCCGGACGCCGCCGCGATCATCACGGCCGACAGCCCGACCCCGCCGCAGCCGTGCACCGCCACCCACTCTCCCGGACGCACCTCGCCCACCTGGACGACCGCCCGGAAGGCGGTGGCGAAGCGGCAGCCGAGCCCGGCGGCGGTGGCGTAGGCCATCTCCTCGGGGATCGGGACGAGGTTGACGTCGGCGTGCTCGACGGCGACATACTCGGCGAAGGAGCCCCAGTGGGTGAAGCCCGGCTGGGTCTGCCGCTCGCACACCTGCTGCTGGCCCGTGGCGCAGGCCGCGCAGGTGCCGCAGGCGCAGACGAACGGCACGGTGACCCGCGCGCCCGGCAGCCAGCCGCGCACGTCGGGGCCCACGGCCTCGATCACGCCCGCCAGCTCGTGGCCGGGCACGTGGGGGAGGACCTTGATGTCGGGGTCGTGCCCCTGCCAGCCGTGCCAGTCGGAGCGGCACAGCCCGGTCGCCTCGACCCGGATCACCGCCCCGCCGGGCGCGGGGGTGGGATCGGGCAGCTCGCGCACGTCGAGCTCCCCGCCGAAGATGTCAAAGGCAACCGCTCGCATCTCATGAGCTTAGAGTGAGTCGCCGCAGGTCGCGCAAGGCCGGGTGGGAGGGCGAGCCGGGTTCGGTGGTGTAGAGCACCAGCCGCAGGTCGTCGCGGTCGGGCACCGGGAGCACCTGGCAGATGGCGTCGATCGTGCCGACGACCGGATGGGTGACCTGTTTGCGCTGCTCCCTGCGCACCTCCACCTCGTGCCGGGCCGCGCCGAGCACCTGCCGCGACGGGTGGGGGCCCCGGCCCTGCTCCAGCCGGATGTAGTAGTCGATCGACATGCCGGCGAGCTGGGCCACCTCCTGGCGGCGCAGGCCGGGGGTGCGCCGGCGTCCGCCGCCGGGCAGGCCCACGTCGGACGGGGTGACGCGGGCGCGAACAAGGGGATCGGCCACGAGATCGCGCGGGAGCTGCGGGAGGTTTACGAGACGAACGTGTTCGGCGTGGTGACCGTGACCAACGCCATGCTGCCGCTGCTGCGCAGGTCGCCGGCGGGCCGGATGCTCCAAGACCGCGCTCAACGTGATCACCGTCTGCTACGCCAAGGAGCTGATGGGCACCTCCGTGAAGGTGAACGCCGCCAACCCGGGCTACTGCGCCACCGACCTCAACGCCCACACCGGCTTCCGCACCGCCGAGCAGGGCGCGGCCATCGCCGTACGGCTGGCGACCCTGGACGCCGACGGACCGACCGGCGCCTACCTGGAGGACGACGGACCGATCGGCTGGTGAGGTGTGGACACTTGCGTACTGGACAGAAGGGGGCGATGGGACGAGATCTGGAAAAAGAGCGGTTCTCCGAGGCGGAGTACGCGCGCTTCGGAGAACGCATCCGGGAGCAGCTCGGCACTCTTCGCGAGCTGCTCGAAACCCCTGGCTTCGGCCAGGGGCCGGCCACCATCGGGGCCGAGCTGGAGCTGTTCCTCATTGACGAGCAAGGACGGCCGCTGCCGCGCAACGACGAGGTGCGGGACAAGCTCGACGACCCGCGCGTGGTGCTCGAACTGGGCCGCTTCAACATCGAGGTGAACCTCACCCCGATGACGCTGGCCGGCGCGCCCTTCGAGCGCATGGGGGCCGAGATCCAGGAGACGGTGACCAAGGTGGACGCCGCCGTCGAGGACGGCGGCGCGCTGCCGATCGGGATCCTGCCCACGCTGGCCGCCGAGGACTTCACCATCGGCGCGATGAGCGACCAGAACCGCTACCGGGCCATGAGCAGGGGCATCAGGCGGCTGCGGCTGGAGCCGTTCCTCGTCAAGATCGAGGACCTGGAGCTGTCGGTGGAGGACGTGATCCTGGAGAGCGCCAACACCTCCTGGCAGGTGCACATCCGCACGCCGCCCGACCGCTTCGCCCGGCTGTTCAACGCCGCCCAGCTCGCCATCGGGCCGGTGCTGGCCGCGTGCGGCAACTCGCCGTTCTTCCTGGGCAGGCAGTTGTGGGCGGAGACGCGGATCGCGCTGATGGAGGAGGCGGCCGACGACCGCGACGTGGAGCGGCGCGGGCGCAGGGACGGGCGGGTCACGTTCGGCTCGGACTGGGTGCGGGAGGGCGCGCACGAGCTGTTCGAGCGGTACGTCCAGGACTACGAGCCGATCGTGCCCGACCTGTCCGACGACGCCGAGCCGCACGAGGTGCCCGAGCTGCGGCTGCACCAGGGCACGATCTGGCAGTGGAACCGGCCCGTCTACGACCCGGCCGACGGCGGTCACCTGCGGGTCGAGATGCGCGCGCTGCCCGCCGGGCCCTCGTGCGCGGACATGACCGCGAACACGGCGTTCCTGCTGGGGCTGACGTTGTCGCAGGCCGAGCGGGACCTGACCGGCTACCGGTTCGCCGAGGCGTACCAGAACTTCTACCGCGCCGCCCAGGACGGGCTGGAGGCCAAGCTGACCTGGCCGGGGCTGGACGGCGAGTTCGAGGCCGCCGACCTGGTGCTCAGGCTGCTGCCCGAGGCGCGGGCCGCGCTGCTGACGGCCGGGGTGACCCCGCACGACGCCGACACCGCGCTGGACGTCATCGCCCAGCGCACCCGGCTGCGGCGCACCGGCGCGGTCTGGCAGCGCGAGGCGCTGGCGCGCTTCGGCGGCGACCGGGAACGGCTCGTGCGCCGCTACCGCGAGCTGGCCCTGTCGGGTCTGCCGGTGCACCTGTGGGACTGAACGCCAACAAATGCCGCCGCGCGTCCGTCAAACTACTCCGAGAGACGGACGAAGTGAGGCAGATATGGCGGCGACGGGGATGGTACCGGCCGACAAGGCGCCCTACGCGTTAACGCGGGCCACGGGGACGCTGGCCACGGGGGCGGCGAAGCTGGCCGGGGAGATCGGCGCGACCGGGGTCGAGGCCCTGCTGGCCCACGCCAACAGGACCGCCGTCCACAAGGGCGCGACGGCGGCGCTGGGCTCGATGCGGCCCAGGCCGGCGGACTGGTACGCCTTCGACGCCAAGGACCAGGACACGGTCGACTGGTACCCGCAGGGCGTGACCTGCGGCGAGGAGTCCGGCAACATCGGCGTGCCGGTGCTGCTGGTGAGCTGGTACTTCAAGCCGGCAGCGGGCGAGCGGGGGATCAGGGTGTCGTTCCTGAGCCCCCGGACGCTGAAGTACCAGCACGCGCTGCTGGTCGAGGCCAGGCCCGACGGCTCGTACGGGCCGATCGACGTGCACGCGGGCGGCCTGGCCTGCCACGGCGACCTGCTCTACGTCGCCGACACCTACAACGGCCTGCGCGTCTTCGACCTGGGCAACCTGCTCGACCTGCGCACCGCCCAGCCCGACCTGGGTGACCCCGCGCGCGTCGGGCGCTCCGGCGGCCGGTTCCACGCCTTCGGCTACCGCTACCTGCTCCCGCAGACCGACTGCTGGAAGCTCGCGCGCGGCGGGCCGCACGTCTCGTTCCTGTCGGTCGACCGCAGCGGCGGCACGCCCGCGCTGGTCGCGGGCGAGTACCGGGAGAGCGACCCCGGCGGGTGGGTCGCCCGCTGGAACCTGCCGCTGACCGACGGCACGCCCAAGGACGCCTTCGTCATGGGCCACCCCAAGATCCAGGGCGCGGTCTCGTGGGGCGGCAGGTGGTACCTGAGCCAGGCGGCCGACGCCGCCACCAACGGCAGACTGCTCGTCCACAGCGGCGACAAGCTGCTGACCAGGCCGTACCCGATCGGGCCTGAGGACCTGACGGTGCGCGGCGGCAAGGTGTGGAGCGTCACCGAGTTCAGGAACAAGCGCATCGTCTTCGGCGTCGAGCTCTGATTCGGGAGGGCTCAGCCCTCCATGTGCGCGTGCAGGACCTCGCGGTAGCGGCGGTCGAAGGCGTCGTAGCGGGCCCGAAGGGCGGCTCCCGGCCAGCCCGCGGGCAGCAGCTCGGCGGGCAGCAGCGGGTCGGCCAGCAGGTGGCGCAGCACGGCGGCCGAGACCAGGAAGCCCTCGGCCAGCCCGTCGGCCCGGTCGAGCGCCCGCTCCAGCCGGCCCGCCTCGGCCGCCCAGCCGTCGAGGTCCCACAGCAGCGGGGTGGGGTCGCCGTGCGGGCGGCCGTCGATCAGGGTGCACTGCGCGGTGACGGTCTCGGGCCACTCGCGCACCAGGTTGGCCGGACGCAGCCAGGTGCCCTCGCGCAGCTCGCCCATGCGCAGCGCGGACATCGTGTGCCGGAACGCGGCCCGGTCGGCCGGGGCGCGCCGCTCGGCGGTGACCACCGCCACCTCCCACGTGCCGTCCCACGGCCTGGTGTGCGGGTCGCGGCTCTCGTCCTGCCGGGCCTGGCGCTCGACGAGCCGCTCGGACAGCGTGTAGCGGCCGCCCTGCTGCGTCAGGTCGCCGGCCGCCACCATGCGCGACAGCGCCACCCGGACCGTGCCCTCGGCGATGCCGAACAGCGCGCCGATGCGCACCAGGTGACGGGCGGGCAGGCGGGGCGGGTGGCTGCCGAGCAGCGCGCTCAGCACCGCCGACCGGGCGCTGAGTGAGGTGTTACGGTCTTCCATCGCGTGTTGATTATATGTAACACTCGCGAGTATGGGCCGGTATCTCATCGAACCTTTCGACCACAGCGACCGCTACGCCACCGAGCGCTACCAGGGGGCGGCCGGGCGCAACTGGTGGACCTGCGACCCCACGCTGCGCCTGCTCATGCGGCGCCACCTCGGCGACGGCTTCGCCTGGGCCGAGCCCCACCTCGAACGGCTCGGCGCGCTGATGGGCGGCCTGGTCGCCGAGTGCGCCGAGGAGACCGACCGCAACCCGCCCCGCCTGGAGAAGTACGACAAGTGGGGCAGGGACGTCAGCCGGGTCGTCATGCCGCCGTCCTTCCAGGCCGCGCGCGCGGCGCTCATGGAGGACAACTTCACCTCGCCGTCGTTCGCCGAGGAGGCACGGGCGAACGGGGCGGATCCGTCCGCGCTGGCGGCGGCCTGGACGTACCTGCTCGACCAGGCCGACATCGGGATGGGCTGCGCACTCGGCACCGGCGGGGACATGGTGGTCTCGCTGGCCGAGAAGCACGCGCCGCCGGACGTGCGCGACCGGGTCCGGGAGATCTTCGCCGACGGCTACTACTCCGGCGAGGCCGCTCAGATGTTCACCGAACGCACCGGCGGCTCCGACCTGGCCGCCCTGGAGGCGTGGGCCGAGCCCGACGGGGAGGCGTGGCGGCTGACCGGGTTCAAGTGGTTCGCCTCCAACGCCAACGGCTCGGCGTTCGTGGTGCTCGCCCGCACGCCGGACGGGTCGGTGGCGCCGTTCCTGGCGTTGTGGGAGCGGCGCGACGGCTCGCGCAACGGGGTGCGCATCCGGCGGCTGAAGGACAAGCTGGGCACCCGCTCGGTCGCCTCGGCCGAGGTCGAGTTCACCGGCGCCGAGGCGTTCCTGCTGGCCGGGCGAGGCTCCGGCTCCGGGCTCGGGACGATGATGAAGCTCACCAACGCCTCCCGGCTGGGCGTGGCCATGATGGGCGTCGGCGTGGCCAGGCGGGCCCTGGTCGAGTCGGTCTGCTACGCGCGTTCCCGCGAGGCGTTCGGCCGCCCGCTCATCGACCAGCCCCTGATGCGCCGCAAGCTGGCCGAGCTGATCGTCGAGGTCGAGGCCGCCCAGGCGATGGTGTTCGACGGCCTGGTCGGCCCCCGCCTGCGGCTCGGGCCCGCGCTGATCAAGCTGCGCGCCGCCCGGCTCGGCCTGACGGCGGCCAGCGACGCGATCGAGGTGCACGGCGGCAACGGCTACATCGAGCAGTGGCCGGTGGCCAGGCTGCTGCGCGACGCCCAGGTCAACCCCATCTGGGAGGGCGGCGACAACATCCTGTGCCTGGACGTGCGCCGCGCCATGCTCCGCGAGGAGGCCCACGTGCCGTTCCTGGCCCGCCTGCGCGCCCTGGCCACCTCCGACCTGGTGCACGCACGGATCGACGACCTGTCCAAGGCCGTCGCGGCCTGGCACGGGCTCGACCCGGCGCTCGCCGAGGAACGCCTCTATCCGCTGGCCCAGTTCATGGCCGACGTCTACGCCGCCGCCCTGCTGGAGGACCAGGCCGGATGGGGCCTCGACGACGGGCGCAAGGCCCTGGTCGCCCGCCTGTACGCCGAGGCGCACCTGGCCGAGCGCGGCCCGCTGCGCGGCATCGACGCCCCGGCGGCCGACCACTTCGACGCGTTGCTGGCCGGGGCCCTCGCCTGAGGGTACGCTCGGCAGGTTTCCCCGAGGCGAAGCCGCACGTTCCCCGGAGGAGGGGCGCATGACCGTACGCGTCGAGCGCGAGGGGCCCGTCACCACCGTCGTCATCAGCAGGCCGGAGGCGCGCAACGCGGTGGACAGGAAGACCGCCGACGCGCTCACGGACGCGTTCGCCGGCTTCGAGCGCTCCGACGCGGCCGTGGCGGTGTTGTGGGGCGAGGGCGGCACGTTCTGCGCCGGGGCCGACCTCAAGGCGCTGGACAACCACGTCGGCGAGGACGGCGACGGCCCCATGGGGCCCACCAGGATGCGCCTGTCCAAGCCGGTGATCGCGGCCGTCGCCGGGCACGCGGTGGCCGGCGGGCTGGAGCTCGCCCTCTGGTGCGATCTGCGGGTGGCCGAGGAGGACGCGGTGTTCGGCGTCTTCTGCCGCCGCTGGGGCGTGCCGCTGATCGACGGCGGCACGGTGCGGCTGCCCCGGCTCGTCGGCGGCTCCCGCGCCATGGACATGATCCTCACCGGCCGCGCGGTGAGCGCCCCGGAGGCCCGTGACATGGGCCTGGTCAACCGCCTGGTGCCCACCGGCACGGCCCGGCGGCACGCCGAGGAGCTGGCCGCGCGGATCGCCGCGTTCCCGCAGGCGTGCCTGCGCGGCGACCGCATGTCGCTGCTGGAGCAGCACGGCCTGCCCGAGGACGAGGCCATGCGCAACGAGCTGCGCCACGGCCTGGTCTCGCTGCCGGACGCCGCACAGGGCGCCGCCAGATTCGCCGCCGGCGCGGGCCGCCACGGCGACCCCGCCTGACCCGGCACCGGCGGGCGTCGCCTGGCCGGGCGCGGCCTTTTCGAGGCGTGCCGGCTAGCCGGGTGGCTGGTCGGCGGCGGCGATCGCGCGCTGGTAGCGGCTCGTCAGCGTGCGCAGCGCGGCCACCAGCTCCGGCGAGTCCACGACCGTGAAGTCCGCGTCGAGCAGGCCCAGGTGGAGGGCGAGCATCTCCGGGTGGTCCGAGCCCGGCTCGAACACGCACCGGTCCTCGCCCAGCGGCTGCACGTCCACCGGGATCGGCAGCCGGTCGCGCACGTGCGAGGCGGGCGCGTGCACGATGACCCGCGCCCGGTAGCGCCAGGTCGCCTCGCCGGCCCCGCGGGCCACCCGCGCCGTGATCTCGTGGTCGGGCGGCAGCTCGCGGGGCGTGAAGCGCGGCCCCGCCGGCGTCCGTGGTTCGATCCGGTCGACCCGGAAGGTGCGCCAGGCGTCCCGGTCGACGTCCCAGGCCACCAGGTACCAGCGCCGCCGGACGTGCACCAGGCGGTACGGCTCCACCGAGCGCCGGCTGGCCGCCCCGGAATGCGCCCGGTAGTCGAACCGCAGCCGCTCATGGTCGCGGCACGCGCTCGCGATCACGGTCAGCACGTCGGGATCCACCTGCGAGCCGCGCGACGGCATCGGCAGCGCGTACGACCGGAAGGCGCTCACCCGGTGACGCAGCCGCGCGGGCAGCACCTGCTGCAGCTTGGCCAGCGCCCGCATCGAGGTCTCCTCGATCCCGGCGATCGAGCCGCTCGCGGCGGTGCGCAGGCCGATCGCGACCGCCACCGCCTCGTCGTCGTCCAGCAGCAGCGGCGGCAGGGCGCCGTCCGAGCCGAGCCGGTAGCCGCCGGCCACGCCCGGCCGCGCGTCGACCGGGTAGCCGAGCGCGCGCAACCGGCCGACGTCGTTGCGGACGGTCCGGGTGGTGACGCCGAGCCGGGCGGCCAGCTCGGTGCTCGTCCAGTCGCGCCTGGCCTGGAAGAGGGACAGCAGGCGCAGCAGCCGCGCCGAGGTTTCCAGCATTCTTCGATCCTGACGACAATCTAGGAACGATCCTTTCCGCGAATGTTCCTAGTGTTCTCCGCATGAGCGCAAGAGCACTCATGGCCGAGCCGTTCACGAGGAGAAACGCCGTGCGCGACGACATCCAGCCCTTCCGCGTCGAGATCCCCCAGGCCGACGTCGACCACCTGCACGACCGGCTCGCCCACGCCCGCTGGCCCGGCGAGCTGCCCGGCGTCGGATGGACCCGCGGCGTGCCGCTCGGCCACCTGAAGGAGCTCGCCGGGTACTGGCGGACGCAGTACGACTGGCGCGCCCAGGAGGCCCGGCTCAACCGGTACCCGCAGTTCACCACCGAGATCGACGGCCAGCGCATCCACTTCCTGCACGTCAGGTCCGACCGCCCCGACGCCAGGCCGCTGCTGATCACCCACGGCTACCCGAGCTCCGTCGCCGAGTTCCTGCACCTGATCGAGCCGCTGGTCGCCCCGGACGAGGGCCCGGCCTTCCACGTCGTCGCGCCGTCGCTGCCCGGCTACGCCTTCTCCACGCCGCTGGGCGGGACCGGCTGGACGATGGGGCGCACCGCACGCGCCTGGGCCGAGCTGATGGGCCGCCTCGGCTACGAGCGGTACGGCGTGCACGGCGGCGACGTCGGCGCGGGCGTGTCCGGCCTGCTCGCCGGCCTCGACGGAGAGCACGTCGTCGGCGTGCACGTGGTGACCGATCCGTTCACCGCCGCGAACGTCGCCACCTTCATGCCGGGCATCGCCGACCGGCTCGACGCCGACGACCCGGTCGACAAGCTGATCCTGAGCCGGATGGAGGCCTTCCAGCAGGAGGGCTCCGGCTACCTGGCGATCCAGAACAGCCGGCCGCAGACCATCGGCTACGGCCTGGCCGACTCGCCGCTGCTGCAGCTCGCCTGGATCGCCGAGAAGGTCCACGAGTGGACCGACCTGCCGGTCGACCGCGACCAGCTGCTCACCACGGTCAGCCTGTACTGGTTCACCGGCTCCGGCGCCTCCGCCGCGCACACCCTGTACGAGCAGGCCCACTCCGCCGACTGGGGCGCGCCGCCCGCCGTGCCGCAGGGGTTCGCGGTCTTCGGCGCCGACGAGACCGTGCGCCGGCTGGTGCCCGCGCCGGCCGGCGCGCACTGGAGCGAGTTCGAGCGCGGCAGGCACTTCCCCGCGATGGAGGCCCCCGCCCTGCTGGCGGCCGACCTGCGGGCCTTCTTCGGGCCGCTGCGGTGAGCGACGTGCTGAGCCGGCGTCGTCTCAACCGGGCCACGCTGGCCCGCCAGTACCTGCTGGAACGCGCGCCGGGCCGGGCGATCGACGCGATCGAGCACCTGGGCGGCATGCAGTCCCAGGCGCCGCTGGCCCCGTACGTGGGGTTGTGGACCCGGCTGCGGGGCTTCGCGCCGGATGAGCTGTCGGCGCTGACCGAGCAGCGCCAGGTGGTGCGGCTGCACCTGATGCGCAACACCGTGCACCTCGTCAGCGCGCGCGACTGCCTGGGCTGGCGCGCGCTGTTCCGTCCGCTGCACGCCGCCGGCTTCCGCGCGCACTTCCGCCGCGGCCTCGGCGACGCGGACCGGGAGGCGCTGCTCGACCAGGCCGGGCGGCTGCTGGCGGAGCGGCCGCGCACCCGGGGCGAGCTCGGCAGGCTGCTCGCGCGGAGCCGGCCGGGCGCCGATCCGAGCGCGCTGGCCTACGCGGTCACGCATCACCTCGCGCTGTGCCAGGTGCCGCCGCGGGGCGTCTGGGGCGGCACCGGCCCCGCCGCGTGGGCGCCGGTCGAGAGCTGGCTCGGCGCGCCGCTGCGCCCGGTGCCGGTGGACGCGCTGGTGCTGCGCTATCTCGGCGCGTTCGGCCCGGCGAGCGTCGCGGACGTGCAGCTGTGGTCCGGGCTGACCCACCTGCGCGAGGTGGTGGAACGGCTGCCCCTGCGGGTGTTCCGCGGGGAGGAGCGGCAGGTGCTGTACGACCTGCCCGACGCGCCCCGCCCGGCCGAGGACGTGCCCGCCCCGCCCAGATTCCTCCCCGAATACGACAATCTGCTGCTGTCACACAAGGACCGGACCCGGGTGATCCCCGGCAGCCGCCCCGTCCCGCTCCCTCCGGGCAACGGCGCGACCACCGGCACCTTCCTGCTCGACGGCATGTGGCAGGGCACCTGGCGGATCCGGGACCGGACGCTGCGCATCCGGCCCTTCACCCCGTTGCGCCGCACGGATCGCGACGCCCTGCTGGCCGAGGCCGCCCGGTTGTGCGCCTTCCTGGAGCCCCGGGCGACGTGCGACCTGGTCCTCGAAGAGCCGTAGGCTCGTCAGCCGAGCACCGGGAAGTTGGACCTGATGACGCTCAGCGGGTCGCGGGCGCGCTTGAGGTCGCGCAGCCGGGCCAGCGTCTCGGGCGAGAACGCCGCCGCCGCCTGCTCCCCGCCGTGCAGCATCGTGAACGGACGCCGCCCGGTGCTGAACGGCACCAGCGACTTGCCGAGCCGCTCCATCCGCTCGGCCACCTCCGGCGACGGCAGGCCCAGCGCGTGCACGAGGTACGGCTCCGCCAGCCGCTCCACCGCGCCCCCGCCCTCGACCGGCCTGGCCACGGCCCCGCCCAGGTGCCGGACCTGCACCGCCAGCAGCGGCTCGATCGGCTCGCCGGCCAGCACGCCGGCGACCTCGTCGTCCAGCCTGGTCAGCAGCTCGGTGTGGCCCACGCCCGGGCTCGGGTCGACCGGCTCGTCGCAGATCGAGGCCAGCTCGGCCACCGGCAGCCGCCGCCTGGTGTCGGCGATCGCCCCGCCCACCGCCTCGAACGGCCGCAGCAGCGCCCCGGGGTCGGCCCCGAGGTAGGTGCAGTCGGCCATGACGAAGCCGGGGGCTCCGGGCGGCGTCAGGAGCTGGAACCACACCGACAGCTCCTCCGGCGCGTCGGCGGTGACCTCGCGGAAGGCCGCCATGACGTGCTCGGCGCGGTCGGCCGGCCAGATGATCCGGCCGCCGTACAGCGTGGGCGCGGGGTGCAGGTCGAACTCCAGCGCCGTCACGATCGCGAAGTCGCCGCCGCCGCCGCGCAGGGCCCAGAACAGCTCGGGGTCGCGTTCGGCGGTCACCCTGACCCGGCCGCCGTCGGCGTCCACGGCCTCGACGGCGCGCACGCTGTCGGCGGCGAAGCCGTACTTGCGGCTGAACCAGCTCAGGCCGCCGCCCAGGGTGTAACCGGTCACGCTCACCACCGGCGAGCTGCCCGCCAGGCCGGTCAGCCCGAGCGGGCTCGCGGCCGCCAGCACCTCGCCCCACTTCACGCCCGCGCCGACGCGCGCCACGCCGTCGCGGATCTCCACCCCGCCCAGCCGGCCGGTGCGCAGCAGGATCGTTCCCTCGGTGTCGCCCGACGCGCCGTGGCCGCTCGGCTGCGCGGTGACCGCCAGGCCGTGCAGGCGGGCGTAGCCGATCACGGCGGCCACGTCGTCGGCGTCGGCCGCCTCGACCACCGCGCGCACCTGCTGGTCCACCGCCAGGTTCCAGGGCCGTCGCGCCTGGTCGAAGCCGTCGTCGCCGGGAAGAAGCACCGGGCCGGCCGTCATGTTCCTCAGTTCGTTCATGTGATCGATGATGCGTCGTCCCACTTGCGTGGGAATTGGGGTTGACTTGAGGTCTGTGAAGTTCCGACTTTTCGGGCCGCTCGAGGTGGACGACGCCGACGGCGTCCGGCTCGACCTCGGCACCCGCAAGCAGCGCGCGGTGCTGGCCATGCTGGCGCTGGAACCGGGCCGCATCGTGCCGCTCGACCGGCTGATCGACGAGCTGTGGGCGGGGGAGGCCCCGGCCAGGGCCACCGCCACGCTCCAGGCGTACGTGTCGCACCTGCGGCGGGTGCTCGAACCCGGACGCAGGCCGCGCACGCCGCCCCGGGTGCTGCTCACCCGCGAGCCCGGCTACCTGCTGGACATCGCGCCCGGCCAGACGGACGTCGCCCGCTTCGCCTCCTGGACGGCCGACGGCGCCCGGCTGGTGCGGCAGGGACGGCACGGCGAGGCGGCGCGGGTGCTCGACCGGGCGCTCGGCCTGTGGCGCGGCGAGCCGCTGGCCGAGTTCCCCGGGCTCGCGCCCGAGGTGCCGGCCCGGCTGGAGCAGCTGCGGCTGGCGGCCGAGGAGGACCGGCTGGAGGCGCGGCTGGCGCTGGGCGAGGCCACCGTGCCCGACCTGGAGGCGCTGGCCGAGGCGCACCCGTACCGGGAGCGGGCGTGGCGGCTGCTGGTGCTCGGGCTCTACCGGGCGGGCCGGCAGGCCGACGCGCTGGCCGCCCTGCGCCGGGTGCGCGGCCTGCTGGCCGGACGGCTGGGCATCGAGCCGGGACCGGAGCTCAGACGCCTGGAACAGGCCGTCTTCGACCAGTCCCCGGCCCTGGACGTCCCCGGCGCGACGACCGCCCGCCCGGCGGCGGACCGGCGACCGGACAAGGACGCGGAGGCCGCCCCGGAGCCCGGGCCGATGGCGGGCCGGAGCGCGGGCGAGCGGCTGGTGGGACGGGAGGCGGAGCTGCGGACCCTGGAGGAGCTGCTGGGCGCGGCGCGGGCCGGGCGCGGCGGGCTGGCGCTGGTCACCGGCGAGCCGGGCATCGGCAAGACCAGCCTGGCCAGGGCCGCCGCCGACCTGGCCGCCGCCCGCGGATTCCGGGTGGAGTGGGGCAGGTGCCTGGACGACGCCAGGGCCCCGGCGTTCTGGCCGTGGACGCGCGCGGGCATGATCCCGCCGTCGCCGCACGCCGAGCTGTTCGACCTCTACGACGCCGTGCTCGACTCGCTGCGCGGCGGCCCGCTGCTGCTGGTGCTGGAGGACCTGCACTGGGCCGACGCCTCCTCGCTGAAGCTGCTCGGCCACGTCGCCGGCGAGCTGGCGGGCACGTCCGCCCTGGTGCTGGCCACGCTCAGGCCCGAGCCGGACGGCCATCCGGCCCAGCTCCGCGAGACCCTGGCCGCCCTGTCCAGGGAGGGCCGCAGGCTGCCGCTCGCGCCGTTCGACGCCGACGGGGTGCGCGACTTCCTGCGCCTGCGCGAGGTGAGCGCCGACCCGGGGGAGCTGCTCGACCGCACCGGCGGCAACCCGTTCTACCTCACCGAGCTGCTGCGGCTGCCCGAACGCGAACGCCACCTCGTCCCGCCCGGTGCGCGCGACGTGATCGACCGCAGGCTCGCCAGGCTGCCCGGGACGACGCTGGACCTGCTCAGGGCCGCCGCCGTCGCGGGCCGCGAGGTCGAGGTGGACCTGCTGGCCGCGCTCGTGGAGCAGCCGGTCGAGGACGTCATGACCGGCCTGGAACCGGCCCTGGCCGCCGGGCTGCTGACCGAGGCCGCCGGCTACCGCTTCTCGCACGCCCTCGTCCGCCAGGCCCTCGACGCCGGCCTGACCACGCTCGCCCGCGCCCGGCTGCACCTGCGGGCCGGCCTGCACCTGGAGAGCGTGCCCGGCGCC
Organism: Nonomuraea sp. NPDC049758; assembly: GCF_040674635.1. Taxonomy (NCBI): domain Bacteria; kingdom Bacillati; phylum Actinomycetota; class Actinomycetes; order Streptosporangiales; family Streptosporangiaceae; genus Nonomuraea; species Nonomuraea sp. NPDC049758. The sequence goes on from NZ_JBFAMZ010000014.1 coordinate 125,998, forward strand.
GACCCGGCGCTGCTGGCCGGCCACTTCGCCGCGGCGGCCAGGCTGGGCGGCGCGCCCAAGGCCGTCACGCACGCCTGCGAGGCCGCCGCCCAGGCCGCCGCCCGGCACGGCCACCAGGAGGCCGTCGAGCTGTGGGAGCTGGCGCTCGCCCACCTCCCGCCCGGCGACTCGGCGCGGCGCTGCCGGTTGCTCACCGAGCTGGGCCGGGCCCGCCGCAGCCTGGGCGACGCCGCCGGCGCGCACCGAGACCTGGACGAGGCCGTCGCCCAGGCCCAGCGGCTCGGCGACAGGGACGCGCTGGTGGCCGCCGTCTCGGTGTTCGGCGGGCTGTCGGTGTGGAACTGGCGGCCGTACGGCGTCGTGGACGAGACGATGGTCGCGGTGCTGGAGGACCTGCTCGCCGGCGGCCTGGACGCGGCGTCCAGGGCGGCGCTGCTCGGCACGCTCGGCATCGAGCTGCACTACGGCCCGCGCCGCGCGGAGGGCGAGCGGCTGGCGCTGGAGGCCGTCGAGCTGGCCCGCGGCCTGGACGACCCGATGCTGCTGGCCAAGGCGCTGAACAACTACCTGATCGCCGGGTTCGTCCCGGGCCGCAACGACGCGCGGCGCAGGGCGGCCGAGGAGATGCTGGCCGTGCCCGGCCTGCCCAGGGAGGCCCGGCTGGTCGGACGCGTCCTGCGCATGTCGTGCCTGCTGCGCGCGGGCGACCTGGCCGAGTGGGCCAGGGACCTGGACCGCTGCGAGCAGCTCCTGCACGAGGTCGCCCGGCCCGAGCTGGAGGCCATGGTCCGCGTCTCCCAGACCGCCGCGCACACCCTGCACGCCCGCTGGGACGAGGCCGAGGCCCTGCTCGGCCGCTTCCCAGGGCTCGCGTTCGGCGGCAGCCTGTGGGGGATCGAGGCGCGCCGCCTGGGCACCCTCTACACCTGCAGGCGCGGCCAGGGCCGGGGCGCGGAGCTGCTGGCGGAGCTGGTGGCGGCGGGAGAGCGGCCGCTGATGAGCCCGGTGCGGCCGCTGGCCGTGCTCGCGGCGCTGGAGGCCGGGCGGCCGGAGCTGGCCCGGGAGCTGATCGGCCGGTGGGGGGTGGAGCTGCGCGAGGACTGGGCCGCCGACTTCCTGCACCCCGTCTGGGGGCTGGTGGCCGCCCGCCTCGGCACGCCCGACCCCGCCGAGCTGTACGAACGGCTGCTGCCCAGCGCCGGCCAGCTCATCGTCATGGGCATGGGCAGCGCCGCCTGGGGCTCGGTGCACGACGTGCTGGCCGAGCTGGCCCGGCGGCTCGGCCGCGGACGGGCGGCGCGCGAGCACAACGAGGCCGCCGTCGAGCTGCACCGGCGGCTCGGGCTGACCTACTGGGAGACGCGCAGCCGGGGGTGGCGTCCCGGCTGACTGTCGGACCCGCCGCGTATCGTGATCTCATGCCTGACATCGAGGTCGCGGGCCGTTCCGTCCGCGTCACCAGCCCCGACAAGGTGGTCTTCCCGCAGTCCGGCCACACCAAGCTCGACCTGATCCGGTTCTACCAGGCGGTCGGTGAGGCGGCGCTGCGCGGCGTGCACGGGCGGCCGATGGTGCTCAAGCGGTTCGTCCACGGCATCGAGCAGGAGGCGTTCTTCCAGAAGCGCGCGCCGGCCAAGCGGCCCGACTGGATCGAGGTGGCCGAGCTGCGCTACCGGTCCGGGCTGAGCGCCGAAGAGGTGGTCTGCACCGATCTGGCGCAGTTGCTCTGGGTGGTCAACCTCGGCTGCGTCGACCTCAACCCCCATCCGGTCCGCGCCGACGACCTGGCCAGGCCCGACGAGCTGCGCATCGACCTCGACCCCGTCCCGGGCGTCGAGTGGGCCGACGTGCTGGCGACCGCGCAGGTGGCTCGGGAGGTGCTCGCCGACCACGGGCTGGTCGCCTGGCCCAAGACGTCCGGGTCGCGGGGTTTCCATGTCTATGCCCGGATCGACCGGCGGTGGTCGTTCGCCCAGGTGCGCAAGGCGGCCGAAACCGTGGCGCGCGAGGTCGAGCGGCGGGCCCCCGACCTGGCGACCAGCCGGTGGTGGAAGGAGGAGCGCCACGGCGTGTTCGTCGACTTCAACCAGAACGCCTACGACCGCACGGTGGCCTCGGCGTACTCGGTGCGGGCGGTGCCCGACGCCCGCGTGTCCACCCCGCTGAGCTGGGAGGAGGTGCCCGGCTGCCGGCCCGAGGAGTTCACCGTCGACAGCGTGCCGAAGCGGCTGGCCGAGCTCGGCGACCCGTGGGAGGACATGGACCTGCACGCCGGGTCGCTCGACGGCCTGCTGGAGCTGGCCGAGGAGCTCGGGCCCGCGCCCAAGCCGCCCAAGGGCAGCGGGCGCAGGCAGCAGACCATGCCGGTCATCGAGATCGCCAGGGCCCAGCACAAGGAGGAGGCTCTGGCCGGGCTCGACCGCTGGAAGGCCCGCCACCCCGAGGTCGCGGCCCTGCTGGAGCCCGCCGACGTGCTGGTCGACGGCATGCGCGGGCGCAGCAGCGTGTGGTACCGGATCCGGGTCAACCTCCAGCACGTGCCGGAGGGCGAACGGCCGGCGCAGGAGCCGCTGGAGGTCGACTACGACCCCTGGCAGGGCGCCGGCGGCCCCTGACCCCTCACCCGTAAGTGGAGATCAGCGGCCCGAGACGAGGTTGCCGAGGCGGGCGTACAGCGAGGTGCCGGTGCCGCGGTCGTTCTCGTGGCGGTCGGCGGCCCGGAACAGCGTGTAGATGAGCTGCACGCCCGCCCACCGCAGCGGCTCCGGCTCCCACTGCCGCACCTGCCGGCCCACCCACGGCAGCGCCGTCAGCTCGGTGTCCCGCCGCAGCACCAGGTCGCGCAGCGTGCGCCCGGCCAGGTTCGTGGTGGTGACGCCGCTGCCGACGTACCCGCCGGCCCAGCCCAGCCCGCTCGCGTGGTCGAGGTGCACGGTCGAGCACCAGTCGCGCGGCACGCCGAGCACCCCGCACCACGAGTGCTGCACCCGCGCGTCGGCCGCCGCCGGGAAGAGCTTCACCAGCATCCGCCACAGCAGCGCCACCGTCCGCGCCTGGGTGGCCCCCCGGCGGTCGGTACGCGACCCGAACCGGTACGGCACCCCCCGCCCGCCGATCGCGATCCGGTCGTCGGCCGTGCGCTGGGCGTAGACGTAGGCGTGGGCCTGGTCGCCGAGCAGCTCGTGCCCGGCCCAGCCGATGTGCTTCCACACCTCGGCGGGCAGCGGCTCGGTGACGATCATCGAGCTGTTCATCGGCAGCCACTGCCGGTGCTGCCCGGCCAGTGACGCGGTGAAGCCCTCGGTGGCGCGGATGACGTAGTCGGCCGAGACGACGCCGTGCGGCGTGTGCGCGGTCGCCTTGCCGCCGCCCACGCGCGGCCGGATCTCGGTCACCGTCGTGCCCTCGAAGACGTCCACGCCCAGCGCGGCCACGGCCGAGGCCAGCCCGACGGCGAGCTTGGCCGGCTGCACGCGGGCGCAGTGCGGCGAGTACGCGGCCTCCAGCGTGCCCGCCACCTGGAGGCGTTCGCGCTGCTCGTCGCGGTCCATCAGCCGCATGTCGTCCTCGGCGTAGCCCCAGGAGCGCAGGTCGGCGACCTCCTCGCGGAGCCGCCGCCGCTGGGCCGGGTTGGTCGCCACGTGCACGAGACCGCCCTTGTGCACGTCGGCGTCGATGCCCTCGGCGCGGGTGACGTCGATGACCTCGTCCACCGCGCGGAACATGGCGTGCTGAAGGTCGATCATGGCCTGCCGGCCGCGGGCCTGGGCGTGCCGCTCGCGGGAGCCGGCGAACTCGGCCGACAGCCAGCCGCCGTTGCGCCCGGAGGCGCCGAACCCGGCGAACTCCTTCTCCAGGATCGCGATCCGCAGGTCCGGCTGGGCCTTCTTCAGGTAGTACGCCGTCCACAGGCCGGTGTAGCCGCCGCCGACGATCGCCACGTCGTACTCGCGGGAGCCGGGCAGCGAGGGCCGCCTGGCGGGCAGGCCGATCTGCCGGTACCAGAACGAGACGCCCCCGTTGGCGTAGTCGTCGGTGAGCGGGATGCCTGTCATGACTGTTCTGCCTCCACGGCTGCTACGTGCCCCTCCGCTGATTCCCCATCCGCTCTGTCCCCGGCGGACGGGGTGGGCGGGCTGATCACCCAGAGCACCTCGGCGGTCTCGTCGCCGTCGTTGACCACCCGGTGCGGGACCGATGTGCGGTACTCCACGCTGTCGCCGGGCCCCAGCGGGTGCGCGGCGGCGGACCCGGCGGGGCCCAGCCAGAGCGTGAGGCTGCCGCGCAGCACGAGGAAGATCTCCTGCGAGTCGCCGTGCGTGTACGGCTCGTCGCCGGTGGAGGCGCCGGGGTCGAACTCGCCGGCGTACATCTCCACAGTGCGCAGCGGGCGCTGGGAGATCAGGAACTTGCGGGTGCCCGGCGCGGTGGCCAGCTCGGGACGCTCGGCGCGGCGCACCACGCGGTGGGCGGGCTCGTCGTCCTCGTTGAACAGGTCGGCCACGGTGATGCCGAGCGCGGAGGCGATCCTGCGCAGCATGCCGATGCTCGCGCTGGTCTGCCCGCGTTCGAGCTGGCTGATGAAGCTGGGGCTCGCCTTGGCCTCGCCGGCCAGGGCGCGCACGGTCATGCCGCGCATGCCTCGGTAGACCCGGATGCGGGTGCCCAGGTCCGTCATCGAACCTCTCGATCGGTCAGGCTGAACAAGTTGTTCAGTGACGGTACCGACGGCGGAGAAAGCCCAGCAAGAGGGGGGTGCCTAACGAATCGGTAACCGGTCTCAGCCGCGGGTCGGCGCGGATCGGCCGCGGGTCAGCCGCGGGTCGGTCGCTGGTAGCCCTCGTCGCCGCCGTAGACGCGCACCGACGGGTCCCGCTCGGGCTGCGTGGCCGGGCTGGTCGGCGAGGCGGTGTGCTCCTCGGCGAAGTCGTCCGAGGGCACGGGCGGCGGCGGGAACAGGTAGTCGTGCCAGGTGATCCGGCCCTTGGGATCGGCCTCGGTGGTGAACGCGCCCGCGCGCTGCGCGGCGGCCAGTCTGCCCGGGATGCGCACCGGCAGGCACAGGCGGCGCAGACGGCGGGCGTCCAGCCAGGTCCTGGTCAGCTCCTCGGTGCCGAGGACCTGCGGGCCGCCGTACTCGACGACGGCGCAGGCCGGGCCGCCGGCCAGCAGCGCGGCCAGGCGGCCGGCGACGTCGTCCACGTGCACCGGCTGCCACAGCAGCGAGCGGTCCACGGGCAGCACGGGCAGCGCCGACAGGTCGCGCAGCAGCCGGTCCACCGACTGGTGGAACGGGGTGGCGCGGACGACCGTCCAGGCCATGCCGCTCTCCCTGACCAGCCGTTCGGCCTCCAGCTTGTGCCGGTGGCCGGGCGCGCGGTCCGCGCCGGCGATCGAGGGCAGCAGCACGTGCGAGGCCCCGGCCGCGCGGGCCGCCGCGGTCAGCGTGCGGGTGCCGGCCAGGTCCACCTGGGCGCGGCCCTGCCGGCCGCCGGTGGCCAGGTGCGCGACGGCCTCGACCTGCCGGACGGCCTCGGCGACGCCCTTGCCCGAGGCCAGATCGCCCCACACCCACTCCACGCCCCCGCGGTCCTCGTGCCGGGTACGGCTGAGCGCCCGTACCCGATGTCCCGCCTTGAGCAGGACGGGCACCAGGGCCCTGCCGAGGGTGCCGGTGGCTCCTGTGACCAGAATGCGCATGCCGGGTCCATACCCGCGAATCCCCAGAGATGACAATGATTTTCGTGACGAGGTCTGTGGACGGCGGTGCGGGGTAGAGCCGCCAATATGGCTCGTATCGCATCCGAATCCCTGGTCGAACGGCTCGCCGAGTGGGGCGTGGACACCGTCTTCGGCCTGCCGGGCGACGGCATCAACGGCATCATGGAGGGGCTGCGCCGTCATCGTGACCGGGTGCGGTTCGTGCTGGTGCACCACGAGGAGGCCGCCGCCTTCATGGCCACCGGCTACGCCAAGGCCACGGGACGGATCGGCGTCTGCCTGGCCACCTCCGGCCCCGGCGGCATCCACCTGCTCAACGGCCTCTACGACGCCAAGCTCGACCACGTCCCCGTGCTGGCCATCACCGGCATGCAGGAGACCGCCGTGCTCGGCACCGGCTACCAGCAGGAGGTCCACCTCGACAAGCTGTTCGCCGACGTGGCCGAGTACAACATGATGATCACCAACCCGGCCCAGCTGCCCTCGCTGGTGGACCTGGCCGTCCGGACGGCCTACGCGCGGCGCGGCGTCGCCCACCTCACGCTGCCCAACGACATCCAGGTGGCCGACGCGGGGGAGGACCCGTACCGGACGGTCGCGCCGGTGCGCGCGCCGGAGACCGCGCCGATCTACCTGCGGCCCCCGGGGCTGCCGCGCCGGGAGGACCTGGCGCGCGCCGCCGAGGTGCTCAACGCCGCCGAACGGCCCGCCATCCTGGCCGGGCAGGGCGCGCTGCACGCCCGGCAGGAGGTGCTGGCCGTGGCCGAGGCGCTGGGCGCGCCGGTGGTCAAGACGCTGCCCGGCAAGGCGGTCGTCCCGGACGACTCGCCGTACACGACGGGCGGGATCGGGCTGCTCGGCACCAGGCCGAGCGAGGAGCTGATGGACGAGGCCGACGTCCTGTTCATGATCGGCACGAACTTCCCGTACTCGAAGTTCCTCCCCGAGCCGGGCAAGGCGCGGGTGGTGCAGTTCGAGGCCGAGCCGACCAGGGCCGGGGCGCGGGTGCCGACCGACGTGCCCGTGGTGTGCGACGCCAAGGAGGGCCTGCGCGAGCTGCTGCCGCTGCTCACCCGGCGCGACGGCGGCGGACACCTGGCCAAGTACCAGAAGCTCATGGCCAAGTGGCGCTCCGACATGGACAGCCTGGAGAACCCCGACAGGGACCCGATCGCCCCCCAGTACGCCATGTCCGTCCTGGACGACCTGGCCGCCGACGACGCCATCCTGACCTGCGACAGCGGCACGATCGCCACCTGGGCCGCCCGCCACTGGACGATCCGCGGCGGGCGCGAGTTCTACCTGTCGGGCACGCTGGCCACGATGGCGCCCGGTCTGCCGTACGCCATCGCCATGCAGCACGCCTTCCCCGGCCGGCAGGTCATCGCCTACGTCGGCGACGGCGGCTTCGCGATGCTGATGGCCGAGTTCCTGACCGCCGCCCAGCACCGGCTGCCGGTCAAGGTCGTCATCAACAACAACAACTCGCTCGGCCAGATCCTGTGGGAGCAGATGGTCCTCGGCTATCCCGAGCACGGCGTGCGCTTCGCCCAGCCTGAGGCCGACTACTCGGTCTGGGCCAGGGCGTGCGGCGGGTTCGGCGCCAAGGTCACCAAGTCCGGGGACGTGGCCGCGGCGATCAGGCAGGCGCTCGCCCACGACGGCCCCGCCCTGGTGGACGTGGACGTCAACCCGAACGAGCCGCCCATGCCCGGCAAGGTCTCCTACGACCAGGCCAAGAGCTTCGCCCAGGCGTTCCTGAAGGGGCAGCCGCACAAGGCGGCCATCGCGACCACCCTGTTCAAGGACCGCATCCAGAAGTTCACCGACTGACAGTGATGATGGAGATGAGCGCTTCCCACCAGGGCTTGACCCAGCGACTGACTGACCTCGGGTCCTCCACCGGATCTGTCAGCCCTGGCTGGGAGGCGCTCACCTGCACTCACCGGACGCGGCACCTGTGACTTCATAGGAGCCTGGCCAGAGGCCCCATCACTGTCTTGTCCGCTTGCCCGGCCGGTGCGTGCCGCCCTGCCCCTCGGTCAAGACGACAGGACGACGATGACCCCCATTACACCCGACACCGCCCCGATCAGCGAAGTCGCCGGCGGTGTGGACACCCACCAAGACACCCACACCGCAGCCGTGATCGACCCGGTCGGCAGAGTGCTGGGAACCGAGCAGTTCCCCGCCACCCCGGCCGGATACGCCGCCCTGCTGGCCTGGATGCGCGCTTTCGGGCACCTGACACGCGTCGGGGTCGAGGGCACCGGCGTCTACGGAGCCGGGCTCACCCGCCTGCTCCGGGCCGAGCACCTCGACGTGATCGAGATCGACCGGCCTGACCGCAAAGCCCGCCGTTTTCAGGGCAAGTCAGACCCGATCGACGCCATCGCCGCCGCCAAGGCCGCGCTCGCCGGCGACCGCACCGGCACCCCCAAGCAGCGCGAAGGCCGCATCGAGGCGCTGCGCACCCTGCGTATCGCCCGCCGCAGCGCGATTGACCAGCGTGCCGACACCCAACGGCAGATCAAGGCTCTGATCGTCACCGCCCCGGACGCACTGCGCCAAAGCCTGCGCGGCCTGACCACCACAAAGCTGATCGTCACCTGCGCCGGCCTGGCCCCTGACCGCGACCACGCCGCCGGCCCTGCCACCGCCACCCAGCTCGCGCTGCGGTCCCTGGCCCGCCGCCACCAGCAGCTGTCCGCCGAGATCGCCGACCTCGACGAACTCCTGGACGCCCTGGTGACGGCGATCAACCCGCGGCTGACCGCCACCTACGGCGTGGGCACCGACACCGCCGGCCAGCTCCTGGTCACCGCCGGCGAAAACCACGACCGGATCCACAACGAAGCCGCCTTCGCCATGCTGTGCGGCGTCGCGCCGATCCCCGCCTCCTCCGGCAAGACCACCCGCCATCGCCTCAACCGCGGCGGCGACCGCCAAGCCAACGCAGCCCTCTACCGCGTCGTCCTGTGTCGCCTGCGCTGGGACCCACGCACCCGTGCCTACATGGAACGACGCACTCAAGACGGCCTGTCCAAGAAAGAGATCATCCGCTGCCTGAAGCGCTATGTCGCCCGCGAACTCTACGGGCTCATCACAGCAAACGATCAGGAACACGTCGCTTGACATCCATAGGAGCATCCGCCGTCCGGCGGCCGGTCACCGGGCCCGGCAGGCGGCGGCGATCCGGGCGGCGGTCTCCAGCAGCGGGTCCACCAGCCGGGGCAGCTCGCGGGCGCGCCGCGAGGCCAGCACGATCCCCACGGCGGCCACCGCCCGCCCGTCCACGACGACCGGCGCGGCCGCCGAGCACGAGCCGAGCGTCATCTCCTCGTGCGTCAGCGCGTAGCCCTGCGCCCGTACCGCCGCCAGCTCCCTGGCCAGCCGGCCCGGCTCGGTGACGGTGTGCGGCGTGGGCCGTTCGAGCGCGCGGGCCAGGTACGCCTGCACGAACCACTCCGGCTCGAAGGCCAGCAGCGCCTTGCCCACCCCGGTCGGGTGCATCGGCAGCCGCCCGCCCGTGCGCGAGACGATGGGCACGGCCCGCCTGCCGTACACCTTGTCCACGTACAGGACCTCCAGGCCGTCGCGGACGGCGAGGTGCACGTTCTCGCCGGTGGTGGCGAACAGCTCCTGCAGCCAGGGGTGCGCGCGGCCCTGGAGGCTGCCGGGTGCGAGCTGGCCGAGCTCCCACAGCCGCAGCCCCACCCGCAGCCGCCCGTCGGGGGAGCGGCTGAGCGCCTGCCACTCCTCCAGCTCGGCCACCAGCCGGTGGGCCGTGCTCAGCGGCACCCCGCTTCGCCTGGCCAGGTCGGTCAGCGTGAGCTGCGGATGGGCCGCGTCGAACGCCCCCAGGATGGCCAGCACCTTGGACGTCACCGTCTGCCCCGGACGCCGGGCTCCTCCGGACATGACCACACTCCTGCGCACATCTTCCACTCAGTGGAAGAGGCTACTCGGCTCCGGGGGCCGGCAGGCAGCAGACTTCCCTCATGCGAACTCAGGTCGGGATCATCGGCGCGGGCCCCGCGGGCCTGCTGCTGTCTCATCTGCTCCACCTGCGCGGCATCTCCTCGGTGGTGCTGGAGAAGCGCAGCCGGGCCTACGTCGAGCGGCGGGTCCGCGCGGGCGTCCTGGAGCAGGGCACGGTGGACACGCTCGTCGAGGCGGGCGTCGGCGCGCGCCTGCTGCGCGAGGGCCTGCCGCACCACGGCATCGAGCTGCGGTACGGCGGCGCGGGCCACCGCATCGCCTTCGACAAGCTCGTGCCCGGCCGGGCCATCACCGTCTACGGGCAGCAGGAGGTCGTCAAGGACCTGATCGCGGCCCGGCTGGCGGCCGGCGGCGACCTGCGGTTCGAGGTCGAGGACGTCGAGGTGCACTCGCCGGAGTCCGAGCCGTACCTCACCTTCGGCGGCGAGCGGCTCGACTGCGACGTGATCGCCGGGTGCGACGGCTTCCACGGCGTCTCGCGGCCGAGCGTCCCGGACGGGGTCCTGGAGGTGTTCGAGCGGGAGTACCCCTTCGCCTGGCTCGGCGTCCTGGCCGAGGTGGCGCCGTCGTCGGAGGAGCTGATCTACGCCAGGACCGAGCGCGGCTTCGCGCTGCACAGCATGCGCTCGCCCACGGTCAGCCGCTTCTACCTCCAGGTCCCGGCCGACGCCGACGTGGCGCAGTGGCCCGACGAGCGGGTCTGGGCCGAGCTGAAGGCCCGCCTGGAGACCGTCCCGGGCTTCGAGCTGACCACGGGCGAGATCATCGAGAAGGGCGTCACGCCGATGCGCTCCTTCGTCGCCGAGCCCATGCAGTACGGGCGGCTCTACCTGGCCGGGGACGCCGCCCACATCGTGCCGCCGACCGGCGCCAAGGGGCTGAACCTGGCCGTGGCCGACGTCCGGGTGCTGACCGAGGCGCTGGCGGCGTTCTTCGAGCACGGCTCGCCGGAGCTGCTCGACGGCTACTCGGCGGCGTGCCTGAAGCGGGTGTGGCGGGCGCAGCACTTCTCGTGGTGGATGACGACGCTGCTGCACACCTTCGACGAGGACGACCCGTACGGGCGGCGGCTCCAGACCTCCTACCTGGACTACGTCACCTCCTCGGAGGCGGCGGCGACCACGCTGGCGGAGAACTACGTCGGACTGCCCTTCGACCGACCGCACGTCTGACCGCGCCACCCGCCCCCCAGGCGGGCTGACCTCGGGCGATGCCTTAAAGTTGGCGCGTGGTTTTCGAGGAGGGCTGGGCGCATGCGCCCCTGCGGTGGTTGATGGACACGCTGGGCCATGCCCAGCTCGCCAGGATGGAGTGCGAGCCGGCGCTGGTCGCGGCCGTGGATCAGCACGCGGCGCTGCTGCGTGACGCGATCCCGCTCGACCGCGAGACCCTCGGCGACTATCTGCTGGGCTTCCTCGACGAGCTGCGCCACCGCGGCTGGATCTTCAGCGGCGACCACGACGCGCCCGCGCTGCGGCTGACGGCGGTCTGCTGGCTCGCCCGCGAACAGGGCTTCCTCGCCGAACCCGCCTGACCCCGCGCCGGACGCCCGGCCGTGAGGGGTCCGCGTGACCGGGCGCTTGTCCCGGTCACACGGAGCTCAGCTCTCCGGCGGGAGGTCCGCGCGGGTCGCCCCGCCGGTCGTCCCCCCGGTCGGGCCCATGGTCGGGCCGGTCGGGCCGGTGGTGCCGGGCGCGCCCGGTGTGGTGCGGGCCGGTTCGGCGGGCCGGGCCATCGAGCGGGCGTCCTCACGCCCCCGCTGGTACGCCTCGGCGTGCGCCCTGGCCTGCGGCGCCTCCGCCTCGATCCGGCCGATCCAGCGCTCCCAGCGCTGCTGCATCGGACGGACGAGCCCGCCGCCGAGGCCGATGGCGATGATCGCGCCGATGGTGGCGAGCACGGTGATGAGCACCGGCGTCGTCACGGTCGTGGCGACGCCGATCTGGTTGAGCGCGGCGATGATGCCCAGCGCCCAGATGAAGACGGCCGCCGCGATGCCGAGCCAGCGCCCGTAGGACAGCCCGCCGAGCGCGCCGTCGACGAGGTCCCTGACGGCCCGGGCGATCGCCCCGGCGATCACGATGATCACGATGGCGACCACGGCCTTGGGCAGCCAGCCCACCACCCCGTTGAGCAGCGCCGAGATCGGGTTGGGCCCGAAGACGCTGAAGGCGATCTGCAGGGTGATCAGCAGGATCGCGTAGTAGACGAGCTTGGCGAGCAGCCCGCTGGCGTCGTACCGGCTGCTTTCGAGCCAGCGCTGCACGCCGCTGCGCTGTACCGCCCGTTCGAAGCCGACGCGGTCGAGGATCTTGTCCACGAGCTTCTGCAGCGCCTTCGCCACGATCCACCCGATGATCAGGATCACCAGGAACGCGACCAGCCTGGGCACGAACGTCGCGACCTGTCGCCAGGCGTCCGTCAGGCCTTGGCCAATATTGATGTCCACGGTTTCCTCCAGGACGAGGAGCTCATGGAGTCGCGGTACCCGGCTGAACTGGGACTATGCACGCATTGCTACCAAATTTTCGCTCAGTGTTACATTTGTATAAGTGTGCGCAGAGGTCAGTAGAGCCGGCGCAGGTCCATCTGGAAGTTCTGGTGCCAGGTCTGGCCGCCGTCCACGGTGGTCTCGCCGATCTCGTGCCAGGTGGTGCCGGTGAACGTCAGCGTGTAGCGGCTGGTGTAGGCGGGCGTCTGGAGGCTCCACTCGAAGGTGTCGTCGCCGACCACCGGCACCACCGTGGTGACGTAGCCGCGCGAGAACGCCTCCCAGCGGTACTGGCCGGTCGCCTCGGAGTAGTTGATCACTGCCAGGGCGCTGTCCACGATCGTGCGCGGGTCGGCCTTGTCGCGGCCCTGGCCCTCGACCGAGATCACCAGGTCGCCCGCCTGCCAGCGCACCCGCTCGGTCTGCAGGAACTCCTGCCGGGTGCCGGACGGCGTGACGGTCCAGCCCGCCCCCGCCCATGTGCCGATCATGAACGACAGCCGCCGCATGGCCTCCGCCTGCCCGGCGAACGCCTGCCCGCCCGCGGCCGGGGCGGGCGTCCGGGCGGCCGTCGCCGGGGCGGGGGAGAGCAGGGCCGCCAGTAAGGCGAGCGGCAGGAGCAGGCGGACCAGTGACTTCATCAAGGCGTCCTCGTCAGTGAGCGGCTGATGCCGAGCCGGGGGTGAGCGGTCAGGTAGAGGCCGGTGGCGGCGTCGTACAGGTCGTTGGCGTCCATGCGCATGGGGGCCAGGGTGCTGCCGGCGGGCGTGACGTTGCGCAGGGCGCGCAGCCCCGCGTCGTGGGCGGCGGTCACCAGCTCGCTCATCGGCGCGGTGCCGCCGGCGGTGGTGGCGTCGGTCAGGTCGGACAGCCCGGCCGTGATCGCGGCGAACGCGTGGTCGGACGTCCCGCCCCTGACCAGGTGCTGGGCCAGCCAGAAGTAGCTGGCCCGGCCGCGGTACTGCCGGTAGACCGAGGAGACCATGGTCAGCAGCCGCTGGTAGGCGTTGCGGTACAGGGACTCGTAGAAGCCCTGGGCCTCCTGCTCGCTCACCTCGCCGCGTTCGGTGGCCGTGATCGAGGCCGCGGCCAGCAGGGCGCTGTACATGGCCAGGTGCACGCCGGTCGACAGCAGCGGGTCGAGGAAGCAGGCGGCGTCGCCGGCGATGCGGTAGCCGGGGCCGCAGAAGGAGTCGGCCACGTACGAGAAGTCCTGCTCGACGCGCACCGGGCCGGTGAACCTGCCGATCAGCCCCGCCACGGTCGGCGACTCGGCCACCACCGCGTGGAACATCTCCTCCGGCGACCGGTAGTGGGGACGCCGCTCCAGGAAGCGGGTCTGGTGGGTGACGAAGCCGACGCTGAACACCTCGCCGCGCAGCGGGATCACCCAGTACCACCCTTCCGGTGCGGAGATCACGTTGATGCCGCCGCCCGGCGTGTCGGGAAGGAGCTCGCCGCCCTGGTAGTAGCCCCAGATGGCGACGTTCCTGAAGACGTCGTGCGGTCGTCGGTCACGGAAGTGCTGCGCCGACAGTACCCCGGCGCGTCCGGAGGCGTCGACCACGTGATCGAAGCGCTCCAGGCCGCGGTCCCACTCGGCGGCGCAGGCGCGGCCGTCCTCGAACAGCACCCGCCTGACCCTGGCCCGCTGGATCACCTCGACGCCCTGGGAGGCGGCGTGGTCCAGCAGCACCTGGTCGAAGTCGTCCCGGTCCACCTGCCAGGAGCGCACCTCCGGGCCGAAGGTGGCCGCCCAGTTCACCGTCCAGTCGCGCTCGGCGCCCCAGCGCAGCAGCAGGCCCTCCTTGACGGGATAGCCGCGCTCCTCGATCTTCTCGTGCGCCCCGGCGTAGTCGATGATCGTCCGGCAGGACGGCGAGACGGACTCGCCGATGTGGTAACGCGGGAAACGTTCGCGTTCCAGGAGCCGGACGTCCATTCCGTTGCGGGCCAGCAGCGTCGCGGCGATCGAGCCCGCCGGGCCGCCGCCGATCACTAATACCTTGGTCATCGCGAGCCCTTCCGATAATCGAATACGTATTACGCAGTGACGGGCCCGGCGTGCGGGGCCCAATACGTAGGCCGATACGTATATTCCGGCGTTATTCTGGACCGCCGGCCCGGCCTGTTCGATGATGCGTCTGAGTTCCGTTCCGTCTTTCTTCAAGGAGCGCGCATGGGATTGAACCTCCGGCTGGTCGTTCCCCTGGTCTACGCCGCCGCGGTGGTCGTGGCCTTCCTGATCGGCAAGACGGTCGGCTCGGTGGTCGTCATCGCCGGCGCCGTCCTCGTGGCCCTGTTCTTCGTGCTGTCCGGCCGGTCACGTCAGCGCGAATAGGGCCCCCCACGGGTCGCGCACGATCGTCGCCCGGGGATGCCCGGGGGCGGTCGTGGCGCCCAGCCGGGCCGCCGCCGCGGCGGTCGCGGCGCGGTCGGCGGTCGCGAAGAACGTCATCCACTGCGGCCGCGCCCCCGTCCCCTCGCGGACCTCGGGCGCGACGCCGAGCAGGTCCCGGTAGAACGCGGCCCCGGCCGACCACAGCTCGTGGGCGCACCACGTGCCCGGCTCGCCGGCCAGCACGATCCCGGCCGGCCGGTGCCCCTCCCAGAAACCGACGGCCGCCCCCGCCGGGTCGGTCGCGAACAGCACGCGCCCGTCCTGGCCGGCCGCCATCGGGCCGAAGACGACGCCGCCGCCCAGCTCCTTCACCCGTACGGCCACGGCGTCCGCGTCCGGGGCCGCCAGGTAGGTGTTCCAGGAGGCGGGCAGGCCCGGCGGCACCCGGCCGAAACCGGCCACCACCTGACCGCCCAGCTCGACGAAGGAGTAGCCGCCCTCCTCGCGGAAGGTCCAGCCGAACAGCTCCCCGTAGAAGGCCCGCGCGCCGGCCGGGTCGAGCGCCCCGTAGTCCACCCAGCACGGCTCCCCCGGCTCATAGTGCTCGTGAATCGGCACGCCCGGCCTCCTCATCCGCATCGTCCGTTTCGTGCGCGTCCAGGGCCGACAGCCGCAGGTGCGCGGCGACGAGCGGCGCCACGACCTCGGGCCGCTCGATCAGGCACAGGTGCCCAGCGCCGGGGACGGTGACCGTACGGCACCGGGGGACCGACTCGCGCAGCAGCGCCGCGCCGGCCCGGAACGTCGGCATGTCCCGGTCGCCCACGACGACCAGCGTGCGCGCCCGGATGCCGCGCAGGTCCTCCACCGTGTGGACGTGCCTGCTCAGCCCGTGCATCGCGCCGTCGCGCAGCTCCCGCCACGAGTGCCCGGCCACGATCGCCCGCAGCCTGGCCCGCAGCTCGGGATGGTCCTCGGTGCCGCGGAAGATGTCCGGCGGCGAGGACATCCACAGGTCGGCGAGCTGCTCGCCGTCCGCGCCCATCCGGGCCAGCCCGGCCAGCGCCCGGTAACGCTCGGCGGTGCCCGGCTCGGGAGGCGCGCCGGCGATGGTCGCGGAGCCGACGATCAGCCCGCGCACGTCATCGGGATGGTCGACGGCCAGCTGCAGCGCGATCATCGAGCCGATCGACTCGGCCACCACCAGCGTGGCCGACTCCGCCCTGGCCAGCGCGGCCAGCTCGGCCGCCAGCGCGGGCAGCGACGTGCCCGGCCGCAGCGGCCCGGACCGCCCGTGCCCCGGCAGGTCCACGCCGACGTGCCGCCAGCCGGGCAGCAGGTTCCACAGCGGCTCCCACACCGAGGCGTCCATCGTGTAGCCGTGGATCCACAACACGGCCCGGCCCTCGCCGGTCGAGCGCATGTACAGGCTCATGAGGACGCTCCGGCGGGGACGGGGGCGAAGCCCTGGCAGAAGCGGCGGAAGGCGATGACCGGGGTGTCGCCGGCGTCCAGCCGCTGCGGGGCGCCGGTGTCCAGGTGGTCCCAGACGACGCAGTCCTGGTCGAAGGCGTAGCGGGCGCCGTGCACGAGCGCGGGCAGCGAGTCGCGCTGGTCCGGCCGCACGCCGATGGCCACCCGTCCCACGCAGCCCGTCCCGTCCGGCACCGCGCCGGTGACGATGGTGTACGGCGCCGACTCCGTGCCCAGCTCGGTCACCACGAGGTGCGGGCTGTAGGCGCGGGCCACGAACCGGGAGGCGAAGTCGAGCCGCCGCTCCCGCTCCCACGGCGGCGCCTTGGTCCGGAACTCGCCCTCGATGACCAGCTCGTCGTGCCCGCCCATGCTGACCCGCATGCCGCGCACCGAGGGCACCAGATGGACGGTGCTGAAGTGCTGGGCGTCGAAGGCGTTCTCGACGACGTACTCGGCCGGGACCGTCACCGGCTGGTTCACCGCCGCCACGATCACCAGGTCCTCGGCCGCCTGCTTGATCGCCTGCTCGAAGCCGCGGTCGTCGCCGGGGTCGCCGGACAGCCGGGCGAACAGCGCCGCCCCGGCCCGCAGCGTCCGCAGCTCGCCCACCGACCAGCGGCGGCCGGACCCGCCCAGCGAGACGCGCTTGCCGTGGAAGGGGCAGATCACGCAGTCGCCGTCCAGCTTGCCGCCGTAGGCCAGATGGGCGCCCCGGTGAGGGCAGGTGGCCTCGAACACCCGGATCCGCTCGCCGTCGCGCACGGCCATCAGGCGCGCGCCGCCCAGCCGCAGCGGG
This sequence comes from Nonomuraea sp. NPDC049758, assembly GCF_040674635.1. Classification (NCBI taxonomy): domain Bacteria; kingdom Bacillati; phylum Actinomycetota; class Actinomycetes; order Streptosporangiales; family Streptosporangiaceae; genus Nonomuraea; species Nonomuraea sp. NPDC049758. The sequence continues at coordinate 142,825 of NZ_JBFAMZ010000014.1, forward strand.
GTGATCCCCGGGCCGATCTCGTCGTCGAGGGCGAGCAGGAACCACCCGCCGTGCAGCTCCCCGTTACCGGCCGTCATCTCTCCAGCGCCCCAATCACCTCTGTGGCCGCGCGCTCCCCGCTGGCCATCGCCATGTGCGCCATGGGCGGGCCGGACAGGCCGACGGTGGCCTCCCCGGCGAAGAAGACCGTCCCGCCCAGCGGTTCGGCCCAGGCCGGGGACGCCCACAACGTCCCCACGCCCGGGTAGGTGTACGCGCCGCCCGCCCACGGGTCGGCGCCCCAGTCGGACACCACCACCTCCGGCTTCAGCCCCCGCGTCCACGGCAGGGCGCCGGCCAGCAGCGCGGCCAGGCCGCCCGGCTCGGCCCACGCGCTCCGGGCCGCCGCCGCGGCCCGTCCCTTGGCCATCACCAGCACCTCGGGCCGCCCGGCGGTCGTGCTGACGAACCCCAGACGGCCGCCGGCGTCGAAGACCACGACGGACTCGGGGGCGGCCACGGGATAGGCGGCCAGCCCGCACCAGGCGTCGCCGGGCCGCAGCTCGTAGGCCGCCGCCTGCTTGCGCACCGGCAGGTCGTCCAGCACGAGCCGGCCCTCGGCAACCACCGGCGGCGGCACGGTCACCACGGCGGCGGCGGCGCTCTCCACCCGCCCCGCGGCGGTCAGCGCCCGCACCCGGCCCGGCGTCCAGGCCAGGCGGACGACCGCGTCGCCGAGCCGCACCCGCAGCCCCTCGGCCAGCCGCGCGGGCAGCCGGTCGAAACCGCCGGGCAGCGCGAACTCGCCCCGCCCCGACCGGTCGGCCCGGCGCAGCGCGGCCAGCGCGGGCGCGCTCAGCGCCTCCGGCTCGGCCGCCCAGTTCTGCCTGAACCACTCCGCCGCCGGCTCCAGGGCCTGCGGGCACTGCGCCGTCTCCTCCTTGAGCCACGTCGCGACCGGCACGTCCCAGGGGCTCGCCCCCGCCAGGCGGCGCAGCGACTCCCGGGCCGCGCCCGACGTCAGCCGCTCCTCCAGCAGCGGCGGCGTGGGCCGCAGCGCGGTCAGCGGGCGCGGCCCGCCGGGCAGCAGCACCCGGGCCGCGCGCCGCGGCACCGGCACGGGCGCCTCCAGGCCGGGCAGCGCCGCGATCGGGTTGCGGTCGCCGTGGATGACCTGCGCGCCCAGCTCCAGCAGGGTCGGCCGGTGGGTGCGGATCCGGCCGCCCACCCGCTCCCTGGCCTCCAGCACCGTGACCGCCAGCCCGGCGGCGGCCAGCCGCGCGGCCGCCGCCAGCCCGCTCACCCCGGCGCCGATCACGACGACGTCAAGCTCTGCCACCGGCACATCCTCTGTAGTAGTTTGTCCTCGGCCTGATCACGAGGAGACGCCATGACGGCACCCCGCACGCTGCCCGGCCACCTTGCGCACCCGTTCTCTCCTCGCGGGCGGCTCGACCCGTATCCGGCGTACCGCTGGCTGCGCGAGCACGATCCCGTGCACTTCGACGTCACCTCGCGCATGTGGCTGCTGACCGCGCACGCCGACTGCGCGCTCGCGCTGCGCGACTTGCGCTTCTCGGCCGCGCTCGGGCAGCGGGAGCGGGTCAGGGACGACGAGCTGCCGCCGTCGATGCTGACCACCGATCCCCCCGAGCACCAGCGCCTGCGCTCGCCCGGCGCGCTGCTGATGGGCCCGGCCGCGATCCGCGGCATCGCCGGCGACATCGAGGCCGGCATCGGCGCGGTGCTCGACGGGCTGGCCGGCCGGGAGGAGATCGAGGCCACCGCCGACCTCGGCGAGCCGCTGGCCACCGGCGTGCTGGCCAGGCTGTTCGGCCTTCCGGCCGCCGACGTGCCGGCCTTCGCCGGGCTGGCCGCCCGCGTGTCGGTCAACCTCGACCCGCTGGCCGGGCCGCAGGCCGCCGCGGCCGGGCGGGCCGCGATGGGCGAGCTCACCCGCTTCCTCGGCGAGCGCGCCGACGCCGCCGCCGAGGCCGCAGGGAACGGGCCGGGCGGCTCGCCGTTCGGGCGGCTGGCCGCCGACGACCGGCTGACCAGGGCCGAGATGCTCGGCATCGCCGCGCTCACGGTCGTCGGCGGATGGAAGCCGCTGGCCGAGATGGTGGGCAACGCCCTCCACTGGCTGCTGCCGCGCGACGAGGCCGCCGGCCTGATCAGGGACGGCGGCCCGCAGGTGGCCGAGGCGGCCGTCGACGAGCTGCTGCGGCTGGAGTCGCCGATCCCGTTCACCGCCCGGGTGACCACCGAGGCGGTCCCGCTGGACGGCGGCCTGGTCCCGGCGGGGGCGAGGGTGCTGGCCCTGGTCGGGGCGGCCAACCGCGATCCGGCGGTGTTCGACCGGCCCGACGAGCTGCTGGTCACCCGGTCGCCCAACCCCCACCTGGCCTTCGGCGCGGGCACCCATCTCTGCCTGGGCGCGCCGCTGGTCAGGCAGGCCGGCGGGCTGCTGCTGAGCGGGCTGCTGGAGCGGTATCCCGGGCTGCGCCGCACGGGGAAGCCGCCCGCCTGGGCGCCGGGCCTGGTGCCCAGGAGGCTGACCGGCTTCACCCTCGCCATCTGAGCCCCTTCCCCGGTCAGCGGACGTTGGCGCCGCGCCAGCGGAAGGTCAGCAGACTCAGCAGCAGCGCCGCCACGCACCAGCCGCCCAGCACCGCGGCGGTCCTGCCCAGCTCCCACGCGCCGGCGGGCTCCACCACCGCGAAGTCGGCCGGCAGGAACACCGAGCGCAGGCCCTGCGTCATCCACTTCAGCGGGAAGAACGCCGCCAGGCTCTGCATCCACGCCGGCAGCTCGCTGTAGGGGAAGAACACCCCGGAGATGAACTGCAGCACCAGGAACGGCAGCGTGACGATCGCCGCGGCCGAGCGGGCGTTGGGGATGATCGCGCTGAAGGCCACCGCCAGCAGCGAGCAGGACGTCGCCCCGAGCAGCAGCACCCAGGCGAAGGTCAGCCAGTGTCCGGCGTCCGGCGGCAGCGGCAGGCGGAACAGCGCGACGCCGACGCCCAGCAGGATCGCCGCCTCCAGCACCCCGGTCACCACCACCCGGACGATCTTGCCCACGAAGTACGCCGTCTTCGGCATCGGCGAGGAGGCCAGGCGGCGGATCATGCCGTTGTCCCGCTCGATCGCGATGTTGATGGCCAGGCCGTTGAAGCTGACGCTCATGATGCCGCAGGCGATGATCCCGGCCACGAACATCTGCTTGAAGTCGGTGTGCGTGCCGGGGACCGTGCCGGAGAAGATCGAGCCGAGCACCAGCAGCAGCACGATCGGCAGCAGCAGCGTGAAGAACAGCGACTGCCGGTTGCGGAAGAACGACTTCAGCTCCACCGACGAACGGGCCGCCGACGCCCGCCACAGCCCCGAGCCGCCGCCCGATGCGCGCACGGGACGGCCCTGCTCGGCCACGATCGCGTTCGAGCTGGTCATGCCTGGGCCCCCTGGTTCTCGCGGATCAACTTGAGGTAGACGTCCTCCAGCGTGGGCCGGTGGACGCGCAGGTCGGGCAGCTCGTCGGCGCCCGCGCGGGCGGCCCAGGGCAGCAGCGCGGCCAGGGCCCGCGTGGGCGTGTGGGTGAGCAGCGTGAGCGTGCCGCCGGGCACGCCGGGCGTGCAGGACGGGTCGAGCGCGGTGCCCGCGGGCAGGTCCGGCAGGTCGGCCGCGCTCAGCTCGGGGGTGAGGGTGAAGCTCACCGCGGCGGGCGTGTCGCGCCGTCCGCCCAGCTCGCTCACCGGCCCGGTCTCGACGATCCGGCCGGCCACGATCACGGCCGCGCGCTGCGCCAGCGCCTCCACCTCGTCGAGGTAGTGGGTGGTCAGCACGGTCGTCTTGCCCTGGTCGGCGAAGAAGCGGACCAGGTCCCACGCCTCCATCCGGGCCTCCGGGTCCAGCCCGGTGGTCGGCTCGTCGAGGAAGATCAGGTCGGGGTCGCCGACGACGCCGACGGCCACGTCCAGGCGGCGCAGCTGGCCGCCCGAGAGCGTCTGGGCCTGCTTGCGCTCCTTGGCGCCGAGGCCCACCATGTCGATCACCTGCGCCGCGGGCAGCGGCGCGGGGTAGAAGGCGGCGAAGTGCTCGACGACCTCGCGGACGGTCAGGTCCGCGTAGGCGCCCGTCGTCTGCGGCACGATGCCGAGCCGCGCCCGCCACTGCGGGGCGTCCTCGGCCGGGTCACGGCCGAGGACTCGCACGTCGCCGCCCGAACGCCTGCGCACGCCTTCGAGGATCTCGACCGTGGTCGTCTTGCCCGCGCCGTTGGGCCCGAGTAAGGCGAACACCTCTCCGGGACGAACGTCCAGGTCCACACCCTGCAGGATGAGAGCGGGACCGTACTGCTTGCGCAGCCCCCGTACGTGGATGGGGTTCGCCTGGTCGTCGGACATGATCTCCTCTACCTCCTCTTGGCGTGCGTGGCTCCCGGCGTCAGGTGCAGCAGCAGCAGGGGCAGCAGCAGCAGTTGACGTCGCCGGCCGCGATCGAGTCGAGGTCGCCCTCGCTCAGCTCGGCCATGTCGATCTGCGGCGTCTCGGGGATGTGGAACTCGAACGTCCCCGTCTCCAGCCCGCGCTCCCACAGCGAGACCTGCACGTCGAGGTTCGTGTCGTGGTGGCCGTCGGGAACATTGCGCACGAGGTTGATCTGGGCGCCCGCGGGAACCTCGAGGCCGGCCTCGGCCAGCGCCTCGCGGGGGTTGCTGTCCAGCTTCGCCGAGAATTCCTCGCTCGACCACGCGGTGATCAGGACTCGCGTGTAGGCGTTGACGAATTCGGTCCGCTCTCTGGGGTTCAGGGCCATTGCGTCCTCCTGGAGCTTTTCCCCTTCGGCGCGGTGCGCCGTCTCGGAACGGAGTCTTACACAGCCGAATTCGCAGTGCCTAGACTTAATTTCCGGGGCCCTGGATTAAGTATTGAGAGCCCTCTGCTTAAAAGGTACTCTGCAAATACGCCGACCGGAACAATACGAAGCGATATACGTATTCGATGGCCGGAAATGCGTATCGAGAATATTCGTCTGCGTAAGCCATCGGGAGAACCCATGTCCGGGACGTACGTATCCCCCCGGGTGCCGCCGGGACCCGCCGGAACCCAGAGCCTGAGGGCCATGCGCGACGCTCCGCTGGAGTTCGTCACCGCCATGGCGGCCCTCGGCGACGTCACCCGCCACGACGCCGACGGCGAGCCGGTCTACATGCTCAACCGCCCCGACCTGGCCAGGCACGTGCTGAAGGAGAACGGCGCCGCCTACACCAAGGAACGCACGCCGGACGACGACATGCTCCGCCCCCTGCTCGGCAACGGCCTGCTGACCAGCGACGGCGCCGAGTGGGCGGCCCAGCGCAGGATGTGCGCGCCCGCGTTCAGGCCCGCCGAGGTGGGCCGGTTCGACCGGGTCATCGTGGAGGCGGCCGAGAACCTGGTGACGCACTGGGCGGGCGGCCGGCCCGTACGCGTCGACCACGACCTGACCTCGCTCACCCTCACCGTGATCGTGAAGGCCATGCTGGGCACCGACATCGGCGTCGCGGGCGAGGGCTTCGGCCGCGCCGTGGACGCGGTCAACCGCTTCATCGGCCACTACGTACCCAGCGACGACCCCGACCCGGCCGACACGGCCGCCCGGCACGCCGGCTTCCTGCGCGCGCGGGCCTTCCTCGACCGGGTCACCAGGCTCATCATCGCCGCCCGCCGGGCCGGCGGCGCGGGCGACGACCTGCTCGGCGCGATGCTGGCCGAGGGGCACGCGATGTCCGACGCCGACCTGCGCGACCAGGTGCTGACCATCGTCATGGCCGGGCACGAGACCACCGCCAAGTCGCTGACCTGGACGCTCTACCTGCTCGACCGCAACCCGGAGGCGGCCGAGGCGGTGCACGCCGAGATCGACGAGGTGCTGGCCGGCCGCTCGCCCACGGCCGCCGACCTGCCCAGGCTGCGGCGCTGCCGGCAGGCCGTCCAGGAGGCCATGCGGCTCTACCCGCCGGTCTGGCTGATCTCGCGCCGCGGGACGGCCGACGACGTGCTGGACGGCTACGACGTACCGGCCGGGTCGCTGGTGTGCGTCAGCCCGTGGGTGCTGCACCGGGATCGGAGGTACTGGGAGCAGCCGGATGCGTACCGGCCGGAGAGGTTCGACCCCGACCGGGCTGCCCGGCTGCTCAGCCACCAGTACCTGCCCTTCGGCGGCGGCCCGCGCATCTGCGTCGGACGGCACTTCGCGCTGGTCGAGGCCACGCTCGTGCTCGCGGTGATCCTGCGCGGGCTGCGCATGGAGCTGGTGCCGGGCTTCCCCGTCGAGCCCGAGGCGCTGGTCACGCTGCGGCCCCGGCACGGCCTGATGATGACCCCGAGGCCCCGGTGAGCGCCCCGCTGAGTGCCCCGGTGAGTGCCCCGGTGAGTGCTCAGGCCGCGACCGGCTCCTACGACGCCGCCAACACCACCTGGGGAGGCGTGGCGGGCGAGCTGGCCCGGCTGGAGGCCCAGGCGGCGCTCTCCTTCGAGGAGGAGCTGCGCATCATGCGCGACCTCGGCCTGACCGGCCAGGGCCCGCTGCTGGAGCTCGGCGCCGGGTCCGGCGCGGTCACCCGCAGGCTGCGCGCCGCCGAGCCGGGGCTGCCGGTCATCGCGCTCGACGTGGACGCCGCCCTGCTGCGCAACGCGGGCGGCTGCGGCGCGCCGCTGGTCACCGCCGACGGCGCCCGGCTGCCGTTGCGTACCGGCAGCGTCGGCGGCGTACTGCTGCGGTACGTACTGCAGCACGTGGGCGATCCGGCGCCGATGCTGGCCGAGGCGCTGCGCGTGCTGCGTCCCGGCGGCCGGATCGTGGTCGTCGAGGTGGACAGCATGCTGTGGGGGCTGGCCGACCCGATGTACCCGGAGCTGGCCTCCGTGCACGCCACCATGGCGCAGGCCCAGCGCGGCGCCGGGGGAGACCGGCAGATCGGCAGGAAGCTCACCCGGCTGCTGCGCCGCGGCGGGTTCGCCGACGTGGTGCTGCGCCCGTTCGCCACCACCAACGACACCCACCCCACCGCGGCCTTCGCCCCGCACCTGGGGCCCGAACGCCTGGCGCCGCTCGTCGCCTCGGGCGCGCTGCCGATGGCGGGGCTGGCCCTGGCCGCCGACCGCTGGCGGCGTTTCCTGGCCGACCCGGACGCCTGGGTCATGCTGCTCGGCTTCGTCGTCGCCGGGACCGCACCGTACGGGCCGGCTCAGCACCCATCGGAAGGAAGCACGTCATGAGTCCGTTCTGGAAGATCTTCATCGCGATCTTCAGCTACATCAGCGCGATCGTGGGCCTCGGGCTGGCCGTCGTGAACGCCAGCGAGAAGCCGCCCGCGACCTCGCTGGCCATCGTGTACGGCGCCGCCGGCCTGCTGTTCCTGGCCGTGGGCGTGCTGCTCAGCCGCAGAGCCCGCTACTGAGGGCGGCCCGGGGCCCGGCCCTTCAGGAGGCCGGGTCGCAGGGGCGCACCTCGACGATGTCACCGGGCGCGTAGGGCATCTTGCGCGCCCACGACTCGGCCTCCTCGGCCGACTGGACCTCGATGACCCAGATGCCGCCGATCTGCTCCCGCCCGACCGCGTACGGCCCGTCGACGGCGGGCCCGTCGGGCCTGACCAGCTTGCCCTCCCGGGACCTGGTCAGCCCCGCGCCGTACTTGACCTTGACCCCCGCCATCGCCATCGCCCGGCCGAACTGGCGGTGCGCCTCGGCCATCCGCTCCCGCTCGCTCTCGCTGAAGGCGTCCCAGAGCATCTCGTCGCCGTGGATCAGCAGCACGAAGTCCATGAGTCGTCTACCTCCCTGTGGGTTCTGCCCCAAAGGCGTGGTGGGGCGCGGGCAGAGCCCCGGTTGGCACTATCGTGACATCCTTCCACGGTCGCAGCGCCGTAACTCGACCCGGTCGCCCGGCCCGGACGGCAGGCGCCCGGCCCACTCCAGCGCCGCCTCCTCCGACGGCAGGTCGAGGATCCACATGCCGCCCAGCTCCGGACGGCCGTCCTCGCGCGGCTCCCCCTCGGCCGCGTCCGGGCGGGCCAGCCGCGCGCCGAACAGCACCGTGACGCCGGCCTCCCGCAGCTCCCGCCCGAAGTCGAGGTAGGCGCCGAACAGCGCGGCGCGGTCCTGTTCGGACAGCTCGGCCCAGGCCCGTTCCGGCCCGTGGATCAGCAGCGCGAACTCCATGACGGCTCCTCCCGTGCGCTCACATCTGCCGCCGCGCCAGCCGCGCGAACAGCCCCTGCTCCTCGGTGAGCAGCTCGTCGTAGGTGCCCTGCTGGACGATGCGCCCGCCGTCGAGCACCAGGATCTTGTCGGCGTCCCGGACGGTGGACAGCCGGTGGGCGATGACCACGCGCGTGGCGTTGAGCCGCCGGGTGCTCTCGGCGATGACGTTCTGGGCGGGGTTGTCCAGGGCGCTGGTCGCCTCGTCGAAGAAGACGATGCGGGGCCGCGAGACCAGCGCCCTGGCGATCATGATGCGCTGCCGCTGACCGCCGGAGAGCGTGTTCGTGCCCTCCGACAGGACGGTGTGCATGCCCATCGGCATGGCCGTGATGTCGTCGGCGATGCCGGCCATCGCCGCCGCCTCCCAGGCGTCGTCGATGGTGTGGTTCGTGCTGCCGACGATGTTCTGCCTGATGTCGCCGGCCAGCAGCGCGCCGTTCTGCAGCACCACGCCGCACTGCCGGCGCACCGCGCCGAGGTCCAGCTCGCCCAGGTCCTGGCCGTCGTACAGGACCGAGCCGACGTCGGGCTGCTCGAAGCCGAGCAGCAGGCGCAGGATCGTGGACTTCCCGCTGCCGGTCGGGCCCACGATCGCGACGAACTCGCCGGGCTCGATCGACAGGTCGATGTCGGTGAGCACCGCGGGGCCGTCCTCGCCGTAGCGGAAGGACACCCGCGACAGGCTGACGCGGCCCGACAGGTCGCCGGGATCGGCCTTGCCCGCGTGGTCCTCCGGCTCGGCCTCCAGCACCGGCGCCAGCTTCTCCAGCATCGGCACGACGCCCATGGCCGTGATGGCCGCCCCGGTGAACTGCAACACCGAGGCGATGAGCAGGCTGAACGCGGCGAAGAAGGCCAGGAACGCGCTGATCGGGAGCTGCCCGCGCAGCGGCCCGGCGGCCACGGCGAAGATCACGACCGAGCAGACCAGCGGGAACCCGGCGTTGAAGGTGGTCACCACGTTCTGCAGCCGCCGGGCCGCGGCCGAGGTGGTCCTGGTGGCCATGAAGTCACGCGTCCACACGCCGAACGCCTGGTCCTCCGCGGCCGCCACGCGCAGCTTGGGCACCGCCGACAGCAGCTGGAACACCCGCGAGGACAGCCGCTGCTCCTGCTCGTACAGGCGGCGTTGCAGGCGCACCTCGAAGAAGCCGGCGACCGCGCACACCAGCACGCCGGCCAGCACCAGCAGGGTCGCCAGCAGCGCCAGGCCGACGTCGTAGAAGTACACCAGCGCCAGGTTGGCCAGCCCGCCGAACAGCCCGAGCGTCGCCGTCGTCATCACGCCCGACAGCGTCTCCTGCGCCGCGCTCACGCCCAGCACGGTCGTGCCCAGCTCGCCGGTGGAGTACCGGCCGAAGAACGTGACGGGCAGCGACAGCAGCCGGGTCCACGCGCCCGCCTGCACCCGGGCCGACGAACGGCCCTCGATGCGCAGGGCCGCGACGTTCTGCACGATCGACAGCGCCCCCGCCACCAGCGCGCCGCCGATCACCAGCGCCGCGCCCTGCACGATGAGGTCGCGCTCGGCCCGCTGCACGAAGGTCCCCAGCACCAGCCCGGTCATCGCGGGCACCAGCAGGCCGATGACCGCCACCAGCGTGCCCAGGGAGGCCAGCACCCACAGGTCGCGGCCGTTGCGGGCCAGGCCGAAGCGCAGCAGCCCGGCCACGGTCCGCACCTCGCGCGGCAGCGGCTGGTACAGCACCTCGGCCTTGGCGCTCAGCGTGGTGGCCACCGCCTTGGTGATCGGCGTGACCCGGCTGTGGCCCGGCTGGGCCACCACGTACCGCGAGCCGATCGGCAGCAGGGCCACCGGCGTCCCGTCGTCGGACCGGTAGCCCACCATGGGCCCGATGTCATGTTTCCACCAGCCGTCGTCCAGCCGGACCGAGCGCGTGCGCACCCCGGAGGCCAGCGCGACGGCCTGCAGCGGATCGGCCCCCCGGGCCTGGCCGGGCGGCGGCGCGGTCACGGTGAACCCGCCGTGCGAGGCCACCAGCCTGGCCGCGGCCAGCGCCGGCGGGTCGGCGGTGACGTCGGCCAGGCGCACCTTGGCCTCGGTGTCGCGGACCAGCGTGTCGAAGCCGCGGCGGGCCGCCCGGGTCGTGCCGGCCTCGCGTTCCTTGCGCCGCCGCAACGCCTCCAGCTCCTGGGCCCGCCGCCGCTCGACCCGGCGGTCCACGGTGTAGAGGAACCGGATGGCGTGCTCGACCCAGCGGGCCCAGATCGTCTCGTCGGCCAGCAACTGCCAGGTCGAACGGGCGCGCAGCCGGGCGGGCGCGTCGGCGACCAGCCAGTCCCGCTCGGTCACCGCCAGCTCGGCGCCCGCGGTCAGCACGCCGGCCACCCCGTCGGGCATCTCGACCGCGCCCGCCTCGACGGTCATCCACCGCACGCCGTCCACCGACCGGGCGGCGCGCCCGGCGGGCAGCTCGGTCACCGCGTCGGGCAGCAGCGGGACGAACTCGCGTGGCGGCAGCGCGTCGCGCAGGGCGGTGGCCAGCGCGATCATCCCCGCCTCCAGCCCGCGGACGAACTGCCGGACGGCCAGCCCGTACTCGGCGGTGGACATCGTCGCCGACCGGTTGGTGCCCGACAGCTCGCCCAGCCTGGCCAGCGGCAGGCGCGACACGCGGGTGCCGAGCACCGGACGGCCCACGATGCCGTGCCTGGGCCCCTTGGGCGAGCCCGGCAGCAGCGTGCCCTGCCGGACCCGGCACAGGTAGTGCCACCGGCCGACCGGACGGCCGCCCTCCAGCCGCACCGCGAACAGGTCGACCGCGCCCTCCTCCACCAGCAGCACCTCGCGCACGCCCGACACCACGAACAGGTTCTCCGCCGAGTAGTCCACCGGCGTGGCGGCGTCGGTGAAGAACGGGGAGAAACCGGCCACCTTCAGCACTGCGTCATCCTCCGTGTCATCCGCCGTCGCCGTTCTTGCGCGAGCTTCTGAGCAGCTCGGCGTAGTGGCCGTCGAGCGCCAGCAGCTCGGCGTGCCTGCCGCGTTCGACCACCTCGCCGCGGTCGAGCACGATGATCTCGTCGGCGTCGCGCACGGTGGACAGCCGGTGCGCGATGATCAGACAGCCGCAGCCGCGCCGGCGCAGGTTGTCGGCGATGGTCCGCTCGGTCTCCGGGTCCAGGGCGCTGGTCGCCTCGTCCAGGATCAGCAGCGTGGGCTGGATCGACAGGGCGCGCGCCAGCTCCAGCCGCTGCCGCTGGCCGCCGCTGAGGTTCCTGCCGCCCTCCAGCACCCGGCTGTTGAGGCCGCCGGGCCGGGCGGCGATCAGGTCGAACAGCGCCGCGTCGCGCAGCGCCGAGACCGCCACCTCGTCGGGCACGTCGTCGCTCCACAGTGTCAGGTTGTCGCGCACGGTGCCCTCGAACAGGGTGATGTCCTGGTCCACGTAGGCGACGGAGGAGGCCACGACGGCCCGCGGCAGGTCGTCGCGCGGCCGGTCGTCCAGCAGCACCTGGCCGGAGGTCGGCGCGTACAGGCCGGCGGCCAGCTTGCCGGCGGTGGACTTGCCGCTGCCGGAGTTGCCGACGATCGCCACCCGGCGGCCCGGCACCACGGTGAACGACAGGTTCCTGATGACGGGGGCGGCGAGCGCGTTGTAGCCGAAGGTCACGTCGGCGAACTCCAGCCGCCCGTCCAGGCGCCCGCCGGGGTCGGCCTGCTCCCCGCCGGCGGCGGCCCGCTCGAACGTCCTGGCCATCGGGTACTTCTCGACGTCGTACAGGCGGCAGATGTCGGCCGAGATGTCCTGCAGCTGGCCGCCCAGGTTGGTGAGCTGGGTGACCGGCCTGGACAGGGCGTTGAGCAGCGTCTGGAACGCCACCAGCATGCCGACGCTGATCACCCCGTCCACCACCCGCAGCCCGCCGATCAGCAGGATCAGCCCGCTGTTGATCCCGGCCAGCAGCGGCGGCACGACGGTCAGCGTCGCCGTGGCCACGCCCAGCCGCTGCTTGGCGGTGACCGCCTTGGCCAGGAACCCGGCCCAGCGCTGGAACGCCGTCGGCTCGGCCCCCGTCGCCTTGACGGTCTCCACGAGCTGCAGCGTGTTGAACGTGGTGGAGGTCAGGTTCCCCAGGTCGGCCCGCAGCGCCGCCACCGCGTCCGTCCGCGCCCGCGACACCTGGCGCAGCACCAGGATGTTCAGCAGCGCCATCGACACCCCGACCAGCCCGAGCAGCACGTCGTAGCGGATGAGCACGGCCGCGTAGAACAGCACCAGGACGAGGTTCACCAGCGTGACGGCCAGGTCCCGGGAGAGGATCTCGGCCACGCCGTCGTTGGCCTGCACCCGCTTGGCCACCTCGGCCGGACGGCGCTGGAGGAAGAACTCCACCGGCAGCCGCAGCAGATGGCGGAAGAACCGGGCCGAGCTGACCAGGCCGAGCCGGATCTCCAGCCGCAGCAGGTAGTGCCGCTGCACCGAGGTCAGCACGAACACCACGACCGCGGTGACCCCCATCGCGAACAGCAGCGGCACCAGGTAGCCCGGGTCGCGCCCGGTCAGGATCCGGTCGATGAACACCCGGCTGAACGCCGGCCCGATGATGCCCGGCACGACCAGCAGCAGGCTGGCCAGCAGCACCAGCGGGAGCGCGCGGCCCGACGGCATCCGCCGGGCCAGCAGGGCCTGCCCGACCCGGGTGGGCCGGCCGCCGGGCCGGAAGTCAGGACCCGGCTCGAACGTCAGGACCACGCCGGTGAAGCCGGAGTCGAAGTCGTCCCAGTCGATCATCCGGGGGCCGCCCGCCGGGTCGTTGACCGCGACGGCCTTCCTGCCGAACCGGCTGCGCACCCCCTCCAGGACCATGAAGTGCTGGAACGCCCAGAACACGATGGCCGGCTCGGTCAGCGAGCGCAGGTCCTCGGCCTCCATCTGGAAGCCCCTGGCGATCAGCCCGTAGCGGCGGGCGGCGGCCACCACGCTGGAGGCCTTGGCGCCGTCGCGGGAGACGCCGCAGGCCGAGCGGAGCTCCTCCAGCGGCACGAACTTGCCGTGGTAGCCGAGGACCATCGCCAGCGAGGCGGCCCCGCACTCCACGGCCTCCATCTGGATCACCGTCGGCGTGCGCCGCCGCCACCTCCACCGCCGCCGCCGTACGGGGGCCGCCGGGGGAGCGGGCGCGGCGGGCTGCGCGGGGGCCTGGTCCGCATGCCCCTGCTCGGGGACGCCGGTGGTGGTCACACGTCCCTCCCGGGGGCGCTGGTCGTGGTCACGCATCCCTCCTTCGGCCGGGCGGCGGTGTTCACGCGGTCCACCTCAGCGCCCGAGCAGCAGGTCGAACAGCGTCTGGCTGCCCAGCCCGATCGCGCCGCTGACGGAGACCTGCGACTGCAGGCCCACCGGCGGCCCCTTCCTGGTCGACCAGGCGTAGCCGGACGGCGTGCCGGCATCGCGCACCAGGTCCACGATCACCAGCCTGGACGGCGTGTTCCGCAGGTAGCCGCGCGCCGGGTCCTCGCCGCCCACCAGGTCGGCGGCCTGCTCGGTCATCACGGGGTAGGCGCTGACCGACGCGACCCGGCCGCGCAGCAGCCCGTACGCGCCGGGCGGCGCCGAGGAGACCGACAGATCGACCGGCTTGCCCGGCACCACGCCCATCGCCCGGTCGACCGGCACGAACAACATCGCCACCAGCCGGTCGCCCGGCGCGTCCGTACGCTCGATGAGCAGCAGCTCCTCGCCCTCCCTGACCACGTGCCCCGGCACGGCGGAGCCGGCGACCACCCGCCCGCTGAACGGGCTGCGCACCACCTGCTCCGACCCGCCGTCGGCGGCGATGACCGCCACCGCCTGGCCCTCCCGCACCGCCTCGGCCGGCTGGACGAGCATCGAGCGCACCGTCCCGCCGTACGGGCTCTGCAGCCGCGCCGTGCCGCCGGGATGGGTCAGCAGCCCCACCGCGGGCACCGTGACCGGCAGCCGCCCGGCGAAGAACCACACCCCCGCGGCCACCACGATGATCAGCACCACGAACGTGGCGATCCACCCGCGCGGGGAGGCCAGCAGCGTCGGCGAGTCCAGCTCGTCGGGCTCCCGCATGCGCTGCAACGCCTTGAACCGGAACTTCATCACGCCGTCCCCTGGAAGCGGCCGTCGGGCCGCCGTCGTGCCGTCATGTGCGTCACCGCCGGCTGCCGACGATCAGCTCGCCGACGCTGCCCTCGGTCAGGTAGTCCAGGCCGCTGGCCAGCGCGAAGTCGGCGGCGTCCCCGCCGCCCAGCGCGCACACGGCCAGGTCCATGGCCGTGCCGGCCAGGTAGAGCGTCTGGTAGAGCACGCCCACGTGCTTGAGGACCAGCGAGTAGCCGATCGTCTCGTACTTCCACATCACCCGGCCGAAGCGGGCGGTGACGGTCAGCACCACCTGCGGGTCGCCGGTGAGCTGGGCCGCCGACCTGGCCCGCTCGACCAGCGCCCGCACGGCGGGCGTGGGCGGCGAGACCAGCTCCAGGGCGTGCCCGGCGGTGTCGTAGTGCCACAGCCCCGGCTCGGCCCCCTGGCAGGACACGATCAGCGGATAGACCTCCAGCTCGTGCACCGAGCCGCCGGAGGGGTAGGGCCGGTCGGCCAGCTCCTGGCCGTCCGGCGAGGTGAACACGGCCCGCCGCCGCATCGTCCGGTAGAGCAGCTCGCCGAGCTGGGCCAGCGTGATGGGCGCGGCCGGGTCGTGCTCGCGCAGGGAGCGGCGGCGTTCCAGCGTGTCGGTCAGACTGGGGTCGGTCTTGGCCAGCAGCTCCAGGTCGGGGCGGGGCAGCTCGATCCGCTCGCCGGTGAACGGCGGGGGATCGGCGGGCACCGGGTCGAAGCGGGGGGTGAAGGCGTACGTGCCGCCGTAGCGGCCGGTCCAGCGCGGGCCGCGGCTGTGGGCGTGCAGCCACAGGTCGCGCGGGTGCCACTGGGCCTGGCGCAGGTCGTCGTCCTCGGGGCCGGTGGCCAGCACGCCCGCCGCCGCCAGGAACCGCAGCGCCTGCCCCCACCCCTGGTTCCCCTCCCGGCCGCCGTCCGTCAGGTCCGCCGGGGTCGTCCAGGACGCCAGCGCGCCGAGCAGCCCGCAGGCGGCCGGCGACAGCTCGACCACCGCCGGGCTGCGCGGGGAGCGCACGGTCAGCACGCCCTCCCCGGCGGTGACGACGGCGAAGCGCGACAGCCTGATCGGCGTGTCCGCCGCCGGCGCGGGCGCGGGCTCCACGCTCCCGGCGCCGACCGGGCGCAGCCGGGCCCCCGCCGCGGCGTACTCCAGCAGGCCGGCTCCGGACAGGCGGCGTACCAGCAGGTTCCAGCGCAGCAGCCCGGCCTCGCCCACCGTCGCCGCCAGGGCGGTCTCGCCGGCGTCGCCGCCGGCCAGGATCCGCAGGGCGGCCGTGGTCCCGGCGTCGAGCCCGCGCAGGCCGAGCGAGCCGGCCGGCGCGGAGATGCGCACCTGCCCGTCCGCCTCGGTCAGCTCCGCGTCCCGCCGCAGCCGCAGCTTGGTCTCGTCCATGGCCCGCTCCTCTCCGTCACGCAGGGGCCTCGCGAACCGGTCAGAAGAAGACGCTGGTCGGGTTGAGCTCGTCCTCGGCGCGGGGCTCGGGGATCCAGCCGAGCGAGACCGGCACGTCGTACAGCCGGCCGGGGCCGAGCCGCCGCCAGAAGTGCCGCATGCCGGGCGCGATCACCCGGACCACGCTGAGCTCGAGGTCCGGGCGGCTCTGGTCGAGCGCGATGACCTCGATCCCGGCCGCGGCGGCCCTGGCCACGCAGGTCTGCACGTCACCGGCCAGGTCGCCGCCGTCCGAGCGGGCGTAGTCGGCCAGGGTGCGGGGACGCGCGGCGGGGTCGGGCACCAGCCACGGCTCCTCGGCCAGCTTGGTCTCCTTCCACCAGGCCAGCGTGGCGACGTCGTCGTCGAGGTAGAGCGTCTCGCCGTGCTCGTCGCGCCGCTCCACCGAGGGCAGGAACTGGTTGACCTCGGTCAGCGTCCTGATGGCGGCGATCCGCGGGTCGAGGTGCGCGCCGAACCCGACGATGACGTCCTCCACCGGGTGCCCCAGCCGGTGCGAGACCCCGACGAACGCCGGGATGCCGAGGTCGGTCGTGATGTCCAGCAGCCACAGGTCGCGGTCCATGCCGCGGTAGAACTCGCGCACGGTGTCGACGTACGGGTCGCGCAGCGAGTCCAGGTCGAAGGCCGGCCGCCGGGCCCGGTTGTACCACCACAGGGCCACCGCGTCGCGCTCGACCAGCTCGCAGAAGCCCTGCAGGACGGCCTCCTCGATCGAGTTGCCCGAGGCGTTGCCGTTGGAGTCGCCCACGCAGTAGAAGTGGCGCTCCAGGTCGGGGTGGCCGTACCAGGCGTAGCCGGAGGGCACCAGCCGCTCCCGCTCCTCGGTCAGGGACCAGGCGGGCGACCAGTCGACCGGCAGGTCCGTGCGGAACCGCTCGGGCACCAGGTGCAGCCGGTGCGCGGGGTCCTTGTTCCACTCCTCGCGGCCGGCGTACTGGGCGTCGGAGAAGTGCAGCAGCGACTCCGGGTGGACGGCCACCGCCGGGTCGAGGTCGGCGTAGGCGGCCTCGGTGACCGGCTCCTCGCCGCGCCAGACCCCCGAGTAGCGCTCGATGGCCTCGCACAGCGCGCTCACCCTGGCCTGCACCTCGGTCCGGCCCTTGCCGCCGCTCTGCCCCCGCAGGTTGCGCCGCAGCAGGTCCATGTTGTCGCCGATCATGGCGAAGTTGTGGCCCGCGGTGAAGCTGTAGGTGACGCCGTTGTCCTGCTCGGCGAAGGTGTGCAGCCGGGTGACCGCGCCGATCAGCGGGCTGATGTGCTTCTCCAGCCGGGCGTACGTACGCGCGGGCGGCTCGATGCGGTAGCCGCCGTCGGTGACGTGCCGGGCGCTGCGCGCCGACAGCGCGACCTTGGGGCTGCGCTGGCTGATCAGCGTGGGATCGCCGCAGGCCGGGCACTGCGGCAGCCGGACCAGGGTGTGCTCCATGACGCCGAGCGTGCGCAGGTCGACGGTGGTCATCCGGCCCTCCAGCCGCGAGGAGGCCGCCCCCGCGGCGATCCGCGCCAGCTCCACGGCCAGCAGCCCGCCCGCCACGGCCGGACCGGCGGGCGCCGACTCCCGCGCCGGGTGGAAGGGCACCCCGCCGCCGCGCTTGCCCGCCAGGTACCGTTCGACCTGCCGGTTCCCGGCCAGCCGCTGCGCCAGGCAGGCCCAGCAGCCGGTACGTCCCGGCTGCAGCACCGGGCCGACCCAGAGCGTGATCCCGCCCGGTTTCACCAGCGCCCACGGGTGCCCGGCGGCCAGGTAGGCGGCGTTGAGCCGGTCGAGCGCCGGGTCGAGGTAGTCGCCGGCCACGACGACCGACATCGTCCCTCCGGGCTCGGCGGCCGCCTCCTCCACGCTGGCCGTACGCATACGTAATCCGTGCTCGCGCAGCACCGGGAGCAGCGGCGCGGCGTCGGCCCCCGCGCAGGCCACGACGGTGAATTCGGCGTGGGAGAGCGCGTCGTGGGCGTGGACCGGGTCAATTCCCTGCGCGTCCCAGAATGCCAGGGTGCTGTCCGGCCAATCCGGGCGGCCATTGGCGAGATGGCCGAATGCGGCGAATTTGCGAATGGCGATGAGCGTCTGCGGCAGCGGCACTTCGTCGCTCAGCGCGCTCGCGATCTCCGCGACGGTACGCCGTCCGTCCAGGTAGGGAAGGAGTTTCCCGGCCCCCGCCGACTGGACGAGGTAGTGCTGCCCCTCGGCCAGGAGAAACACCTTCGACCCGTCGATCACCTGGGGTGTGAAGTGCGCCTTGAGACGTGGGCGGTCCATGACCCTCCCCGTATCGGGTCCATATCGGTTGATCGCAGAGTCGCATCGGGCCGGATCCGGTGTAAAGACGTAATTCCGGCGTACGCATTTCATCGGTACGACGGGGGAAAATACGTATTGGTCCGTCAGGAATGCGCATGCGCCCCGGCGTGGGCCGGCTGTTGAACCTGGTGCCAATAGTCCGGATTAGTCGGATTCGTGCGCCTAGGTATTGACAGCCCGCCCGCCTGAGGCGGCATGATCCTGGTGGACAGTTTCAGGGGGGCCGAACTGTGGGGAGTGGCGATGTCTTCGGGACAGCCGCTGCTACACCGTGACGTCGAGACCGCCGCGATGCGGGAGGCGCTGTCGAGGGTCCGTGCCGGCGGCCCCTCCGTCCTGCTGATCCAGGGGTCCCGGGGCATGGGCAAGACGACCTTGCTCAACGCCGCGCTGGCGGCCAGGGGCGAGGTGGGGGCGCTGCTGCTGATGGCCCGGGGCCATCCCACCGAGCGCGACCACCCGTTCGGCGTGGTCCGCCAGCTCTTCGAACCGCTCATGACCGCCGGGCGCGCGCCGCCGTCCGGCGGGAGCTCCGTCGTCGGGCCCGACCTGGGCGGCGGGGACCTGGGCGGGGGGCTCGACCGGGGCCATCCCGTCACCCCCGACCTGCTGCACGGCCTCTACCGGGCCACCCGGTCCTTCACCGGCGACCGGCCGCTGATCATCGCCGTCGACGACGTGCACCACACCGATCCGCAGTCCTCCCAGTGGTGCTCCTACATCGCCCGGCGGCTCGACGGCCTGCCCATCGCGATGGTCCTCACCACCGCCGACACCACCGCCGACTCCGGCGGCCCCGACGACCTGGTCAGGGACCTGGCGGCGCTGCCGTACACGCGGCTGCTGCGGCCCGCGCCCCTGTGCGCCCAGTGCGCCGCCCGGCTCATGGAGTCCGTGCTCGGCGGCGGAAAGGAGACCGGGGACGAGATCGGCGAGGAGGTCGCCGCCGCCTGCCACCGGCTCACCCAGGGCAACCCGCTGCTGCTGCGGGAGCTGGCCGGGCGGCTCGGCCGGTCCGGCGTGCGCCCGGTGCGCGCCGAGCTGCCCCGGGTGCTGGAGATCGGCGCGCTGGCGCTGACCGAGACCGCGCTCGGCTGGTTGTCCGGCAGCGGCTCCGGCGTGGACGCCGCGGGCGTCGACCTGCTGCGCAGCCTGGCCATCGTCGCGCCCGAGGACGGCATGGAGGTCGCCTCCATGATCGCCGGGCACGGCCAGGACACCGCCAGGGCGGCGGGGGAGACGCTGCGCCGCGCCGGGCTGGTCACCGGCACGCCGCCCGACCGCTTCGCCCATCCGGGCATCCAGCAGGCCGTGCTGGCCGGGATGGACCCGGGCGAGCGCGACCGGCTGCACCGCCGTACCGCGTCGCTGCTGTACCGGCTGGGCGCGCCGCTGCGCCGCTCGGCCCGCCACCTGATGTCGGCCGGCCCGACCGGCGACCCGCTCACCGTCACCGTGCTGCGCGAGGCCGCCGGCGAGGCCGCCGCCAGGCACTCGTGGGAGGACGCGACCGGCTACCTGCACCGCGCGCTGGCCGAGACCGACGACCAGGACACCGTGCTGGAGGTCACCGCCGAGCTGGGCGCCGTGGAGAAGCACCGCGACCTGCCCGCCTGCCTGCGCCACCTGCGCACCGCCTACGGCCGGGTCAGGATGGCCCCGCACGCCCTGATGTCGCTGGCGCCGTTCGCCGACATCCTGGTCACCGCCAACTCCGCCGAGGCCGCCGAGGTCTTCGCCGGCGCGGCCGAGAGCGCCGCCGCCGCGCCCCAGTTCGGCGGCGCGGACCTGCTGCTCGTGTTCGCCGCCCAGGCGCTGCTGTGGGGCCGCTCGGCCGGACGGCTCGGCCTGCGCCGGCTCGGACGCTCCCTCGGCACGCTGGTCAGCCCGGCGGCCCGGGAGTTCCTCAGCGTGCTGGCCCTGGCCACCGGCGCGCGGGGCCGTAGCCTGCCGCGCACGCTCGCCCAGACCCGGCGCTGCCTCGACGGCCAGGGCCCGGTGCCGGCGGCCGCCGTGCTGCCGCTGGTGTGGGGCGACCGCCTCGACGAGGCCTCCTACTGGGCCGAACGCCTGGTCAGCGAGACCCAGGAGGCCGGCTCCGGCACCGGACTGGCGCTGGCGCTGCTGACCAGGGCCGAGGTGCGCTACCAGCTCGGCAGCCTGGCGGCCGGGCTGGCCGACGCCGAGGCCGCCGTCGTCAGCGCGCGCGAGTGCCAGGCCGAGGGCTTCCACGTGGCCGCCGCCGCCTGCGCCGCCCGGGTGCTGGTGGAGTTCGGCGACCTGGAGGCCGCGGAGTCGGCGCTGAAGTCCGTCGCCCCGTACGGCGACTGGCACCCGATGATCTCCGGACAGGCCCTCGACGCCCTGGGCCGCCTCCGGCTCGCCCAAGGCCGCCCGCGCGACGGCCTGCTGACCCTGCTGGAGTGCGGCCGCCGCCTGACCGCCGCCGGCATCACCAACCCCGCCTGCGTGCCCTGGGGCACGAACTCGATCCTGGCCTACGTCCTGTCCGGGGAGCGCTCGGCGGCCCGCATGGTGGCCGAACGGGAGCTGGAGCTGGCCCGCGCCTGGGGCGCGCCCACCGTCGTCGCCCGCGCGCTCAGCGCGGGCAGCCTCGCCCACGAGGGACGGGTCCGGCTCGACATGCTGCACGAGGCCGTCGCCCTGCTGGGCAACCGGGGCGCCCGGCTCGAACACGCCAGGGCCCTGCTGCGCCTCGGCATCGCCCAGCGCCAGGCCGGCGACGACGGCAAGGCCCACGAGACGCTGGCCCTGGCGCTGCGGCTGGCCGCCGACTGCGGCGCGGGCCGCCTGGCCGCCCTGGCCGACAAGCACCGCGCCGCCACCGCCCCGGCCCGCGCCGCCGCCCTCGTCCCCGGCCAGGACGACCACGTGCTGACCGTCGGCGAACGCCGGGTCACCGACCTGGTGCTGCGCGGGATGAGCAACCTGGAGGTGGCCACGACGCTGTCGATCAGCAAGCGCACCGTGGACACCCATCTTGCCCGCATCTACCGCAAGCTAGGCATCCACACCCGCGCCGAGCTCGCCGTCATCCTCACCGGCCTGTCCGACGACGACCCGCCCGCCGGCGAACCCGTGCCCACCGGCCCCCACGAATACCTGTGACCCCGGCCGTGCTCTTCCAAGAGATCAACCAGCTCGTCACCTACGACGAACGCCAGCGGATGGTCCCCCGCGACCGTGGCCTGCTCACCACGCTCGTCGACTCCGCCCGCGCCCGGGCCCCCGCCGATCACGGCACGCTGCGCGCGCTCGGGATCGGGCTGCTGGTTCTGGGCGAGTACGGCGACGCGATCCGCTGCCTCAGCCGTGCGCTCGACCTGGCGGACACGACCGGCAGGCGCATCGCCGCGTCGCTCAACCTGGCCGACGCCCATCGGTACGCAGGTGACGCGGCAGCCTCGGAGACCCTCTGCCGCGCGATGCTCACCCTTGCCAGGAACGAAGCACCCGAGATGGTGTGCTTCCCGCTCCAACACCTAGGCAAGACCCTTGCCGACCTGGGTCGCAAGGAGGAGGCCCGCGAGGTGCTCCTGGAGGCCCTGGCCCTGCGCACGGCCGGAGGCGACCCCGAGCTGATCGCCGGCACCCGGGCGGCCCTGCGATCACTCGACGCCGCCACCACCGGCGAAGACCCGACCCCTGATCGCCGTATGCCACTGGAGCGGCCGGGGGACGCGAGCGTGACGACGATCGAGCAGGAGCCGTCCAACCCCTGGCCGTGATCCGCCCGCTCGGCCTGCCCCCTCAGCCGAGCCGGTACAGCTCACCGCCGCCCTCGTCGGACGTGCCGCCGTACGCGCTCGCCGAAACCCTCGTGCCGTTCTTCCGCACCCATTGGGCGATGGCGGGGTCGCCGCTCATGGGGCCGCTCTGACCCGACCCGTTGATCACGATGTGGCGCAGTTCGCCCCTGCGGACGTACTCCTGCAGCCTGGCCACCGTCATCGCCGGGTCCTGCCCGGTGAAGCCGCCCATCGCGATCACCGGCTCGCCGGTCGACAGGATGATCGACGACGCCTGCTGGGCACTGACCACGGCGACCAGCCAGCGCGCACCGCCCCGGTTCCTGAGCAGGTAGCCGACCAGGTCGTCGCTCAACTCACCGGCCGGCCCGCCGACCACCAGCATGCCGCCCCGCCCCTGGGGCGGCGCCTGACCGTTCCCGGCCAGACCGTTCTGGGCCTGCGCCGCGTACGGCCCTGCCAGCGCGTTGCCGCTGGTGTTGCCGCCGCCGAACGCGGTCACCGCCGCGTACGCCCCCGGACCTGCCAGGGCCGCGACCAGCGTGAACGCCATCGACGCGACGACGATGCCGTGGCCCGGCGCCCACGGCAGCCGCGCGGCCACCAGCGCGAGCACCGCCAGCACGGTCGCCGCCACGATCACCCAGCGCAGCCATGGATTCCAGTCGGGCGTCCGGTTCAGCAGCGCGAACGACCACGCCCCTGTGACCGCGACGCCCACGGGCAGCACCCACGACCACCGGACCGGCCCCCGGTACGCCTCGTACAACAACACCCCGCCCACTCCGGCCAGTACGGCGATCGCGGGGGCCAGCGACGTGGTGTAGTACGGGTGGAACACGCCCTTGGCGAAGCTGAACGCCGCGCAGTACATCGCCAGCCAGCCGCCCCACAGCACCAGCCCGGCCCGGGCCAGGTCGGTGCGCGACCGCTTCCACAGCAGCACGACCCCCGCGATCAGCGCGAGCATGGCGAACGGCAGCAGCCAGGAGATCTGACCGCCGACCATGTCGTTGAACATGCGTCCCGCGCCCGGGGCGCCGCCGAAACCCCCGCCGCCACGGCCGCCGCCGGGCGTCTCCAGGCCGAAGATCCGGCCCAGGCCGTTGAAGCCGATGACGAGGTCACGCACGGTGCCGTCGATGCTGCCTCCGACGAACGGACGACTCCCGGACGGGGTCAGGTCGACCACCACCATCCACCAGGAACTCGACACCACCAGCACCGCACCCGCCGCCAGCAGATCCCGCACCCGGCGCAGCACGCCCGGCCGGGCCGCCACGAAATAGGCCAGCGCCAGCGCCGGGACGACCACGAACGCCTGCAGCATCTTGGTGTTGAACCCGCACCCCACGAACGCGGCCGAGGCCAGCAGCCAGCGCAGGCGTCCCGACCCGATCGCGCGCTGACACGACCACGCGGCCAGCACCAGCCACAGAACCAGCAGCGTGTCGGGATTGTTGTCGCGGTTGATGGCCACCGTGATCGGGGTCAGCGCCAGCACCCCGGCAGCGATCAGCGCCGCCGGAAACCCGGCCGCGCGCCGTACCGTGGCGTGCAGCACCGCGACGGCGGCCACCCCGGCCAGCACCTGCGGCAACATCAGGCTCCACGTCCCGAACCCCAGGACGCGGGCGAGCAGGCCCATCGCCCACAGCGCCATCGGAGGCTTGTCCACGGTGATGAACGACTCCGAGTCCAGGGCCCCGAAGAAGAACGCCTTCCAGCTCCCGGTGCCGCTCTTGACCGCCGCCGAGTAGTAGGAGTTGGCGTAGCCGGCCGACCACAGGTTCCACGCGTACAGCACGAAAGCCGCCGACAGCACGCCCCAGAGCGCCGGACGCGACCAGCGCGGATCTTCAGGCCCGCCCAAGGCCAGCCGGCGCAGCCACCCCCGAGCGGCATGCGAGCGGGGCCCGTCAGACGGGCCCGGCGGATTAGAGGACGTCAGTGAACGACGCACGCCGACGGTCATGCGACCTCGTCCTTCCGGGCCGTGCCGACGGTCGGATCGGCCGGGGCCGACCGGCATCCCAGGCGCCGTGGATGGAAGATCCAGGTGCGCATCAGCAGGAACCGCACCAGCGTCGCGACCCCGTTGGCGGTCACCAGCGCGGCGACCTCGACGGCCCGTGGCGCCCCGGGCGCCAGTGCGTGCAGCAGGGCCAGGCAGCCGGAGCTCAGCACGAGTCCGAGCAGGAACGCCAGACCGCCCTCCAGCTGCTGCCTGAACGCCCGTTCCCGGCCCGTCACCCCGAAGGTGAACCGGCGGTTGGCGGCGGTGTTGCCGACAGTGGTGATCAACAGCGAGACCGCGTTCGCCCACAGCGGCCCCGTCACCATGCGCAGCAGCACGAACAGCACCAGCTGAGCGATCGTGCTGAACACCCCGATGATCGCGAAAGTCGGCAGTTGCCGGGCCATCCCCGCCGGCAGCCGCGGCCGCGGCCGGCTCTCCACCGGGGCGTCGAACGCGCCGGTCAGCATGCGCCGCGCCACCCGGGCCATGCCCTTCACGTCATCCAGCGCGGTTCGCAGGACGTCCACGCGGCTGTCGGGGTCGTCGACCCAGTCCACCGGCACCTCGTGGATGCGCAGCCCGTTGCACTCGGCCAGCAGCAGCAACTCGGTGTCGAAGAACCACTTCTCGTCCTGCACCGACGGCAGCAACGCCCTGGCGATCACGGTCCGCGCGGCCTTGAAACCGCATTGGGCGTCGGTGAAGCGGGCCGCCAGCGTCGTGCGCAACAACACGTTGTAGCCCCGGGAGATCAGCTCCCGTTTCGGGCCGCGCACCACCGCCGACCCGCGCGTCAGCCGGGTCCCGATGGCCAGATCGCTGTGCCCGGAGATCAGCGGCGCCACCAGCGGGAAGAAGGCGTCCAGATCGGTGGACAGATCCACGTCCATGTAGGCGACCACGTCGGCGTCGCTGCGGCTCCACACATGCCGTAGCGCCCGTCCCCGGCCCTTCTGCTCCAGCCGTACTGCCCGGACCCCTTGCAGTTCGGTCTCCAGCTCCTGCGCGACCTGCCACGTCCCGTCGACGCTGGCGTTGTCGGCGATCGTGATCCGGAACCGGTAGGGGAACGTCTCTTCCAGATAGGTGTGCAGTCTGCGCACGCTGCACGCCAGCACATGTTGCTCGTTGTAGACCGGAATGGCGATCTCCACCATGCGATCCATGACCAACTCCTCGCTCGCTCGAAAGGCCTCTCAAGGGTGTGGCCGCAGAGTGGATCACCTGGCGGCTGCGCCGAGCCGGGCGCACGCGAACCCAGGGCAGGCGACGCCGTGTCCCCTCAGTGACTCGGCCGCCGGACCACTTCAGCCGCCCCCGCCGCCCCCGCCGCCGCCAGGCGTGCCTCCGGTGACAGCCTGTACCTCCCGCCCGGTCAGCTCCTGCAGCGTCCCGCTGTCGGTGTTGCTGAGGATGACACCGACCCAGCCGGTGTACGGGTAGATGTTCCAGCTGGCGCCGACACCGGGGTTGGCGCCGGCGCGCCCGTGCACCCACTGACCGCTGACGATGCGGACCGCCATGTGGTAGGCCCCGAACGACTGCGGCCCGTGAGGGAACTTGGGCGCGGTCAGTACCTCGGCGTAGGGCCGTTCCAGCACCGTGCCTTCGCTCAGGGCGTGCGCGAACCGGACCAGATCCGGTGCGGTGGCGAAGCCCCCGTCCCCGGGGACGTCGATGAAGCCGCGGCCCGGGTTCTTGCCCGGCGTGGACTGGTCCGAGCTGCTCTTGCCCAGGTTGCGGACGGCGTCCACCACGCTGCCGTCAGCCAGCCTCATGTGAGGGTGCGCGATGTGCGCGTCGGTGAGCCACTGCCGCCTGGTGTAGAACGCCGAGCCGGTCATGCCGCAGCGCTTGAAGATGTTCTCCTCGACGTAGTCCCAGTACGTCCTGCCGGTCACCGCCTCCACGATCAGCGCCGGGATGACGACCTCGGCGCCGGCGTGTTCGGTGGGGGTGCCGGGGGCGGCCACCAGCTTCGCCTTCCGGGCCCACCGCTCGTAGAACTCGTGCACCTCCTCCCGGCTCCGGAAGGTGCGCTGCGGGTCCTCCTCCGGGGTGTTCAGCCCGGAGGTGCCGGAGAGCAGGTGGTGGACGGTCACCCGCTCGGCGACGTCCTTGGCGTAGCCCGTCAGGTGGGTGCCCACCGTGTCCGACAGCTTCACCTTGCCCTGCTGCACCAGCTGCAGGATGGCCACCGCGCCGAACGGCTTGCCCGCCGAACTGAGGCTGAACGCGATGCCTTCGTGGTTGCGGATCCCCTTCTCCTTGTCCGCCATGCCGTAGCTGCGGGACAGCACCGTCCGGCCCCGGTGCGACAGCAGCACCACGCCGGAGAACCTGCCCTCCGCGGCCAGCTTCGCCACGTACCGGTCGTAGGCTCCGCCGGGACGGGTGTCCGGCGGGATGCCGGGGCCGGTCGCGGCCGGACGGTGCTGCCGGTTGCCGGGCGGGCCGCCCACCAGCGGCGCGCCGGCCGCCACCACGCCGGCCGCCGCGAGCCCGCTCCACCCGAGCAGCCGCCGCCGGCCGACGCCACCTACAGAGTCCATGATCACGGTCCTTTCCTGACGCCGAACCGACCGCCGCAGGTCTGACCGCGACCGCCGTCGGCAGCCGATCACCACCATGTGATCGGTGCCTCTACTGAAGACGGAGGACTGTTGCGGTGGCGTATGCGCTTTTCGATACGCCCGCGATACACCGAATCCGCCGAACTCGACCTGACCGGCGTCACCTCCACCACCGCCCGTGCCCCCGTCATGCCGTCGCGGTGGTGAAGCCGTCGAGCGGCAAAGGGCGCTGTAGCAAGGGGGCAAACCGCCCCCGACGGCGATCCCGGCGATGAAGAGAAACAGTGGCGTGGGCCGTCCTTCCGCTTCGGCAGAGCGCCCGGCAGCCATCCGGCAGGCCTCGTACCTCCGCGTGAGCCGTCCGATGGAGATCCGAAGCCGCTGGCCGGCCTGGAGATCCGAACTCCTGCTGCCTCGCCACATCGAAGAGGCCGTTCCCCGTCCGTACAGCCCCGGCGGTCCGACGGACGACCGCCGGTGGATGAGCGTGTGGAGCTGCGGGCGGGCTTTGCCCGGAAGGGCGAGACCCGGCCTGACTCCCGAAGTCGCCCATTCGCAGAGGTCATCTCCTCCGCCGGTAGGAGTTACGATCTCTGCTGTGAGCGGAGAGGCCTTGGATGAGCGCACCCGCGTAGGCAACGGTCTCGAAGTACTGATCGACCCGACAGTAGGGACCACTGACCTTCATCCGGCCTACGGGTATGCTCTCGACCTGCTGAACGCGCTGAACGAGGTCATCAAGGCGGTGAGAATCGCTCAGCAGATAAAGGATCGCGTGGGGGCACTCGAAGAACTCCCTGTCGAGGTGGACACCTTCAGCGCAGAGGTGATCGAGCTCCTTGAGTTGCTGGTCTATCGAGAGTCGGTCGGAGGGGTCTCCCGGGGAGGCGTCCACCTGCGTTCCGTCTCCATGAACTCGCCGCTCACGCTGGAACTGGTGACCACGGGTGCTGGGGGCGCGAGCGTGATCTCCGCGGTCGTGTATCTGTTCAGGAACCCGGACAAGATCGGCTCCTGGTTCCCCAAGCTGCAAGCCTCCTGGTACAACGGCCGCGTCGAAGCGGAGAAGGCCAGGACCGCATACGAGAAACTACGCAAGGCCCGTACCCAGATGCGGGAGTTGGAGGACTGATCAGACTCCGCCCGGCCATTTGCACAGGCCATGTTGACGACTCCCGCGAAAACCGTCCGCCCCTTCGATGACGTGCGCGGCGGCCGACGCACGGTGTGTCACGGAGTCGTCCGACGTCGGGACCGCGTTCTCCGGACGCCTCCAGGCGGGCATGTGCGCCGGAAGCGCGGCGATCGTTCCGCCCGGTGGGAGCGGGGTTCATCGAGGGTCGGCATGCAGCCGGCACCGGTGCCGGCAACCATGATCGGCCCGCAGCAACAAGAAGCCCCAGTCGTCCGGCGTTTGCCGTTCGCTGGGGCTTGACCGCTGTCCGGACCGGACCGAAACCCGGTCCGACTTCCGAAGAGCGTGGGTGGACGATACTGGGATTGAACCAGTGACCTCTTCCGTGTCAGGGAAGCGCTCTCCCGCTGAGCTAATCGTCCTTGTTGAGTTGTCACTCAGAGCGGAAGACGGGATTCGAACCCGCGACCCTCACCTTGGCAAGGTGATGCTCTACCACTGAGCCACTTCCGCATGGCGCACTTAACTTTACCGGACCCAGGAGAGTCCGTTGTACCACCGAGGTGGAGACGGGATTTGAACCCGTGTAGACGGCTTTGCAGGCCGCTGCCTCGCCTCTCGGCCACTCCACCAGGAGTTTGACTCCGAGCGGAAGACGGGATTCGAACCCGCGACCCTCACCTTGGCAAGGTGATGCTCTACCACTGAGCCACTTCCGCGTGAATCCCCCGCGAACTCGCGGGGCCACGGGAAAACCATATCGTCTTCGCGGAGTGCCCGTGCGCAGCCCGAGCCCCGTGGGGCGAAATTCAGCGGATGACGCGCACATCCTTGGCCTGGACGAACATGACACGATGCCCGAGCTGGATCTGGTGGTACCGGACGGACCCCGCCACCCGCACGTGCCTGGCCGGGTTGAAGGCGCCGGCCGAGTAGAAGGAGCCGGTCACTGTGCCGCCCAGCGAGTACGACTGCCCCGGCCCGATCCGGTACTGCAAGGGCGTCAGCGGCTGGACCCCGCCGCCGTGGTACGCCGACCGCTCCGGGTAGGCGCGGCCGTACACCTTGGTGCCCGCGGCCAGCGGCGTGACCAGCGGGCCCTTCGCCGGGACGGCCGTGGGCGCGGAGGACGGGTTGAGGAACCAGGCCCGCTGTCCCAGGTACCAGATCGCCGTCCAGTCGCCCTGCCGTCCGGCCACCGCGAACCGCTGCCCGGTCGAGGCGCGGGCGCTGTGGTCGTACACGCTGTACGTGCTCGGCTTCCCGGGGTGCTTGCCGGCGTCGGTGACCAGCGGGGCGCTCTCGCTCGGCCGGGTGTGCAGCCACACGCTGGCCGCGCCGTGCTCCGGGCACCGGCGGCCGGGCTTGGTGCTGGCGCAGCCGGTGTAGTACGGCCGGTTGTCGTCGTAGGACGGCCGGATGATCACCGACGAGCCCGTCCCGTCGCCCTTGAACGGGTGGTTCATCAGCTCGAAGTAGTGGGCCCAGTCCCAGTAGGGGCCGGGGTCCTCGTGCATGCCGGCGACCGCCTGCGCCGTGGCGCCCGGCACGTTGTCGTGGCCGAGGATGTGGGCGCGGTCGAGCGGGATGCCGTACCGGCCGGCGAGGTAGCGCACCAGCCGGGCCGACGACCGGTACATCGCCTCGGTGTACCAGGAGCCCCTGGCCAGGTAGCCCTCGTGCTCGATGCCGATCGAGCGGGCGTTGAAGTCCCAGTTGCCGGCGTGCCAGGCGATGTCCTTCGTCGGGACGTGCTGGGCGACGTGCCCGTCGCGGGAGCGGATCGTGTAGTGCCAGCTCACGTACTTCGGGTTGCCGATCATCGACGGGATGCCCTGGTAGCCGCCCTCGGTGTCGTGGATGACGATGTAGTCGATCTGGCGTCGGCCCTCGACCCGGTCGTGGTTGCCGTAGCCGCGGTCCTTCTTCCTGCCGTATCTCTCGTACGCGGCCGGCATCCACTCGCACCTGAGGCGGCTCGGGCACTCGGCGGGCGAACCGGCGGAGGAGTCGGCGGCGGTCAGCGGCAGCTCGTCCTGCGCGGGCACGTCCCAGTCGGACTCGTCGGCCGACTCCGAGTCGTCGTCGCCCTCGGGCTCCATGTCGGAGAAGAAGAACGGGTCGTCGTCCTCGTCGGAGTCGTCGCCGGTCGCGCTCTTCGCCGGGGCCGCGGGCGGGCGCAGGCCGGGCACGGCGTCCAGCCGCACGTCGAAGCCGTCGTCCGTGCGCCGTGCGACGCCCTCGCGCAGCACCGCGAACACCTCGTCGGCGAACGACCGCGCGGCGAGCGGGTCGCGGGTGCCCGAGTAGCGGGCGACGGCCGCGTACCAGTCGGCCGGGTCGGGGCTGGGGTGGCGCTGGTAGGAGGCGAGCAGGGCGGCGCCGCCCCTGATGTTGGCGCGCGGGTCCGCGCGCAGCGCCCGCGGCGCGACCCCGGCCAGCCGCCCGGCCAGGGCGAGCGTCGCATCCGGCACCGCATCCGGCGCCGCGGCCGCCGACGTGCCGGCCCCCGCCATCAACCGCGCCGCCGACCGGGACCCCGACTGCGAGGCCGACTGCGAAGCTGACCGGGAGGCCGACTGGGGTGACCGGGAAATCCGCTGGCCGACCGGCCGCATCGCTGCCCGGGGGAGCGGGCGGCTGTCGTCGCCCCTGGCGTCGCCCGGCGCGAAGCCTTCCGCGGCCGGGCCCGCCTGCCCGGCGGGCACGACGTCCACCAAATGCATCGGGCCGTACCCACCCGCCGTGCTGGGACGGCCGCCGTTGGCGTCCCACCGCGACTCCAGGTACGACACCCCGAGCAGCACGCTCACCGGCACCCCGAACTCCGCCGCGGCGGCCGCGAAGTCGGCCTGCCGTCCCTGCTCCCGGACGCCCGAGGCGCCCGTGACGGCGGGCGCGGCCGGGACGGCCGGGCCGCCGACGACGGCGCACACGCCGGCGGACAAGCTGGTGGCCAGGACGGCGGCAAGCCGAAACTGCATGACATCTCCCCACGGAACGGCACTGCTCGATCACCGTCCGTAACCATTCCCAGAAAGGGATGTGTCAGACGGGTCGGATGATACGGATGAGAACCGCGGGACCCGCCACGCCGACCCCTCGACGACCGGTTGGAGAGAAGTGATAGCGCTCTGGAGTTAAATCCTGCCCGATTCCGGGCAGGATGTTGGCGTGTCTCGCTCCAGATGCGTAATGTCCTCGTCTGTGTCCACGGCGCGGCATCCCTACGAAGACCTCATCGCCCATCTCACCCGGACGAGCGCGCTCGGCCCAGGAGAGGCGGCCCGCGTGGTCGCCGACGTGCTGTCGTACTTCTCCGAGCCGGTCGAGGAGTTCGTACGCCGCCGTCACGGCGAGCTCAAGACCCGCGGCCTGACCAACGACGAGATCTTCCCCCGGATCGCCGCCGAGTTACCCGCACGCCGGGTAGCGGCACCAGAGCTGTCGCTGCGGCAGCTCCGCAGGATCGTCTACGGATAAGAGGAGACCTCGATGTGCGGAATCGTGGCCTACGTGGGCCCCAAGGACGCGGCGCCCATCCTGCTGGAAGGGCTGCAGCGGCTTGAGTACCGGGGCTACGACTCCGCCGGGGTCGTGGTGTCGAACAAGGGACTCAAGGTACGCAAGGTCAAGGGCCGGGTCGCCGACCTGGCCAAGGTCGTGCCGGTGCGGTTCAAGGGCAACCACGGCATCGGCCACACCCGCTGGGCCACCCACGGCGTGCCCAGCGACGAGAACGCCCACCCGCACCTGTCGGCCGACCAGCGCATCGCCGTCGTGCACAACGGCATCATCGAGAACGCCGGCGAGCTGCGCGCCAAGCTGGAGGCCGACGGCGTCCAGTTCCTGTCCGAGACCGACACCGAGGTCCTGGCCCACCTGATCGCCCGCGCCGCCGACGAGAACGACTCCCTGGAGGAGGCGGTCAGGAAGACGCTCAAGAACATCGTCGGCACGTACGGCATCGCGGTGATCGACGCCGAGCGGCCGGGCGAGGTGGTCGTGGCGCGCAACGGCAGCCCGATCGTGCTCGGCATCGGCGAGAAGGAGATGTTCGCCGCCTCCGACGTCGCCGCCCTGGTCCGCTACACCCGCCAGGTCGTGCACCTGGAGGACGGCGAGCTGGCCGTGCTCAAGGCCGACGGCTTCCACACCTTCGCCAGCGACGCCCGCGAGACCGCCAAGGAGCCGCTGACCGTCGACTGGGACGCCGGCCACTACGACACCGGCGGCTACGAGCACTACCTGCTCAAGGAGATCTCCGAGCAGCCCGAGACGATGACCCGCACGATGAGCGGCCGCCTCGACGAGCGCTTCCACGTCGCCCACCTCGGTGGCCTCAACATGGACGCCCGCGAGACGCGCTCGTTCCGCCGGGTGAAGATCATCGGCTGCGGGTCGGCGTACTACTCCGGGCAGATCGGCGCGCAGCTCATCGAGGAGCTGGCGCGCATCCCGGCCGACGCCGAGCCGGCCAGCGAGTTCCGCTACCGCAACCCCGTCGTCGACCCCGACACCCTCTACGTCGCGATCAGCCAGTCGGGCGAGACCTACGACACGCTGGCCGCCGTCCAGGAGCTCAAGCGCAAGGGCGGCCGGGTGATCGGCATCGTCAACGCCGTGGGCAGCGCCATCGCCCGCGAGGTCGACGGCGGTATCTACCTGCACGCCGGGCCCGAGGTGTCGGTCGCCTCGACCAAGGCGTTCACCTCGACCTCGGTCGCCTTCGCGCTGCTCGCGCTGCACCTGGGCAGGGTGCGCGACCTGTCGCCGGCCGACGGGCGGCGCATCGTGGAGGGCCTGCGCCGGCTGCCCGGCCAGATCGAGGAGATCCTCGCCCAGGGCGACAAGATCGCCGAGCTGGCGCAGAAGTACGCCAAGCACCCGAGCATGATGTTCGTCGGCCGGGTCAGGGGCTACCCGGTGGCCCGCGAGGGTGCGCAGAAGCTCAAGGAGATCTCGTACGTGCACGCCGAGGCGTACCCGGCCAGCGAGCTCAAGCACGGCCCGCTCGCGCTGATCGGCCCGGACATGCCGACGGTCGCGATCGTCCCCGACGACGAGCTGCTCGACAAGAACCTCACCACGCTCGGCGAGATCCGCGCCCGCGGCGGCCAGGTGCTCATGGTCGGCCACCGCGAGCCCGACGCCAAGCTGGCCGACGACGTGATCGTGATCCCGAAGAACGAGATCGAGCTCGACCCGATGCTGCTGACGATCCCGCTCCAGCTGCTGGCCTACCACGCGGCGGTCGCCCTCGGCAGGGACGTGGACAAGCCTCGCAATCTCGCCAAGAGCGTGACTGTGGAATAAATTCAGCCACAATCCTCGCAGGGTAGTGTTATCCGGCTGCGCACCACATAAATTCATTACTGTGCGGCAGTTCGACCCCCACACTCCGAATCTCGCACGCATGTACGACTACATGCTCGGCGGGACGGACAACTTCGCGGTCGACCGCCTGGCGATCGACCAGCTCGCCGAGCTGGTCCCGGAGGCGGTCCCGCTGGCCCGCGCGAACCGGGCCTTCCTCCAGCGTGCCGTGCGCTACGTCGCCGCCGCGGGGATCACCCAGTTCATCGACCTGGGCAGCGGGCTGCCGACGCAGGGCAGCGTGCACGAGGTCGCGCCGGCGGCCAGGGTCGTCTACGTCGACGACGACCCGGTCGTCGCCGCGCACGCCAGGGCCCTGCTCGCCGGGGCGGACCGGGCCGCCTTCCTGGAAGCCGACCTGCTCGACCACGAGGAGGTGCTGGCCCGCGCGGGCCGGTTCCTGGACCTGTCGCGGCCGGTCGCGATCGTGCTGGTGTCGATCCTGCACTTCCTGCCCGACGCGGCCGATCCGCAGGGCGCGGTGGCGGCGCTGCGCGAGGCGATCGCGCCCGGCAGCCGTCTGGTGATCTCGCACGCCACCTCGATGGGACGCCTGTCGGACGAGGAGAACCCGCGCGGGGGCCGCCGCGGCTCGTCCGGCTCGGGCGGGGCCGACCGCAGCCCGGCCGAGATCCGCGCGTTCTTCGGCGGCTTCGCGCTCGACCCGCCCGGCCTGGTGCAGGCCGTGGACTGGCGGCCGGACCGGCCCAAGCTGGTGGGCGACTGGTCGCTGCCGTCGTCCCTGATGGCCGGGGTTGCCACGAAGCAGGACTGACTCCGGCATACGCCGAAATTTCGGTTAACCGTATCCCGATGTGTAACAGCGAGTGAACTGTCAATAACTTTAGGTAATAGCGGTACTCGCGAAGGTCGGGGGAGGGCGGATGCGTCGTCGGCGGTTCTTGGCATGGACCCTGGGCGCGGCGGCGTGCGCGGCCGGATGCGGGACGGAACACGTCGTCGGCGGCCCCGCCGACGCGAGGGGGCGGTTCTCGATCGTCGCGGGCGGCGACCGCTGGGCCCGGGTCGGCGAGGCGTTCGCCGCCGCCGCGCGCGCCTCGGGCATCGGCGCGTCGCCCACCGGCACGCGGATCACCGTGACCGGTCTGCCCGCGCTGGCGGCCTCCGAGCTGAACAACGGGCAGACGCTGCTCGACACCTCGACCCCGCTGTCCAGGCTGACCGGCGACGTCGAGGTCGTCGTCGTGCCCGGCAACTCCCGGTTCACCGACTTCGACGACTTCGGCGCCCACCTGCGGGCCGACCCGAGCGGGACGATGCTGGCCGGCGGGCCGCAGGGCGAGCCCGACCACCTGCTGTTCGGCCTGATCGCCAAGGGGCTCGGCGCCGACACCAGGCAGATGGACTACACCGGCTACCCCAGCAGCCACGAGGCCGTCTCGGCGCTGCTCGGCGGCAAGGCGGCGGCCGCGGCGGGCCTGCTCGGCGACTGGCGCGCGGCCATCGACGGCGGCCGGGTCAGGGCCCTGGCCGTCTCCTGCGCCCGCCGGGTGCCGGGACTCGACGTGCCGACCCTGCTGGAGTCCGGCGTACGGGTGGACTTCGCGGACTGGGCCGCGGCCGTCGGGCCCGAGAACATGCCGGAGGACAGCAGGGAGTCGGCCGTGCGCATGTGCGACGAGGTGACCTCGTCGGCCGCGTGGCGGCGGGCGTGCCGGAAGGCGGGGTGGATCTCGATCCCGCTCAGCGGGGACGACTTCCGGCTCTGGCTGACCTCCGAGGTCGAGCGCACCCAGGCCGTGCTGCGCGATCTCGGGCTGCTGGCCAGCACCAGAGCCACGACGTGCTGGGGCAGTTGCGGGAACGGCCACTAGCCGAAACGGCGTGTTCGTGCGTATGGAGTGGCGCTTGAGGGCAATGTGACCTTGAAGCGACGTTCTACAACATAGGGGGCGCGAAGCGTGCAGTCGCCGGCAGCCTGGCCGATCCTCGTCATCTCGGTGGTCGGAGCGGTGCTCCTGGTGGAGGTGGTCCGCCGGGTGCTGATCCGGGTCGGACGAAAATGGGCCCTGGCCCGCCACCTGGTCGAGCACTGCACGTGGCCGGCGTTCTGCGTGGCCGCCACGGTGGCCTGCAACCTGGTCTTCGCCCCCGGCATCTTCGGCGACACGGCCGACGAGCGCGGCCTGGCCCAGTCGGTGGACCGGGTCATCGGCCTGGCCACCATCGGCACGGTGACCTGGCTGATCATCCAGGCGACGTACGCGCTGACGGACGTCGTGCTCGACCGGCTGGTGCTCGTCGAGGGCGAGCGCAACCGCCGGGCGCGGCGGATCAGGACGCAGATCGCGCTGGTGCGCCGCATCGCCGCCGCGGTCATCATCGTCATCGCGCTCGGCGCCATGCTGTTCTCCTTCCCGCAGGTGCGGGCGCTCGGCGCCGGGCTGCTGGCCTCGGCCGGCATCGCCGGCGCCATCGTCGGCATCGCGGCCCAGCCGACCATCGGCAACATGCTGGCCGGGCTGCAACTGGCCTTCAGCGACGCGCTGCGGCTGGACGACGTGGTCGTGGTGGAGAAGGAGTGGGGCAGGATCGAGGAGCTCACGCTCACGTACGTGGTGCTGCGCCTGTGGGACGAGCGGCGGCTGGTGCTGCCCGTCTCCTACTTCACCCAGAACCCGTTCGAGAACTGGACCAGGCACGGCAGCCGGGTGCTCGCCGTGGTGTTCCTGCGGGTCGACTGGGCGGTGCCGGTGCCCAAACTGCGCGACGCCCTGTACGAGTTCCTCCAGGGCAACCCGCTGTGGGACCAGAAGGACTGGACGCTCCAGGTCACCGACGTGCTGCCCAACGGCCTGGTCGAGCTGCGCGCCCTGATGAGCGCCGCCGACTCGCCCTCCTCCTGGGACCTGAAGTGCGACGTCCGCGAATTCCTGGTCAATTTCGTCCGCGACAACTACCCGGACGCCCTTCCCCGGTTCCGCGTCGAGGCCCCGGAAACGCGCGCCGGAGTGGCCTGGACCAACGACCAGGACCGCGACCGGCGATAAATCCGTGGCATTTCCGGCGGCCCCCGGTCTACCGTTGATCTCGTTCCGGAACGACATTCACGGAGAACGACGAGAAAGGCGGCGGCCATGTGCGGACCTCGACCCT
This sequence comes from Nonomuraea sp. NPDC049758, assembly GCF_040674635.1. Lineage (NCBI taxonomy): Bacteria > Bacillati > Actinomycetota > Actinomycetes > Streptosporangiales > Streptosporangiaceae > Nonomuraea > Nonomuraea sp. NPDC049758. The sequence continues at coordinate 178,914 of NZ_JBFAMZ010000014.1, forward strand.
TCAGGCCGTCCGGCAACCGGCCTGAGCTGCGGCCAAGGCTTTCCCGGTGATTCCGCGGAGAATCGACCAGGAAAGCCGTCCCGGGCCTCCGCCGGGGCGGCTTCGTTGATTTTCAGGACCGAGTGTGGGGCAGTTCGGTCAGCCCGCCTGCCTTGGGAGCAGGAGCACCGCAGGTTCGAATCCTGCCACTCGGACGTACGGCCCTGAAAGAAAAGGGCCGTGGGCTTCGGCCTGGCCGGCGGGAATGGCGCCCCCCGGCCGGACACGAGCCCCCGCCCCCGGGTCCGGCCTGCGCCGGGCCGGCCCGGGGCCCATCTTCCCTCAGCCGCCCGGTGAGCAGGCCACCCGGAACAGCAGCTCCTCCCGGCCGGGCCGGCAGACGAGCTGCAGCCCGACCGGCAGGCCGTCCACCGAGCCGGCCGGCACGGTCAGCGCGGGCAGGCCGAGCACGTTCCACGGGCTGGTCAGGGCCAGCAGCGCGGCCTGGACGGCGACGGCCCGCCCGTCCAGCTCGGTCTGGCGCTGCTCCAGCGGCGGCGCGACGAGCGGCACGGCCGGCAGCGCGAGCACGTCGTGCTCGTCGAACAGCGACTCCGCCGCGGCGGCCAGCGCGGGCCGCTCGTCCAGCGCCTTGACGTAGACCCAGGCGGGCAGGTCCATGGCCGCGCGCAGCCGGTCGAGCACCTCGGGGTCGAACAGCTCGGGCGCCCTGGCCATCCGGTCGGCGTGCACCGCGGACGCCTCCGCGCCCTGCACCGTCGCGTACGTCTCCCGCAGCTCCTCGGCCAGCTCCCCGGGCAGCCGGACCTCCGCCAGCCCCGCGCCCGCCGCCGCCCGCACGACCGCCACGACACGCGGATCGCAGGGCGACAGGACGGCGGGGTCCAGCCACCCCACCCGCACCGCCGCCGCCTCACCGGCGCTGTCCCGGGCGGGCGGCGGCCCCCCGGTCGCGAGCTGCCGGTAGGCGATCAGGCAGTCCAGCGGACCGGCGGCCAGCACGCCGACGTGGTCGAACGTCCGGGACAGGGGGAACACCCCGGCGGCCGGGATCGCGTCGTAGGCGGGCTTGAACCCGGCGATCCCGCACAGAGCGGCCGGGATGCGCACCGACCCGCCCGTGTCGGTGCCGATCGCCAGCGGCACCATGCCCGCCGCCACGGCCGCCGCGCTGCCGCCGCTCGACCCGCCGGACATGCGCGCCGGGTCGCGCGGGTTGCGCGAGGGGCCGTTGGCCGAGCGGTCGCCGGTGGGGCCGTACGCGAACTCGTGCGTCGTGGTCTTGCCGACGATCACCGCTCCGGCCTGGCGCAGCAGCGTCACGCAGGCGGCGTCGGACTCGGCGACGTGGCCGGCGAAGTGCCGCGACCCCATCGTGCAGGGGAGCCCCGCGACGTCGATGAGGTCCTTCACGGCGACCGGCACGCCGTGCAGCGGGCCGCGGTCGGCGCCCGCGGCCAGCTCCTGGTCCGCCCGCCGGGCGGCGGCCGCCGCGCCCACCGGGTCCACGGTGACGAAGGCGCCGAGCGCGGGATCCAGGGTGACGGCCGCGTCGAGCGCCAGCCGGGCCAGCTCGGCGGCGGTGGTCCGGCCGGCGCGCAGGTCACGGGCCAGGTCGGTGACGGAACGGCCGGTGAAGGGGCCGGGCGGTGTGGGCGGCATGAGGTCCTCTCCGGACGGTTCACGGCGACCCCGCCGTGAACGGACGGGCGTCCGGAGCAGACTACGCGTCCCGGCCCGCCGACCGGCGTTCCGAGGCGCGGCGGCGCTTCCGGAGTGGCCGCAGAAGGCCGGGCTTCTGGGGGCGTGGCGGGGTTTCCGGAGTGGCCGGAGAAGGCCGGACTTCGCCGGGGTGGCACCGGAAAGCGCCGAGTCCTTTCCTGGCGTGGCGTTACACGGCGATACGGAGGCGATTACGTACAGTGAGCAGCGATGTCACTTCGTGATCCAGGGGGATTCATGAAAGCCAACCTCATCGTGGCCGGCGGCTTCGCCGTCGCCGCGCTGTTCGGCATGGCGGGGGCGGCCAACGCCAACGTCCACCACGAGAAGTGCGACCTGAGCACGTCCGACGACTCGACCGCGCTCCGCATCACGCCGTGGGGCGTGTCCGCCGGACACCGTGACGCCGACGCCTGCGAGCACCGCAGGGACTACGGGCGTCCCTACGACGGCTACAACTGGGGCTACTGGGGCGGCCGCGGCTACTGGCCCGGCGGCTGGGCGTACGGCGGCCTGGGCGCGGGCGCCGGCATCTGAGGTCGCATCACCTGAGCCCGGGCCGCGCCGTGCGTGGCCCGGGATCCTGCGTTGCCGGGCGCCCGCGGCGCCCGGTGTTCCAATATCCCCCGCCGCCGACCGGCCGAGCCCCGGACCCGTCCGCCCACGCGATGAGCACCCTCGCGGGCCGCCGGAGCCGATCCGGGCCGCCGCCCGGTACGCGGCCGGCCCCGAGCGGGGGACCGGCCCGCCCGGACCCTAACGGTCGACGATCTCGTTCTTGCCGATGACCACGACCCCGCCGCGGGTCAGCGCGAAGCGGGTGCGGTCGTAGTCGAGGTCGAAGCCGATGCGCGCGCCGTCGGGGATCACCACGTTCTTGTCGATGATCGCCTTGCGCACGATCGCGCCCCGGCCCACCTTGACGTTCTCCATCAGCACGGAGTCCTCCACCAGCGAGTGCGAGTGGAGCACGACCTTCGGCGACAGGATCGAGCGCATCGCCATGCCGCCCGAGACGATCACGCCGGGGGAGACCAGCGAGTCGATCGCCCGGCCCACCCGGTCGCCGTCGTTGTGCACGAACTTGGCCGGGGGCAGCGGGTCGTGCCCGGTGAAGATCGGCCACTTGTCGTTGTACAGGTTGAAGATCGGGTGGGCGGAGATGAGGTCCATGTGGGCCTCGTAGTAGGCGTCGAGGGTCCCCACGTCGCGCCAGTAGCCGCGGTCGCGCTCGCTGGAGCCGGGCACGATGTTGTTCTTGAAGTCGTAGACGTCCGCGCCGCCGGACTTGACCAGCATCGGGATGATGTTGCCGCCCAGGTCGTGCTTGCTGGTCGGGTCGAGCGCGTCCTCGCGCAGCGCGTCGATCATGGCCTGGGTCTTGAAGACGTAGTTGCCCATCGAGGCGTAGACCTCGTCGGGGGAGTCGGCCAGGCCCACGGCGTCCTTCGGCTTCTCCCTGAAGGCCACGATGCGGCGGCCCTCGGGATCGGTCTCGATCACGCCGAACTGGTCGGCCAGCGACAGCGGCTGGCGGATCGCCGCCACCGTCACGTCCGCGCCCGAGTCCTCGTGCTGCTCGACCATCTGCCGCGGATCCATGCGGTAGATGTGGTCGGCGCCGAACACGATCACGTGCTCGGGCATCTCGTCGTAGATCAGGTTCAGGTTCTGGAACAGCGCGTCCGCAGAACCGGAGAACCAGCGCGGCCCGAGCCGCTGCTGGGCGGGCACGGGCGTCACGTAGTTGCCCAGCATCGCCGACAGCCGCCAGGTACGGGAGACGTGCCTGTCGAGGCTGTGGTTCTTGTACTGGGTCAACACCACGATCTTCAGGAAGCCGCCGTTCGCGAGGTTCGACAGCACGAAGTCGATCAGCCGATACATCCCCCCGAACGGCACCGCCGGTTTGGCCCGATCCGCCGTGAGCGGCATGAGCCTCTTGCCCTCTCCACCTGCCAGCACAACCGCAAGCACCCTCCGGGACCTCATGTCCAGGACGCTACCCGTAAATGGCCGATCTATCGACGAAACCGCGCACTGTGCTGTGCCGTCGTGTCCTGACTTATCCGCGTTGAGCAGGGGCCGGACTTACCGACATTGGGCTGTATCGATGTGTTCCCTATGCTTGCGACGGTTCACAAGTGCGGTGCCGGAGTTGATGGTCGGCGCAAAACATGCCGCTCGCTGGAGGGCGCCGGGCCCGGCGCGTCGTAAGGTCGTGGGCATGCGTGTTGATCTGCTCAGCAGGGAGTACCCGCCGGACGTCTACGGCGGCGCCGGGGTGCACATGGAGTACCTGGCCAGGGAGCTGCGCAAGCTGGCCGACGTCCGGGTGCGCTGCTTCGGGGCCGATCGTGAGGAGCCCGGCGTGTCGGCCTACCGGGTGCCCGGCGGCCTGGAGCGGGCCAACGCCGCCCTCCAGGTGCTCGGCGTCGACCTGGAGATGGCCGCCGCCTGCGAGGGCGCGGACGTCGTCCACTCCCATACCTGGTACGCCAACTTCGCCGGGCATGTCGCCAAGATGCTCCACGGCGTGCCGCACGTCGTCACCACCCACAGCCTGGAGCCGCTGCGCCCGTGGAAGGCCGAGCAGCTCGGCGGCGGCTACACGGTCTCGTCGTGGGCCGAGCGCACCGCGCTGGCCGCCGCCGACGCGGTGATCGCGGTCAGCGAGGGCATGCGCCGCGACGTCCTGGCCGCCTACCCCGAGATCCCGCCCGGCCGGGTCACCGTCATCCACAACGGCATCGACACCGCCCAGTACGCCCCCGACCCCGGCCTCGACGTGCTGAAGAAGCACGGCGTCGACCCCGACCGGCCCTACGTGATCTTCGTCGGCCGCATCACCCGGCAGAAGGGCCTGGTGCACCTCCTGCGCGCCGCCCGCTCCTTCGACCCGGCGGCCCAGCTCGTCCTGTGCGCGGGCGCGCCGGACACGCCGGAGATCGCCGCCGAGGTGACCGGGCTGGTGCGCGGCCTCGACCGCGACGGCGTGCTGTGGATCTCGGAGATGCTGCCCAAGCCGGAGGTCATCCAGCTCCTCACGCACGCCTCGGTCTTCGTCTGCCCGTCGGTCTACGAGCCGATGGGCATCGTCAACCTGGAGGCCATGGCCTGCGAGACGCCGGTGGTGGCCACCGCGACCGGCGGCATCCCCGAGGTCGTCGCCGACGGCGAGACGGGCCTGCTGGTGCCGATCGACCAGGGCCCCGACGGCACCCCGCACGCCCCCGAGGCGTTCGCCGCCGACCTGGCCGAGCGGGTCAACGCGCTGCTGGCCGACCCGGCGCGGGCCGCCGAGATGGGCCGCGCCGGGCGGGCCAGGGCCGTCGAGCACTTCTCCTGGGAGCGCATCGCCCGGCGCACCCTCGACCTCTACGCCTCGCTGCGCCGGGACTGAACGTATTGAGCTGGGATCTGGAGACCCCCGAGGGCGGCTGCCTGAGCGTCAACGCCTGGAACTGGCGTCCGACCCTGTCCCTGCTGGAGGAGGCCCGGGTGCTCGACCCCGAGACCGCGTGCCTGCTCGGCTTCAACGGCCGCATGACGCTCACCGGCGCCGACGCGGGCCGCATCGCGGCCTTCCTCGACGACTACCTGGGCGGCCTGCCCGAGCACGGGCGGGTCCGGCTCGACGGCGAGGTGACCGAGGAGCCCGACGACCACCGCCTCCACCGCGACGACCTGGCGCTCAACTACTCGGCCACCGCCTCCTGGCTGCGCGACCTGCGCGACTTCTGCCGGGCGGCCCCCAACGGCTTCACCTGCATGTAAGGGTGGCGGCGGGTCAGCGGGTGAGCCAGAGGGCGGGCCTGGTCAGGTCGCCCTCGGGGCCGGTCCAGCCCGCCGCGTACACCTCGGTCGTGCCGGGGCGGCGGGCCAGGGCGGTGACCGTGCCGCGCACGGTCGTCGTCGTCCAGCGGCCGGCCGTGTAGTGGTGCAGCCGGGAGCGGGTCGAGTCGAGCACCCACAGGCCCGCCCGGCCGTCGGGCTCGGCCTCGGTGAAGGCCGCGCCCTCCGGGCCCCAGCGGCACCGCCAGGCCGACCCGTCCCAGTGCAGCGCCAGCGGGCGGCGGCGTTCCAGGGGCTCGCCCTGCTCGTCGTACTCGTCGGGCGGGAACCAGGACACCCCGCCGACCACCCACACGTCGTCCGGTCCGAGCACGGCCACGTCGCCGAGCTCCGTGCGGGCCGGCCGCGCGCCTTCGGGCGCGCCCGGCTCGGGCAGGTGCACCGCCTGCCACGCGACGCCGTTCCAGCGGGCGGCGGGATCGTGCGCGGTCCGGCCGACCGTCCACACGTCCGCGCCCTCGCCGCCGAGGGCCCGCGCCGGGGCGGGCAGCCGGTACGCGCGCCAGGCCGAGCCGTCCCAGCGCAGCGCGTCGCGCCCGGACACGGCCCACGGGCCGCTCGCCGCGGTGCCGTGCAGGCCGATGGCCGAGGCGCGCTCCTTGAGCGGCGTGGAGGCGCTCACGGCGCCGTCCGCGACGCCGGCGACCAGGCCGGGACGTTCGTCGTCGCCGGTCCCGAAGGCCCACGCCCGCTCGCCCGAGACCGCCCCGACCGCGGCGACCGTCATCCGGGACGGCAGCGCGTACGTGCGCCAGCGAGCGCCGTCCCACCGGCCCAGCCCGCCGGACGTCGTCTCCATCCCGGCGGACGTCTCGCGCTGGACGGAACGCACCGCCCACACCGCCCCGTCGGGGGCGACCGCGAGCCGGTCGAGCGTGCCGTGCCCGTCGCCCGCCGGGACCGTCCGCCACGGGGACCGTACGGGCTCGGCGCGCAGGTCGTCGCCGCCGGGCCGGGGGCAGCGGGCCTGGACCGTGAGGCTCACCGCCGGAGCGGACGGGACCTCCCGCCCGGGAGGCCCGGCGCAGGCCGGGAGCGCCAGCAGCACGCCGAGACCGGCCACGCGGGCACGTACGGAACGCCGCACCTCGCCCCCTTCGTGATCATCGGCAGAATACGCTCACCCTGCCCAGGAGACCACGCGTGACGCCGATCAGCCCTGCGAAATGTAGTGGAGGATGACGTTGTGCACGTGGTGGGCCTTGTTGTCGCCGCGGAAGTCCACCTCGTAGGTGTGCGTGCCGACGTGGATGGCGATGGCGCCCGAGGAGAAGAACCCGCCGGCCAGCGACTTGTTGCTCACGACGCTCACCGCCGAGATCTTGGCGTAGGGGATGCTGGTGATCGCGATGCGCTTGCCCACGAACGACTTGTCCTGCACGATCACCCGCCGGTCCGTGAGCCCCAGGAACCCGGTGCCCGCCCCGATCGCGTCGTAGACGGCGATGATCTGCTCGCCGGGGAGCAGGCCGCTCTCGATCTGCTTGAACTGCTCTTTGCGGTCGTAGGGGATGTCAGCCATGCCCGGTCAACGAACGGGACGTGCTCCCGCGTTCCGCGCCGGGCTCAGGGGCCCGCCGGATGGGCGGACGGGTCGTGCGGGAGGTCGAGCAGGCAGCCGCACGTGCCGGGCGGCCGTGGCAGCCCGAACAGTGCGCGGACCTGGGCCGGAGCGGGTGGCGCTGGACGGAGGAGGCGGGTCAGGAGACGGCGGATCATGCTTCCCAGCGTCGCGGTGACGTCTGCGCCCGGTCCAACACCGAAATATCGCGATTGACGCGCTTTTGTGGTTAATGTGGCGTCGTGGATCTGCACCCCCGGCTGCTGCGCGTCTTCGTCGCCGTCGCCGAGGAACTGCACTTCGGGCGCGCCGCCGCGCGGCTCTTCCTGGCCCAGCAGGCGCTCAGCCGGGACGTGCGCACGCTGGAGACCCGGCTCGGGACGCCGCTGTTCGTCCGGTCCACCCGCCGGGTGGAGCTGACCCCTGCCGGCGCCCGGCTGCTGCCCGGGGCGCGACGGCTGCTGGCGCTGCACGACGAGGTCGTCGCCGACGTGCTCGGCGCCGATCGCCCGCTGCTCGTGGACGTCACCATGCAGGGCCCCGACCTGCCCGAGCCGCTGGTCAGAGCCCGGGAACTGGCCCCCGGGGCCGAGATGCTGGCCCGCTTCCACGGCGGCCTGGCCGCCGGGGCGGCGGCCATGCTGGACGGACGGCTCGACGTGTCGTTCGGGCGCTTCGCCGGGCTGCCCGCGGACGTGCGCGCCCGGCTGGCCCAGGTCCCGGTGCGCCTGCAGCCCCTGGCCGTGCTCCTGCCGGCGGACCACCCGCTGGCGGAGCTGGACGCCGTGCCGCTCGCCGCGCTGGCCGCCTTCCCACTGGACGTCATGGCCGGGAACGCCGGCACGCGGGAGTGGAGCGACCTGGGGGAGCGGCTGGCCGAGGCGTTCGGGCTGCGGCTGGCCCGGCCGCACGCCGCGCCCGAGGGGGCCGCCGAGATGGGGCACTACCTGCGCCGGCATCGCGAGCCCGTGCTGGCCGGCGTGGGGATCGGCGGGATCCCGGGCGCGGTGAACCGGCCGCTGGCCGAGCCCGTGCCGCTCGGCCTGCAGAACCTGGTGCATCCCAAGGGCCTGCGGCACCCGGGCCTCACCGCGCTCCTGGCCGCCGTCGCCGAGCTGGGACGGGCCCGCCACTGGCTGCGCCGCCCGCCGGGCTCCTGGCTCCCCGAGGCCGACGAGGCCCTGGTGAGGGCCTGACGCTAGGTGGTGCGTTCGAGCACGACCACCGGGATCTGGCGGTCGGTCTTCTCCTGGTATTCGTCGTACTGGGGCCAGGTGCGGGTCATCGTCCGCCACATCTCGGGCTTCTCCTCCTCCGAGGCGGTGCGGGCGCGCGCCTTGAACCTGTCGCCCTTGACCTGCACCTCGACGTCGGGATGGGCCAGCAGGTTCTTGTACCACTGGGGATCTTCGGGGTCGCCGCCCTTGGACGCGACCACGAGGAAGTCGTCGCCGAACCGCTGGTAGATCAGCGGCGTGGTGTACGGCCTGCCGGAGTTACGCCCCTTGGTGGTCAGGAGGAGGACGGTGGTGTTGTTCCAGTCGTGCCCCTCCGCGCCGTCGGTGGCCTGATAGCGCTGCACGTGTTCCTTGCCATAGAGCATGCCTCTGGACTACCCCGCGCGGGGGTGTCCTCACCGGGCCGCGCCGACCAGCTCGGCGGCCCGGCGGCTGTCGAGCGGGAGGGCCGAGTCGGGGGTGCGCTCGCGCACGTCGCGGTCGCGGATCGCGAACACGGCGGGCGCCGCGCCCACGTCGCCGTAGCGCTCGGTCACCGCCGCGCCGATCGCCCGCCGCACGCCGGCCACCACCTCGCGGACGCCGGGCCCGGACGTGACGAGGTGCCCGAGCATCCCGGCGAAGCGCAGCTCGTCGTCGGCGGCGGGCCGCTGCGCCGGCAGCACCGGCCGGTCGAGCCAGAACACCTTGCCGGACAGGACCGCCGCGGAGCCGTCGGGGCCGTCGGGGCCGAGCACCCGCGCCGTGCGGGCCAGCAGCTCACCGAACTCGGCCAGGTCCGCGTGCGGCGGGAGGTCGGTGGTGACGAACAGGGGCACGATCAGCGAGTCAGGCATGCGGCTATCCCTCCGTGAGGAGGCTCATCGTAGGACCTGCCACCGACAATTCCGCGGCGCGCCACTCACCGTCCACCGGCCGGGCCGCTCGTCGCCGCTAGCGCTCGGTCCATTCGTCCTGGATCGCCGCGTGCACGATGGAGTCGCGCCAGCCGTGCGGGGTGTGCACGTGGTGCCGGATCCGTCCCTCCTCGACCATCCCGGCCGTCAGCATGGCGAGCTGGGCGGGCAGGTTGGCCGGCGACCTCGCGCCCCAGACGCGGTGCAGCCCGAGCTGCTTGAAGCCGAACGACAGCAGCAGGCGTGCCAGGTCGGTGCCGATGCCGCGGCCCCACTGGTCGGGATGGAGGCCGAAGCCGATCTCGGCGCTGTGGGGCAGGTCGGGGTCGATCTTCAGGCGGGCCACGCCGATCACGTGCCGCCGGTCGGCGTCCACGACGGCCAGCACGTAGAGGCGGCGCGGCTCGGCGGCGGCCGCCTCCATGGCCTGGCCGACCAGGGCGGCGACCTCCTGCACGCTGCGCGGCGCGAACGGCATGTGCTGCGTGGCCGCCGGATCGCCGTAGACGGAGTGCAGCGGGACGACGTCGGCGTCGGTGAGGTCACGAAGTCCGATTCGCTCGCCGATGACCATCACGCGCCGCATGCGCAGAAGGTAACGCGACTGTAGCGATCTTTACAAGGGTGTCAAGTCGCCAGCTGACTGCCGTAAGCTCGCGCGACAAGTTCGGCGACGGCGCTGTGCGCGCCGAGCGGCTCGGCGTGACCGGCCTCGGCGGCGGCGGCGGCGCGCTCGACGATCTCCGCCGGGGCCTCGTGACCGATCAGGCAGGGCGCGATGGCCAGCCGCTCGGCCCCGGCGGCGCGCAGGCGCTGGGCGGCGACGTCCACGCCGGGCTCGCTGTCCAGCGAGGCGGCGACGACCGGCAGCGTGAGCCTGGAGGCCAGCAGCACGGCCGTGGCCTGGACGGCGTGCACCGCGCGCTCGCCGCCCACCGTGCCCAGGATGACGGCGTCGACGGGGCTGGAGACGTTGAGCAGGCGGACCCGGTCGGCCCTGGCCAGGCCACGCTCGGCCAGCCTGATGTGCAGGGCCTCGGCGAGCAGCGGGTGGGGGCCGAGCGCCTCGGTGGCGACCGCGCCGGAGCCGGCGGTCGCGATGGCCTTGCCGATCTCGGCCATGACGACCGGGTCGTCCCAGGTGAGCAGGGGCACCACGACGGCGTCGCGGCCCGCGGGCAGCGCGTCCGCCAGATCGGCGACGGCGGTCAGCCGCACCTCGATCTGCGGGTTGTCGACCCGCACCACGGCCGCGATCTCTTCGGCCACGCCGCCGGTGCCGCCGGGGGTGGCCAGCACGAGCATGGGCGCGTCCGGCGGCAGGGACGTGGGCACGGGGCGGCGGTGCCGGCCGCCGCCGGGCCGGGGGGAACGTTCACGTACAGGCAGGCTCACAGGCGCGCAGTTTATGCCTATTCGCGGGTGGTTGTTCTGTGAATCGGGAGCGATTCCGTCACAACGGGAATGCTGTGATCGAGATCACATCGTGACCGCCGTCGCCGTTGACGAACACCCCTGAGAAGGGCAACTCTGAGGCAACTAGAAACGCGTTCTAGAGCGACCGTCACACACCGTCCCCGGAGGATGGGAATGAAGCCGTTCTATGTCCGCGAGCTGAGCGTGTACCCGGTCGGTCGCCGGCGGATCTTCCTGCTGGCGATAGCCGTGCTGGCGAGCCTGGTGGCCAACTTCGAGACCACGCTCGCCACGATCCTGCCGCTGCTGATGAAGGACCTGGGCATGTCGCTCACGGTCTACGGCCTGCTCGCCGCGGGATCGGTCCTGATCGGCGGCCTGTCGGCGGGCGTCGGCGGCATCCTGTCCGACCGCTGGGGACGGGTCACGCTCCTGGTGCCCACCCTCACCGTCACGGCGGCCTGCAACTTCTTGCTCGCCACCGTGGACACCGTGGCCGGCCTGTTCTGGGTGCGCTGCCTGATGCTGTTCATCGAGGGCGCCGGGATCACCATCACCGCCTCCCTCGTCCGCGACTTCTCCCCGCGTCTCGGCCGCGCCCAGGCGTTCGCGTTCTGGACGTGGGGGCCGGTCGGGGCGTCCTTCCTGGCCTCGTTCATCGCCGGGTTCACGCTGCCGCTGTTCGACAACGCCTGGCAGTCGCAGGCGATCATCATGGGCGTCGTCTCGCTGGCCATGTGCGCGGTCATCGTCTGGAAGATCGCCGAGCCGTCGGCGGCGCTGCGGGCCCAGGTGCTCGACGCCGAGGAGGCCGTCGCGGCGGAGGAGAAGATCGACGCCGGACGGGTGCGCGAGCTGTTCCGGCATCCCCACCTGTGGGCCCACGTCCTGGGCAACACCGGCTGGCAGGTGCTCTACTGGACGTTCGCGATCTTCGGGCAGACGATCCTGGTGGAGGCGTTCGGCCTGGAGCCCGCGGGGGCCAACCGGGTGGTGGCGCTCGGCATCGTGCTCAACGCGGTGGCCGTGGTCGTCGTCGGCCGGGTCTCCGACCGGCTGCGGCTGCGCAAGCCGTTCACGGCCGCCGGCACCGCGCTGACCGTCCTCACCCTGGCCTACTTCATCAGCATGGTCGGCCCCGGCGTCTCCCCGGGGCACGTCACCGCCGTCTACGCGCTGCTCTTCCTGTTCATGGGCGTCGCGTACGTGCCGTGGATGGCCAACTTCTCCGAGAACGCCGAGGACGTCGAGTCGCGCCTGCAGGGCTCGGCGCTGGGCATCTGGGGCATGGTCGTCCGCGTCATGATCGTGGTGCTGCTGGTCGTCTCGCCCATGGTGGTCTCCGCGGGCGGCTGGGGCACCTGGCTCGCCGTGGCGCTGGCCGGGCAGGTCGTGTTCCTGGCCTCGATGGCGGCGTTCAAGGGCGACTGGCGCAGGCGCCCGCGGGTCACCGAGCCCGAGACCGCAGTCTGAGCCGTCCCGGAAGTCCTTCGAGCGGCGCGCGTGGGCGGCGGTGGCAGCCGCCGCCCACGCCTTCGCGGCGTTCCCGTCTTCCCCCGCCCTCAGGCGAAGGGACCCACCTGGCCGGGCAGCCTCCTGGCGATGCCGCTCTCGCCGGCGGCGATGTCCAGGTCGCGGGTTTCCGGGGCGATGGCCAAACCTACGGCGGTGACGGCCAGTGCGACAACCACGTACAGGGACACGGCGACCGTGGTGCCGTACAGGTCGAAGAGCTTGAGCGCGATGATCGGGGCCAGCGCGCCGCCGACGATCCCGGCCAGCTGGTAGCCCATGGACGCGCCGCTGTAGCGCAGGCGGGTGCTGAACAGCTCGGCGATGAAGGCGGCCTGCGGGCCGTACATGGCCGCGTGGGCGGCCAGCGCGACCACCGCCGCCAGCACGATCAGCGGGAACGACTTCGTGTCCAGCAGCGGGAAGAACGCGAACACCCACACGGCCGCCGCCAGCACGCCCGCGAAGTAGACCGGTCGCCGGCCCAGCCGGTCCGACAGCGCGCCGAACAGCGGGATCAGGCCGAGCTGCAGCACCGAGCCGATCAGCACCGCGTACAGCGCCACCGACCGGTCCAGCTTCAGCTGTCCGGTGAGGTAGACGATGATGTACGCGGTGAAGGTGTAGAAGGCCACGTCCACCCCGATGCGCGCGGTGAACGCCGACAGCAGCGCCCGCGGATGCGTGCGCAGCACCTCGACCAGCGGCATCCTGGCCGTGGCGCCGTGCTTCTCGACGCGGGAGAACAGCGGCGACTCGGCGACCCGCGTCCGCACCCACAGCCCGACGAGCACCAGCACGCCCGACAGCAGGAACGGCACCCGCCATCCCCACGCCTGGAAGGCCGCGTCCGGCAGGGCGAAGGACAGGACCGCGAGCAGGCCGGTGGCCAGCACGTACCCGGCGGGCACGCCGACCTGCGGCCAGCTCGCGTTGAAGCCGCGCCGCCTGCTGTCGCCGTGCTCCAGCGACATGATCACCGCGCCGCCCCACTCGCCGCCGAGCCCGAAGCCCTGGACGAAGCGGAGCACGGCCAGCAGGACGGGCGCGGCCACCCCCACGCTCGCGTAGCCGGGAAGCACGCCGATGAGGAACGTCGACAGGCCCATCAGCAGCAGCGTCACGACCAGCACGGTCTTGCGGCCGGCCCGGTCGCCGAAGTGCCCGAACACCACGCCGCCGAGCGGCCTGGCGACGAACGCGACGGCGTTGGTGGTCAGGGCCGCCAGCGTCGCGTTGAGCGGGTCGAGCGACGGGAAGAACAGCTTGCCGAAGACCAGCGTCGCGGCCGTGGTGTAGAGGAAGAAGTCGTACCACTCCAGGGACGTGCCGACGAGGGCGGCGATGATCACCCGGCGGGTCTGGTGCGCGGAGCTTGACATCGAAGGCTCCCAGATGGTCGAGGGGACAGTTTCAACGTAAGGATTGTTGAACAATTCGACAAGGGATTTGCTCCATGATTCCCTGGCGAACGTGGAAGACGTGGTCGCGGACCTCGCCCGGCACCGGTCGAGACTGAGCCGCAGCAGCACGGCCGAGCGCGTGGCCGACATCCTCCGCGACAACATCATCGAAGGCGCCTTCCCGCCGGGTGCGCGGCTGTCGGAGGAGGCCATCTCCGAAGGGCTCGGCGTCTCGCGCAACACGCTGCGCGAGGCGTTCCGCCTGCTCGGCCACGAACGCCTGCTCGACCACCGGCTCAACCGGGGCGTCTTCGTCCGGCTCCCGTCCGTGGAGGACGTCTCCGACCTCTACACGATGCGGCGGGTGCTCGAAGGGGCCGCCGTCCGGCGCAAGGCGTCGCGGCAGGCGCTGGCGCTCATCGAGGAGGCCGTGCGCGACGCCGAGCGGGCCGCCGCCCAGGGCGACTGGCAGGGCGTCGGCACCGCCAACATCCGCTACCACCAGGCCCTGGTCGGCCTGCACGGCAGCCCCCGCCTCGACGAGGCCATGCGACAGCTGCTGGCCGAGCTGCGCCTGGTCTTCCACGTGATGGACAACCCGCGCGCCTTCCACGAGCCGTTCATCGACCGCAACCGCGCGCTGCTCGCCCTGCTGGCGGCCGGCCGCGCCGAGGAGGCGGCGGCCTACCTCGACGACTACTTCGACGAGGCCGAGCGGCTTCTCATCCACGCCTACCAGCCGAACGGGTAGCGTTTTCCGCATGGACCGGATCTTCACCCTGGACGAGGCGCGCGCCCTGCTGCCCGGCATCATCGCCGAGGCGCGGGAGATCGTCGCGGGCCGCGCCGACCTGGCCGAGATCGCCTTCGACCGGGAGGCCGCCGGCGGGTCGCGGCTCGGCGGGCTGCCCGAGATCAAGGCGATCGAGGCGCGCATCGAGGAGACGCTGACCCGGTGGAGCGAGCAGGGGATCGAGGTCAAGGGCGTCGCGCCGCTGCTGATCGACTTCCCCTCGGTGCTCGGCGGGGCGTCGGTGCGGCTGTGCTGGATCGAGGGCGAGCCCGAGCTCGCCTGGTACCACCGTACGGATCTGGGCTTCGCGGGGCGGCGCCCGCTGCCCTGAAGCGTGGCCTACATGTGACCAACTCGCCACCGTGCCCATGGGTCTAACCAGGTGAGCGAAAGGATCACCACTCATGAGGCTATCCTCAGCGGCCGCCGCGCTCCTGGCGCCGGCGGTCGCCGGCGGGCTTGGGCTCCCGGCCGCCGCCGCATCCGCGCACACCGGGCCGCCGCAGGCCCGCGCGGCCTGGGTCACCGCCTGCGAGCTGCCCGACGAGGGCACGTCCCCGTGCGGCCCCTGGCACCTGCTTCTCCGTGACGGCCGCAAGGTCACCGTCGGCGACTCCGCCGCCCGCGCCAAGGCCCGCGCGACCTCCCTGTTCGCCCTCAGCGGCGACGGCCGGACCATCGTCTACCAGCGGGCCCGCGACCACCGCCTGGTCGTACGGGCGGCGGCCGGCGGCCCGGTCAGGGAACTGCCCAGGTCCCTGCGGCCCGGCGCGGACGACGCCCTCTACCTGTCAACGGCCGGCGACCGGCTCCTCGTCGGCCGCCAAGGTCACGCCGAGGTGCTCACCCTGGCCACCGGCAGGATCACCGGCCTGACCGTCAAGGGCGAACCGGCCGGCTTCAGCGGCGACGGGGACGAGGTGCTCACCACCCGCGACCTGAGCGACGGCACCAGATGGCTGTACTCCTACGGGCTCGACGGCCACGCGCTCAGGAGCCAGGCCCCCCAGTTCGTCGCCAACGCCGTCACCCTCGCGCTGTCCCCCGACGGGCACACCGTCGCCGCGTTCAGCTCCGGCGGCAGCCGTGGCGGCCCGCCCCGGATGCGCACGTACGACCTGGAGACCGCCCGGCTCGCCGACGGAGTGAACCTGCCGCTCGCCGGCGACGCCTCGCCCGACCACGCCCGCTGGACCCCTGACGGACGGCTCGCCGCCTACTCCTACGACAGCAGCACCACGAAGTCGACGGTGGTACGGGTGCTCACCGTCGACCCCGCTTCCGGCCAGGCCCGCCGTACCGACACCTACAAGGTGGGCCCCGACCCTCACACCATCGTGTTCCCGGGGGAGTGACCATCGTGAGAATCGTCCCTTTGCTGACCGCAGCCCTGCTCACCCTCACCGCCGTGCCGGCCGCCGCCGCCCAGGCCGCGCCGCACCACGGCCACGACAGCATCCGGTACGCCTCCGTCAAGGGCTGCCCGGACAAGGACGGCACGTCCCGGCCCTGCGGGCAGTGGCGGCTGGTCATGCACGACGGCGGGCGCAGGACGCTGCCCGACGCCCAGGTCGTCGCGCTCGACGCCAGGCGCAGGTCCACCGTCACCTCGCCGGCGCCGATCGCGGTCAGCGGCGACGGGCAGCGCGTGGCGTACCTCACCAAGGCCGGGCGGCTGGCCGTACGCGTGCTCGGCGGCGGCGTCACGCTGCTGCCCGAGGACGCGCTGCCGCGGGTCGCCCAGAACGAGGTGACGCTGCTGCTCTCCGGCGACGGCGCGCGGCTGGCCGTCGTGGTCCAGAGCGACCGGCCCGCCGCCACGAAGATCTTCGACACCGCGACCGGCGCCCTGCTCGGCACCGTGCCCGCCGACGAGACCCTCCTCGGGTTCAGCGGCGACGGCGACGAGGTGCTGTCCTCGATCGAGTCCGACGACTCCGTCACCGATCTGGTCGTGCGCGACCAGACGGGGGAGCATCTCGTACGCGTCACGCCGCCGCAGGTCGTGGCCGCCAACGGCCCGCAGGCGCTGGCCGGCGACGGGCACACGGCGGCGGTCGTGATCCGCGGCAGGAAGACCGAGCTGCTCACCTACGACCTCGCCACCGACGAGGTCACCGGACGCAGGAAGATCAAGCTGCCGGACGGCGAGCTCAACATGATCGACTGGACCGGCGACACGCAGGTCACGCTGCACCTGGTGTCCGGCTCGTCCAGGATGACCATCGTCCAGGTCGACACGGGGACGGGCGCCGTACGGGGCAGGGACCGGTACACCGTCCTCAAGGACAGCTTCGTCTTCGCCGCCTGCGGCGGCTGAGCCCCCGCCACGGCGGGCCGGCGTCCACGGCGGGGCGGGGGAGTCCCGCCGTGGATACGCTTGCCGCGTGGAGGTTCACTCGACCAGGGCGATGGCCGTCAGAGCCGTCGAGCTGTGCGTGGCGCTGCTGCACGAAGAGCCGACGCCCGCCTCGGTGACGGACGTCCTGCGCCGCCACGGCGAGCAGGGAGACCTCGGCCTCGACGACTCCGACGTGGCCGCGATGCGCGCGGCGGCGGCCCGGCTGCGCGACGTGCTGGGCGCGCGCGACGCCGAGGAGGCGGCGGGCCTGCTCAACCGCCTGCTCGCCGACACCGCCCGGCCGCCCAGGCTGACCAGCCACCGGGGCACGACGTCCTGGCATCTGCATGTCGACAGCGGCGACGACGCGCCGTGGGCCGAGTGGTTCCTGGCCTCGTCGGCGATGGCCCTGGCCGTGCTGGTCGCCGACCATCAGCGCGTTCCGGGCGGATTGTGCGCGGCCGCGGGGTGCGGACGGCCGTACCTCGACCTGGGCGGCGGCAGCCCCCGCCGCTACTGCGGCACCCGCTGCGCCACCCGCGCCCGCGTCGCCGCCCACCGCGCCCGCCCCCAGCCAACCCCCTGACAC
Organism: Nonomuraea sp. NPDC049758; assembly: GCF_040674635.1. NCBI lineage: Bacteria > Bacillati > Actinomycetota > Actinomycetes > Streptosporangiales > Streptosporangiaceae > Nonomuraea > Nonomuraea sp. NPDC049758. The sequence goes on from NZ_JBFAMZ010000014.1 coordinate 196,240, forward strand.
CACGCGCCCGCCCCTACCCGCGCCGCCGTCGCCGCCCACCGCGCCGCCCCCTGACGCCACGCGCCCGTCCCAGCCGGCCCGTCCCAGCCAGCCCGCGCCTGCTCACCGCCTGCCGGTGCCCGCGCCGCCCGCTGACGCTCGCCAACCGCGGCGGCGGAGGAGGACGCAGACGGCCACGGCCTGTAAGGCCGCGCCGGTCAGCAGGGCGGCAGTGGCCGAGTGGGTGCTCAGCGGGCCCGCCAGCGCCGATCCGACGGCGAAAGAGGTGATCTTGAGGCTGGCGCCGGTCGTGAACACCTGACTGCGCAGCCCGGCGGGGGCCTCGCGTTGCCGCACCGCGAACAGCGCCGTCAACTGCGGCCCCTCGCCCATGCCCACCAACACCGCCGCGACCACCGCGATCCAGTACGTCCCCACCAGGCCTGTTCCTGCTGTGGCGGCCAACGCCATGCCCGCGCCGACCAGCGCGGTGGACCAGGCCAGGGTCGCGTCCCACGCCGGTGTCGGGTTCCGTCGACGGGGGCCGCCGTGCCAGGCCAGGAGTCCGTTCGCGGCCAGGCCGGCTGCTGCCGTGACGGCGAGCAGCAGCGTGCCGCGGCTGCTGTCGCCCATGAGCTCCAGCCCCAGCACCGGCGCCGACACCACGAACATGCCCGCCCCGGCGCACGAGACCATCGACCCGGCGGTGGCTCGTCCCAGGACCCGGTTCCCGAGCACCGCCCGAACCCCGGCCGCCATCTCCCGCGCGACCGCTCCCGCAGCCCGTACGGGCGAGCTGAGGCCGCCGAAGCGCCGCCGCTCGCCGTCCGGCCTGCCCCCTGCGGGCAGGTCACCGCCGATCGGCCGGTTGTCTGCGGGCCTGTCGCTCGTGGGGTGGGCAAGGGCGGGCTGGTCGTGCGGCCGGGCGCTTGGGGGGTGGGCGCGGGTGGGGCGGTTTTGGGGGGTGCGGGTGGGGAGGGTCCAGGCGGTGGGGAGGGCGGTCAGGAGGAGGGCTACTGAGACGAGGACCGCGGCCGTCCCGTCTGTCGCGGCCGCGATCACGCCGACCGCTGCCGGACCGGCCAGACCTGCCACGTTGTACGTCATGGCATCCAATGCGGTGGCTCGTGCCAGCCGGCCCCGGTCGGGTCCGGAGACCAGGGGGAGCTGTCCCGTCCAGCCGCCGGTCAGTGCGGGGCCCGCCAGGCCGGTCACCACGGCCAGCGCCACCAGCGCCGTCCCGGGCACCCGTCCGACGCCGCCCGCCACCAGCAGCAGGCCGGTCGCGTACCCGAGCAGGCAACACGCCAGCAACCGGCCCGGACGGCGGGCGCGGTCCAGCAGCACGCCGAGCAGCGGCCCGCCGACGGCCGCCGAGACGGTCAGCCCAGCCAGCAGCGACGCCCCGAGCAGCGGAGAGCCGGTGGCGGCGAGCCCGGCCACCAGGAGAGCGGGCCCGGACATCTCGTCGCCGGTCCGGGCCGCGACCACACCAGCCATGTAACGCGTCAGCACCAGCAAGACGTTACAGGATCCGCGTTAAGAGATGGTCCGGGCGGGGAAGGGCTCGGGTGATCGTCCCGCGCGGGCCTCGCGTCCGCCGGCGGCGACCCGCCCGGCCTGTACGGACTGCGTACCGCACAGGCCGGGCGCCATCCAGCCCCCGAGTCGAATGTGTGTACGAACAATGACGTAGACTCGGCCTCATGAAAGCCGCGTTCCAAGCATCTCTGCTGGGTCTCGACGAGGAGCTCGGCGTCGGGCGGCTGGGCGCCACGGTCCGCCGGACGTACCTCGACCACGGAGCCTGGATCGACCTGCGGCCCGGCTGGCTGACGGGGGCCGACACCCTGTTCGCGCGGCTGGCCGAGACGGTGCCGTGGCGTGCCGAGCGCCGCCGCATGTACGACCGGGTCCTCGACGTCCCGCGCCTGCTCAAGTTCTACGACGAGGGCGAGAGGCTGCCCGACCCCGTCCTCGACCAGGCCAGAGCGGCGCTCGACGCCCACTACGGCGAGGAGCTGGGCGAGCCCTTCCGCACCGCGGGCCTGTGCTTCTACCGCGACGGCCGCGACAGCGTGGCCTGGCACGGCGACACCATCGGCCGGGGCAGCAGCGAGGACACCATGGTCGCGATCGTCTCGGTGGGCAGCCCGCGCCCGCTCCTGCTGCGCCCGCGCGGCGGCGGCCCCTCGATCCGCCGCGACCTCGGGCACGGCGACCTGATCGTCATGGGCGGCAGCTGCCAGCGGACGTGGGAGCACGCCATCCCCAAGACCGCCCGGCCCGCGGGGCCGCGCATCAGCATCCAGTTCAGGCCGCGCGGCGTCCGCTGACCCGGCCCTCCACGCCCTCCATGTCCTCCACGCCCGCCGCGGACGCCGTGCGCCCCGCGAGCCCCTCGTGCTAGCGGAGGCGGAGACGGGCTATGCGGCCCTGCTCGCCGGAGGCCCAGCAGGACAGGTCGGGGGTGCACGAGACCGTGTCGAACGAGCCGCCGTCGAAGGTCTCCCAGCGGGTCCCGCCGGTGTACGTCACGTCGCTACCCGTGGGCCCGACCGCGATCGCCGCGAACGGCAGGTGCGGCAGCCACGTCACCCCCGACCGGTACGCGGGCGGCGGGGTCGTGGCGGTCCGCCAGGTGGCGCCGCCGTCCCCGGTGACCGCGGCGGCGTTGGGGGAGGGGAGGCCGGGCTGGTAGTCGCCGCCGACCGCGATCCCGCGGTGCCGGTCGCGGAAGGCCAGCGCGAAGACGCCCTTCGCCGGGTCGGCGGCCGGGATCGGGGTGTCGGAGACGGTCCACGTACGCCCGCGGTCGGCCGAACGGAACACGCGTGACCGCTCGCCGCCGCCGGTGGCGATCCAGGCGTCCCGTCCGCCCGCGGTCACCAGGCACTGGCCGCTCGCCGCGAAACCGGCCTCGCCGGGCAGCGCGTCCGGCATGCCGGTGGACGGGAGCACCTGCCAGCTCCGGCCGCCGTCCTCGGTGGCCAGGAGGCGGAACCTGCCGTTCACCGGGTCGCTCATGGCCAGGCCGTGGCGGCGGTCGAAGAAGGCCATGCAGTCGTAGAAGGCGTTCGGCTCGTCGTTCCTGAAGGACTCGGTCCAGGTGCGGCCGCCGTCCTCGGTGCGGTAGACGCGGCCGTCCGTGCCCGTGCCGATCGACAGGACCAAGGCGCGGCGGGCGTCGAACGCCTCCACGTCGCGGAACTGGAGGGACTCGGTGCCGGGCGGGGAGACGTTCTGCCACGTGCGTCCGCCGTCCACGGTCCGCAGGACGGTTCCGCCGGTGCCGGCGGCCCACACCACGTCCCTGCTCACGGGCGCGAGACCGCGGAAGCGGGCGGTCACGCCGGTCTCCTTCAGCTCCCAGCCGAGGCCGGGGCCGGGGCCGGGGGTGGCGGCGTGGGCGGGGAGCGGGGCGGCGAGCACCAGCGCCGCAGACAACACGCTCATCGCGATGCGAACGTTCATGCCGGGCAAACTAACCCAAGAGATCACGAGCGTCCATCATGCGGACAGACGGCGACGGGCAGGCGGCGGGGCGGGTGCGCGGGTTTGGGAGGGGCAGGCGGCGCTGCGAGTGGGGGCAAGAGGGGGTGCGGGGCGGTGTGGGTGGGGGGTGTGAAGAGGTCAGGCGGCGGTGCCGGTGGGGGTTTGGGAGGGTCAGGCGGCGGTGCGGGTGGGGGCCCAGGTGAGGAGGGACTGGGCGGTGTCGAAGCGGCGGCTGGAGACCGACTCGCCCAGGATCACGCCCACCAGCCGGTGCCCGTCCCGCTCGCCGGCGAAGGCCAGGCTGTACCCCGCCGCGCGGGTGAACCCCGTCTTCAGCCCGATCACCCCCGGCTCGGCGAGCAGGCGGTTGGTGTTGCGCCAGCCGTACGCGCCGTGCTCCTCGGTCGCGGCGACCTCGTGGTACCGGGTCCCGGCCACGCCTTCGATCAGCGGCACCTGGAGGGCCTTGGCGGCCAGCACGGCCTGGTCGCGGGCGGTGGACCAGCCGTCGCCCGCCGGCGTGGGCAGCCCGTCGGCGTTGACGTACCGGGTGTCGTTCATGCCGAGCGAGCGGGCGGTGGCGTTCATCTTGTCGACGAACCCGGGAACGCCCGGCCCGTACGTACGGGCCAGCGCGTGGGCGGCGTCGGCGCCCGAGGGCAGCATGAGCGCGTAGAGCAGCTCACCGACCGGCAGCCGGTCGCCGGGCCGCAGGTCGGCGGTGGTGCCGCCGCCCTCCTCGGCGTACCGCGCGTCCTGGGGGGCGATCTCCACCATGTCCGTGGGCTTGGCCGACTGCAGGACGACGTACGCCGTCATCGTCTTGGTGAGGCTGGCGATCGGCATACGGGTGTCGGCGGCCTTGCCGAACAGGGCGGCGCCGGACCGGGCGTCCATCAGGTAAGCGGCCCGGCCGTACACGGCGGGCGCCCCGGCGTCGGCGGAGGAGGCGACGAGGGAAGGGGCCGCGGCGGATGGGGTCGCGGTCTGCGCGTACGCGGGCACGCCCAGCCCCGTGACCAGGGCGAAGGCGCCTGCGAACGCGGTGAGTCGAGCTTTCCGGTTACGCATGCACCCCAGGCTGCCGCCCGATTTGGCATGCGTTTAACGATTTGCGGCCAAATCTGTGACTGAATCGTTAGAAACCCCGTCGGCGCCGAAGAATCCGTCAGGTAGATCTTTCGTGCCGGGCCCCTCAGTGGCCCGTCCAGAGGGTGTCCGCCACCCGTTGCCCCCGCGCCAGCCCGGTGAACAGCTCCTCCCACATCGGCATCACCACCTCCGGCCCGTACGCCCGCGACGTCGCCGCCGCCGCCTCGCCCATCCGCACCCGCAGCTCCCGGTCGCCGATCACCCGGATCAGCGCCGCGGCCAGCGCGTCCACGTCCCTGGGCGGCACCAGGACGCCGTCCACGCCGTCGGTCAGCACGTCCCGCGGCCCGGTGGGGCAGTCGAAGGCGACCACGGGCAGCGCGTGCGTCATGGCCTCGATCATCACCATGGGCAGGCCCTCGAAGCGGGAACTGAGCGCGTACACCGACGCCTCGGCCAGCTCCTTCTCCAGCCGCTCGGTACGGCCGGGCAGCGTCACGTGCTCCGCCAGCCCGTGCCGCGCGACCAGCCCGGCGAGCTGGCTGCGGCGCGGGCCCGTGCCGAAGACGCGCAGCCGCCACTCCGGATGCACCCGCACGACCTGTGCGAACGCCTCGATGAGCAGGTCGAACCCCTTTTGCGGCACCAGCCGCCCGGCCGCCACCACGACCGGGTTGACCTGCCGGGACGGTGCCTGCTCCACGCGGTGGACGGCGTTCGGGATCACCACCACCGGCGTGTCCGGCAGCAGGCGCTGGTATTCGAGCTTGTTGGTCCTGGTCAGCACGGTGACCGCGGCGAACCTGCCGTAGTGGCGGGCGATCTCCCTGCGGATCGTGTCGGGGTAGGCGGACAGGTTCATGTGCTCCTGCGCGATCCTGACGACGTCGGCGGGGGTGCGGCGGGCGGAGATCAGGTTCAGCGCGGGCCTGGTCGTCACCAGGACGCCGCCGGACAGGCCGGAGACGTAGTCCATCGCGGCCCGTTCCACCCGCTCGGTGAAGTAGTCGGCGGCGAACTCCCCGCGCGGCACGATCTTGCCGCGGATCCGCCGCCACGCCCTGCGGCCGACGGAGTCGGGCTGTCTGCCCCCGCGCTGGTCCACCAGCGTGGTGACGGTGACGCGGGGGTCGATCGCGAACTGCGGGGCCTCGCGCCGCCGTACCAGGCTGACCAGCTCGACGTCGTGCCCGGCCGCGGTCATCGCGTTCGCCTGGTTGACCACCGTGCGGATCGTGCCGCCCATGCCGTAGGCGTGCAGCATCAGGTAGCGGATCTTCACGCGAGGTACCCCCAGGTCCGGGCGATGGGCTTGAGGGGTTCGGGGATCTGCTCGGGGGAGGGCAGCTCGCGGGCGGGCTGGACGGTCCCGGTCCTGATCTTGTCCCGCCAGTCGCCGAGCCCCTTCTCCAGCACCTGCTGCTCGCCGTAGGAGAGCATCCGCGGCTCCCACTCCAGGCCGAGGAACGCGCAGATCTCGCGGGTGACGCGCTCGGGCTCGGCGCTCAGCTCCTCGTACCTGACGGTCAGTCCCGGCAGCGCGGCCCTGGCCCGCTGCACGGCCTTCATGTACCGCAGGGCGTCGAGGGCGGCCTCGTCGGGGGTGCGCCGGTCGGGGGCGGCCTCGTGCCAGGACGTGGCGATGGAGGCGGGATGGCGCAGCAGGAAGACGAAGCGGGCGTCCGGCCAGCAGGCGGCGATGCGCTGGTGGGCGAAGGCGTTGGCGGGGGTCTTGTCCACGACGTACCGCTTGCCGCTGCGGACCAGCTCGCGGTGCAGCACCCGGTCCCACAGCAGGTGTTCCAGGTCGGCCTGGTTGTGCCCGAGCGCGGCCATCGCCTTGGCCGCCAGCGGCGTGCCGAACTGCACCCGCAACCGGCGTACGTGCAGCTCGTGCGGGGCGTGCAGGTCCGGGTGGGCGTTGAGGATCGCGCGCAGGAGCGTGGAGCCGGACCGTACGGGGGACAGGAGGAAGACGGGGGATTCGAGCAGCCGGTCGGTTTGCGGATCCGCGGGCGGTCTGATCTCGGGAGCGGGCGGGGGAGAAGGCGTGTTCCCGACTCGCTCGATCTGGAATCCGGTGAACCTGACCAGCGCTTTGTTGACGTGCCGCTGCCAGTTCATGGCGAGGCAGACTACCTACCCTTCCTGGCAGTTACCTGGCAGCGTCAGGCCGCCGACCAGGCGTGCCGCGGGTTCGCGGGGGCTGTTCGCGGCCGCCGCGCGGTCGCGCGGGAGCGCCCCGGGCCTGTTAGCGTTACCGCTGACAGGAGGTGAGCGGCGGTGAAAGCGAAGGGCGACAGGCCGGCGGTGCTCATGGACGTGGCCGTGCTCGCCGGGGTCTCGGCCATGACCGTCTCGCGCGTGCTCAACGCGCCCGACCGGGTCCGCGCGGAGACCAGGGCCCGCGTCATGGCCGCGGTGCGCGAGCTCGACTACCGGCCCAACCAGGCCGCACGCCAGCTCGTCACCGGCAGGTCCGGGGTGCTCGGCGTGGTCAGCATCGACACCACCCTCTACGGCCCGGCCTCCACGCTCTACTGCATCGAGCAGGCGGCCAGGCGGGCCGGCTACAACGTCAGCATCGCCAGCCTGCCCTCGCTCAGCCGCAGGTCGATGGAGGAGGGCGTGCAGCGGCTGCGCGCCCAGGCGGTCGACGGCGTGATCATCGTGGCGCCGCACGAGTCGGCCGCCGACGGCCTGCGCCACCTGCCGCCGGAGATGCCGGTGGTGGCCGTGGACGCCGGCGACGACATCCCCGTGCCGGTGGCCAAGGTCGACCAGCAGGCGGGCGCCAGGCGGGTCACCCGTCACCTGCTCAGCCTCGGCCACGAGACGGTCTGGCACGTCGCCGGCCCGGCCGACTGGCTCGACGCCAACGGCCGCATCGAGGGCTGGCGCGGCGTCCTGGAGGCCGCCGGCCGGGAGGTGCCCGAGGTGCTGCGCGGCGACTGGAGCGCCCGCTCGGGCTACCAGCTCGGCCGCCGCCTCTGCGAGAATCCCGACGTCACCGCCGTGTTCGTGGCCAACGACCAGATGGCGCTCGGCGTGCTGCGCGCGCTGCGCGAGGCCGGCCGCCGGGTGCCCGAGGACGTCAGCGTGGCCGGGTTCGACGACATCCCCGAGTCGGCCTACTTCTGGCCGCCGCTGACCACCGTGCGCCAGGACTTCGGCGAGGTCGGCAGGCACGCCTTCCACCTGCTGCTCGACTTCATGGCCGGGCACGAGCCGGAGGCGCGGCGGCTGGTCGAGCCCGAGCTCGTGGTCAGGGAGAGCACGGGAGCCAGGCCGTCCCGGGCATGACCGGCATGATCGGCGGGCAGGTGTAGGGCCGTCGCGGAGGTGATCGGCTGGATGATGCTGCTCGAACGTTTCGACGCCTGGGACAAACGGGCCTTCGACCGGGTCGCGCGCTCCGACCTGCCCGTGCTCGACGCCCTGCTGCCGCATCTGTCGTCGGCGGCCGACAACTCGGTGCTGTGGGGGCTGGTGGCGGGCGTCCTGATGATGACAGGCCGGCCGCGCCTGCAGCGGGCGGGCGTCCGCGGGCTGCTGGCGATCTCGCTGGCCAGCCCGCTGACCAGCATGGTCGTCAAGCAGGCGATCCGCAGGCCGCGCCCGCTGACGGACCTCATCCCGGTGATCCGGCGCCGCCGGGTGCCGGCGTCCTCGTCGCTGCCGTCGGGGCACAGCGCGTCCGCGGTCGCCTTCGCGGTGGCGGTCGCCAGGGACGCGCCGCTGCCGGTCGCCACCTCGGTCACGCTGCTCGCCGCCGCGGTGGCCGCCTCCCGCGTGTACGTGGGCGCCCACTACCCGGGCGACGTGCTGGCCGGGGTCGCCGTCGGGGCGGCGGCGGGCTGGAGCGCCCGGGGCTGCGGACGCTGGCTGCGCCGCACGCTGGCCGCCTGCGCCGCGCCGCAGGAGGTCAGGCGGGACCGCTGCTGGCCCGGACGATCAGGGTCGAGCGCAGTAATTGCAGGGAGTTGACCGGCGGGCGGCCCTCGTCCAGGGCGCGCAGCAGGAGCTCGATGGCCTGCCTGGTCATCTCCCTGCTCGGGACGGCGACCGTGGTGAGGGCGGGATGCGTCACCCGTACCTCGTCGATGTCGTCGTGGCCGACCACCGACAGGTCGCCGGGCACCGAGCGGCCGCCGAGCCGGGCCGCCTCCAGCGCGCCCAGCGCGAGGATGTCGTGCGTGCAGAACAGCGCGGTCACGCCGGGGTCGGCGGTCAGGGCCGCGGTGGCGGCGGTGAAGCCGCCCATCGCGGTCGGCTCCGGCGCGGTGAAGACGGCCGCGGCCGGGACGTCGAGGCCGTCACGGGCGAACGCGCGCCGGAACCCCTGCACGCGCAGCGCGTGCGGCGCGCTGCTCAGCACCGCGACCCGCTCGTGGCCCAGCTCGCGCAGATGCCGCCCGGCCAGGTAGCCGGCCTGCTCGTAGTCGATCGTGACGACGGGCAGGGTGTCGGGCACCTCGCTCTCCCACGCGCACAGGGCCACGGGGAAACGCGCGTCGGCCAGGAGCGGCAGGTGCTCGGTGAGGCCGTTGTCGCCGGCGATCAGCAGGGCGTCGACCGAGCGGCTGGTCAGGCCGGTGATGTGCCGGCGGGCCCGGTCGCCGTCGAGGCGGGTGGTGCACAGCAGCAGGTGGTAGCCGTGCTCCTCCAGGACGTTCTCGGCCTCCTCGACCACGGCCGAGTAGAACGAGCTGGCCACCGTCGGCACGAACAGCCCGACGGTCATGGTGGTGCCGGTGGCCAGGGAGCGGGCGACCAGGTTGGGCGTGTAGCCAAGCTCGGCGATGGCCGCGCGCACCCTGGCCTCGGTCTCGGGGCGGACGCGTACGCGGCCGGTGACCACGTTGGAGACCGTCTGTTTGGTGACCCCGGCCCGCTCGGCCACGTCCTGCATCGTGACCACACGGCCTCCAAGGGGGTTTGACCGGTCCAATGACGTCGTGCCGAAAGGTAGCCGCCCGGCTCGGATCTCGTCAACCATCGTGCGCATTACGTGCCTTTTGACCGGACAAGAGAGCAAGAACGCGAATTCGGGCCTTGTTTGAGCGGTCAAATCTGGCGTATGGTCCGGCCACGCGGTTCCGGCTCGTGGTTCCCCCAAGGGCGCGCCAGGCGTGGCGTGCCCGACAGAAAGGAGCACCCGTGTCCCCCCATCGCAACGTGCTCACCGCCACCGCCGCGGCCCTGACGCTGGTCCTGGGCGGCTCCCTGACCGTCCCGGCCGCGGCGGCCGCACCGCCCGACGCCACCTACACGATCACCGTCGGCTCCACCGGCCGCTACGCCCATCCCACCGACACCCCGGCCGCCACCTACATCGACAAGGACGGCACCTTCTACTTCCAGCAGTCGGCCGCCCTCTACGGCGCCTCCGACCCCCGCTACTGGGACTTCTTCACCGGCGCGAACTTCGAGACCGCCACCCGCTCGGCCGCGATCAGCGACGCGGTGAACCCGGCCAACTCCGCCGACCGCAACAACGACACGACCTGGCGCTGCAACAACAGCCCGACCGGCCTCGAGGCGACCCCCGCCGGCGCGGGCTCGGGGTACGCCCACAAGAACTACTGCGACCTGGTCGGCGTCTGGGTGGACCCCGACACCGGCGACTGGTACGGCCTGGTGCACAACGAGTTCACCCCCCAGCCCTTCGGCGACGGCCTGCACTACGACTCGCTCGACTACGCCGTCTCCCGGAACCAGGGCCGGGTGTGGACCATCCTCGGCCACGCGATCACCTCGCCGTACAGCACGAAGCGCAACGACGCCGCGGCCTTCCCCAACCAGACCTACGACTACGGCGACGGCGACCCGCGCCTGTTCGCCGACCCGGTCTCGGGCTACTTCTACGTCTACTACGGCTCGCGGATCATCCCGAAGGGCGGCGTGGGCGGCGGCAACGGCGGCCTGGCGCACGTGGCGCGGGCGCCGATGTCGGCCAAGATGGCGACCGGCTCGTGGACCAAGTGGTACGACGGCTCCTGGTCGCAGCCCGGCGTGGGCGGCAAGGAGAGCAACATGGTCCCGGTCACCGCCGCGAACCCCCGGGGCTACACGCCCGTGGGCGGCGACTACGACCCGGCCAACACCGGCACGGTCGACCAGCAGATCGCCGCCGGGGAGCTGCCGCCGAAGTCCGACCTGTTCATCATGAACATCGCCTACGACGCGCACCTCGGCCTCTACCTCGGCGAGCCGGAGGTCGTCTCCGGCCGTCAGCCGCAGCGTCTCTACGTCACCGACGACCTGTCGACCCAGCGGTGGCGCCTGATCGGCGACACCGGGAGCTACGTCTCCGGCTCCTGGTACCGCTGGTTCCTCGACGACGTCAGCAGGACCGGCTCGGCCATCGTCGGCAGGACGTTCCGCTCGTACTGCTCGATCGAGTGCGCGACCTCCAGCGGCGAGTACGCGAACCTCACCGTCACCTCCACCGCGCCCGCCCCCGCCCCCGCCCCGGCGGACCCGGCCAGGACCTACCGGATCGGCACCGGGGCGGGCCGCGTCCTGGCCCAGGTCTCCGGCGGCCCGGCGACCACCTCCGCCGCCGCCCCGACCGGCTCGCCCCTGGAGAACTGGACGTTCACCCCCAACGGCGACGGCTCCTACCGCATCGCCAACGCCTCCACCGGCGGGCTGCTCGGCGTGGACGCGGCCACGACGGCCGGCCGCGCCTGGGGGGCCAGACCGGTCGTCACCGCGCCCGGCGCCGGCGGGCCCACCGCGGGCCAGCAGTGGTTCGTGGTGCCGGGCGGGAACGGCCACCGGCTGGTCAACCGCTACAGCGGCCTCGCGCTCGCCCTGACGGCGGACGCGTCCCGACCGGCCGAGACCACCCCCGTACGCCACTGGAGCGACACCTCCGGCGGGACGGTCGGCGGTCGCCGCACGGCCGCCGAGCAGACCCTGACGCTGACCGACACCGGCGCCTCGGGCGGCGACCTGAGCGGCACCCACACCCTGACCGCCGCCGGCAAGGCCCTGGACGACCCCGACCACTCCACCACCCCGGGCACCCAGCTCATCACCTGGACCCCCAACTCCGGCGCCAACCAGCGCTGGGTCTTCACCCGCCGGCCCGACGGCTCCTACCAGATCGCCAACGGCCTGTCGAAGCTCTGCGCGGACGTCGGCGGCGGCTCCACCGCCGCCGGCGCCAAGATCATCCAGTGGACGTGCACCGGCGCCGCGAACCAGCGCTGGCAGGTCACCCCAGCTCCCGCCGGCGGCTACCGGATCGCCTCGCAGAAGAGCGGGCTGCTGCTCACCACGGCCTCCACCGCCGACGGCGCGCTCGTCACCCAGCAGGCCGACACCGGCTCGGCGCTGCAGCGCTGGACCGTCGGCTGACCCTCCTCCGGCGGGGCCCCGTCCGGGCCCCGCCGGGCCACCCCCCGAATCTCACAGGACAGGCGGTGCCGCTCGATGAGCTCATCCCGATCCCTCCCCATCCGCAGGACGTTCGCCGGGCTCGCCGCCGGCGCGCTGGCCCTCGGCCTGGTCACCGCCTGCGGCGGCGACGCCCAGGACGCGTCCGGCAAGGAGCTCGTCTACTGGTCGATGTGGAAGCAGGGCGAACCGCAGCAGGTGGCCCTGCAGGCCGCGATCACCCGCTTCACCCGGGCCACCGGCATCCAGGTCAAGGTCGAGTGGGCCGGCCGCGACGTGGTCAAGCAGAAACTGCCCGCCGCGCTCACCACGTCCAAGGTGCCGGACGTGGTCGACCAGTCCGACGACACGATCCGGCCGTTCATGGTGACCCCGGGCGTGGCCCGGGGGCTGGCGAAAGTGTACGAGGCCGACGTCCCCGGCGAGGCGGGCAAGAAGGTCAAGGACGTCATCCCGGCCAAGTACTCGCAGAGCCCGGCGTTGCGGCTGCCGGACGGCCAGCCGTACATGGTGCCCTACAGCGTGGCCGGCATCGGCCTGTTCTACGACGCCGCCACCCTCACCGAGGCGCCGCCGAAGGACTGGACGGCGTTCCTGGCGCTGCTCGGCACCCTCAAGGCCGGCGGGCGGACGGCCCCGCTCACCGCCGACGGCGAACAGTACTGGTCCGACTCGTACTGGATGAACTACTACCTCTACCGGACGATCGGCGCGGACGGCCTCAAGGCCATCGCCGAGGACCGGACCGGGCAGTCGTGGAAGAAGCCCGAGGTGCTGGCCGCCGCCCGGCAGATCGAGCGGTTCGCCAAGGAGGGCTACCTGCTCAAGGGGTACGACGCCAGCAAATACCCCGAGCAGCAGAAGAACTGGGCCCAGGGCCGGGCCGCGTTCATGATCATGGGTTCCTGGCTGCCCAGCGAGGTCGGCTCGTACGCCAGGGCCGGGTTCAAGCCCGCCTCCATGCCCTTCCCCGAGGTCGGCGGGCCGGCCAAGGGCGAGGAGGTCGTGCAGTTCGGCTTCGCGATGCCCGCCAAGGCCAGGAACGTCGAGGCCGGCGAGCGGTTCATCGCGTACCTGACGACCAAGGAGTTCGCCGACGACCTGGCCAGGACGGCCTCCGTGCTCTCGCCGCGCGCGGACGCGTTCGTGCCCGAGGCGCTGGCCGGGGTGAAGCGGCAGCTCGACAGCGTGCCCGAGACCTACCCGTTCGCGGCCGGGCTGAGCGTGCCGGGCTGGACCGACAAGGTCTACTACCCGACGGTGGGCGAGCTGTTCAACGGCAGGCTCACCGCGCAGGGGTTCGTGGACAAGATCACCGCGGTCCAGGCCGGCTTCTGGAAGAACCAGGGCAGCTGATGGCGGCCGAACCCGAGACGCGGCCCGGCCCGGCCGTGCGGGCCCGGCAGCGGGCCTTCGTCCCCATGGTCGGGCCGGCCCTGGCGCTGCTGGGCGTCTTCGTCCTCGGCCCGGCCTGCTACGCGGTGTGGATCAGCCTCCAGCAGACCGCCGGGTACGGCGACTCGCGCTTCGTCGGCCTGCGCAACTACGCCCGCCTGCTGGGCGACCCGGTCTTCCACACCGCGCTGCTCAACACCCTGAAGCTGCTGGTCGTCGGCGGCGGCGTGACGTTCGCCGCCGGGTTCGCGCTCACGATGGTGCTCAGGGAGATGCGCGGGCGGCTGATCGCCCGCAACATCCTGTTCTTCCCCAACATCGTCAGCGCGCTGGTGCCGGCCATCGTGGCGGGATTCCTGTTCAACCCCGACGGGCTGGTCAACACCGTGCTGAAGGGCGTGTTCGGGGTGAGCGACCCGCCCAAGTGGCTGGCCGTGGACAACACGTTCACGCTCATCATGATCGTGGCGATCTGGGCGGCCGTCGGGTACTACACCACGATCATCATGGCCGCCGTCGACCGCATCCCCGCCTCCTTCCACGAGGACTGCGCGCTGCTCGGGGCCACGTCCTGGCAGCGGCTGCGGCACGTCACGATCCCGCTGACCTGGGACGTGCTCAGCGTCTGCGCGCTGCTGTGGACCATCAGCTCGATCAAGGTGTTCGAGCTGGTGCTGGTGTTCGGCGGCGGCACCGCGGGCACCCCGCCGAGCAGCACCTGGACCGTCGCCCTCTACAGCTACGCGGCCACGTACGGCGGCTCCGGCTCGCCGCCCGAGCTGGGGATGACCGCGGCCAGCGCGCTGTTCAGCCTGCTGATCGCGGCGGCCGTGGTGCTCCTGCTACGGCGGGCGCTCGACCGTGAAGCCGTCCGGTTCTGAAAGGGGGCCGACCATGAGACCGACGAGGCTCGCGCCCATGAAGGCGGCCGTGTGGGCGGTCGTCGCCGCCGACGTGGCGCTGCTGGCGTGGGTGCTGATCACATCGCTGAAGAGCACCCGCGACGTGTTCGACCATCCGTGGCGGCTGCCGATCCCGCCGACGCTGGACAACTACCTGACCGCGCTGGAGATCGGGAACTTCGGCCGGGCCGCGGTCAACAGCGCGGTCGTGGGCGTGCTGTCCTCGGTGCTGGCCGTCGTGGTCGCCGCGCCGGCCGCGTACGCGCTGACCCGGACCGCGAACCGCGCGGGACGGCCGCTGACGCTGCTGTTCGCGCTCGGGACCGGCGTGCCCACGCAGGTCATCCTGCTGCCGATCTTCCTCATGCTGAGCAGCCTGGAGCTCACCTCCACCCTGACCGGCCTCATCCTGGCCTACGTCGGCACGGCCATGCCGTTCACCGTCTTCCTGCTGACCGGCTTCTTCCGGTCGCTGCCCGGCGAGCTGGAGGAGGCCGCCGCGCTGGACGGCGCCGGGGTGTGGCGGACGTTCCTGCGCATCGTGGTGCCGGTCGCCCGGCCGGGGCTGGTCACCGTGTTCGTGCTGCAGCTCATCGTCTCCTGGAACGAGACCATGCTCGCCCTGGTGCTGATGCAGGACGACGAGAAGGAGACGCTGCCGGTGGCGCTGATCGGCTTCGCCCAGCAGCAGCAGTACACCGGCACCAACTGGGGCGGTATGTTCGCCGGCGTCTGCGTGGTCGTGCTGCCCATGGTGGTCCTGTTCGCCTGGGTGGGACGCCGCGTCACCGAAGGCATCACCCTGGGGATGGGGAAATGACGACGACCGTCCGCCGCACCATGATCACTCTGCCGGTCGCCCTGCCCGGCCCGGACAACCCGCTGCCGCCCCTCGGCGAGGCCGCCGGGCCCGCGGCCGCGGTCGCCGGCGCGCCGCCCGACATGGCGTTCCAGCTCTCCTACGGCAGGCTCGCCTCCGTGCTGCCCTGCCGCGTCCAGGACGGCTACGACCGGGCGCGCCGGCCCCGCCGGGTCGAGGCGATCCAGCTCGCCAACGACCGGCTGACCGCGACCGTGCTGCCCGGCTGGGGCGGACGGCTGTACTCGCTGGTCCACCGCGACCACGGCGAGCTGCTCTACCGGAACCCGGTGCTGCAGCCGGCGAACTTCGGGCTGACCGGCGCCTGGTTCTCCGGCGGCGTGGAGTGGAACTCCGGCTCGACCGGGCACACCACGCTGACCTGCCGCCCGGTCTTCGCCGGGGAGGCCGAGGGGCCCGACGGCACGCCGATGGTCCGGGTGTGGGAGTGGGAACGCACCCGGGACCTGCCGTACCAGGTGGACTTCTGGCTGCCGCGCGGGTCGGACTTCCTGTACGTGGGCGTGCGCATGCGCAACCCGCACCCGCACGAGGTGCCGGCGTACTGGTGGTCGAACATCGCCGTCCCCGAGACCGGGCGGACGCGCGTGCTCGCCCCGGCCGGCACGGCCTGGCACTTCGGCTACGCCGGGCGGCTCGAACAGGTCCCGATCCCGGTCTGGGACGGCCTGGACCGTAGCTACCCGGCCCGCGCGGACCACGCCGCCGACTACTTCTTCGAGCTCGGCGACCGCCGTCCGTGGATCGCCGCGCTCGACGGCTCCGGCGCGGGCCTCGTGCACACCTCCACCCGGACGCTGCGCGGGCGCAAGCTCTTCCTGTGGGGACGCGGGCCGGGCGGGCGCCGCTGGCAGGACTGGCTCACCGAGCCCGGCACCGGCGGCTACCTGGAGATCCAGGCGGGGCTGGCCCGTACCCAGCTCGAACACGTGCCGCTGCCCGGCGGGGGCGAGTTCTCCTGGCTGGAGGCGTACGGGCCGCTGCGCGCCGACCCCGCCGCCGTGCACGGCGCGGACTGGACGGAGGCGGTGCGGGCGGCCGAGGAGGAGCTGGCGGCCCGGCTGCCGGCCGCCGAGGTGTCCGCCGCCTGGCGCAAGTGGCGGGCGCACGCCGACCAGGAGCCCGTCCGGATCCTGGCGGAGGGGTCCGGCTGGGGTGCCCTGGAGGTGGCGCGCGCCGGCGTCGCCACGCCCGGCACCCCGTTCCCCGGGGCCACCCTCGGCGCCGACCAGTCGCCCTGGCTGACTCTCCTCACCACCGGCGCCTTTCCCGGTCCCGAGCCCTCTCCCGGCGCGGATCCCGGGCACAGCCTCGTGTCCGCGCCGTGGCGGCGGCTGCTGGAGCGGGCGCCGGAGACCTGGGTGACGGCCTACCACCTGGGCGTGGCAGCCTGGCACGCGGGGGACCGCGCGGAGGCCGTACGCGCGTGGCGGCGCTCCGCCGAGCTGCTCCGGAACCCCTGGGCGACCCGCTGCCTGGCCCGCACCACCGCGAACCCGGACGAACAGGCCACCCTGTACCTCGCGGCCCTCAGCCAGACGGCCGGACTCGTCCGGGAGCGCCTGGCGGCGGAGGCGGCCGTCGCGCTGCTGGAGGCCGGCAGGGCCGCCGAGTGCCTGGCCGTCCTGGACACCCTGCCCGCGACCGGCCGGGCCGTCCTGCTCCGCGCCCGCGCCCTGCTCGCCGCCGGGGACCGGGACGGCGCCCGCGCGCTGTTCGACGCCGGCTTCGACGTCGATGACCTGCGGGAGGGCGAGGCCGTCCTGCACGACACGTGGTCACGCCTGACCGCCGACCCGCTGCCCGGACGCTACGACTTCCGCATGCACCCGGACGACGCCTGACCCCGTGGGCGCGGCCGGCGCCCGGGAGGGGCGGTCACTCGCCGGTGTCGGTGGTCACCGCTTTGGCGGCCTCCGACATCACCGCCACCCCCGTGGGCCGGCCCCGCGAGCGGACGATCAGCATCGGCGACGTCAGCTACACCTCCGGCGGCATGTGGGGCGCCTGGGCGGGCGCGGTCGCCGTCAGCACGCAGGCGCAGGCCGCCAGGGCGGTGATCATCGTCTTCTTCGCGAGCCGAGATCCTGCCGCAGGATGATCACGGCCGGAGCACGGCCGTCCTCGGCTCCGCGGCGGTCAGCCCAGCAGGGGGAAGCGGTCGTCGGCGGACGGGAGCCGTCCGGTGGCTTCGAGCACGTACGTCGTCAGGTCCAGATGGGCCGGGCGGTCCGCGCCGAGCAGCCCGTCGAGGGTCTCGCCGGCCAGTTCCAGCGCCTCCGGGGCGGGCGGCCGCGCGGCCTGCAGGTCGAGATGGTGGACGGCGGCCTCGGTCGCCAGCGTGGCCAGGAAGTCGGGCACGGCGATCACGTGGCCCTGCGTGGCGACGTGCCCCGCCGGGTCGGCCGCCAGCGCCGCCCGCACGGCGGCGGGGGCGGTGTCCTGCCACACCCGCAGCACCCCGGAGGGCCGGGTGAAGGCGGAGGCGGACCTGCGCACCCACCAGGCGTGGGCGTCCGCACCGCCCCCGGCGCCCTCGGGGGCGTCCGGGACCGGCTGGAAGGAGCTCCAATAGGTGACGTGGTCCACGTCCGGCGGCCCGTCGGCCGGGGTGGCGAACGCGACGAGGGCTCTCTGGGCGTCGCACAGCACGTGGAAGAGCAGATCCACCCCGGCCCAACCGGCGCACCGGGTGGGGCTGAGCGGGTCGGTCTCGGTCACCGCGGCCGTGAACTCGCGGTAGGCGGCGGCGAGGGCGGTGCGGGCACGTTCGATGTCCATGGGGACGATTCTTTCCCGCGGCCCGCCGCGTCCGGCCGGCCGGACGGGCAACCCCGCCGGTACGGACGCTGCGGGAAGTGCGTCCGCCACTCCGCGGACGTCAACTCCCCGGCCCGCCGGCACAGGACGGCGGCCGAGGCGGCCGGGGCCAGCGGCTGCTCTCGACGGCCCAACGTTCCCTCCAGCGGAGCCTCTCAAGATCACGTTACTGGTCACGAGAGATATGGAGTCGCCGGCCACCCCGATCAGGACGTGCCGGGCGCCGCGAACCTTCGTCCGTTCCACGACGGCAGGCCGGAGCCGGTCACAGTGAGGGCGGCGGGTGGGATCCCGTCATCGAGGGAGGCCGGGCCTGGACAGCCGAAAGGCCAGACCCGTCGTTCCGGGTCTGGCCTTGGAGTGTGGTGGACGATACTGGGATTGAACCAGTGACCTCTTCCGTGTCAGGGAAGCGCTCTCCCGCTGAGCTAATCGTCCTTGGAGGTGGAGACGGGATTTGAACCCGTGTGGACGGCTTTGCAGGCCGCTGCCTCGCCTCTCGGCCACTCCACCGAGTCGAACCACTCCGAGCGGAAGACGGGATTCGAACCCGCGACCCTCACCTTGGCAAGGTGATGCTCTACCACTGAGCCACTTCCGCGCTGTTGCGTGCCTAACTCTAGCGCCTTTTCCGACCAGATGCCTCCCGCTACTTGCGGAGCCGGCGGGCGACGCCGCGTTCGGTGGCCGGCAGGCTCAGGAAGATCTCCAGGATCCGGGTGAGCCGGTGGACCTCGATGCGGTGGAAGGCCGGGCCCTCGGAGCGGGCCAGCAGCAACGTCAGGGCGAGCGGCGGGAGCGGGGCGTGGATGGCGTGCACGCCGCCGTCGAGCGTGAGGGCCGCCGGGCGTGGCGGGGCCGGGCTGGGGACGGTCAGGTCCTGCGGGGCGCGCCAGCTCGCGTAGACCACGCCGTGGTCGGCGGCGGTGGCGGCCCAGTCGGCGCTGAACAGCACCGGCAGCGAGTCGACGAGCGTGGTCAGCGCGCGGTCGCCCGCCGTGGTGATGTACTTGAGTATTTCCAGCTCGGGGTAGGTGCCGGCGGTCTCGCGGGTGGTCCAGATGCCTTCCACCCGGACGTCGTCGACGCTCTCCAGGCTCTTGACCAGCAGCTCCCGCGGGGTGCTCTCGGGGCAGAAGACGGTGATGTCGTCGACCGCCGAGCCGGCCCCCCGGTCGAGGACGGTGACCTGGGTGATGTCGGCCCCCGCCGTGCCCAGGGCCTTGGTGACCTGGGCCAGAGACCCCGGACGATCGGGCAGCGCCACGCGCACGCGAAGAAGCATCGATCCCTCCCTGGTGATGCCGTCCACAGCCTATAGGCGAATACCGCTTCCGGCCTGAGCTGCGCTACAACTGACGGAGTGAAGATTGGGCCGATTGGGGCATGGCCGCCCGTGGTGCTGGCGCCCATGGCGGGCATCACGAACGCGCCGTTCCGGGTGTTGTGCCGGGAACAGGGCGCCGGGCTGTTCGTGTGCGAGATGATCACGACGCGGGCGCTGGTCGAGCGCAATCCCAAGACGCTCAGGATGATCAGGTTCGCCGAGTCGGAGCGGCCGAGGAGCCTGCAGCTCTACGGCGTCGACCCCGACATAGTCGGGCGGGCGGTCCGGATGATCGCCGAGGAGGACCTCGCCGACCACGTCGATCTCAACTTCGGCTGCCCGGTGCCCAAGGTGACCAGGCGCGGGGGCGGGTCGGCGCTGCCGTACAAGAGGAACCTGCTGCGGCGGATCCTGCGGGCGGCGGTGGCGAACGCGGGGGCGCTGCCGGTGACGATGAAGATGCGCAAGGGCATCGACGACGACCACCTGACCTACCTCGACGCCGGCCGCATCGCGGCCGAGGAGGGCGTCGCGGCGATCGCCCTGCACGCCCGCACGGCGAAGCAGCACTACGGCGGCGTGGCCGACTGGGCGGCGATCGCGCGCCTGAAGGAGGCCGTGCCCGAGATCCCGGTGCTGGGCAACGGCGACATCTGGTCGGCCGACGACGCGTTGCGCATGGTGGCGCGCACCGGCTGCGACGGCGTCGTGGTCGGGCGCGGCTGCCTCGGGCGCCCGTGGCTGTTCAAGGACCTGGAGAACGCGTTCAACGGCAGCCCCGAGCGGGTCCGGCCGACGCTCGGCGAGGTGGCCGCGACGATGGAGCGCCACGCGGCCGGCCTCACCGAGTGCTTCGACACCGAGCGGTACGCGATCGCGGACTTCCGCAAGCACGTCGGGTGGTACCTCAAGGGGTTCGAGGTCGGGAGCGCGCTGCGGCGGGAGCTGGCCACGGCCGAGTCGCTCGACGGGCTCCGTGAGGGGCTGGCCAAGCTCGACCACGACCAGCCGTGGCCGCCGAACACCGACACGCCCCGGGGCAAGTCGGGCGAGCGTCAGAAGGTGCAACTGCCTGACGGGTGGCTCGACGACCCGTGGGACTGCGTGGTCCCGGACGAGGCGGAGTCGGACATATCCGGCGGCTGACGGCGGGGGCGCAGTGGGCGTCCGGCCGGCCGTCGGACGTGTCCGGCGGTTGACGGCGGGGGCGCAGTGGGCGTCAGGCCAGCCGTCGGACATGTCCGGCGGCTGACCGACCGCGATCAGTGGGGGCCGGTGGCCTCGGTGCCGCAGGGGCCGCCGCCGGCCGACGGCTCCAGGAGCACGCGCTCGCCGTCCATCGTCAGCGTCTCGTACCAGGACGAGATGCGCTCGGCCGAGCGGCCGGTGTAGTGGCAGATGAAGCTGCGCCTGAACCGGTCGGCCGTGCTGTTCGGCTCCGACCCGTGCACCAGGCTGCCGTTGAAGAAGAGCACGTCGCCGGGCTGCATGTCCACGGGCACCCGCTCCAGGCCCGGGGGCGGCGGGACGTACTCGCGGGTGAAGGAGAGGTCCTGGTCGGCCTCCTCCGGGCAGAACAGGTCCATCAGATGGGTGCCGGGGACCACTTCCAGGCCGCCGTTGGCGCGGTCGACGCGGTCCAGCGCCACCCAGGCGGCCACGCACGTGCCCGGCTCGACGCGCAGGTAGAAGTTGTCCTGGTGCAGCGCCTGCCCGCGGGCGCCCGGCGGCTTGAAGTAGAACATGCTCTGGGCTGCTATCGGCTCCTCGCCCAGCAGCTCGCGCAGGATCGCGGCGAAGCGGGCGTCGAGCAGGTAGCGCAGGGCGACGTCGTTCACCTGGTGGGGGTGCATGATCCGGGGATAGTCGCGCAGGGCGTCGTAGGGCGCGCCCGGCTCCTGAGGGACGGGGGAGAAATGCCCGGGTATCGGGCCGGCCGCGTGCAGGGCCATGAACTCCTCGCGCAGCTCGGCCACCTCCTCGGGAGCCAGCAGCGCGGGGACGAGCACGTACCCCCGGTCGTGGAAGTCGTTCAGCCTCATGCCCTTCACCGTAGGGACCCGGCTCGTGGGACGGTATGACCGTGACCGCTGAGAACCTGTCTGTTCCTGCTGCCGAGCTGATGATCGTCGGCCACTACGACAAGCCGGCCGGGTACGGCACCCGCCGCCCCCACGGTTCGCCGAGCTGGCTGCTGCTGTGGACCCAGGCGGGGGAGGGGCGGGTCGAGCAGGCGGGGGCGGCGTTCACCGTGCGCGAGGGGGACCTGGCGGTGCTCGGGCCCGGCTCGGCGCAGCGTTACCGGGTCGCGCCGGGGGCGGGGAGGTGGCGGTTCTGGTGGGTGCACTTCCAGCCGCGCCCGTCCTGGACGGCCTGGCTCGCGCCGTACGCGCCGGCCACCGGCTGCCACCTGGTCGAGGGTGTGCCCGCCGGGGTGCGCGACCGCGTCGACCGGGCCTTCGAGCGCGCGTTCCAGGACGCCCGCTGGATCCCCGGCCACCCCGCCCCCGCCGGGCCGCCGTCCGCCGCGCAGCCCGCGCCGGTGGTCGTCATGGCGAGTCCCGCGCGGGAGCTGGTGCTCGGGGCGGTGGAGGAGGTGCTGGTGCTGGCCACGGCCTCGGCGGGGGCCGTTCCCGCCCCTGGGATCGAGGGCGGGGACGAGCGGGTGCGCCGGGTGCTCGACCTCATCGCCGCCGAGCCCGGGGCCCAGCACTCGGTCGCCTCGCTGGCCCGCGCCGTGGCGCTGTCGCCGTCCAGGTTCGCGCACCTGTTCGCGGCCGAGACCGGCCAGACCCCGATGGGCGCCGTGCGCCGGGCGCGGGTGCGGCACGCCGCGAGCCTGCTGGAGGTGACCGACCTGGACGTCGGCCAGGTGGCCGCCGCCTCGGGGTTCGTCAGCCCGTTCCACTTCAGCCGCGCCTTCAGGCGCGAGTACGGCCTGCCGCCCCGCGACTACCGCGCCCGCCTGCGCCGCCCCTGACCCCCGTCAGCCCCGGCCCGGCTCAGACCTCGACCGGCTCACACCTCGACCGGGCCGCCGCTGCGCCAGTAGACGTTGCCCTCCCTGGACAGCAGCCCCTCGTCCACCAGGTAGCGGCGCAGCGCCGCGAAGTCGTCGTGGAAGGCCCGCAGGGCCACGTTGACGTCGGCCTCGGGGTAGCGCACACCCGGCTCGAACACCCGGGAGACGTAACGCAGCACGATCAGCCGCTTGTCGCGGCGCATGCCCATGGTGGTCAGCCGGCCGTCGACCAGGAACGTGCGCAGCACCCGCTCCTCGGCGCTCAGCTCGGCGGGGGGCTCGGCCCGCTCCCGCAGCAGCTCGCGGAAGCGCTCCGGCCGGGCCCGCCACTTGCCGTCGTCGTCGCGTTCGGCCAGGCCGCCGCTGGCCAGGCGGTCGAGGGCCTTGGGGGGCAGGTCGCCGGTGTCACCGAGCACCAGGGACGCGAGTGCGCGCAGGGTGTCGTCCTGGCAGAGCAACCCGAGCACGCGTCTGAGGTCTTCGTCGCTCACCCCTACCATTTTGTCCCATGATCGCAGCACTGTTCGTCGCCGTCGGCCTGGCCATCCCGGGCAACTTCCTGCTGTACGAGAAGGCCGCCGCCAAGAAGGACCCCAACCCCGAGCACAGCTGGACGGTGTCGGGCAAGAAGAGCGCTCAGCTCGTCGTGAACCCGTGCCAGAAGGCAGGGCTGGGCCAGGCCGGCCGCACGGCGGCCAGGACGATCGTCTACACGTCGGTGCCCGACTACTCCAAGTCCGAGCAGGTGATCCTCTACTCCTCGCCGGAGGCGGCCGGCAAGGCGGTCGGCGACCTCAGGGCGGCCGTACGGGCCTGTGGCACCGCGGCGTACCGGTACGGCGCATCAAAGATCGCGCTCGGCGACGAGGGCCTGCTGGTCACCGGCCAGGCCTACGACCACGGCAAGCCGGCCGTCGGCGGCGAGCGGGCCGTCGTGACCCGCCGCGCCAACGCCCTGATCGTCTACACGGCCGGGGGCGAGTGGGGCAAGCCCGCCAAGGCCGACTTCAGCCGGCAGCGGAAGGACGCGGGCGCGATGCTCGCCAAGATCTGCACGCTCGCGGAGTGCTGAATGTCTCGATCTTGAGACGTCGCCATGACCGGACGCCTACTTTCGCCGTCCGACAATGAAGCGACAAGCCGGTGCCGGAACGCCCTTGCCAGTCCGTTCCGGCACACGGCTTGTTCTCTTTCCGCAGTCGCTCAGAGCCGGTTGAGGCCGAGCACGTGCAGCACGGCCCGGCCCTCCTCGTCGGAGGAGGTCAGGTCGACCTGGGCGTCGATGCCCCAGTCGCCGTCGCCGGCCGGGTCCTTGATCGTCTGGCGCACCCGCCACAGGCCGCTCTCCTCCTCGATCCGCAGCAGCGCGGGCCCGCGCGCGTCGGCGTCGGTGAAGATCTCCTCGTGGTCGGCGTAGTACGCGTCGAGCGCCGCGCCCCAGTCGACGTCGGGGGCCAGCTCCTCCAGCTCGTCCTCCTTCTCGATGGCGCACAGCTCGACCAGCCGGAACATGGCGTTGCGCACCAGCACCCGGAAGGCCCGCGGGTTGGCCGTGACCGGCCGCACCTTGGTCTCCAGCTGCGCCTGGCGCTCCAGCGCCTCCTCGGGGTTGGTCAGCTTCTCCCACTCGTCGATCAGCGAGGAGTCGACCTGCCGGACCAGCTCGCCCAGCCACTCGATGAGATCGACCAGGTCCTCGGTCTTCAGGTGCTCAGGGACCGTGCGCGACAGCGTGCGGTAGGCGTCGGCCAGGTAGCGCAGCACCGTGCCCTCGGAGCGGGCCAGCTCGTAGAACTGGATGTACTCGCCGAACGTCATCGCGCGCTCGAACATGTCGCGCACCACCGACTTCGGGCTGACCGTGTAGTCGCCGACCCACGGGTGGCCGCGCCGGTAGGTCTCGTACGCCCCGAGCAGCAGGTCGTCGAGCGGCATCGGGTACATGACCTCGGCGAGCGCCTCCATGCGCTCCTCGTACTCCATGCCGTCGGCCTTCATCTGGGCGACCGCCTCGCCGCGCGCCTTCTTCAGCTGCGCCGACAGGATCTGGCGGGGGTCGTCGAGGATGGACTCGACGATCGAGACCATGTCCAGTGCGTACGAGGGCGACTCGCGGTCGAGCAGGTCGAAGGCGGCCAGCGCGAACGTGGACAGCGCCTGGTTGAGCGCGAAGTCCTCCTGCAGCTCGATCGTCAGCCGGGCCCGCCGGCCCTGCTCGTCGGGCTCGGCGAACTGCTCGACGATGCCGCCGGCCAGCAGCGACCGGTAGATGGCGATGGCCTGGCTGATGTGCCGCCGCTGCCACTTGCGGTCTTCGTGGTTGTCGGTGAGCAGGTGTCTCATCGCCTGGAAGCAGTCGCCCGGCCGGTTGATCACGGCCAGCAGCATCGCGTTGCTCACCTTGAAGCGGGAGTTGAGCGGCTCGGGCTCGGCCTGCTGCAACTTCTCGAACGTCTCCTCGCTCCAGCCGACGAACCCCTCCGGCGGCTTCTTGCGCGCGTAGCCGCGCCGCCGCTTGGGGTCGTCGCCGATCTTGGCCAGCGCCTTGGCGTTCTCGATGTCGTGCTCGGGGGCCTGGCAGGCGACGTAGCCGATGGTGTCGAAGCCCGCGCGCCCGGCCCGTCCGGCGATCTGGTGGAACTCGCGGGCGCGCAGCCGGCGGACCTTGTTGCCGTCGTACTTGGACAGGGCGGTGAACAGGACCGTGCGGATGGGCACGTTGACGCCGACGCCGAGCGTGTCGGTGCCGCAGATGACCTTCAGCAGCCCCGCCTGGGCCAGCCGCTCCACCAGCCGCCGGTATTTGGGCAGCATGCCGGCGTGGTGGACGCCGATGCCGTGCTTGACCAGCCGCGACAGCGCCCGGCCGAACCGGGTGGTGAACCGGAAGCCGCCGATCATCGCGGCGATGGCCTCCTTCTCGGCCTTGGTCGCCATGTTGATCGACATGAGCGCCTGGGCCCGCTCCATGGCCGCGGCCTGCGTGAAGTGCACGACGTAGACGGGGGCCTGCCCGGTGGTGAGCATCTCCTCCAGCGTCTCGTGCAGCGGCGTCATCCGGTAGGAGTACACCAGCGGCACCGGCCGCTCGGCGTGCTTGACCACCGCCGTGGGCCGCCCGGTGCGCCTGGTCAGGTCGCGCTCGAACATCGACACGTCGCCGAGCGTGGCCGACATCAGTACGAACTGCACATTGGGCAGCTCCAGCAGCGGCACCTGCCAGGCCCACCCGCGGTCGGGCTCGGCGTAGAAGTGGAACTCGTCCATCACGACCTGGCCGATGTCGGCCGCCGCGCCGTCGCGCAGGGCCACGTTGGCCAGGATCTCGGCCGTGCAGCAGATGATGGGCGCGCCCGGGTTGACGCTGGCGTCGCCGGTCATCATGCCGACGTTGGCGGTGCCGAAGACGGCGCACAGGTCGAAGAACTTCTCCGACACCAGCGCCTTGATCGGCGCGGTGTAGAACGTGCGCATGTCACGGGTCAGCGCGGCGAAGTGGGCCCCGGCGGCGACCAGCGACTTGCCCGAGCCGGTCGGCGTGGCCAGGATCAGGTTGCTGCCGGAGACGACCTCGATGAGGGCCTCCTCCTGGGCGGGATAGAGCGTGAGCCCCCGTTCGGCGTTCCAGGCGACGAACGCGTCGAATATGACGTCGGGGTCGGCGTCGATGTCTTCCGGCAGGCGGTCAACGAGAAGGCTCACGTATCTATCCTGCCGAAGTTTGCCGGGTGGTCGAACCCGCGGCCCCCTACCGGAGGTCGAGTTGCATCAGCACGGTGTCGATCCAGCGGCCGTGCTTGAACCCCACGTTGCTCAGCCGTCCCGCCTCCTGGAACCCGAAGGCGGCGTGCAGCCGCAGCGAGGCGGGGTCGCCGCCGTCGGCGATCACCGCGATCAGCGAGCGGGCGTCGGTCGCCGACGCCCGCCGGATCAGCTCGCCGAGCAGCAGGCGGCCGAGCCCGCGGCCGGTCGCGCCGGGCGCCAGGTAGATCGAGACCTCCAGGCTGTGCCGGTAGGCGGGCTTGGGCCGGTACTGGCTGAGGTAGGCGTAGCCGGTGACCGCGTCGGTGACCGCGCCGCTGTCCTCGGCGACCAGGAACGGCAGCCCCGCCGCCGCGAGCGCCGCCGCCTTGGCCCGCCACTCGCCGGCCCCCGGCGGCGTCTCGTCGAACGTGGCCACGCCGCCGGTGACGTAGTGGGCGTAGATGGCGGTCACGGCGGGCAGGTCGGCCTCGGTCAGGTCGCGGATCGTCGTCATGCCGCCCGATTGTGGCCGGGACACGTTTCGCCGGTGTTACGCGCGGGCCTTCGGCGCCGTCAGCAGCAGGCCGCCGAGCACCGCGAGCACCGCCAGGAACGGGCCGCCGCCCGGCACGAAGCCGCCCACGGTCAGCGTCAGGATCCCGGCCCCGACCAGCCCCGCGGCCACCAGCATGACCCCGCGGCCGGCGGTCCCGTACGGCAGCGACGGCGGCGTCTCGAACCTCGCGAACGCCCGCACCAGCCCCCACATGACCAGGCACAACATCCCGAACCACACCGGCCAGCCGGCGAACCAGAACAGGCTGCCCGGCTCCGGCGTCTCCACGCCCAGCAGGACCACGACCACACCGGTCACGGCGAACAGCGCGGGCATGTGCCACAGGTAGACCGTCATGATCCGCGGGCCGGCCCAGTCCAGGACGCGGAGCAGGGGCAGCCGGACCAGCCACGGGCGCAGCAGCACGGCCAGGCCGATCTGGCCGATGCCGACGGCCATGATGGCCAGCGTGGGCGGGGCCATGTTGGACACCTCGGCGCCGGGC
This sequence comes from Nonomuraea sp. NPDC049758, assembly GCF_040674635.1. Taxonomy (NCBI): domain Bacteria; kingdom Bacillati; phylum Actinomycetota; class Actinomycetes; order Streptosporangiales; family Streptosporangiaceae; genus Nonomuraea; species Nonomuraea sp. NPDC049758. The sequence goes on from NZ_JBFAMZ010000014.1 coordinate 223,364, forward strand.
AGGCCGATCATGCTGCCGGGGTAGGGGCCGAACCCGACCAGCAGCGCCGCCACGCCGAACCCGCCGGCCGCCAGCAACGCGGGCAGCCGCACCCGGCCCTCGGCGTAGAAGAAGCCGATCTGGTGGACGGCCAGCCACACGAAGACGATGTTCACATAACCGGCCGCCTCCAGGCCGGTCGAGAAGCGCGCGACGTCCGTCAGCACCGCCCCGGCCGCCAGCGCGACGGGGACCAGCACGCCGAACCTGCGGTGCAGGCGCAGCGCGTACGGGGTGACCGTGACCGCGATCAGGTACACGGCCAGGAACCACAGCAGCTGCCCGGTCAGCTTGGCGCCCACCGCCAGCGGCTGCTCCGGCACCCCCAGCGTGAGCAGCACGTGGGGCAGCGGGATCCACACCGCCGCCAGCGGCAGCAACGGCCAGGCCAGCCTGCGCAACCGTCCGGCCAGCCACTCCTGGTCGCTCTTGACCGACCGGCCGCGGCTGATGGCGTTGGCCGCGCCGCCGGCGAAGAACACCAGCGGCATGACCTGGCTCAGCCACGTCACCACCCACACCCCCGGCGTGGACAGCGCGTTGCCCGTGGTCAGCCGGCCGCCCTCGTAGGACAGGACGGGGATCGTCCAGTGCTGCAGCACGATGAGCGCCATGCCGAGCACGCGCAGCAGGTCGATGAACGGGTCCCTGGCCGTCGCGCGCGGCGCCCGTACCGGGGCGGGACGATCGAGCAGGACGGTCATGGGGGAGCCTCGTTTCGAGCGGGGGAGCGGATGACTCAAGGCTTCCGTCCCGGACGCTCGGGCACATTGCCGCGGACCGCCGTCTTCAGGTCAAGATCACACCACCATGGGGGGTAGGGCCAGCCCTACCCCCGGACGCCTGCGTACCGGCTCGTACCGCTCCGCCGGGGGACTTAGCCTTCATTGCATGCGCTCCCTGATGAGGCGTGTCCTTCTCGACACCCGCTACACGCTGGTCGGTTTCCCGACGGCCGTCATCGGCTTCGTGACCATGGTCGCCGGTTTCGCCGCGGGCGTCGGCACCGCGGTCGTGTGGATCGGCGTGCCGCTGCTGGCCGGCACGCTCCTGGTCGCGAGGGGCTTCGCCGACGCCGAGCGCGGCTGGCTCTCCGACGTGCTCAAGCGCCCGCCGGTGCGGCCGCGCTACCGTCCGGCGCCCGAGGGGGCGGGCCGCTTCCGCCGCATCGTCAACCCGCTGACCAACGGCCAGTCGTGGCTCGACCTGCTGCACGGCATCCTGAACTTCCCCTTCGCCATCCTGGCGTTCGTGCTGACCGTGGTGTTCTGGGCGATCCCCATCCTCGGGCTGACCTATCCGCTCTACGGCGTGGTCACCTCACGCATCCCCGGCAACGCGGAGCTGCCCGAGCTGCTCGGGCTGGGCTCCGGCTACCTGGTGAACACGATCTTCTACGTCTCGCTCGGCCTGGTCTTCACGTTCGTCATGCCGTTCATGGTGCGCGGGGCCGCGCTGGTCAGGGCCGGGCTCGGCCGGGCGCTGCTGACCGGCGTCGCCGAGTTGCAGGAGCGCATCGACGACCTGGCCGAGGGCCGGGCGGCGGCCGTGTCGGCCGAGGCCAACGCGCTGCGCAAGCTGGAGCGGGACATCCACGACGGCCCGCAGCAGCGCCTGGTCTCCCTGGCCATGGAGCTGTCCAGGGCGCAGCGGCAGCTCGCCAAGGACCCCGAGGCCGCCTCGGCCACGATCAGCTCGGCGATCAGCGCCACCCGCGAGACGCTCGACGAGCTGCGGGCCCTGTCGCGCGGCATCGCGCCGCCCATCCTGTCCGACCGCGGCCTCGCGCCGGCGCTGGCCGCCCTCGCCGGCCGCTGCACGGTGCCGGTCGACCTCGACGTGCAGATCGTGGGCCGCTTCCAGGCGGCGACCGAGAACGCGATCTACTTCGTCTGCGCGGAAACCATGACCAACGTGGCCAAACACAGCCGCGCGACCATCTGCACGGTTCAGCTGCTCCGCATCGGTGACGTCCTCATGCTCACGATCGGGGATGATGGTGTGGGCGGCGCACACGTCGCCAAGGGACACGGCCTGGCCGGTCTGGCCGACCGGCTCCGGGCCGTCGACGGGGAGCTCACCGTCAGGTCGCCGGACGGCGGGCCGACGGTGATCGTGGCGGAGGTGCCGTGCGCGTAGTCGTGGCCGATGACGCGGTTCTGATCAGGGAGGGCCTGGTCAGGCTGCTGGAGGAGTTCGGCTGCGAGGTGGTCGCCACCGTGGGGGACGGCGACGCCCTCGTGGAGGCGATCGTCGAGCACAGACCCGACGTGTCGGTGGTCGACGTGCGCATGCCGCCGTCGTTCACCGACGAGGGGCTGCGGGCGGCGGTCGAGGCCCGGCGCCGGGTGTCCGGCGCCCCGGTGCTCATCCTGTCGCAGTACGTCGAGGTCTCCTACGCCGACGACCTGCTCGCCGACGCCCGTGGCGCGGTGGGCTACCTGCTGAAGGACCGGGTCGTCGACGTCGACGAGTTCCTGGAGGGCCTACGGCGGGTGGCGGCGGGAGGCACCGTGTTCGATCCGCAGGTGGTGTCCCAGTTGATGGTCCGCAGACGCAAGGACGACCCGCTGGCGCAGCTCACGCCGCGCGAGCGCGAGGTGCTCGGGCTGATGGCCGAGGGCAAGTCCAACCCGGCCATCGGGCGGCAGCTCGTCATCAGCGACGGCGCCGTGGAGAAGCACATCAGGAGCATCTTCAACAAGCTGGGCCTCTACGCCGACGACAGCGACCAGCATCGCCGCGTGCTCGCCGTGCTGGCCTACCTGAGGTCCTGACCTCAGCCTGACATCGACCGCCTGAGGTTGACCCCTCGGCCGGGCCCGCCGTGGAGCGTGCGCCGCTCTCCGGCCCCTCCTGGCCCTACGAGGGGTCGCCGGCCGGTCCGCGCGACGTGGCGCGCGGACCCGGCCGCCCGGTCCTAGCCGAGCGCGTCGACCAGCTTCTTGCGCTGCTGGGCGCCGAGGCCGCCGAGACGGCGCTTCTCGTCGACGCCGGCCTCCTCCATCAGCGCGGTGGCCTTGGCCGGGCCGACGCCCTTGACGGCGCGCAGGGCCTGGGACACCTTGATCTTCTTGGCGATGTCGTCGTCGCGCTCCAGGAGCTGGGCGAAGGTCAGCTCGCCCGCCTTGACCTTGGCGAGCAGGGCCGTGCGGGCCGCGCGGGCCTCGGCCGCCTTCGCCAGAGCCGCCTGACGCTGCTCGGGGGTGAGAGTGGGAAGTGCCATCTCGTTCTTCTCCTCGGGGAGTTGGGTTCGGGAAACTGTTTCCCGTGGTGCAGTGGCTAATCATGGCGGATACCAGCGGTTCGTGTTGCGGAAAGCGCCCGCTCAACGAGTCCGCCACACCAGGGCGGCCGCTTCGGCGCACGCCACGTCCTGGCTGATCGTCCCGCCGCTGACCCCCACGCCGCCGGCCACCCGTTCCCCTTCGCCGTTGTCCGCCCAGAGGGGGATGCCACCCCCGAAACAGACGAATCTGTCACCAGTCAGACCGAAGAGCTCGCCGCCCGGCGCCACCAGCGGAGCGAGGTCCGCGGTGGCCGCGCGAAGGGCCACCGACGTGTACGCCTTGCCCGGCGCGAGCACCGGCCCGGCGATCTCCGCACCCGCCATACGCTGGAAAGACACCAGATGTCCGCCCGCGTCCACGACCGCCACCGAGACCAGCGCGCCCTCCCGGACGGCCTGCTTCAGGGCGGCCTCGGTCATGCGGAGCGCGAGTTCGAGATCCACGCGTTCACACCCCCGTCGATGATCATGAGCGCGCCGGGCCCTTCCATCCGTACAGCGCCGGGGGAGGGGGCGCAAGATCGCCTGGTCGGGGCTCGTGCCGCCGGAAGTTATTGCAAGATTTTCCTCTTGAGGGTGGAATGCGTCACATTTCGTGATCCGGGCGTGTCGGCGCCCTGGTCGGGGCCCCTTTCGCGCCATCTCTCCAGCCCTTCGGGGGTCAGGAAGACGTCGAACACCGACTCCATGGCCCCCAGCAGGGCCGCGCGCCAGCCCAGCGCGGCGGCCTCGATCCGGGGCGGACGCTCCCGCCGGATGGCCATCAGCGCGGGCCGGCAGGAGTCCGTCAGGGCCTCGCCCGCGCGCTCCAGCAGCGCGACGCCGTGCCCGGAGAGTGTGACGACCTCGGGGTCGTGCGCGTTGACCAGGGCGGCGATGCCCCGGCCGAGCGCGCGGGCCCCGGCCTCGACCGCCGCCGGGCTGCTCGCCAGCACCTCCTCCGCCTGCGCGCGGCCCCGGCCGCCGCCATGTGCCAGGCCCACGTGGCGCAGCAGCGCGTTCGCGCCCACCTCCTGGCCCCAGCAGCCGGTCGCGCCGCACGCGCACGGCCGGTCGCCGCCGCCCAGCGGCATGTGGCCGAACTCGGCGCCGGGGCCGCTCGCGCCGTCCAGCGGCCGGCCGTCCACGACGAGGACGCCGCCGAGGTCGAAGTCCACGTGCAGGTGCAGGCCCACCCGCACGCCGCGCAGCCGTCCGCGCCGGGCCTCGGCCAGGGCGGCCAGGCCCGTGTCGTTGCCCACCAGGACCGGGTCCGGGCCGGCCGGCCGCCACGCGAGGCCCAGCAGCCGGGGCACGTCCACCGACCGCCAGCCCAGGTGGGCGATGTCCACCAGCCCGTCGTGCCGGACCGGGCCGGCGAGGGCCACCCCGAGCCCGACCACCCGCCGCGACAGGTGGTCGGCCACCGCCTGGCCGAGCGAGGCCAGGGCGCCCTCCGGGGTGCCGTCGTGCGGCTGGACCTCCAGCACGCTCACCCGTCCGCCCAGCTCGCACGCCGCCAGCTCCCAGGCGTCCTCGCGCACGTCGGCGGCCAGGGCCAGCGGGCCCAGCGGGTGAGGGCCGGGCACCTGGGTGGGCCGTCCCCTGGCGTGCCCGGCGGCGGGCTCCTCGTGCAGCAGGGCGTCCTCGGCCAGGCCGGCGACCAGCACCGACGCCGTGCCCCTGGCCAGGTTGAGGTCGCGGGTGAGCTGCGACCTGGTACGGGTCGCCGCGCAGTCGTGCACCGCGCGCAGCAGCCGGACCCGGTTGTGCGCGCGAAGTTCGCCGCTCGTCGTAGCACTTTTCACAACTCCCAGCTTATGCTCTAGGCGTGAACAAAAGCCTCATTGATGCCAGACGGGCACGTGTCGGAGTCTTCGGTCTCTTCTCCCTGAGCGGATTCGTGATGGGTCTGTGGGCGGCCGGCCTGCCCTCGTTGAACGACCGCCTCGGCCTCGGCGCCGCCAGGCTGGGCACCGTCCTGTTGCTGATCTCCGGCGGCGCGCTGGTGTCGATGCTGGTGGCCGGGCGGCTGGTGGACAGGTGGTCGAGCCGGCGGGTGTCCTGGATCGGCGGGCCGCTGTCCGCCGTGCTGCTCCTCGGGCCCGCGCTGGCCCCCTCGTACGGGCCGCTGATGGCGCTCGCGCTGGCGTTCGGGATGGGGCTGGGGGTGGTCGAGGTCGCCATCAACGCCCACTCCGTCGAGGTCGAGCGGGTCTACGGCCGGCCCATCATCTCGGCCTTCCACGGCACGTGGAGCCTGGGCGGGGCGGCCGGCGGCGTGCTGACGTCCCTGGCGCTGCGGGTGTCGGTCGACCCGCAGGCGCTGCTGGTGGCGGGGGCGGTCGTCGTCCCGTTCCTGTACCTGCTGGCCTGCCGCCTGCTGCTGCCCGACGCCGCCCGGCAGGCCGGCGGGCAGGCGGACGGCGGCGAGGGCGGCGGCACGCTGAAGTGGGCGCTGATCGCGCTGCTCGGGGTGGCGGCCTTCGCCGGGCACCTGAGCGAGGGCGCGGCCATCGACTGGGCCGCCCTGCACGCCCGCTGGGTGCTGCACACCGACCCGGCCGACGCGCCGCTGGCCTACACGATCTTCTCGGTCGCGATGACGACCGTCCGCCTGCTCGGCGACCCGATCAGGGCCAGGCTGGGCTCGGTGCGCACGATCCAGCTCGCCGGCGGCTTCGCCACCTTGGGGTACGTCCTGGTGCTCGCCGCCCCGGCGCTCGGCGGGCCGCTGCGCGTGGTGTGCGCGTGGACCGGCTGGGCGCTGGCGGGCGTGGGGCTGGCCACCGTCGTTCCGGTGCTGTTCAGCGCGGTCGGCGCGGCGGGCGGACCGGTGGGGCGCGCGCTGGCCATGGTGACGGCCTTCGGCTACAGCGGGCTGCTGCTCGGCCCGGCGGTCCTCGGGTACGTGGCCGAGGCCACGGAGTCGCTGCCCGTCGCCCTGATCATCCCGGCCGTCCTGGCCGCCGTCGTCGCGCTCAGCGGTGCCCCGGGGATCCGCCTGCTCACCCGGCAGTCGCCGCCCGCCCCCGTCCCCGCCGAACGTCCCGTGTAGCGCCCGAATGCCCCGCGCGGCCCCGAATGTCCCGCGCGGCCCCGAACGCGCCGCGCGGCCCCGAACGCGCCGCGCGGCCGCCGGGCGTTCCCTGGGATGCCCTGAGCCGCTTCTGACGCGCCCGCTTCCCCGAACCGGGGGGAGCGGGCGCTCTTCTTTCGCCCATATGCCCGCTGACCTGGCGTTATGGGATCGTGACTTGACCCGGAAGTGAGGGCCCGGTTTCATGTGCGAAACACGGTAAACGTTTACAGACACTTTCCCGTAAACGTTTACCTTCCTGGAAGGACAGCCTTGGCCGACGGACCCACGATCACCACGATCGCCGAGCGCGCCGGTGTCTCGATCGCCTCCGTCTCGCGGGTCCTCAACGGCCTGCCGACCAGGCAGGAGACCGTGCGCAAGGTGATGGCCGCCGCCGACGAGCTGGGCTACGTGCGCAACGCCGTGGCCAGGTCGCTCAAGTCCCGGCGCACCCACCAGGTCGCCTTCGCCATGGCCGACGTCGGCAACCCCGCCTACCTGGCGATGCTGCGCCAGATCCAGCCGGTGCTCAAGGCGGCCGGCTACCGGCTCGTCCTGCACTCGACCGACGCCGTCGTGGCCGACGAGATCGACGTGCTGCACAGCCTGGGCGAGCGGTACGTGGACGGGCTGATCATGAGCCCGCTCCGGGTCACCGACGCCCACCTGCAGATGCTGGCCGCGGCCAGGGCGCCCGTCGTGATCATCGGCACGGTGCCGGAGGGCACGCCGGTGGACAACGTACGGGCCGACTCGCGCACCGGCGTCAAGCTCGCCGTCGACCACCTGCACGCGCTCGGACGCCGGCGCATCGCGCTGGTCAACGGCCCGCCCGACACCTGGCCCGGCGCCTCGCGCGGCGCGGCCTACCGCGAGGCGCTGGAGCAGCTCGGCCTGCCCTACGACGACGACCTGGTCCAGATCGGCGACTTCTACCGCGCGCAAGGGGGCCGCGCGGTGGCCGAGCTGCTGGACCGGGCGCCCGACGTCGACGCGCTGATGTGCGCCAACGACCTGATCGCGCTCGGCGCGCTCGACGTGCTGCGCGCCGCCGGCCGCCGGGTGCCCGAGGACGTGGCGGTGGTCGGCATGGACGACACCGACCTGGCCGCCGCGTCCTGGCCGTCGCTGTCGAGCGTCTCGCTCGGCTCGGCCGAACGCGGCAAGGCCGCCGCGGAGCTGCTGCTCGACCGCCTGAACGGCGACGACGCCGCGCCGCGCGTGATCACCGTTCCGCCGCGCCTGGTGGTGCGGGCCTCGACGGCGGGCGAGACCTACGGACATGAGGGAGGCAGGACGTGACCGCGACCGTGACGACGGCGGCACCGCCCCGGCGCCCGCCTTCCCGGCGGCGTCCCAAGTCGCGCGGGAACCGCGAGATGTGGCTGCTCATGCTGCCCGCGCTGGTGCCCGTCGCGCTGTTCAGCGTCGGCCCGCTGCTGTACGGCATCGGCCTGGCCTTCACCGACGCCCGCAACACGCGCGTCCACGAGACCAGCTTCGTCGGCCTGGAGAACTTCGGCCGGCTGCTCACCGACGACGACTTCTGGGCCTCCTTCCGGATCGGCGCGATCTGGTCGGTCTCGGTGACCGTGCTGCAGTTCCTGGCCGCGCTCGGCCTGGCGGTGCTGCTCAACCAGAACCTGCGCTTCAGGACCCTGGCCCGGGTGCTCGCGGTGGTGCCGTGGGCGATGCCGCCGGTGGTCATCGGCCTGATGTGGAAGCTCGTCTACCACCCCGACGCGGGCATCCTGAACAGCCTGCTCGGCACGCACGTCAACTGGCTGGCCGACTTCTCGCTCGCGCTGCCCGCGATCATCGTGGTGGGCGTCTGGACCGGCATGCCGCAGACCACCGTGGTCCTGCTCGCCGGACTCCAGGGCATCCCGAAGGAGCTCTACGAGGCCGGCGAGGTCGACGGCGCGAGCCGCTGGCGGCGGTTCTGGAGCATCACGCTCCCGCAGCTGCGGCCGGTGATCGTGTCGATCACCTCGCTCGACTTCGTGTGGAACATCAACCAGTTCGGCCTGGTCTACGTGCTCACCCAGGGCGGCCCCGGCGGCCAGACCCGGCTGCCGATGCTGTTCGCCTACGAGGAGGCGTTCCGCTACCGGATGGCCGGATACGCCTCGATGCTCGGCCTGGCCATGGCGATCGTCGTGCTCACGGTGCTCGGCCTGTACCTGTGGCGCCAGATGAGGGAGACCCGATGAGACGCGCCCCGCAGTACGTCGCGCTGGTCGCGTACATCGTCTTCCTGGCGTTCCCGCTGTTCTGGCTGCTCTCGACGGCGCTGAAGACGCCCCAGGAGATGGCGCTGGCCGACCCGACGTGGATCCCGCGCGAGCCGACCCTGTCCAACTTCTCCGACGCCTTCGGCGAGCAGGACCTGATCGGCGCGGCCGGCCGCAGCCTGGTCGTGGCGCTGTTCAGCAGCGTGATCACCGTGCTGATCTCGCTGCCGGCCTCGTACGCCATGGCCCGCTACCGCAGCCTGCTCAACAAGGTCGCGATCGGGTGGGTGCTGGTCAGCCAGGTCTTCCCGTTCATCCTGATCATCATCCCGCTCTTCATGATCCTGCGGGATCTGGAGCTGGTGAACACCCTGCCGGGGCTCGTCGTCGTGCACGTGACGTTCACGCTGCCGTTCGCGCTGTGGATGCTCCAGGGCTACGTGCGGGCCGTGCCGCGCGAGCTGGAGGAGGCCGCGGCCGTCGACGGCGCGACCCGGCTGCGCTCGATCGCCAGCGTGGTGGCGCCGCTGCTCGCGCCCGGTGTGGTGGCCACGCTGCTGTTCTCTTTCATCTCGTCGTGGAACGAGTTCCTGTTCGCGCTCGTGATCCTCCAGGACCCCGACGTGATGACACTCCCGCTCACGCTGGTGCGGTTCACCGGCCCCGAGGGGGTGGCCAGGCTCGGCCCGCTGGCCGCGGCGTCGCTCATGGCGACGATCCCGAGCCTGATCTTCTTCGCAATCATTCAGCGGCGACTGAAGTCCGGCCTGATGGCCGGCGCCGTGAAGGGCTAGTAGGAGGCTCATATGCGAATCAAGTCCGCATTGGCGGCGGCGGCCGTCGTCGCGTTCGCCGCCGCGTGTGGCGGCAGCGGAGGAGGGGGCGGTGGAGAGGCCGCCTCGTCCGGCGAGCCGGTGAAGCTCAACTTCCTCAGCCTGGCCTGGCAGAAGGAGTCCGTCGCGGCCAACAAGCAGATCGTCGACGAGTGGAACAAGGCCAACCCCAAGACCCAGGTCACCTACGTGCAGGGCAGCTGGGACAACGTCAACGACCAGCTCGTCACCCAGTTCGCCGGCGGCACCGCGCCGGACGTGATCCACAACGACTCGCCGGCGCTGGCCGGGTTCGCCTCCGACGGCTACCTGCTCGACCTGACGAGCAAGCTGCCCGCCGACCTCAAGGGCGACATCCCGCAGTCCGCCTGGGACACCGTCACCTTCAACGGCGGCAAGGGCGAGCAGGGCATCTACGGCGTGCCGTTCCTGCAGGAGTCGCAGGTCATCATCGCCAACAAGAAGCTCCTGGACGCCTCCAAGGTGCGCGTCCCCACCGCGGACAACCCGTGGACCTGGGACGAGTTCTCCGAGGCCGCCAAGAAGATGACCAAGGGCGGCACGTTCGGCGTGGCCTGGCCGATGAAGTCGCCGGTCAACAAGACGCTCAACCTGGCGCTCAACTTCGGCGGCACGTTCTTCCAGACCGCCGACGGCAAGACCACGGTCAAGGTCGGGCCGGAGGAGCGCGAGGTGCTCCAGCGCATCCACGACCAGCTCTACAAGGACAAGTCCGCCGACCCGGCCGCGCTCGGCCAGGGCACCGCCGACCCGCTGCCCGCCTTCTACAAGGGCAAGTTCGCGCTGCTGCCGGCCGGCGTCTACCTGCGTCAGCAGGTCGCCGAGCAGGCCCCGGACGACTTCGACTGGGTGACCCTGCCCGCGCCGAAGGGCACCAGCGCCCAGCAGGGCGCGGTCTCGCAGACGCTGTCGATCGCCCAGGACAGCAAGCACCCGGACGAGGCCATGAAGTTCATCTCGTTCTTCCTCAACGGCGCCAACCAGGCCAAGCTCGCCAAGGGCGACTGGCTGCTGCCGACCTCGCAGACGGCCGCCGCCGACCCGGCGATGACCACCCAGGACAACGGCTGGGACGTCGCCACCGCCTCCGCCAAGAACCTGGTCGTGGCCCCGTTCCTGAAGGTGAACGGCTTCGACGAGTGGAAGAGCAAAGTCGCCACGCCGGTCCTCCAGGAGTACTTCGCCAATAAGATCACCATCGACGACGCGGCCAAGCGGCTCGTCGAGGACGGCAACCAGGTCTTGGAGCGGTACCAGCAGTGACTCATCGCCTGAGGGCCCGGGGGTGTCTGCTCGGCCTGGCGGCCGGCGACGCCCTCGGCGCCCCCGCCGAGAACCTGTCGCCGTCGGAGATCCGGCGGCGGTGGGGCCGGCTCACCGAGATCGAGGGCGGCGGCACCGACGACACCGAGTACGCCATCTTCGCCGCCTCGCTGCTCGTCCGGCACGGGCACGCCCTGACCGCGGCCGACGTCGCGCGGGCGTACCGGCAGGAGATCATCCCGTCGGTGACCGGGCCGATGCGCGGCGCCGGGTTCTCCGAGCTGGGCACGATCGAAGCGCTCCGCCGGGGGCTGGAGCCGCCGCTGACCGGGCGCGTCCACCAGCACGGCTGGTCCGACGGGCTGGCCATGCGGGCGGCGCCGTACGGGATCTTCTGCCCCGGCGACCCGGCCGAGGCGGCCCGCCTGATCGAGCAGGACGGGCTGGTCAGCGGGTCGGGCGAGGGCATTCTCGGCGGCCGCGCGGTCGCCGGGGCCGTGGCCGCCGCCATGGCGGGCGGCACGCCCGCCGAGGCAGTGGCGGCCGCCCTTTCGGTGATCCCCGCCGACTCCTGGACGGCCCGCGCGATCGTCAGGGCGCGCGACGTGCTCGCGACGGGCGCGGACGACGACCTGGCCCTGATCGAGGCGCTGCACGAGGCCGTCGTGGTCCGGCACTACCCCTGGACCGACCTCGCGCCCGAGGCCGTCGCGCTGGCGCTGGGCGCTGTCCTGGCGGGCGGCGGCGAGGTGGAGGCCACGGTGACGTTCGGGGTCAGCCTGGGCCGGGACGCCGACACGATCGGCGCCATCGCCGGCGCGGTCGCCGGCGCGATCCAGGGAGAACAGGGCGTGCCCGGACGATGGGCCGCCCGGATCGGCCCGGTGAGCGGCAAATGCCTGCCCGTCGTGGCCGGAAGACACGTGCTGGACGTCGCCGACGAACTGGCGGAAGGACTGTAGATCATCATGTCGGGGGACAGAATCAGGGGGGCCTTCATCGGGCTCGCCGTGGGCGACGCCGCCGGCTGGCCCGCGGCCAGGCACCGCGCCGCCCTGCACGCGCCCTGGAGCCGGCGCCTGCACCGCGAGCTGGACGCCTTCGCCGAGGAGCACCGCGTCACCACGCTGCCGGTGCCGTTCGCGCTCAACCAGCCGATCGCGCCGCTGGCCGTCGGGCCGTCCGACGACGCCGAATGGCTGGCCTGGACGCTGCTGACGATCGACCGGCCGCGGGCCGCGGCGTTCCGGGAGCTGACCGGCGTCCGGGCGCGCATCTCGGTGGCCACCGCGCTGGACAACCTGGCCAGGGGCGTCGAGCCGCCGGCCTCCGGGCACGACAATCCCCACCACTTCGACGACGCCGCCGCCGTACGGGCGGTCGCGTTCGGAGCCCTGGGCAAGGACCCGACCGAGGACGCCCAGGTGACCAACGCCGGCGACGGCCTGCTCGGGGCCCAGGCCATGGCCGCCGCCGTGGCCGCCGCGGTCGCGTCGGGCTCGGTGGGCCAGGCCGTGGAGGCGGCGCTCGCCGTCCTGCCCGGCGACACCGCCATCGGGCACAACGCCCGGGTGGCGCTGGCCGCGGCGCGGAAGGCGGGCGACCCGTTCGGCGCGGTGCCCGCGCTGGACGCCGCACTGCTCGACCACGTCTACAGCTACGGCGTGGGCGCCGCCCAGACGGTGCCCGTCGCCTTGGCGCTGGCCGAGGCGGCGGGGGGCGACCTGGCCCGCGCCGTCCCGGCCGCCGCCTGCCTGTCGGCGCTCGCCGACTCGGCGCCCGCGCTGACCGGCGCACTGGCGGGGGCCGCCAGTGGGTACGGCGCGATCCCGGAGGGGTGGCTCGCGCCGGCCCGCACGCTGGCGGGCTGCTGCCTGCCGGAGCTGGCGGGCAAGGATCTGATCGAACTGACGAAGGGAATCGCATGACGCCGCTTGAGGACAGGGCCACTGGCTGCGTGGCGGGGGCGGCGGTCGGTGACGCGCTGGGCGGCGCCACCGAGGGCTGGACTCCCGAACAGATCGTGGAGCGGTACGGGGGCCGGGTCGAGGGCATCGTGCCGCCGTACAACGAGGACTGGCGCAACGCCCGGCCGATCGCGCCGTACCACAAGGGCGACGGGCACATCACCGACGACACCCTGATGACGCACGCCCTGATCCGCGTGTACGAGAAGGTCGGCGGGCACCTCGGCGCGTACGCGATGGCCGACCACTTCGTGCCGGAGCTGATGGGCGAGCGGCGGTGGATCCCCGAGCTGGAGGCCGAGGCGCTGCCGCTGCAGCGGATCTTCCTGGCCGAGAAGTGGATCGTGGCCCGCCTGCACTACGGGCACGTCGACCCGCGCGAGGCCGGCGTCGGCAACATCGTCAACTGCGGCGCGGCCATGTACGTCGCGCCCGTCGGCATCGTCAACGCCGCCGACCCCGACGCCGCCTACGCCGAGGCCGTCGACCTGACCGGGGCCCACCAGTCCAGCTACGGACGCGAGGCCGCCGGCGTGATGGCCGCCGCCGTCGCCGAGGCCATGCGGCCGGGCGCCACGGTCGACTCCGTGGTCGCCGCCTGCCTGCGCCTGGCCAAGGACGGAACCCGCGCCGCCATCGAGGCGGTCTGCGAGGCCGCGGCCGGCGTCGGCCACTGGGACGGCTCCTTCGAGGTGCTGCGCGCGGCCGTACGGCCCTTCGACACGGTCGCCGACACCTACCGCGACCAGGGGCTCGGCGCGCGCCGGCCGAGCCGGGTGCACAGCATCGAGGAGCTGCCGCTGGCGCTGGGCTTCCTGGTCGCGGCCAAGGGCGACGTCCGCGACACCGTGCTCGGCGGCGTGAACTACGGCCGCGACGCCGACTCGATCGCCTCCATGGGCGGAGCGATCGCGGGCGCCCTCGGGGGGCTGTCCGCGGTGCCCGCGCAGTGGGTGGAGCAGGTGGGGGCGGCCAGCCGTACCGACCTGGTCGCGCCGGGCCTGGCGATCGCCGAGGTGGCGCGCCGGGTGCACGCCGACGACCTGGCGCGGCGGCGCGCCCACGAGGCCGCCTTCGCCGAGCTGGACGCTCGATGATCAGGCTCACCTGGGTCCAGCCGGAGGATCTGGTCGGCCACGAGCTGCGCCAGGCCGGCGAGGACGGCAGGGGCGGCCTGCCGCAGGTGCGCGAGCTGGCCGGACGGTGGCACGCGGCGGGCGGCCACGACGCCCCGCCGCGCGCCGGCGCCTCCGAGGCCGCCGCGGCCCGGCTGCGCCCGCTGGCCGAGAGCCTGCTGGACGAGCTGGCCGCGATCCCGTCGCCGCTGGATGAGCCCTCCGACCTGGACGCCATCGTCGCCGCCTGCCCCGACTGGCCCTCGGCCGGGACCGCGGCGAAGGCGGACCCGGCGCGGCTGCTGGGCGCCTGGCAGGGACGGGCGGCCGGCTGCGTGCTGGGCAAGCCGGTGGAGAAGATCCCGCGCGCGGGCATCAGGCAGATCGCCGAGGCCACCGGCAACTGGCCGATCACCGGCTGGTTCACCGCCGAGGGCCTGCCGGAGGAGATCGCGCGCAGGTGGCCGTGGAACCGGCGCAGCGCGGTCAACTCGCTGGCCGAGAACATCGACGGCATCCCCGAGGACGACGACCTCAACTACCCGCTGCTGGCGCTGTCCGTCCTGGAGCGCCATGGCCGCGGCTTCACCACCGAGGACGTCGCCAAGCTGTGGCTGGACGAGCTGCCGGCCGGCCGCACGTTCACCGCCGAGCGGGTCGCCTACCGCAACCTGCTCGACGGCTTCGAGCCGCCGGGGACGGCCACCCGCCGCAACCCGTTCCGCGAGTGGATCGGCGCCTTCATCAGGACGGACGTCTACGGCTGGGCCAACCCCGGCGACCCCGCCACGGCCGCCGAGCTGGCCTGGCGCGACGCCCGGCTGACCCACACCGCCAACGGGATCTACGGCGCGATGTTCGTCGCGGCCATGTGTGCCGCCTCGCTGGTCGCCGGCTCGGCGCGGGAGGCCGTCGAGGCGGGCCTGTCGGTCGTGCCGCGCGGCTCCCGCCTGCACGAGGCGGTCAGCCTGGCCGTCGCCGACGCCGCCCGCGAGCCGGACTTCGAGCGTGTCATCGACCTGCTGCACCAGCGGCATGGCACGCTGCACTGGGTGCACACGATCAACAACGCCGCGCTGGTGGCCGCCACGCTGATCCACGGCGCGGGCGACTTCACCGCCACGGTCGCGGGCGCGGTCGCCGGCGGCTGGGACACCGACTCGGCCGGGGCCACGGCGGGGTCCGTGGCGGGCGCGCTGAACGGCGGCGTGCCGGACCGCTGGCTCATGCGCGACAGCCTGGCCAGCAGCCTGACCGGCTTCGACGGGGTGGGGCTCGGTGAGCTGGCGCGACGTACACAGGAGATGATGGCCCCATGATCTCGGTTTTCGGCAGCGCCAACATGGACCTCGTCGCGTACGTGTCCCAGGCCCCCAAGCGGGGCGAGACGGTCACCGGTCACCGGTTCCGGACCGTGCCCGGCGGCAAGGGCGCCAACCAGGCCATCGCCGCGGCCCGCGCCGGCGCGCAGGTGGCCTTCCTCGGCGCGGTCGGCGACGACGCCTTCGGGGCCGAGATGCGCTCCACCCTGGCCGAGGCCGGCGTGGACGTCCGCGGCCTGCGCCAGGTGCCCGGCCCCAGCGGCATCGCGCACATCGTGGTCGACGACGCCGGCGGCAACTCGATCATCGTCGTCCCCGGCGCGAACGGCACCGTGACCGGGCCGTCCGGCGGCGACCTGGCCACGATCGCCGGGTCGCGGGCCCTGCTGCTCCAGCTCGAACTGCCCATGGAGGCCGTCGTGGCCGCCGCGGAGGCGGCCCGGGTCTCCGGGGTGCCCGCCGTCCTGACCCCGGCGCCCGCGCAGCCGCTGCCCGACGAGCTGCTCGACGCGGTCACCATGATCGTCCCGAACGAGCACGAGGCCGCCGACATCACCGGCCAGTCCGACCCCGACGCCGCCCTCGACGCGCTCCTCGAACGCGTCGAGGAGGCCGTCATCACGCTGGGCTCGCGCGGCGCGCTCTACGGCGCGCGCTCGGGCGAGCGGCTGCGGGTGCCCGCGATCGAGGTCAAGGCCGTGGACACCACGGCCGCCGGTGACACGTTCGTCGGCGCACTGGCGGTCGCGCGGGCCGACGGCCTGGCCCCGGCCGAGGCGCTGCGCTTCGCCTCGGTGGCGGCGGCGCTGTCGGTGCAGCGGGCGGGCGCCAGCACGTCGATGCCGGTCAGGGCCGAGATCGAGGACGCGTTGCGGGAGCTGTCCTAGCCCGTCCCTTGACGTCCGGCCGGGCGTCAAGGGACGCCGTCACGGGCAGGTGGGGGCCATGAACCGAAAGCCCGACGACCTGCCCGCGGCGGTGGGAGGCGTGGAGGGGGAGAGCGACGTGGTCGCCGAGCGGTCCGCCTCCGGATCGCCCAGGACCCGCCGCCCGCTGTCCGCGGACCCGCCCGACGAGCTGGAGGAGCCCGTCCCGGAGGAGCCGCCCGAGGAGGACGACGAAGGCGAGGACGTCATCCGCCCCGACGCCGGCCCCACCGCCTGACGCACCCGCCTGGCGCACCCGCCTGACCTGCCGCCTGCTCCACCCGCCGGGACCGCCTGCCGGGACCGCCTGCCCCGGCGCTCTGTCAGGCGCCGGGTTGCGTGTGCAGCCGGGCGAGGGTCTGCTCCAGCTCGGCCTGCAGCAGGTCGCCGGCCGCCGCCGCGTCTCCGTCGCGGACCGCGGCCACCAGCGCGGCGTGCGCGTCGTGCCCCGGGTTGCGGTCGTGGCCGCGCAGCTCCAGCAGCCCCACCATGTCGATCAGCCCCTCCCGCAACGCCGGCGCGAACTCGGCGAACAGGTCCGTGAGCACCGGGTTGCCCGCCGCCGCCACGACCGCCGCGTGCAGCGCGATGTCGGCGTCGACGAACGCCGCGTCGTCCTCGCCCGCCGCCCGTTCGCGGGCCTGGAGCGCGGCCTCCATCGCCGCGACGTCCTCGTCGGTACGCCGGGCCGCCGCCAGCCTGGCCGCCTGGGTCTCGACCATCATGCGGACCTCGTACACGTCGGTGATCGCGGCCCGGCGCAGCCGCGCCGGCCAGTCCTCGGCCGGCTCCGAGGCGATGACGAACACCCCCGAACCCTGACGCGCCCGCACCAGCCCCGCCCCGGCCAGCGCCCGCAGCGCCTCGCGGACCGTGGACCGGCCCACCCCGAGCGTCTTGGCCAGCGCGTTCTCGCCGGGCAGCCGGGTGCCGACCGGCCAGTGGCCCCCGGTGATCTGCTCGCGCAGGTGCTGGACGGCCTGGTCGACCAGGGGGCTGCGGCGGAGGGCGCCGAGCGGCATATAAACCTCTCAGGTTGTCTGAGGACCTGTGTTGTGGTTAGTGTAGCCGCCATGTCGTCGTACGGTCTCCTTCTTCTCGGCCGCCGCGGCGGGGCCTGACCGGACCGGCACCCCGCCGCGGCGTGCGAGGTGCTGCCGGTCGTCCGACCGCCGAAGAAGGAACGAAGACGTGTACGCATGGAACCGGCAGCGCCCCAGCGCGATGCCCTCTCACCGCTACCGGCCCGCCCACGAGCGGGTCGAGGTGCCCCTGACCGGCGAGCGCGCCTGGCCCTCGCGCCGCATCACCGCCGCCCCCCTCTGGGTCCCGGTCGACCTGCGCGACGGCAACCAGGCGCTGGCCGAGCCGATGGACCCGGCGCGCAAGCGCCGCCTGTTCGACCTCCAGGTGCGCATGGGCTTCAAGGAGATCGAGGTCGGCTACCCGTCGGCCAGCAGGCTCGACTTCGACTTCCTCAGGGAGCTGGCCGAGCCCGGCGCGGTGCCCGACGACGTGACGGTGGTGGCCTTCACCGCCGCCCGGCAGGACCTGATCGAGCGCACCTTCGAGTCGATCCGCGGCCTGCCCGACGTGGTCGTGCACCTCTACACCGCGACCGCGCCCACCTGGCGGAACGTGGTGCTCGGCCACGACCGCGACGCCCTGCGCAAGCTCGTCCTGGACGCGGCCGGCCAGGTCGCCCGCCTGGCCGACGGGCTCCCGGTGCGCTTCGAGTTCTCCCCCGAGGTGTTCAACCTCACCGAGCCCGACTACGTGCTGGAGATCTGCAACGAGCTGACCGCCCTCTGGGACGCCTCCCCGGACCGCCCGGTGATCCACAACCTGCCCGCGACCGTCGAGATCGCCACCCCCAACGTGTACGCCGACCAGATCGAGTACATGCACCGCCACCTCGACCGCCGCGACTCGGTGATCCTGTCGGTGCACCCGCACAACGACCGCGGCACCGGCGTGGCCTGCGCCGAGCTGGCCGTGCTCGCCGGGGCGCAGCGGGTGGAGGGCTGCCTGTTCGGCAACGGCGAGCGCACCGGCAACGTCGACCTGGTGACCCTCGCGCTCAACCTGCACTCCCAGGGCGTCGACCCGATGATCGACTTCTCCGCCATCGACGAGATCCGGCGCGTCGTCGAGCACTGCAACCGCCTGCCCGTGCACGACCGCCACCCCTACGCGGGCGACCTGGTCTACACCGCCTTCTCCGGCACCCACCAGGACGCCATCGGCAAGGGCCTGGCCCACCACGCCGCGCGGGCCGCCGAGCTGGGCGTGCCGCCGGAGCAGGCGCCGTGGGAGGTGCCCTACCTGCCCATCGACCCGGCCGACGTGGGACGCGGCTACCAGGCGGTGATCCGGGTCAACAGCCAGTCGGGCAAGGGCGGCATCGCGTACCTGCTGGGCGCCCGCCACGGCCTCGACCTGCCGCGCCGCCTGCAGATCGACTTCGCCGCGACGGTGCAGCGGGCCACGGACGACAGCGGCGAGGAGATCACCGCCGACCAGTTGCGGGCGCTCTTCCACGCCACCTACATCGCGCCCGGCGAGCGCTCCGGGTTCGCCTCCTGGCGCACGGCCGAGACCGCGCCGGGGACGCACGAGTTCGAGGGCGTCCTGGAGTCGGGGCGGGTGCTGCGCGGCACCGGCAACGGGCCGCTGTCCGCGCTGACCGCCGCGCTGGCCGGGGACGGCGTCGAGGTCGACGTCCTGCACTACGCCGAGCACGCCGTGGACCCGGGGACGGGCAGCAGCGCCGTCGCGTACGTGGAGGCCCGGGTCGGGGGCGTGATCGGCTGGGGCGCCGGTCAGGACACCTCCGTGCTCACCGCGTCGGTACGGGCGGTGCTGGCCGCCGTCGAACGGCTCAGTACGTCAGGTACGTGACGCACTCGTCCCGGTACTGCAGAGTCCTCGACCGCAGCCGGCGCGGGTCGGCCAGCACGGCCCGGGAGACCGACGGCACGACGGAGCCGCGTACCGGGGCGAACAGCCGGGCCACGTCGGCGGGTGAGGCGCCCTGCGCGCCGAGCCCCGGAGCCAGGATCGGGCCGTTGAGGTCGGCCAGGGAGTGGTCGAGCGCGGGCAGCGTGGCGCCCATGACCACTCCCACCGGCCCGAACGGCTCGTGGCCCGCGTTGGCCGCGGCGGCCCCGGCGAGCACCAGGTCGGCCACCCGCTGCTGCAGCCCGGCCGCCGCCGGGTTGGAGGTGCGGGCCAGCACGAAGACGCCGGCGTCGTTGGCCACCGCCGAGGTGATCGCCACCTCCAGCGAGCCGAACCCCAGGTAGGGGCTGAGCGTCACAGCGTCGGCGGCCAGCGGGCTGCCCTGGTCGAGGTAGGCCTCGGCGTAGGCGGCCATGGTGGTGTCGACGTCGCCGCGCTTGGCGTCGAGCAGCACCAGCGTGCCGGCCTCGCGCAGATCGGCGATGGTGCGTTCCAGGACGGCGACGCCGCGGCTGCCCCAGCGCTCGTAGAAGGCCGACTGCGGCTTGACCACGGCGGCCACGTCGCTGATCGTGTCGGCCACCGTGCGGCTGAAGCGCTCAAGGCCGCCCGGTGAGTCGTCGAGGCCCCAGGCGTCGAGCAACGCCGGGCTCGGATCGATGCCCACACAGAGCGGGCCGAATTTGTCCAGCCTGGCACGCAGACGTGTGCCGAACGACTCGTTCATCTAGGCCCCCTTGCGACCCTAACGCACACTAACCCGCCGCCGCCGGAAGCCGGAACGCATCGGCCCCGGATGATATGGCTCGGGCCGTGGGTCTTCCGGAAGCGGGCGGCTGGGTAGATGATGCGGCATGTACGAGATCGCCCAGCGGGTGCTGGTGCTGGAGACCGTCCCGCCGCGCGAGGTGACCGTCGCCGTCGGCATGCCGTACGAGGAGGCGGGGGAGTGGGCGTGCCCGTACCGGATCGACGGGCTGGCCGGGTGGGAGCACGAGCGCCGGGCGACCGGGCGCGACTCGCTGGAGGCGGTCGAGGTGGCGCTGGCCATGGTACGCGCGGCGCTGGCCGGCTCGCACGAGGCCAAGGAGGGCCTGCTCCAGCCGGACGACGCCCCGCCGGACCGCCAGCTCACCCGGACCGTGTACGTCAGCTGGAACAAGGAACAGGACATCGCCTATATCGCGATGAAGCACGAAATCGTGCCAGGCGAGGCGGTACGGCAGACCGTCTCGGAGGACGTCGTCCTCGACTACGGCGCCTCGGGCGACCTGCTCGGCCTGGAGCTGCTCAACGCCGCCACCCGCCTCCCCGCCGAGATGCGCCTCTGACAGACCCTCCGGACGCGCGGCCGCTCAGCCCGTCAGCAGCCAGCGCCAGCGCGGCAGTTCCAGCACCACGGTGACCACCGCCAGCACCGTGACCACCGCCGCCACGACCGCGTGCCAGGCCACCCACGCCGCCGCCACCGCCACCACGAGCTGCAGGGCGACCAGCCCGACGGTCACGAACCCGGGCACGGCGACCAGCACGCCCCGCTTGTCACCGGGCGTGGCGAACACCGTCGGCAGCCCGATCAGCACCACGACCGACAACACGGCCTGCCACACCGACCCGGGAAGCAGCGCCCACGGCGCGGCGACCCAGGCGACCAGCTCCGACGCGAACCGGAAGACGGAGGCGACCCGGTCGTCCGGACGCGGCCCGGACCGAGCGAAACGCCCCGGATTGGAAGACACGAGGGCACCCTACCCCTGAGCCCCTTCCGGCCGGGATCTACGGTGGGGACGTGACCTCCGCCACCCCGCCCCGCATCGTGGCCACCGATCTCGACGGCACCCTCCTGACCTCCGCCGGCGTCGTCTCCCCGCGCACCCGGCAGGCCCTGGGCCTGGCCCGCGCCGCCGGAGCGGAGATCGTCTTCGTGACCGCCCGCCCGCCGCGCTCCATCCACGCCATCGCCGGCCAGGCGGGCCTGACGGGCCTCGCGATCTGCAGCAACGGCGCCCTCCTGTACGACCTGGCCGCCGCGCGGATCGTCGCCAGCCGCACGATCGAGCCGCAGGCCGCCAGGAAGGTGGCCGACAGCCTGGCCGCGGCCCTGCCCGGGGCGGCCTTCGCCGTCGAGACCGGCACGGGCGTGCTCACCGAGGCCGGCTACAACCGACGGGTCGAGCACGACGTGGCGCACTACCGGGAGGTGGCCTCGGCGTGCGAGGCGGGCGAGCCGATCGTCAAGCTGCTGGTGCTCTCGCCCGCGCACACCCTCGACGAGATGTCGGCCCTGGCCGCGGCGGCCGTGGGGGAGCTGGCCGAGGTCACCCACTCCGGGGTGCCGGGGCTCCTGGAGGTCAGCGCGCTGGGCGTGACCAAGGCGGGCATGCTGGCCGAGCTGTGCCTGGCACGCGGGATCGAGCCCGCCGAAGTGGTGGCGTTCGGTGACATGCCCAACGACCTGGCCGTGCTGGCCTTCGCCGGGGCCGGTTACGCGATGGCCAACGCCCACCCGCTGGTGCTGGCCACGGCCGGGCACCGCACGTCCTCCAACGACGAGGACGGCGTGGCCGAGGTCCTCGAACGCCTCTACGGCTGACCCGGCCGAGGTTCTCGAACGCCTCTACCGCTGACCTGGGCGAGGTTCTCGAACGCCTCTTTACGGCTGGCCCCGCCGGGGTCCGGCGCCCGCCCGCCCCCGCGGGCGGGCGCCGGGGATCTCAGGCGTCGTCGTCCGACACCCTGGACGTGCCCTCGCACCCGGTGGGGGCGCCGCTCAGCACCGGCAGCAGGCCGCCGCAGGTGCTCACCGGGAGCGACACCGGCTCGACGATCTCGTCGTTGAAGACGACCACGTCACCGATGAGCGGCCGCGGCCCCTGGGCAGGCGCCGCGGCCGAGGCGTACGCCGGCGCCGCCCAGCCCGCGCCGGCCAGCAGCCCCGCGCCGGCCGCCAGTGCGATCGCTAGGCGGCGGCGACCCGCTCCTGCGCGACGCCGCCGGGCTGCTGGTCCCGGTGCGCCTGCTGGACGTGCCGCCCGCCCGCCATGATCCGATCCATCACGGCCAGCGCCAGCGCCGAGACCACGAAGGTGAGATGGATCAATGTTTTCCATACGAGTTCCCTGTCGGTGATGGCCGGCCGCGCGGCGTTGATGAAGATCTGCAGGAGGTGCACCCCCGAGATCCCGATGATCGCCATGGCCAGCTTGACTTTGAGGACGTTTGCGTTGACATGGGACAACCACTCCGGCTGATCGGGATGGCCGTCGATGCGCAGCCGTGAGACGAAGGTCTCGTAGCCGCCGATGATGACCATGATCAGCAGGTTCGAGACCATCACGACGTCGACGAGCCCGAGGACGATCAGCATGATCGTGGTCTCCGGGGGGTTGCCGCCGAACCCGAGTTCGACCAGGTGGGCGAGTTCGACCATGAACCGCCACACGTAGACGACCTGGGCGACGATCAGCCCGAGGTAGAGCGGCGCCTGTATCCACCGGCTGAGGAACATGACGTAGCCGATGCGCTCCAGCGTGCTCCGCGGCCGGGGAGCGGACTCGGACTCGGCCACGGTCAACTGTGGTGGCCTCACTACGACGTGAAGATGTTGACCCGGTCGACGATGGCCTGGACATTGATGTTCCCCGGATCGTTTCGGCCCCCTGACCCGAGGGCGATTGGGGGAACGGCGGCCGCCGCCGCCAGAGCGAGGACCGCTGCGCTGGTCAGGATTCGGAACTTCAATGGGGACTCCTCGACTGCTGCTGGTCGGGCACGGGGATTGCGCTGTCGGAGCTGTCGGAGCTGGGAGGGGGCAGGGCCGGTGGCGGGGGTGCGGCGTGGCTCGCCGCACCGCCCGCGCGGTGGCCGGCCGGTCAGGGATGCAGGCAGCCCGCCGCGGGGATCTCGGTCGGCGCCTGGGGGGCCGCCGGGTCCACCAGGGCGGCCAGGCCCGCGGCGGCCTCGGCCGCGCACGGGACCGCGGTGGCGGGATCGACGACGGCGTACGCGGGCGCCGCGAAGAGCGCGGCGGTCAGGGCCGCGGTGAGCGCGCCCCCGATGACGGCGGCGCGGCGGCGTTGGACGTCAGGCATGAGTACCTCCTGGGGATGGTGGAATCAACCACCGACTTGCTACCCAGAGTAATTACTCAGTAACGCTGCGTTAAAGAATCCTCATGAAGCGGGGGACTGCGAGCCCGTCCAGCGGTCCTGGGCGTCCATGACGTCCTCGGCGTGGTCGTGGGCCCACACGCCGAACGCCTCGATCGGGCCGAGCAGGGAGCGGCCCAGGTCGGTCAGCGCGTACTCGACCCGGGGCGGGGCCTCGGCGTAGGCCCGGCGGGTGACCAGCCCGTTGAACTCCAGGCGGCGCAGCGTCTCCGTGAGCACCTTGGGGCTGATCCCGCCGATCTGCGCACGCAGCTCCCCTGGACGGCACGGGCCGTGGCGCAGCGACCAGACGACGACCGCGTTCCAGGTGTTGGCGATCAGGTCGAAGGCCAGTCTGGCCTGGCAGTCGGCGAGAAACACGTAACGCCTCCGATAGGCACCGATCGGTGCGTGACGGGATTTCTAGAGTCCTTGTCCTAGTAAAGCCCTTTCGCAGCACGGAGGACGACATGAAGATCGGGATCCTGGGCGCCGGCGGCATGGCCGACGCCCTCGGCACACAGTGGATCAGGGCCGGGCACGAGGTGACGGTCAGCGGACGCGACCCCGAGCGCGCCCGTGCCCGCGCGGAGAGCATGAACGCCCAGGCCGGCCGCCCTGGAGCGCGCTGGGGGAGCTGGGCGGAGGCGGCCGCGTCCGGCGAGGTCGTGATGGTGGGCGTCCGGGAGGCGGGGCTGGGCGACGTGCTGGCCGCCGCCGGCCCGGCCCTGCGCGGCAAGCCGATCATCGACGTGACGAACGCCGCCGCCCCCGACAGGTACGACGTCACGCGTCCGCTCGCCCGCCGGATCGCCGACCTCACGGGCGGGCACGTGGTGAAGGCGTTCAACCTGTGCCACGTGGACGTGTGGCGGATGACGCCGCCCGTGTTCGGCGGCCGCCCGCTGGCGGTGCCCCTGTGCGGCGACGACGTCCGGGCGCTCGACCTGGTCCGGGGCCTGGTCCGCGACCTGGGCTGCACCCCGCTGGACGGCGGCGGCCTCGACCGGGCCGTGCAGCTGGAGGCGACGGCCGCGTTCGTGATCGGGCTCTGGTTCGGCGGCGCGGACGCCCAGGCGATCCTGCCCCCGCTGGCCTCCTCGGGGGCGCACGACCCGGCGTGAGCGTAGGACCCGGCGTGGGCGTACGACGCTGGGCGTAGCGAGGATGACGACGGGCGGCGGATGCCCGGCTCCGGCGGCGGCGCGATCCTGGGGGGCGTCCACCCGAGGTCGAAGGAGAGTCCAGTGGTCACCCAGGTCGTCAAGGGAAGCGGGTACCTGACCGCGTTCAAGGCCCTCGCCACGCTCAGCATGCTGGCGGTGCTCCTGCAGGCCGTCACGGCGGGGCAGCTCATGAGCGGGGCCGGCGCGGGCCTGCACGGGGCCGGGGCGGGCGCCGTCCACCTGCTCGGGCTGCTCCAGCTCGTCGCGGCCGTGCTGCTGTGGCGGCCGGGGCGCGGCGCGGGCTGGCCCGCGCTGGTCAGCCTGGGGGTGCTGCTGCTCGGGTTCCTGCAGTCGATGCTCGGCGGGTCGGGGGCGGTGGCCGCGCACGTGCCGCTGGGCATGACGATCTTCGGACTCAGTGTTTGGCTCGTCGTCTGGGCCTGGCGCCGCTGACCCCGCGCCGGCCCTACCGGCGGGGCCGGCCGAGGGGCGGTCAGGTTCCGGCGGGGTGACGGGCCAGGTGGTCGGCCTGGCGCACCGGCTCGGGGAGGCGGTAGCGCGGCGTGAGCAGCAGGGTCTGGGACGTGGCGGTGTCCAGGCCGATCCGGTGGCCCTGGGAGACGTAGACCGGTTTCGTGTCCCGCCGCGTGCGCAGCGCCCTGCCCACCGTGACGCCCTCGTGGACGATCGGCGTCCAGTCCCCGCGCTCCCGGCCGGGCGGCTCGTGCTCGCCCACGAAGGGCGTCTTGGCCACGCCGAGCGCGGGCAGGCCGGTCAGCACGCCCAGATGGCAGGCCAGGCCGAAACCGCGCGGGTGGGCCAGCCCGTGGCCGTCGCAGACCAGCAGGTCGGGGGTGACGGCGAGACGTTCGAGCGCCTCCACCAGGGTGGGCAGCTCGCGGAAGGCGAACAGGCCGGGCACGTAGGGGAAGGCGGCCCAGCCGTGGGCCACCGCCCGCTCGACCGGTTCCAGCGTCGCCGCGTCCAGGACGACCACCGCCGCCGTCACCTCGTCGTCGCCGTGGTAGTGCACGTCGAGGCCGGCCACCAGGGGGAAGGCCGTGGGCCCGGCGAGCTCCACGCGGCTGCGCAACCGGTCCTGGACGGCCTCGGCCTCGGCCGCGTCGGCCGGCCAGGCGTGAAGTCTGTCTACCCGCATTCCCCCCACGTTAGGGCCATTCGTCCCACGCCCCGGCCACCGCCCGCCCCGGCCACCCCGGCTGCCCGGCTGCCCGGCTGTTCGGCTGCCCCGGCCGTCGGGCACGCCGGGCCGCAGAGCGACTCCGACTGCGAAGGCGGGAGGTCAGGCGCTGACGGACTGCGAAGGCGGGAGGTCAGGCGTTGACGATCTTGGCGAAGCGGGTCGCCACCTCGCGCCAGATCGGCGTGGAGACCGGCTCGTCGGCCACTGCGCCCGCGTAGACCTCCGCGGGGTCGAAGCCGTCGGGCGTCCACTCGCGCACGCGCGCGGGCAGCACCTCGGGATGGAACTGCACCCCCCACGCCCGCTCGCCCACCCGGAACGCCTGGTAGGGGCAGGCACGCGTCTCGGCCAGCCACACCGCGCCGGCGGGCAGCCGGGTGACGGCGTCCTTGTGGTGCTCGATCGCGGGCACCACCGGCGGCAGGCCCTGGAACAGCGGGTCGCCTTCCGCCTCGGGCCGGATCGTGACCGGCAGGCTGCCGTTCTCCGGCGCGCCGGTGTCGCCGGTCACCTCGCCGCCGGCCACCTCGGCCAGCATCTGGCCGCCCAGGCAGATGCCGAACAGCGGCACGCCGTCCGCCAGCGCCTGGCCCACCAGCCGGCGGGCGTCGGCCAGCCACGGGGCCCGGTCGTCCTCGGAGGGCAGGTAGCCGCCGCCGAGCATGATCATGGCGTCGTGCCGGTCCAGCCGGTCGGGCAGCGGGGCGCCCTCGTGCGCGAGCACCACGTCGAGCCGCAACCCGGCCTCCTCCAGCCAGTCGCCGAGCCGGCTCGGGCCGCCGCTCCTGCTGTTCTGCACGATCAGGACGTCACCCATCGATGGTCTCCACTCTCGGATGTCGGGGCTCAGGGCAGGTTCGCCGCGCGGGCGGTGTGGCGCAGCAGCAGCGCGGTCGTCACCGGGCCGACGCCGCCGGGCACCGGGGTCAGCGCGCCGGCCACCTCCGCGACCGCCGCGAAGTCGACGTCGCCGGTGAGCCCGCCGTCGTCGGTCGGGTTGGTGCCCACGTCGATGACCACCGCGCCGGGCGCGACGTGCGCGGCGCCGATCAGCCCGGCGCGGCCGACGGCGGCCACGAGCACCTCGGCCCCGGCGGTGACGGCGGCCAGGTCGCGGGTGCGCGAATGGCAGACGGTGACCGTGGCGTGCCGGTCGAGCAGCAGGTGGGCCAGCGGCTTGCCGACCACGGTCGAGCGGCCGACGACCACCGCCCGCCGTCCTTCGAGCGGCACCTCGTAGTGGTCGAGCAGGGCC
Organism: Nonomuraea sp. NPDC049758; assembly: GCF_040674635.1. Classification (NCBI taxonomy): domain Bacteria; kingdom Bacillati; phylum Actinomycetota; class Actinomycetes; order Streptosporangiales; family Streptosporangiaceae; genus Nonomuraea; species Nonomuraea sp. NPDC049758. The sequence goes on from NZ_JBFAMZ010000014.1 coordinate 250,168, forward strand.
ATGACGGCCGCCGCCGTGGCAGGCGGGAACGCGGGCAGCCCGGCGGCCAGGCGGCCGAGCGAGAGCGGGTTCGCGCCGTCGACGTCCTTGCGCGGGTCGATGGCGGCGGCCAGCTCCTGCGCCGAGGCCCCGGCGGGCAGCGGAGTCTGGAGCATGACCCCGTGGACGGCGTCGTCGGCGCTGAGTCCGGCCAGCGTCTCGTGGATCCTGCCGGGGTCGGCGTCGGCGCCGAGGTCGACGATGTCGCAGGCGACGCCGACGCCCGCGGCGGCCTTGGCGATCGAGCGGACGTACCACAGGCTGGCCTCGTCGGCCGTGGCCACCACGACGGCCAGCCTGGGCTGCGGCCCGGCGGCGGCCTCGGCCTGCGTCTGAGCCTTGATCGCGGTGGCCAGGTCGCGGCCGGTCAGCGTCCTCATCGGGCGATCTCCTCGCGTACCCCGGCGGTGATCCGGTCGGCCGTGGCGACGGCCGCCTCGACGCCCGCCAGGCGGGCCGTCAGCTCCTCGCGGACCTGCTCGTCCTTGATGCCCCGCAGGTTGACCTCGACGTTCACCCGGGCGGTGGTGAGCGCGGCGCGGGCGGCCTCGGCCGCGGCGGCGACGTCGGTGACGACGTTGCGGTTGCCGATCGGCAGCAGCAGCTCGCACAGCTCGACCAGGCGCGTGGCGGCCGCCACCACCAGGGCCGGGGGCTCGGCCGCGCCGGCCAGGGCGCGGGCGATGGAGACGCCGCGCTCCTCGCCCTTGGGCAGCCGGTAGGCGTCGGAGACCGCGGTGAAGGCGGCCGCGTCCTCCTCGGCCAGCCGCAGCGTCCGCGCGCGGAGGGTGTCGGTCTCCTCGATCACCGCGGCGACCGTATCGGCGTGTTCGGCGTACCGCTCGCCGGTGGTGTAGCGGGCCACCATGCCGAGCAGCGCCGCGGACTGGGCCGCGTGCAGGGCGGCGGTGGCCCCGCCGCCGGGGGCGGGCACCTTGTCGGCCAGCTCGGCCAGGAAGTCGACGATCTTCGAGTCGCGCATGGCCGCATTCTGCCAGGCCCTGCCGGGCTCACTCGCGGTGCATCGGCCTGGTGACGTCGTGCGGCGTGCCCTGCGGCAGGTACGGCGAGCCCGCCGAGCCGTAGTCGGAGGCGTAGGCCGACGGCCGCGCCGGGGACCGCCACCGCGACGGGAAGGCCGACACGACCAGCAGCGCCACGCCGAGGAACAGCATGACCCCGGTGTAGATCATGGTCTGCAGGCCCGCTCCCAGGCTGCCGGTGACCAGCCCGTCGGGGAGGACGCGGAACCCGGCGCCCAGCTCCACCGCGGGCACCAGGCCGAGCGCGGTGTAGGCCAGTCCGCCGAGCAGCGAGGCGATCGGTGACAGGCGCGAGCCGGCCAGGAACGCCAGACCGGCCCCCGCCGCCGCGATCACGGCCAGCCCGATCCAGGAGACCCTGAACCGCGTGGCCATGGTCAGGCCGAGCTCGCCGATGCCGTACATGAGGCAGGCGGCGATCAGCGGCGGAAGAAGCAGCCCCGCGACCACTCCCAGACCATGACGGGCACCGTTGGACATGATTAACCCCGTTTGTTCGGCTTGTGCATCAACCTACCCTGATCGCCGAATCAGTGCTTGATCGTGTACTTGTCGCCGTACACCTTCCAGGTCAGCGGCGGCCTGAGGTCGAGGTTGCCCTTCCTGAGGAAGACGCGCTGCATGGTGTCGACCCGGGTGGTGTCGTCGTGGGCGTCCTCGGCCTTCATTGCCGCCTTCCTGGCGTCGAGGAACGCGTTGAGGTAGGTCACCTCGTCGCCGCCGCGGGCGGGGGAGGCGGCCTTGGCCAGCGCGGCCTTCCTGATGCCGCCGAAGCTGAGCTTGTCGGAGCCGGGGCCGTGCATGACCATGGCGTCGTAGTAGGCGAACTGGCCGAGCGCCCGCAGGCCGTCCTTCTTGGCCCGGCGGACGGCCGGGTCGAAGTAGACGCGGTCGCGCTCGTGGTCCTGGGCCCGCTGGAAGACGGGGTCGGCCGCGGCCTTCTTCCAGTCCTTGACGAACGGCTTGCCGAGGCCCTTGTGGGAGTCGGTGCCGTTGACCCTGCGCAGCGCGGGCAGGTACTTGGCCAGCACGTTCGAGGGCTTGCGCCTGGTGTAGAGCTCGACCAGCTCCAGCATGTCGCCGGTGCCGGAGCAGAAGCCGATGATGCCCGCGGTGTAGCCGCGTTCGTCCTTGATGTCCTCGATGTAGCCGTACTGGGCCTTCCAGTCCAGCGAGGAGTTCTCCGCGCTGGACACCAGCTGCATGGCGATGTCCTTCTTGTGTGGGTTGTTGAGGTCTGCGGGGGAGACGCAGGTCACGGCAAGGGACAGCGAGAGGCACATAGCGGTCAGCACCGCTGCAAACTAGCGCAGTGGGCGCAATGCCGCGAGCTGCTCCGCGAACGGGACGACTTCCTCGTCCGCCCCGGCCCCGCCTTCGTTCGCGGCCGCGGCCGGGCGGGGAGCGCGGCCCGCCAGCAGGCCGGCCAGCTCGCCGGCGGCCCGGTCGATGCGCTCGCCGAGCCCGTCGGTGAAGGAGTCGCCGCCGCCGCCCCAGTCCTCCGAGGCGGCGTAGACGGCGGTCGGCGCGACGACGGCCCGCAGGTAGGCGAACAGCGGGCGCAGCGCGTGCTCCAGCACGAGCGAGTGGCGGGCGGTGCCGCCCGTGGCGGCGATCAGCACGGGCGTGCCCGCCAGGGCCGTGTTGTCCAGGACGTCGAAGAACGACTTGAACAGCCCGCTGTAGGAGCCGCTGAAGGTCGGCGTGACCGCGATGAGCCCGTCGGCCTCCGTCACGGCCTCGACCACCTCGCGCAGCCGGGCGCCGGGGAAGCCGGTCACCAGGTTGTTGGCGATGTCCACGGCCAGGTCGCGCAGCTCGACCACGCGCACCTCGGCCGCGCCGTCCAGCCGCCGCCGGGTGGCCTCGGCCAGCCGGTCGGCGAGCAGGCGGGTGGAGGACGGCTGGGTCAGGCCGGCCGTGACGACGACGAGCTTCATGGGGGGATCTCCTTCCCTGGAGGGGTCAGACCTCGACGGCCTGGGACGTACGGGCCTGGAGCAGCGAGGCGTGCGCCGGCGCGTCCGGGACGCCGGCCGGGCGGTCCTTGGCCATCTCCTTGCGCAGCACCGGCACGACCTCCTCGCCCAGGATGTCGAGCTGCTCCAGCACGGTCTTCAGCGGCAGGCCGGCGTGGTCCATGAGGAACAGCTGGCGCTGGTAGTCGCCGAAGAACTCGCGGAACTCCAGCGTCCGGTCGATGACCTGCTGCGGGCTGCCCACGGTGAGCGGGGTCTCGGCGGTGAACTCCTCCAGCGACGGCCCGTGGCCGTACACGGGGGCGTTGTCGAAGTAGGGGCGGAACTCGCGGACCGCGTCCTGGGAGTTCTTGCGCATGAACACCTGGCCGCCCAGGCCGACGATCGCCTGCTCGGGCGTGCCGTGCCCGTAGTGGGCGTAGCGCCGGCGGTAGAGGTTGATCAGGCGGATGAAGTGCTCCTTGGGCCAGAAGATGTTGTTGGCGAAGAAGCCGTCACCGTAGTAGGCGGCCTGCTCGGCGATCTCCGGGCTGCGGATCGAGCCGTGCCACACGAACGGCGGCACCCCGTCGAGCGGGCGCGGCGTGCTGGTGAACCCCTGCAGCGGGGTGCGGAAGCGGCCCTCCCAGTCGACGACGTCCTCGCGCCAGAGCTGGTGCAGCAGCGCGTAGTTCTCCACGGCCAGCGGGATGCCCTGGCGGATATCCTGCCCGAACCACGGGTAGACCGGCCCGGTGTTGCCACGGCCCAGCATGAGGTCCACCCGGCCGTCGGCCAGGTGCTGGAGCATGGCGAAGTCCTCGGCGATCTTGACCGGGTCGTTGGTCGTGATCAACGTCGTGGCGGTGGACAGGATCAGCCGCTCGGTCCTGGCCGCGATGTAGCCGAGCATGGTGGTCGGCGAGGACGGCACGAACGGCGGGTTGTGGTGCTCGCCCGTCGCGAACACGTCGAGGCCGACCTCCTCGGCCTTGAGCGCGATCGCCACCATCGCCTTGATCCGCTCGTGCTCGGTCGGGGTCCTGCCGGTGGTGGGGTCGGTGGTCACGTCGCCCACGCTGAAGATTCCGAACTGCACTTTAGTCACCATCCATGACTGTTGAATCTTTGACAGGTACCGTAGCGTCCCGGCCTCCGCCGTTATTCCATCATCCCGGTCAGGCGCCCGCACGGGCGCGGAAGGCCGCGGCCTTGGCGCGGTTGCCGCAGCCGCGCATGTCGCACCAGCGGCGGGTGCGGCGGTGGGAGGCGTCGACGTACAGGCGGGTGCAGGGGGCGGCCTCGCACTCGCGGATCAGCTCCGCCTGGGGGCCGCCGAGCAGCTCGATCGCCGCGCGCGCGGTCGTGGACAGCGCGCCGGGCAGGCCGCCGCCGCGCCGCAGGCCGCGCTCTTCGAGCGCGACGTCCGCGGGCGGGCGCCGGGCGGTCTCGTTGAGCAGGTCGCGGTCGGCCCGGCCGTACGGGCTGCCCTCGCGGGCGGCCGTGGCCAGCCGGTAGATCGCCTCCCGCAGGGCCGTCGCCCGCGCCAGGTCGTCGTCGCCGGTCTCGGGCGGCTCGTCGAGGAGCCCGGCGGCGACCGTCCAGCGGGCCAGGTCGGCGGGGGAGGCCAGCAGGTCGATGCGCGCGCCCCGGCGGTGGCCGATGGTGCCGGCGAGGTCGAGGGCGAGGTTGCCGCTGACGAAGGTGAAGTCCACGGCTCCCATCGTAACCGCGTTGACAAGTTACTTCCGGCGCTGCCATGGTTTCTAACCATTGAATCCGGTTACTTTGGGGGCATCGTGGCGACACTCATCACCGTCGGCGGCGGGACGCGCCGGTTCGGCGCGCGGCACCGATGGGTCGTGCTGTCCGTGGGCGTCGGCGCCCAGGCCAGCTTCTCGGCCATGTTCTCCGGCATCCCGCTGACCGCGGTCTCCATGCGCTCGGGCTACCACCTGTCGCTGGGCTCGCTCGGCCTGGTCCTGTCCTGCCTGGGGCTGGGGGTGGCCGTCTCCGACATCGCGTGGGGCATGCTCACCGACCGGTGGGGCGACCGCCGCGTGCTGCTGGCCGGGCTGACCGCCACGGGCGCGCTGCTGGCGGTGATGGCCGCCGCCGTCACGCCGGCCGAGCACGCCGGGGTGGCCCTGCTGGCGGCGTGCCTGCTGGCCGCCGGGGCGCTGGGCGGCAGCGTGAACGGCGCCTCCGGGCGGGCCGTCATGACCTGGTTCGCCGACGGCGAGCGGGGGCTGGCCATGAGCGTCCGCCAGACGGCCATCCCCGTCGGCGGCGCGGTCGGGGTCGCCCTGCTGCCCTGGCTCGCCGAGCGGTACGGGTTCCGCGCCGTCTACGCCGTACCGGCGGTGTTCTGCCTGCTGGCGGCGGCGGCCACCTGGCGCTGGCTGCACGAGCCGGCGCCCGCCGCCGCGGCCGCCGCCCCGGAGCCCGGCCCCTCCCCGCTGCGCCGCTGGGACGTGTGGCGGGTGGCGCTGGCCAGCGGGCTGCTCACCGTGCCGCAGTTCGCCGTGCTGTCCTTCACCGCGATCTTCCTGCACGACGTCAAGGGGGCCGGCGCCGGCCTGGCCGCCGTCACCGTGCTCGTCGCCCAGCTCGGCGGTGGCGCGGCGCGCATCTGGACCGGCCGGCGCACCGACCGCCGCGGCGGTCGGCGCACCTGGATCCGCGCCATCGGGACGCTGTCCGGCGTCGTGATGGCCGCCGCCGCGGTGCTCACCTCGGCGCCCACCCCGCTCACCGTCGCCGCCCTGGCGATCGGCGGCCTGCTGGCCAACTCCTGGCACGGCATCGCCTACACCGAGATCGCCGCCATGGCGGGCGCGGCCAGGGCGGGCACCGCGCTCGGCCTGGAGGGCACCGCCTGCTTCGCCTCGGGCTTCGTGACCCCGCTGCTCGTCCCCGTGGTGCTCGGCCTCGCCTCGTGGGAGGCGGTGTGGGGGCTGGCCGCGCTCGCCTCGCTGCTGGCCGTGCCGCTGATGCCGGGGGCCGTGCGGCCGGTGCCGCGGGCCGCCGTCACAGGGCGTTGATCGCCGCCGGGCCGAGGATCCGCTCGGGCGCGCCGCGCTCGGCCACGGTGATCATCGCCTGGCCGATGCGCTCGGTCGTCGTCACCGCCGCCGGGAAGAGCCGCCGCAGCAGCGGGTAGAGCGGCGCGGCCACGACGTAGGCCAGCCGGTACCAGCGGGTGCGCGAGGTCACGCCGTGCATCGGCTGGATGTAGCCGGGACGGAACATGTAGGCGTGGAACGGCAGCGCGAGCAGCGCGTTCTCCGTCGCGCCCTTCACCCTGGCCCACATCGCGCGGCCGTGCGCGTCGGTGCCGGCCCCCGAGACGTAGACGAAGGTCGAGGACGGGCTGAGCCGGGCCAGCGTGGTGCCGGCCGCCAGCGTGTAGTCGTAGGTGATCCGCCGGTAGTCCTGCTCGCTCATGCCCGCCGCGGACACGCCGAGGCAGAAGAAGCAGGCGTCGTAGCCGGCCAGCTCGCCCTCGACGGCCGACAGGTCCGACAGGTCGGCATGGAGCAGCTCGCGCAGCTTGGGATGGACCGTCCCCGTGGGCGACCGGCCGACCGTGAGCACGGCCGTCACGCGCTCGTCGAGCAGGCACTCCCTGAGCACGCCGCGCCCGACCATGCCGGTCGCCCCGAAGATGATCACTCTCATGGTTCAGCCAGATCCCACCCGCCGCGCCGCCGCAGCACCCCCAGATAGTACGCCGCCGACACCACCGCGATCCCGGCGGTGACGTACAGGCTGGGCCGGCCGATCACCGGGTCCAGCGCGTTGAGGTAGATCACGTACGCCAGCGCGGCCAGCGCCAGGACCGGTGCGAGCGGGAACCACGGCATCCGGTACGCCGCGTGGCCGGTCCTGCCGTTGCGCCGCCCGGCGATCGCGCCCAGGCACAGCGCCGCGTACACGGCCACGATCGAGGTGCCGGTCACCACCAGCAGGAAGCGCTCGTCGATGAAGCAGCAGGCCGCGCTGACCACGCCGGTCAGCACCGTGGCCACCCACGGCGAGCCGTACCGGGCGTGGATCGACGACAGCAGGCGGCTGACCGGCGCGGGCCAGGCGCGGTCCCGCCCGGTGCTGAACAACATGCGCGAGGTGATGAGGATGATGGCCAGCACGGCGTTGAGGATGGCCAGCGCGACGGCCAGGGAGATCACCGTGTTGGCCACGGACCCGGCGCGGGCGGTGACGAAGTACTGCATCATGTTCTCCGCGCCGAACAGGCCCTCCAGCGACGGCGCGCCCACCAGCACCGCCGTCACCGGCACCAGCTCGGCCGCCACGGTGACGCCCAGCGCCCACAGCACGGTCTTGGCGATGCTCTTCGGCGCGTCGTGCACCTCCTCGCCGAAGTAGACCGCCGAGCCGTACCCGTTGTAGGAGAAGATCGCCACCGCGGTCGCCGCGCCGATCAGGCCCAGCGAGGCGGGCACCAGCGCGCCGCCGTCCCCGGCCACCACCGGATGGGTGATCAGCTCGACCGGCGAGCGCTGCGGACTGAACAGGCCGAGCGCCGCCACGACCACCAGCGCGATCATCTCGATGGCCAGGAACACCCCGGTCACCCAGGCGTTCAGCTTGATGTCGAAGACCGCCACGACGGTGGTGAGCAGGCACGTCACGGCCGCCACCAGCGGCCCGTCCAGCCCCGGGAGGACGACCGACAGGTACGCGCCCACGCCCAGCGCGATGACGGCGATGATGAGCAGCTGCGTGATGAGGATCAGCCCGAGCACCACGAAGCCGGGCAGCCGGCCGAGCGTCCGGGCGGTGATGGCGTACTCGCCGCCGGTGAGCGGGAACGCCGAGCCCAGCTCGGCGTAGACGAAGGCCATGAACACGCCCACGACGGCGCCGGCCAGGTAGCTGAGGATCGCGCCGCTGCCGGCCTGGGAGATCACGCCGGGGGCGATGATGAAGACCGAGGACGCGGGGGTGATGGCGGACAGGGTGAGGAGGAGGGTGCCGAGGAGCTTGAGTCCCCGGTGCAGGTGTGGATGGGCGGCCGTTGATGCCACGACGCCTCCTTGGGGGGTTCCTTGAGCGAGTATCAAAGAACTATCGGGGGCGTTCGTCAAGGATGGCTTGCGTTTCTTGAAGCGTCTATGAAGAATCGCGGCCATGGCGCGACCCAGCCGGGCCCGGGAGAAGCGGGCCGAACTCGTCTCCGCCGCCCGCCGGGCGGTGCTCGAACGCGGCATCCTCGACCTGCGGCTGCGCGACGTCGCCGAAGTCGCCGGCATGTCGGCGGGGTCGGTGCTGTACTACTTCCCGAGCATGGCCGGCCTGCTGCAGGAGGTGCAGCGCGAGGCGGTCGACCGGTTCTGCGCCGCCCGCGAGGCCGCCGCCGCCCGTGAACCCGACCTGCGGCGGCGCCTGGTCATCACCATCGGCAGCGGCCTGCCCGCCGGTCCGGGCGACGAGCTGTGCGTGCTGCTGTACGAGCTGGGGGCGCACGCCCGGCGCGACCCGGCGTACGCGGCCCAGCACATCAGGCTGTACGAGCGGCAGGTGGCCCTGTACGCCGCGATCCTGGAGGCGGGGGCGGCGACCGGCGTCTTCGCGCTGACCCGGGACGCCATGACGATCGCCCGGAACCTGGTGGCGCTGGAGGACGGGCTGGGGTTGCACCTGCTGGACGCGGTGCAACCGTTCGACACGGAGACGGCCCGCGACCTCCTCCTCTCCTACGCCACAGACGCCACCCACTGCCCCCTGACCCGCACGTGACCCCACCCCCTTCCCCACCCGCCTCCGGTGCGTCTACCAGCGGCTGCGACGCCGTGCGATCATCGGCCCGTGACGTCCCTCCCTGATCCCAGCACGCGCAAGTACGCCGCCCTCGGGCTGGCCGTGCTCTGCGCGGCGGCCCTCACCGGCTACGGACTGGTGGCCTGGAGCATCTGGCAGTTGGACTGGATGCCCACAGAGCTCCTGGCCAAGTGCGGCATCGCGGCCGCGGTGTTCCCCGGCACCGGCCTCGCCCTCGGGTACGCGTTCACGGCACGGCGGCCCAGGTCCGTACGGATCTTCGCGGTTTCGGCGGGCGCGGCGATCGGAGCAGCGTGCCTGCTCCTGGCCACTGTCGGCTACATCTGGTTCTCGATGTCGGCGAACGTGTAGCCCCGGCAGCAACCCGAGGGAACATTCGTCCAATCCCCCGGCGCGGGACGGCCGCCACAGTGGCCTCATGACCAGTTCCCACGGCGACACCACCGAGAGCACGATCCTCTCCCTGGACGACGGCGACCTCCACGTCTTCCAGGACGGCCCCCGCGAGGCCCCCGCCCTCCTCCTCATCCACGGCTCGGCGTCCTCGGCCCGCTCCTGGGACCAGATGGTCCCCCTGCTCACGGGCTCCCATCGCGTCATCCGGATCGACCTGCTCGGCCACGGCCGCTCCGCCAAACCGGACGACCGCGGCTACACCACCCCCGACCAGGCGCGCCGGGTCGGCGAGGCGCTGGACCGGCTCGGCGTGCGGGAGGCCGTGGTCGCGGGCCACTCCAGCGGCGGCGCGGTCGCCACCGCCCTGGCCGAACGGCGTCCCGGCCTGGTGACGGCGCTCGTCCTCATCAACACCGGCCCTGACCTGGACGCCTTCATCGCCCCGGCGTCGGCCGCGTTCGCCCCCACGCAGTGGCCGCCGACCGACGAGCAGATCCGCCTGTTCGCGAGCCCGGGCTTCAGCCGTCCCGGCTACCGGCCCCCGGACGAGCTGCTGGACGAGGTGCGATGCATGACCCTCCACACGCTCGCCGCGACCATGCAGGGCACCCGGGACTACCTGCACGAACGGCCGCTCCCTGACCGGTTGGCGCCCCTGGGCAAGCCGCTGCTGGTGATCTTCGGCGCGGACGACCGCCGGTGGCGCTCCTCGTCCGCGTCCGGCTACCGCGTCGTGCCGGGGGCCGAGATCGAGCTCCTGCCCGGCCTCGGCCACACCCCCATCCTGGAGGACCCCCAGCAGACCGCCATCCCCCTCCTCGCCTTCACCACAACCCACCCCAACCAGCCACACTGAGCCCGCCGGGCCAGGAAGCCGCCCGGTTGGGAGGCGGCCCGGTCGGGACGCCGTCGGCCAGGGAACGGTCCCGTCGGGAAGCGGCCGAGCCGGGAGGCGGGCCGGTCGGGAAGCGGCTGGGGCAGGGAGCCGTCACGGCCGGAGGGGCGGGGGTGGGGTCACCGGGCTGTGCGCCAGCTCTGTTCCTCCACCAGTTCCTGGCTGCGCCAGCCGCCGGAAGTGCGCCGCATGCGGTGGTGGTACCAGCCGCCGCCGTGCAGGTACCCCTTGGCGTCGGCCGCGGCCATGTCGCGCGTCGGGGCGAGGGTGTCGGTGAACGGCGCGCTGACCCGCGCCTCGTCCCCGGTGAGGACGATCCGCGGGGCCCCGATCAGGTGCAGGCGTCCGGGCCAGTGCGGCAGCACCTCGGCGAGCCAGCTCTTGACCTCCGCCAGCCCGCCCCTGATCCCGCCCGCGGACCGGTAGTCGATGACCGCCTCCGGGCTGAACACCTCGTCGAGCAGGTCCCACTCGCCGGAGTCGACGGCCCGCGAGTACCGGGCCAGCAGGTCGGTGATCTCCAGGCGGTCGGCGATCTCCTGAACGTCCATGCCCTGATCGAACCAAACGCTTGCTACAGGCGCCAGGCCCCCGCGCCGGGGAAGGGCCGCGAAAAGGCGACAGCCAGGCCGGCGACCCGCCGACCTGGCTGATGAGAGATGGTGGACGATACTGGGAATGTTCCAGTTGAGGGCAAAAGTGCCTGGTAGATGGGCTATTGGGTGGTTGTGGCATCAGCACAAAGTCATCACGGGTTCGTGGCAGCCGCATAGGTGGCCTCCATCGACTTGGCGTGCTCGGCCCACCTGTCCTTGACCCGGTGGGTGTAATTGGCGGTGGTACGGAAGTCGCTGTGTCCGACCATCAGCGCCACGTCGGTGAGGGCGACGCCATCGGCGAGCCGGTTCGAGGTGAAGCTGTGGCGTAGGTCGTGGGTGCGGAAGTCGGCCGGGAGTCCGGCTTTCTGCAGGGCGGCCTTGAAGCGCTTCCGGTAGGTGTCATCGTTGATGACCTTCGCCTTCTTGCCGGGGAAGAGGTAGCCGCCTTCGGGGATCTGGTGGTCGGTGATGTGGTTCTCGATGGCCGTGCGGAGGAAGCCGGGGAGGGGGACGGGCCGGTCTTCGCCGTCCTGACGGTGCTTGAGCGAACCTCTCTGGCCGCCATGCTTGCGTGTGTAGGAGCCGGTGAAGATCAGGACGTTGGCGTCGTCGGTGAGGCAGGCCGTGGTGAGGCCGAGGACTTCGCCGATGCGGGCTCCGGTGTAGCCCATGATCAGGCTGGCCAGTCGGAGGTGTTCCGGCATGGCTTCGACCAGCAGCATGACCTGTTCCCAGGTGGCCACGACGCGTTCCTTGCGTGGGGCCTTCTTGGGTGGCTTGATGCCGACGTACGGCGTGGCGGTGATCTTCTTGTCCTTGACGGCTCGTGCGAGCACCTGCTTGACCACCGATAAGACGCCCCGGACGGTGGAGGGGGCGTATCCGGCTGCGATCAGCTTGTCCCGGAGTCCCTCGATGTGGCTGGCCTCGATGCCGTCGAGGCGGATGCCGCCGATGGCGGGCTTGATGTGCTTGGACAGGTAGGTGCGGTACTTGTCCTTGGTTAACGGCTTGCCGTTCAGGTCGGCGTACCAGGTCTCGGCGAAGTCGCCGAACGGGACGGCCCCGGCCTTACGGTCCACGGTGAGTTTGAGGTGAGAGACCTTGGAGGACTCCACGCGGCGGGCGAACTCTTCGGCGTCCTTCTTCATGGTGTGGGGGTAGGACGCTTCGGTCTGCTTGGTGCCTCGTCCGCCGAGTCGGTAGCGGACGGTCCAGGAGTGGCCGCACTTGCCCCACACGCGTTCGGCGGTCTTGCGGTCGTCCGCCTTGCGGAGGTCGAGTCTGCGCCCGGCCTTGGTGTCGGCGCATTCGCATTTCTTGATCAGGCTGGCCACGTTAGTTTGTTTCCTCGCTCTCGTTCATCGCCTTCAGTAGAGAGATGGCCTTGTCGGTGAGGGTGCCGCCGGACTGGCGTTCGGCGGCTTCGGTGAGCATGCCGTTCTTGCGGGCCAGGGAGATCCAGTTGGCTGCTGCTCTGCGCTCTGCGCCCACGATCTCGGCTACGTCCTGTACGGGGTTGGGCTCACGCATGAGCACGTACCAGGCGTAGAGGACGGCTACGGCGAGATGGAAGGATTCTGGCCGCCCGGTGCGGCCTGGCTTGGGGTTGTCCTCGACGGTCTGCCGGACGTGCCGCATCGCCCAATTGGTGTGCGGTTCGAGCACGTGGAAGACGCCTTGCTCGCGGCTGAGGCGCTGAAGGTCGCCCTTCAACTCTCGTGCGATGTCGGCCAGGGGGATGGACCGCAGCGTGCCGGTGGTGATGCCTCGGGCCATCAGTTCGGGGTCGTTGGTGGTGATGCGTAGTTCGGTGGGGCCTCCTGTGCTGTTGGGGGACCACCACATGTCCACTTGCCAGCCGTCGTACCACTGCTGGAGGTGGTAGCCCGGCCTGGTGGGAGCCGTCTCTTCCGCTGCGCTTCTGCGCGGTTGCTGTTGTTCGGTCACAGCAACAACGTTACAGCATTCACGGTCACGCCGGAACTCTGTTCATGTATAGCTTGACTGTCTGCACCTATACACGGGACGATGGATAGACGCCCAGCCGTCGCACCACGGCGGCTCGGGCCTGCCACTCGACAACTGAACAGCGACGACACACGTGGAGAGCGATTGGCCAGCGGAGGAAGCAACCGACTGATGGGCGTGGACGAAGTGGCCGCCTACTTGGGCGTGTCCAAGAGCACGCTCTACGACCGATGGAGGCCCTGGGGACTGAAGGGGCACCGGATAGGCCGCTTCCTGATGTTCAGGGAACGCGATGTGGAGACCTGGATTGATCGCCAGATCATCGTTTAATCATTAAGGAGAATCGGATGAATGACATGAACTTGGCCGCAGGACACCGACTGTGTTGACCGACGTGAAACCTCGCCGCATCGTGCGGCCAGACAGCGCCTCGATTCTGCAATGGCTTCGCATGATGTATCGGGAGTTCGGTGAGACGAAGGGCATGCTCCGGGATCGAGACATTGGCAGAGATGCCTTGGAGTTGGCTTTCGGCGTGGCCATGTCTGTCAACGGCCGGACGAGAGTTTCACAGGTGGGAGTGAAGTACATCGCGAAGATGGCTGGGTATGCCGGTAATGGCCACGACATGTACGGCCAACTCCGTCACTTGCTTGCCCGAGGCTTCCTGACCAAGGACGGGGAAGGCGGGAAGGGTGGCAAGATTCCCCGGCTGATGCTGTCGATGCCCGTGGAGCTGGTCGAGCCCTACGGCCAGATTACGAACAACGGCTTCGGTGATCTCCTCGAATCCCTTGAGGAAGAGGTCATCCTTGTTACCGACCTGAAGGAGCCTGCCAAGGTGCCGCAGCCTGGGCAGCAGCGGCAGAAGCCAGAGGGATTTCATGACCCTTTTGAGGAAACGGAACAGCCCTGAGGGCACCGTATAGCGGTGACCAAGTAGTAGAAGCAGCACCAGTAACAGATTAAGTGATAGAGAGAGCTTCAGCCTTAGCTGTAGCTCTAGCGAGAGTCCGAGTAGAAGGTTAAGTGCTGGCTCCCGGCAAGAGAGCCAGCCTTACTTGTAGCATCCCTCATTGAAACGTATACACGGCAGCCTTTGAGGGCTGCCATTGAATTGATGATTATTTAGACGATTGGAGGGTCGTTGGCCCTGGCTAACAAGATTTGTAATGAGAGTGGTTGTCATCAGATCGCCGTACGCGGCGAAGGAAAGTGTTCCGCCCACCGCCGCAAGCCGTGGGCGGTGACATCCGAGAGGAACTTGTTTCGGCCGAAGGATTGGAACCGCCGCCGCAGGGCGGTTCTCAAGCGTGATGCCGGAGTTTGCTACTTGTGTGGCCTGGCCGGTGCCAACGAGGTGGATCACGTCACCGCCGTGGCCGACGGCGGTAGCTGGGATTACGACAACCTTCGTAGCGCCCATCGGGCGTGCCATACGGCCAAGTCGTTGCAGGACCGCTACCGGCGGTCCAAGGCATGAGAAATGAACTGTGGCATCGTAAGGCCGGTGACTATCTCACCCAGGTTTTCCGCTGCGGGCACTGCGGCGAGCGGGTGCAGGAGACACGCCAGCTCGGCGCGGGCCGCCCCGGCCCGTGGCGTCGGTACTGCTCGGCCGGGTGTCGTCAGGCCGCCAAGCGCGTACGTGATCGTGAGCAAGCGCGGGAGCGCTACCGCCTTGCCAAAGGCTTATGCCTGTCGTGCGGCACATGGATCGAAGCCGAGCAGTTTCATCCGTACTGCTCGACGCGTTGTGATGAAGTCCTTTGGGAGCTACGAACCCTAGTGAGGTGAGCTTTCTCGCCAAAATAACAAGCTTCCCCCTCTAATACAGGGTGTGGAGAGAGATACCTCGGTTCTCTCCCCTTGTGAAGCCTGTTGTAGGCCCCCGGTGACCTCGTGCCGAGGGCCTTCTTCATACCCCTACACCATTTGAGAGGACACTGATGATCAGCCATGCCCAGCTTGAGAATATGAGCGCCCTGGAAATCCTCGCCGCCTGGCGGGACGGCGATTTGGACCCCACTATCCGCATCGTGTCTGTGAGCGGCGACCTGGATAACCCGAAGTCGCTTACCTACGCGTGGCAGACAACGCCAGAACATGACGAGCTACGTATGCGTACGTGGTAGGCCCGACGGGACCAGACGATTGACCATCGAAGGGAGTAACCGAAATGGATGACTCGCCTAGCAACTCCGCTGAGGTCATCACCGACATCGAAACGGGTCAGGTGGCCGAAGCACCCCCAGAAGGCGCTCAGTTCGATTCTGAGGCCGATAAGTGGAAGAGCCTGAGTCGGACCAACGAAGCTCGCTGGAAGGCCGCCAGCGCCGAACTGGAGGCCGTGACCGCTAAGAACGCGGAACTGGAACAGGCCATTGCCGACAGCCAGGCTGAGCACGTGCACCAGCTTGCTGTGATCCAGCTCGACTATGCGGCCAAGGAGCGTGGCTTAGAGCTTGGCCCTGAGGCTATCGGCCGACTCAACGTATCGTCGTTCATCGACGCGGGCGGACAGGTTGATTCGGCCGCCATCACCGATTTCATCACCACCCTCGTGCCAGCCCAAAGCCAGCCTAGGTTTCCTCAGAACGTGGGTATCGGCCCGCAGGGCAGCGGACCGCCAGAAGGTCCCAAGTCCGTGCCCTTGGACGCACGGGCACGCCGGTAGACGTTCCCACAAGAAAGGTTTTTAGTTAATTGGCAATCAACCCCATCCCTCCGTACGCACATGCGGGGACTCATACTTTTGTACCCACCGAGTGGAGTAGCGAGCTCCTCACCCAGTTTGACCCTCTGCTGGTCTGGGCCTCGCCTCTGGTGGTGAACACCGACTATGAGGGCGACATCACCGCCCAGGGCGACCGAATGGTGGTCAACGGCCTCATCCGGCCTAATGTCGGTAAGTACAACGACGTGGCCGGAATGACGATCGAAGACCTGAAGACCGTTGAGCAGTACGTCGACATCACCGAGGCCGATTACGTGGCCTTCTACGTGCGCAACATCGAGACGGTTCAGGTAGCCGGCGCTTTGGCGGCGCCGGCCACTTTGGAGTCCGTCCGCGCTCTCGCGGCCTCGACAGACACGTTCGTTGGTGTCACCATCGCGGCCTCTGCGTCCAGCCTGCCTCAGGTGGACGTGGGCGGCCTGTCCACGAGCGTCGCGAAGGGTGAGGCGCTGCTGGAAGCCATCTTCGACATGATGGAGAAGCTCGACGGCAGCGACGTGCCCACAGGCCGATATGTGGTCGTCTCGCCGACGGCCAAGCGCTACCTGATGCGCGCCCCCGACGTGGCCAACGCTGCCGCTCTGGGTGAGGCTGGGGCCACGGCCAATGGCGTGGTTGCCCGCCTGGCCGGGTTCACGCTGCTGTCCACCACAGCGATGCCGACTGGCGTTGACATCCTGGCCGGGCACAAGTCGTTCACCACTTACGCCAGCCAGTTCACCGACTTCCGTAGCCAGCCGGTAGAGAAGTATCGACGTGACCAGATTGATGCCCTGCACCTTTACGGCGCGCGGGTACTGTCTTTCCCTGGCGGTAAGCAGCCCACCGCACCAAACGTCGCCGTGAAGGATTCCGAGGGCCTGGTTAAGGCCGCTGTGAAGTGGGCCGCTTAAATTCATTTCGACTATCCCCGAACCCATCACCTGGGTTCGGGGATTTCTTTGTTTTCAGGGCTGCGAGTTTGTTAGTTCTTCCACCCTCACGTGAGGGCGTTACTCCAGGTCGGCGCGCAGATGGCGTCCTTCCTGGAAAATTCGAGACCCGTACTTGGTCGGAGGAACCTCCCCCCGCGGGGTCTAATCCGCCTTCAAAAAGTGCATACCCCCTGGGCGGCCCTCTAGCTAACCATGCCGACACCCCTGGTCGTCGACCTGCTCTAACTAACTTTCTCGGAGTTTATTCGAGCAAAAGTATTGACATGAGATTCGCGCCTATGACACTTTGCTGATCGCTGGACTTGATCAACCGAGAAATGGAACAAACAAACTCGGGATCGACGAACCAGCGTCAGACACAAGACAGCCCCAGAGCGACAGAGATTGGTCGTCGCTTGCGCTCTGGGGCCACCAATCAGGGAGCGTAGCTCATGCAGTCCAACACCACCGCTGCCCGTCCCCAGGTCTCCCCAGTGGTCTACTCCGGGCTTCTGGGCAGGATCGTGCAGACCATCACCCCGCACAGCGAGGCTGACCCTGTGGGCATCCTGGGCGCTCTGCTGAGCGCCTTCAGCTCAGCGATCACCAACCTCCCTCAGGTGGTCTACGGCACGCAGAGCCAGACCCTCAGCACGTGGATCGTGCTCATCGGCAACACCGGCATGGGCCGCAAGGGCACGGCCACCCGTGCCGCCCTTCAGGTGTTCAAGGGCGCGCTTCCCGACTGGGCCAAGTCCACCGTCTTGGAAGGTTGCCCCCAGTCTGGGCCTGCCTACGTCTCCACCCTGGCGGACATGAACGGCAACGCTCTCATGATCGAGGAGGAGTTCGCCGACCTGCTCAAGGTGTCTGCCCGGTACAAGAGCTTCGGCAAGGCCATCCGGCGTAGCTGGGAAGGTGCGTCGATCAGCAACCGCACCAAGGAAGCCGTGATCCACGTGGACGCTCCCCACGTGTCCATCATCGGGAACGTGACTCCCGCTGAGTTCGCGGCCAGCATCGGCAAGGCTGACCGCGCCGGGGGCACCCTGAACCGCTTCCTGTGCCTGTACGTGGAGAGGTCCAAGAAGATCAAGCTCTCGGAGCAGATCAGCGCAAGCGCCTGGTCGGACCTGATGCGGCCACTCGTCAGAGAGTTCCGCAACGCCGTTGCCTATGCCAGGGACGTGGAGGAGGTCACCGTCTCGCGCAGCGCCATGGCGCTGTGGGATGACAAGCTGTCGGAGATGATCGACGCTCTCACGCTGGGCCGTGAGGCCATGGAGCAGTTCGCCGCACGGGCGGCTGACTACGTGTGGCGGCTCAGCGCCCTGTACGCGCTGGCCGACCGGAGAGACGAGATCACGACTCGGGACCTGGAGGCCGCCGTGGGCCTGGTCTCCTACATGTGCGACTCAGTGACCTACCTGTCGCCTGAGGTCGCGAACGGTGCCGGTTCGTCTGAGGAGACGCTCGCCACGCGCGTGGAGCAGTTCATCAAGGCCGCTGGGCCTGAGGGGGTCAACAGCACGGCCCTGTTCCGCAAGTTCGGCCGCAAGGCCGCCGAGATGAACGAGATCATCGCCGAACTCCCCAGCGTGACCATGAGCAAGGTGCAGCCCCAGGGTGGAGGCAGGCCCGCCCTGGTCTACCGCTACGAAGCCCCGGAAGAGACTTCGGAGCGCTCGAATGAACTTACTGATCTCGACTCGGAGGAGCTTCCCGAGATCTTCATGGAGGACACCGCCGAGATTGAGCAGGAGCCCGCCGAGTCGACCGCCACCGAGGAGACGGTTCCGGAGGAGGAGCCTGTTCCGGTCGCCGAGACTCCCGCCTTCCTGCCCTTCCTGAGCGATGACGAGTGGGACGAGATCGACGCCGCCCAGCCCGTCACGCCCGAGCCTGAGACGGCTCCTGAGCCCGAGCCAGTGGAGGAGACCACCGAGGAGCCTGCCGTCTCGGAGGAGGCCGTCAAGGCGTTCCTGTCCTCCCCTGCGGGGGCTGACATGCTCCAGGAGATCCTCATGTCCATGATGGCCAAGCAGGCCGCCGCCAGCCTCCCTCAGGCGGCCACGGTGACCAAGGCTTCTCGCCGGAGTCGGGCCAAGGGCACCCCCGAGGCCCTGTTCCAGGCTCCTGAGGTGGCCGCGTAGTAGTCCTGACACGAACAGGCCCCCGGCTTCACGACCGGGGGCCTGTTCCATGTGTACGTCAGCCCCGTACGTGAAATCGCAGACGTACAGGGCCACCGGCCGGGGCGGCTGACTCAGAAGTCGGCGACGGCCAGCCACCAGCCGAGCGCCCCCGCGAGCAATAGGAACGGAGCCAGGACGTAGAGATCGCGTCTACGCATCACGCCGTCACCGGAGGCTGAGGGCACGGATGGTCTACGTGCCGGTTCGGGCAGCAGATCACGCCAATCGTGATGAACCGTCCTCCGGGCAGCCACTCGCCCCACTGGACATCCACCCCACGGGGCAGCAGATCGACCGATGTCACCAGACGCTCCACCACGGGTATCCGGTCGCTGTCCGGCCGCTGTGCCGCGTACGCCGCTGCCATCCACTCCCCGGCCTTGACCGCGTCAGCGAACGTCTCGGCGATCCTCGATCGTGGCTTGATCAGCCAATCGCCTGTCCGCATCGGCGGCAAGGCGGAGGTGGGAAAGTCCGGTGAGGTGGGACGTCGCTCGGCCTCGTGCTTGAGGTCCTGCCCGTTCCCGAACCAGGTGTAGGCGTGCCAGTGCATAGCTTCCCCGTAAAGTCGAAGGAGGCGGCCCCTGCCTGATTCAGGCGGGCAGGGGCCGCCTCTTGGTGGCGGTACTAGATGGTGCGCACCCCAGCGGCGCGAAGCTCGGCACCCGTGAACCGGAGTGTCCCGGCATCCGGGTTCTTCGAGTCCCGCAGGGCGAACGTGTCGGCCACGTCGGGAATCGGCGCGATCTCGACGCAGGATTCGCCCTCGCCGTCCTCGTTGTTGTTGCCGCCGCACAGGCGGCGGAACTCCAGGTGGCCGAGGTTCTTGGCGTACAGGTCCATCTGTCTGCCCTCCTTCACACTCGGGCCGGATGGCCCGAGGTGGTTGCACGGCTGGTGGCGGGATTCGACAGCCACCGGCCGTGTGTCTGCGGGGAGCCCTGGCCGTACAACCTGGGGTCTGTGTCTGCGGAAGGACTGCCAGGGCCCCCACCCCGGCGGGGAAGAACGAGTGCCGGGGGTACTGCACCCCGGCTGAGGCTTGACGGGTCGGTCAATGTTTCTCAGCCGGGGTTGTCTGGAGGCGGGCCCCTATGCGGCCCGCTGGGTTTCACGGTCCGTTACGGCCGGCTGCACGTCATGTAGCCGCATCAGCAGCTCACGAGCCACCACGTGATGCATGTCGTACTCGTCGAACCTGACGACGGCGTTTCTCTCGAACGGCACTAGCGGCGGTAAGTAAGGAACAAACACATCCGCCCGCACCCCATGCGGCGAGCAATCGGCCACGGTGAAGACAGCAGCGTTACGCCGCAGGTGCGAACACTGCGAGATCGCTTCCGGAATGCAAGCCCGGCAAGTCGGCGGCGCGTTGGTGTAGCCGTCGCCCTCGTCCCCGTCACCGGACAACAGCCACCAGATCCGGCCCGTGTCCCGATCTACAGCGGACCGCGCGCACACCTGGCACAGCCGTTTTTCCATGCAGCGCCACTGCCTGAGCGTGTTGACCGTCGTGAAGTCGGGTCGGCCCGTGCGATTCTGGCCCTGTCGCAGGAGGAGGGCACCGTTGCGGAAGTCGCCCCGTTGGGGCACGGCGTAGCTCAGTCGCAACCCGCCATGGCGCGGTACCCACTTCAGCGGAGGGTTCTGAGCCTCTCCTGTCCAGCCGATCACGTACGGATAGCGGAACGCTCGCTTGCTTGCCGTGGCCGTGGCCATGGTCATGCCAACGCTCCGGCGTTCTGTGCGACCAGTAGGCCGACACGGTTCGGGTGGTCGCTTGGCACCATCTCGATTCGGTCGTGCCGAGCTTCGTTGTCCGGGCCGACGCGGGCCAACTCGACGGCGTAGCTGCCGGAGCGAGGGCCGATGGTGACCGTGGCGATTCTCCACCCGCCATCTGCGAAGATGACGAGCTGAGGGGGATGCCACTGCTTCTGCACGCCCGAGCCGTTCGTCTTCGCCTCGATCCAAATTCGCTTGATCAAGTGGGCGTTGACGCCATCGGCCTCCAGCAGAGCAAGAACGCGGTCCAGGGCGGCGCTCTGGGCTTCGGCTACTTCCTCGGACACGGGTTCCCCGAGCACGTCCTCAGCGGTTGCGGTTGTGTGCGTGAGGGTCATGCCTCGACGCTAGGAGTGAAGGATCTCGGCATCCAAGGCGTTTGCCGCTCTTTGCCGCACTAACTCAGCCGTGCCCGTGCCTCGCGGATAAGCGTCTTGGCTTTGGCTCCGTACACGGCGGACGCCGCGAGCTGCTCAAAGGCTCGCTCGTACAGTGCGACCTCATGAGACTGGCTCAGGGCCAGGCTGGCGGCAAGGGTCTCGATCTGGACCACGCGGCGATCGAGGATCCAGAAGCCCGTCAAGGGCAGTGCTTTATGGCGAGCTGCGGTGGGGATGATGCCCAACCTGACCGTAGGCAACTCCATGTCGTGAAGGAGTTGATCGAGTTGGCCCGGGATCACGTCGGGGGGCACGACGCCTGCGCTGAGGGCCACCTCGCAGATCACCGCGTGGAAGCGATGCTTCTTCCGAAAGAGGATGTGGCGACGCTCCATCCGTGCTTGGACGCCTTGGGCCACGTCGTTGGGTACACGCAGTAGCTCCACGACGCTGGTCATCACCGAGCCGGCGTATTCGGGGGTTTGGAAGAGCCCGGGTATGTAGAACGTCTCGAACATACGAAACAAACTCGTCTCGGCTTCCATCGTCAGCCGGTCACGCTGACGCTTACGCGTTCCGATGCCGAGTTGCCTCCGCCATTCCACGTACATGGTCTCGATGGAGCGGAGCGTGGCCACCAAGTCGGCTAGCTGATCTTCCGCGTGGCAGTGCTCGCACCACACCCGTAGATCGTCCTCGGAAGCGTTGCGCTTGCCGTACTCGATACGGGAGACCTTGGAGGAGTGCCAGCCTGCCATGGTCGCCAGCGCGACGCCTGACAGCCCGGCATCCCTGCGGATGTCCCTCAGGCGCACGCCGAGTGCCTCGCGTGCCTTCTGTGCTGGCGTAGACACTGGAGCGGCTACGCGACGTACTGGGCGTAGGGAATCGCCCTCGCCCACACCTGGTCTCGCACCGTGCGGCATTCCTCAAGCAGGCCGGGATCAGAGACCAGGCCGAAGCCTCCTGAGGAGCCGTCCGGCATGAACAAGCTGAGGACCAAGGTGTCCTCGTCGAGCAGCCAGTAGTCCTCTTCGGGCAGGTGGATGTCGGCGGCCTGATGTCGGGGCAGATAGCGGATGTCCTCGCCTGCCTCGATGTTCTGGGGATCGATGGTCATGGCCCATTTGATGTAGTCGCTCAAGGGCTCGGTCACGATCCGGGCCCGCTGGATGATCGTGCCTCGGCGGGTGGACATCCGGGCGAAGGACAACCAGGACTGGTGCCACTGGTAGTCATCCGTTTCGCCCAGAAGCCACCTGCGGAACGGTCCCTCTTCGTCCTCGACGCCGTAGGAGTCCCTCATCTCCAGATGGAAGGCTCGCCGACGCCTGAGCCACAGCGCCCGGAAGTCGTCACGGGTTAGGCGCTGCGTCTCCATGGTCGAGCCACTCCTTGGGTAGGTGCCGCATCAGTTCCCTGGGAACCTCCAAGAACGTCTCGTGGTCGGGTACGTCCTTGAGGGTTTCGAGGGCTTCGGAGTCTGTGATCTTCCATCCTTGCACCACGATGGTGCCCCGGTCGGTGGCGTACAGGGTTGGGGACTGATCCCCGGTCGTCTCCTTGCCCAGGAACGTCAACTTCATGATCGCTACCTCCGCTGGAGCTTTGCCGCACTTTGCTCGACTCCGCGATCGTCAGCCCAGGTCGGAGCTACGTCAACCCCTCACTCGGAGAAGCGTCTGTCATGGGGTCAGCACAACGTCAGCACCGGTGCTGACAACAACCCTGATCAACCCGGAACAACAAGAAGCCCCAGACTCCCGGCGTGTGCCGTGAGCTGGGGCTATAGCTCCTGTTTGACCAGGTTAGACCTGATCTGCTATGGAACCTGGTGGACGATACTGGGATTGAACCAGTGACCTCTTCCGTGTCAGGGAAGCGCTCTCCCGCTGAGCTAATCGTCCTTCGTAGAGGTGGCGACGGGATTTGAACCCGTGTGGACGGCTTTGCAGGCCGCTGCCTCGCCTCTCGGCCACGCCACCGAGCCGGAAGCTCCGAGCGGAAGACGGGATTCGAACCCGCGACCCTCACCTTGGCAAGGTGATGCTCTACCACTGAGCCACTTCCGCGTGCGCCCCGCTCGTGCCGGGCGACGAGAGAACTCTAGCGAATCCTCGCCGAGTCCCCAAACCGGAGCGCTTCCGCGCAGGTCGTCCCAGGTGCGGCCCGGCCGCGCCCACCGCCCCGGGGCGGAACACGGGGCACGGCGCGAGCCGGGGCGCCCCGGTCAGCGCCCCGGTCAGCGGCGGGGTCAGCGGCCCAGTTGCATGCCCGCCGGATGCGGCCCCTCGGTCTCAAGCCGGTACTCCCGCCCCGACACCGCCCGGTTGTCGTCGATGACCCGCTCCGACGGCGGCTTCTCCCCGCCCAGGACCGCCTCCTGCATGCGCGTGAAGCGCTGGTGGGCCTCCTGGACGTACCCGGTGCCCAGCGTGGTGCAGTCGATCTGGGTGGCCAGCAGCTCCCGCAGGTACGCCTTGTTCGGCTCGAACGTCACCGGCGGCGGCAGCTCGGGAGCCAGCACCTGGTCGGGATCCCGCCCGTCGAACCGCTTGAACAGCTCGCAGGCCAGCCGCAGGTGCTCGATCTCCATGTTCAGGTGCAGCTCCCAGACGGCCTTCACCCTGGGGTCGGACTCGGTCTCCATGAAGGAGTGGTAGAGGTAGCACTCGTTGTACTCGTGGTTGAGCAGCATCTCCCACCAGCTCTCGCCCGGGTCGACCAGCGACTCGTAGTGGGTGACGTGCTCCTCCTCCACCATGGCGATCTCCTGGTAGAGCTGCCGGGCGATCGGCTCCATGGCCAGCGGCCCGACGTTCATGTAGAAGTTCATGGTCTGCTGCTCGGCCGCCATGACGGTCAGGGCGTGCAGTTTCGACAGCGGTTCGGTGTGGTGCCGGTCGTACGGCTCGCGCACGTTGTCGACCGGGTCCCGGTGGTGCAGGTACGTCGGCCGCCCCGGCATGACCTCGGTGACCCCGTCCACGATCTTCTCGGCCTTGCGGTGCTCGATCATCTCGTAGAGGTTGGCGTACCGGTAGAGGTGGTCGAAGTCCTCCAGCACCCCGAACTGGTACGCCTGCGTCAGGTACGGGTCCGGCTCCATGCGCGCCACCCACGCCGTCAGGTCCACCGCGACCTGCTCGTAGGCGATGGTGGTCTCCAGCACCGACGCGACGCCGGGCAGCAGCCAGTTGACCGCCTTCTGCTGCTGCGCCTCGATGTAGCGCACCCGGGCGAGCTGCCGCCTCAGCTCCAGGTCGGTGCAGTGGCGGGCGAGCTGGTGGCTGAACAGGACCGCCTCGGTCTCGATGCCGTTCATCGTGATGATCCGGCAGCGGGTGTACGGGTCGGCGTGGTCGGGATCGATGGGCGAGACGTTGAGCTCCCGCCAGTCGCGCAACTGCTCGTCCAGCGGGATGCCCCGCTCCTGAAGTGGGTCGAAGGCCATGTCGCTGCGCCTACCCGCGGCCTGGTGGGGCAACCTCCGCGTTGCGTCGCCGAACGATCCGCGTTCGGTAAGGAGGCGCGTGCCCGACCGGCGCCCGGGTAGGCCGCTGGACGTGGCTGAACACGATGTCATCGACGTGCTGATGGCCCAGCACGGCCAGATCAGGGACCTGTTCGACGAGGTGGAGCAGGCGCCGCCGGAACGGGTGGCGGAGGCGTTCGAGCGGCTGATCCGCCTGCTGGCCGTGCACGAGACCGCCGAGGAGGAGATCGTCCACCCCTATGCGCGCAGGAAGGTGGACGGCGGTCCAGGCGTGGTGGCCGACCGGCTGGCCGAGGAGAACCGGGCCAAGCGCCTGCTCGTCGAGATCGACCGGGCGGGCGTGGACGACCCGGCGTTCTGGGAGAAGCTGGCCGAGCTGCGCACGGCGGTCACCATGCACGCCCGCAGCGAGGAGCGCTACGAGTTCGCCCAGCTGCGCAACAGCACCTCCGTCGTGGAACGCCGGGCCATGGCGGCGGCGGTGCGGGCGGCCGAGGCGGTCGGGCCGCTGCGGCCGCGTCCCGGCGTGGAGTCGGCGACGAAGAACGTGCTGATCGGCACGCCCCTCGCGCTGATGGACCGGGCCCGCGAGATCATCAGGAAGGCCCTGGGGAGCGGCTGACACTTCGTCCCAGGACGAAATGTCGGTGCGTTAGCGTCGTGGGCATGGAGCACATCGCCCGTGACGCCGACATCGCGCCCGTCGCCGCGCTCATCGCCGACCCCACCAGGGCCGCCATGCTGACCGCGCTGCTCGGCGGCCGGGCCCTGGCCGCCGGCGAGCTGGCCAGGGTCGCCGGGGTGAGCGCCGCGACCGCCAGCGCCCATCTGTCCCGGCTGCTCGACGGGAGCCTGGTCGACGTCGTCCGGCAGGGCCGCCACCGCTACTACCGGCTGGCCGGGCACGAGATCGCCGAGGTGCTGGAGACCCTGGCCAGGGTGAGCGCCCGCCCGCCGGTGCGCTCCCTGCGCCAGTCCCGGCAGGCGCGCCTGCTGGAGGAGGCCCGCACCTGCTACGACCATCTGGCCGGACGCGCCGGCGTCGCCCTGCTCGACCGGCTCAGGGACGGCGGCTTTTACGACCGCCAGGACCTCACCTCCGACGGCGAACGGCTGCTGACGGGCCTGGGTGTGGACGTCGAGGGCGCCCGCAGGACCAGGCGGCGCTTCGCCCCGGAATGCCTCGACTGGACCGAACGCCGGTCGCATCTCGGCGGCGCCCTGGGTGCCGCGATCACCGACGTCCTCCTGGAACGCGGCTGGTACCGGCGCGGATCGGTGCCGCGCGCGGTGGTCCTCACCGACGAGGGCAGGGAGGGGCTGGCGGCGATCTTCCCGAGTAAGGAGCTAACATCGGGTACGCCGGTTACCTAAGCGAGAGAGACGATCATGCGCGACAACGGAGTCGTGAACGTCGGCCCCGAGCCTTTGAGCTTCGACGACGTCATCAAGGTGGCCCGCCACGGCGCCGCCGTGCAGCTCACCGACGACGCGGTGGCCGCCATGGCGGCCGCCCGCCAGCGGGTGGACGAACTTGCCGAGAGCCCCGTGCCCGCCTACGGCGTCTCCACCGGGTTCGGCGCCCTGGCCACCCGGCACATCGACCCCGCGCTGCGCGCCCAGCTCCAGCGCTCGCTGGTGCGCTCGCACGCGGCGGGCAGCGGCCCCGAGGTCGAGACCGAGGTGGTGCGCGCGCTCATGCTGCTGCGCCTGCACACCCTGGCCACCGGCCACACCGGCATCAGGCCGGGCACCGCCAAGACCCTGGCCGCGCTGCTCACCGCCGGCATCACGCCGGTCGTGCACGAGTACGGCAGCCTCGGCTGCTCCGGCGACCTCGCGCCGCTGGCCCACGTGGCGCTGACGCTGATGGGCGAGGGCGTCGTCCGCGACGCCGCGGGGGAGCTCCAGCCCGCCGGGGAGGCGCTCAAGCAGGCCGGCATCGAGCCGGTCGAGCTGGCCGCCAAGGAGGGCCTGGCCCTGATCAACGGCACCGACGGCATGCTCGGCATGCTCATCCTGGCCATCTCCGACCTCACCAGGCTGGTCAGGACCGCCGACATCAGCGCGGCGATGAGCGTCGAGGCGCTGCTCGGCACCGACCGCGTCTTCATGCCGGAGCTCCAGGCTCTGCGCCCCCACCCCGGCCTGGCCAGGTCCGCCGCCAACATGACCAGGATCCTGGCCGGCTCCGGCGTCATGGCCAGCCACCGCGACCCGCAGGCGTGCACCCGCGTCCAGGACGCGTACTCGCTGCGCTGCGCCCCGCAGGTCGCCGGCGCCGCCCGTGACACGATCGCGCACGCCGCCACCGTGGCCGGCTGGGAGCTGGCCAGCGCCGTGGACAACCCGGCCGTGCTCGACGACGGCCGGGTGGAGTCCAACGGCAACTTCCACGGCGCGCCCGTGGGCTACGTGCTCGACTTCCTCGCCGTCGTGGCCGCCGACCTGGCCTCGATGTCCGAACGCCGCACCGACCGCTTCCTCGACGTGGCCCGCAACCACGGCCTGCCCGCGTTCCTGGCCGACGACCCCGGCGTCGACTCCGGCCACATGATCGCCCAGTACACCCAGGCCGCGATCGTCTCGGAGCTGAAGCGGCTGGCCGTGCCCGCCAGCGTCGACTCCATCCCCAGCTCGGCCATGCAGGAGGACCACGTCTCCATGGGCTGGTCGGCGGCGCGCAAGCTGCGCAGGTCGGTCGACGGGCTGACGCGGGTGCTGGCCGTCGAGGTGCTCACCGCGGCCCGCGCGCTCGACCTGCGCGCCCCCCTGGAGCCCGCGCCGGCGACCGCGGCCGTGGTCAGGGCGCTGCGCGAGAACGTGCCCGCGCCGGGCCCCGACCGCTTCCTCGCGCCGGAGATCGAGTCCGCCGTGCGGCTGGTGGCCGAGGGCGGCGTCGTGGCCGCGGCGGAGTCGGTCACCGGGCCGCTCGACTAGCCTCTCCCGCTCAGCGGGGGAGGGCGACGATCAGGTCCATCTCCATCACCAGCCCCGGCCGGAACAGCTTCGACACCTCGACGGTCGTGCTGGCCGGGGGCGTGCCGGTGACGTACCGGTTGCGCACGTCCCTGAGCTGGAGGATGTCGTCCATGTCCGTCAGGTACGTGCGGATGAAGGCGACGTCCTGCCAGGTCGCGCCCTGGTCGGCCAGGATGCGCGTGGTGACCGCGAAGATGTGTTCGGCCTGGTCCTTCAGCGAGCCGGGGGCGACCACGTGCCCCTGCTCGTCGAAGGCGGCCTGGCCGGAGACGTAGAGCATGTCGCCGACCCGGACGGCGTGCGAGTACGCGCCGTTCGTGGCCGGGATCGTGGACAGGTTCAGCGGCACCGCGCGCGCGGCCGGGGCGCCGCCGACGTGCTCGGCCACCGCCGTCAGGTCGCGTTCGCCCAGCCCGGCCGCCCGCGCCTCCTGCAGGCGTCGCCGGGCGGCCGTGGCCATCGACGCGCCCTCCCACGCCGCCAGCTCCAGGTCCTTGGCGGCCAGGCCGAGCGAGTACCGGGTCTCGGTGGCGGGCGTGCGCAGCCGTTCGGCGACCTGGCCGAGCGGCGTGCCGGCCAGCACGTCGAGCAGCGCGTCCCGGTCCACGCCGTGCGCCGCCCCGTACGCCAGCGTCTCGGCGACCAGCACCTGCGCGGGCACGATCGCGCTCATGACGGCGATCTTCATCGCCGCGCCGGACCCCAGCGGCCCGGTCTCGCGCACGCCGCCGAACACCGACAGCACCTCGCGGCAGCCCGACACGTCGCCGCCGGCCAGCACCACCAGCGAGCCGTCCGCCGCCGGGCCCACACTGCCCAGCACCGGCGCGTCCACCAGCGCGACCGACGCGGGCAGCAGCTCACGCAGCTCGCGCACCGCCTCCGGGCCGATCGTGGACATCTCCACCACCGTCGCGCCGGGCCGCAGACCGGGCAGCGCTGCCGTCAGCACCTCGCGCACCGCCGCCGGATCGCTGAGCATGCTGATCACCAGCTCGGCGCCGTCCACCGCCTCGGCGACCGGCACGCCGGTCCCACGCCGCCACGTCGTCACCTTGTGCCCGGCCTCCACGAGTCGCCGAGCCATGGGGACGCCCATGCGTCCCTGTCCGAGAAATGCAATCACGGGAACAGTGAACAGGGATGCGAGGTATTCCACCACCGACTAGATTGCATGGCAGCCATGCACGAGACGAATGCCTTTGACCTCCAAGCCCTCCGCCTCTTCGACGAGGTGGCCAGGAGCGGTTCCTTCACCGCCGCCGCCGAGCTGCTCGGCTACACCCAGTCCGCGGTCTCCCGGCGCATCGCCGCGCTGGAACGGGCCGGCGGCGGCCCCCTGTTCGAACGCCTGGCGCGCGGCGTGCGCCTGACCCCCGCCGGCACGGCCCTGCACCGGCACGCCGTCGCCGTGCTCGACCGGCTGGCCCGCGCCGGTGAGGAACTGGCCGCGATCCACGCCGGGCGCGGCGGCACGCTGCGCGTGGGCGCGTTCGCCACCGCCAACGTCGACCTCATGCCCTCCACGCTGAAGCGTTTCCTGGCCGCCCACCCCGGCGTCGAGCTGCGGATGACGGAGGCGCTGACCTCGCGGCTCATGGAACGCCTGCACGCCGGGGCGCTCGACGTGGCCGTGATCAGCGACTATCCGGCCGGGCTGCCCGCCGAGGACGCCCGGCTCGTCCGGCTCTGCCAGGACCGGCTGCTCGTCGCGCTGCCCGCGGGCCACCCGCTGGCCGCCGACCCCGACGTGGACCTGCGCGACCTGGCCGAGGAGAACTGGATCGAGGCCGCGCCGCGCGGGCAGCCGACGCCGCTGGTGGCCGCGTGCGCCGCCGCCGGATTCACGCCGCGCGGCGGGCTGCGGGTGGCCGAATGGTCGGGCAAGTTCGGGTTCGTCGCCGCCGGGTTCGGCGTGACGCTGGTGCCCGAGCTGGCCGCGCGGGCGGTGCCGCCGAACCTGGTGCTCAAGCCGCTGCGCGCGGCCACCCCCGTCCGCACGGTGTACGCGGCCCTTCCCGAGGTTCCCCTGCCCTCCGCGCTGCAACTGGTCGAGATGCTGGGACAATGGGAGATGTGTACGACGGTTTCGCCCACTTAAACGGTCATCTCGCCACCGGACTCCGCGACGTGACGACCGACCTCGCCGCCCTCGACGGCGAGGGCTGGTGGGCCGTCGTCGTCGATTACGAGGGCACGGCGACCTGCGCCCGCTTCGACCGCGTGCGCCCGTCCGCGCTGCCCTCGCCCAGGAGCCCTTGGCACGGTCCACATCCGGGCCAGTGGCATACCTCGCTCGACCGGGCCGCCTACGAACGCGGCGTGCGCGCGATCCGCGACCACATCGAGCGGGGCGAGGTCTACCAGGCCAACCTCTGCCGCGTCCTGTCCGCACCCGTCCCGCCCGGCGCCGATCCGCTGGCGCTGGCCGCGCGGCTGGCCGAGGGCAACCCGGCCCCGTACGCCGCCGTCGTCGACGTGCCCGGGCTGAGCGTGGTGTCGGCCTCGCCGGAGCTCTACCTGTCGCGCGAGGGCGACGTCGTGGAGTCCGGCCCCATCAAGGGCACCGGCGTCACCGCCGCCGACCTGCTGGAGAAGGACTACGCCGAGAACGTCATGATCGTCGACCTGGTCCGCAACGACCTGGGCCGGGTCGCGGCGGTCGGCTCGGTCGAGGTGCCCTCCCTGTGCGCGGTCGAGGAGCATCCGGGTCTCGTCCACCTCGTCTCCACCGTGCGGGCCAGGCTCGCGCCAGGAGCGGGCTGGCCGGAGCTGTTCGCCGCCACTTTCCCGCCCGGGTCTGTCACGGGCGCGCCCAAGTCGTCCGCTCTGCGCATCATCAATGAGCTCGAACCGGTCCCCCGGGGGCCCTACTGTGGTGCCGTGGGCTGGGTCGACGCCGACCGGGGCAGGGCGGCGCTGGCCGTGGGCATCCGAACATTCTGGATCTCAGCAGGCGAGATCCGCTTCGGCACCGGCGCGGGCATCACGTGGGGCAGCGACCCCGCGCGTGAATGGTCCGAGACCGAGCTGAAGGCGTCCAGGCTCATCTCACTGGCATCCTCAGGAGGAAACGCATGAACATCCCTGTCTGGGTCAACGGGGAACTGATCGACCCCGCGCAGGCCACCGTCTCCGTGTTCGACCACGGGCTCATGGTCGGCGACGGCGTCTTCGAGACGATCAAGATCGTCGACGGCGAGTCGTTCGCGCTCACCCGGCACCTCGACCGGCTCACCCTCTCGGCCCAGCGCATGGACCTGCCCGAGCCCGACGTCGAGGCCATCGCCGAAGGCGTCGGCAAGCTGCTGGCGGCCGCCCCCGCCTGGCCGCTCGGCCGCATCCGCATCACCTACACCAGCGGCCCAGGCCCGCTCGGCTCCGACCGGGGCAACCAGGGAACCACCTCGATCGTCATCGTCGACGAGCAGAAGCCGTTCCCCGAGACCGCCAACGTGGCCGTCGTCCCCTGGCCGCGCAACGAGCGCGGCGCGCTGTCCGGCGTCAAGAGCACCTCCTACGGCGACAACGCCAAGGCCCTGCTGCACGCCAAGAACCAGGGCGCCGGGGAGGCGATCTTCGGCAACCTCGCGGGCGACCTGTGCGAGGGCACCGGCTCCAACATCTTCATCGTGCGCGACGGCCGCCTGATCACCCCCACGCTCGCCTCCGGCTGCCTGGCCGGCGTCACCCGCGCGCTGGTGCTCGAATGGTGCGGCGGCGAGGAGACCGACGTCCCGCTGCAGGCCCTGTACGAGGCCGAGGAGGCGTTCCTCACCTCCACCACCCGCGACATCCAGCCGATCAGGCTGGTCGACCGGACCGAGCTGCCCACCGCGCCCGGCCCGATCACCGCCAAGGCCATGCGGATCTTCGCCGAGCGCGCCGCCGCCGACCTCAACCCCTGACCCGCCCTCGACAGGGCCCCGCCTCCGGGGCCCTGTCCCTTCATCCGTCAGTACGACTTCTGCGTCTGGACGTTGAACTCGTCCATCTTCACCTGCTTGGCCGGATCCGTGATCGGGTCGTCGATGCGCAGCACGTCCAGGCCCTCGCGCATGTCGCTGGAGTAGATGTAGCCGTTGTAGTAGTAGGCCGACCACGAGCCGGCGATGCCGCCCTCCGGGTACGGGCGCCGCTCGAAGAAGCCGATCTCCCTGGGGTTGGCCGAGTCGGTGAAGTCCCAGACCGACACCCCGCCCTGGTACCACGACTGGACCATGACGTCCTTGCCCTTCACCGGGATCAGCGAGCCGTTGTGGGCCACGCAGTTCTCGTCCGGCTCCTGGTTGCGCGGGATCTTGAAGTAGCCCCGGCGCTCCAGCTTGCCGTTCACCAGGTCGTACACCGCGTCGGCGCCCTTGGTGCGCGGCGTGCCGGCGTCGCAGGTGGCCTGGCTGCCGCCGCCCAGCTCGTCCCCGAAGACGACCTTCGTCGCGTCGTTGTTGAACGTCGCCGAGTGCCAGATCTGGAAGTTCTCGGTGTCGCGGATCTGCTGGATCACCCGTGGTCTGACCGGGTCGGAGATGTCGAGCAGCACGCCGTCGCCGAAGCAGGCCGCCGCGGCGAGCTTCTTCTCCGGGTAGGCGGTGATGTCGTGGCAGCCCGCGAACATCTCGGTGTTCTGCTCCTGGGGGAAGATGTTCGGCTGTGCCACGACCTTGGCGGACTTGGGGTCGTCCAGCGGGATCTCCACGATCTGGATGTTCTGGTGCGGCGGCGAGCAGGTCCGCGAGTCCGGCTCTGGGCCGGGGGAGGAGACGTAGACGTAGAGCTTGTCGTCGGTGGGGACCATGGTGTGGGTGTGGGAGCCGCAGTCCGTCAGCACCGCGCCGACGTAGCGCGGGCGCTTCTTGTCGCTGATGTCGAACAGGCGCAGACCCTCCCAGTTGCGGGTCTCCTCGTTGGAGTCGCAGCCCGCGCTGCCGCGCGGCTCGTCGACCGAGAGGATCAGCAGGTCGCCGTGCACGCTCACGTCGTTCTGCTGCGCCGGGCAGGACACCTGGCTCACCGTCTTCGGCCTGGCCGGGTCGCTGATGTCGTAGATCGTGAACCCGGCGAAGTTCCCGACGAACGCGTAATCGCCCTGAAAGGCCAGGTCGGTGTTGAAGTTGTCGTCCCCGGCGAACGGGCCGGAGCGCGGGACGTTCGCCACGTGCTTGACGTTGGCGCTGGTCAGCACCTCGCCCGTGCCCGACGCCGTGCCTGACGCCGTGCCGCTCTCCTTCGAGGAGGCCGGCCCCGGATCACCGGCCGGCGGCGGTTCCGCCGCGCACGCCGAAGCCAGCAACAACGCCGCGCACAACACCGCTCCGCGCAACTTGGCGAAGATCAACACGCGTCCCCTTTATCTCTCGTGGCCCACTATGGAAGTTATGCCAGCACGTTGGTGGCCGCGTACGATCTCCATCACAGTTGTGATGACATTTGCGCTTTCGGCCTGTTCTCAGCCGCCTGCCCCGGACATCCCGGTCGTCGGGACGGACGCCCCCGTCCTGGTGCCCGCCGGCCCCGGAGCCTCGGCCCGGACGGCGACCCCCGGGGAACGCGTCGGCCCGAGCCCGGCCCCCACCCTCGCCGCCGACGTGCGCTTCGCCGAGGCGATGATCCCGCACCACCGGCAGGCGCTGGAGATGACCTCCCTGGTCGAGGCCCGGACGACCACCCCGGTCATCCGCGCGCTCGCCCGCTCGATCACCGCCGCCCAGACCCCCGAGATCAGGTCCATGACCGTCTGGCTCGCCGAACTGGGCCGCCCGGCCCCCGCCGGCCACGACCACGGCGCGGCGGCCGGCTACGGCATGGCCACCGAACAGCAGCTGAACGCCCTGCGAGGGGCCAAGGGGACCGCGTTCGACCAGCTGTTCCTGCGCCTGATGACCCGGCACCACCAGGGCGCGGTGAAGATGGCGGGGGAGGAGCTGGCCGGCGGCCGCGACTACCGCATGCGCCTGCTGGCCAGGGACGTCTACTCCGGCCAGAGCATCGAGATCGAACGCATGCGCCAGGCCGCGACCACGCTCCCGTCCCTCCCGTCCTGACGCCGCACATGCCGAGGCCCCGGCGTCGGGGTGGACGCCGGGGCCTCGGGTGTGACGGTTCAGGACGGCCAGAGCATGTTGGTGAGCTCGGCGTCCAGGTCCATGAAGTCGGTCTCGCGCCCCGCGGGCACCTTCTCGTACGTCCGGTGGAGGAACTCCGTGAGGGGGGCCAGCGGCACTTCGAAGAGCGCCTGCCCGAACGGCGAGGTGAGGCTGATGTGCAGGGTGCGCTCGCCATCGGCGCGTGCGGGCCATACCTGCACGTCGCCGTCGCCGACCCGCCGCACGATGCCTACGGTCAGCAGTTCACGAGCAAAGATCCACTCGACCGGCTCGTCGTTCCCTACGTGGAAGGCCATGCGGATGGCATACGGATCGTCGGCTGTGTAGCTCAGTCCGGCGAGCAGGGGGACGGTAGTACGGTCGGGGACCACTAGCCGAAGGCCAAGCTCGGCGGAGACGGTGGTGCTGTTCATCGTCAGCCAAACCTTTTCGTCGTAGGTCCCCTCTTCGGGGCTTTCACTGCTCTGACGGACTTCGTCCTGAGCTATGACGCGGAACGAAGAAACCTGTAGGAAAGATTCCGCCTCAAGGGCCTTCTGTAACACACATCACAGCTGGACATTTAGGCATCTACCTGGCTAAACGGCATCAATCGGGTCGTATTTGCGAGGGTTTTGCTGTTGTAGAGCCTGCCCCGACGGGCTCGACCAAGAACGTTTCTACCGAAAAGATCGCGATCGGTGTCTTCCGGGACACGTCGATGGTATGACACCGACCCACCACGCCGATGGGCAACCGCCGCCTTTCGCTCGAATCCCTCGCGCCAGGAGCTCCCGAAGATCGCCCCGCGACCGCTCCGTTTGGGACTGTACAAAGAACGGTGTGACTCCTGATCATGGAGGACGCACCTGATGAGTACTGTGATCCAGGCATCGACGGAGATCGAGCTGGAGGACGCCACGGTGGCGCGCAAGAAGCCGGAGGAATCGACGGATCGGGAGCTGGTGGCCCGGCTGGTGGACCAGGCCCGCGCCGAGGGCAT
>NZ_JBFAMZ010000015.1:0-279345 GCF_040674635.1 Nonomuraea sp. NPDC049758
ATGTCCATCGAGATGCGCGACACCGACGAGGACGTCTTCCGCGCGGCGGAGGAACTCGGTATCGATCTGTCCCGGCGTGAGCCGAGCAGCGTGGAAGAAGTCTGAGGGGGAGATCGCACACAATGCTAGACGTCAACTTCTTCGACGAGCTCAGGATCGGTCTTGCGACCGCCGACGACATCCGTCAGTGGTCGCACGGCGAGGTCAAGAAGCCCGAGACCATCAACTACCGGACTCTCAAGCCGGAAAAGGACGGACTCTTCTGCGAGAAGATCTTCGGTCCGACCCGCGACTGGGAGTGCTACTGCGGCAAGTACAAGCGCGTCCGGTTCAAGGGCATCATCTGTGAGCGCTGCGGCGTCGAGGTGACCCGGGCCAAGGTGCGTCGTGAGCGGATGGGCCACATCGAGCTGGCCGCGCCCGTCACGCACATCTGGTACTTCAAGGGCGTGCCGTCGCGCCTCGGCTACCTGCTCGACCTGGCCCCGAAGGACCTGGAGAAGGTCATCTACTTCGCGGCCTACATGATCACGCACGTCGACACCGACATGCGTGAGCGTGACCTGCCCTCGCTGGAGGCGAAGATCTCCGTCGAGCGGCAGCACATCGAGCAGCGCCGTGACGCCGACGTCGAGTCCAGGCAGAAGAAGCTCGAGTCCGACCTGGCCGAGCTGGAGGCCGCCGGCGCCAAGGGCGACCAGCGGCGCAAGGTCCGCGAGGGCGCCGAGCGCGAGATGCGTCAGCTCCGCGACCGTGCCCAGCGCGAGCTGGACCGGCTCGACGAGGTCTGGAGCCGCTTCAAGAACCTCAAGGTCCAGGACCTTGAGGGCGACGAGCTGCTCTACCGCGAGATGCGCGACCGCTTCGGCCGCTACTTCAAGGGCGGCATGGGCGCGCAGGCGATCCAGGACCGCCTGATCAGCTTCGACCTCGACGCCGAGGCCGAGAACCTGCGCGAGACCATCCGCAGCGGCAAGGGCCAGAAGAAGGCCCGCGCCCTCAAGCGGCTCAAGGTCGTGTCGGCGTTCCTGAACACGACCAACTCGCCGCGCGGCATGGTGCTCGACTGCATCCCGGTCATCCCGCCGGACCTGCGCCCGATGGTGCAGCTCGACGGTGGCCGGTTCGCGACCTCCGACCTCAACGACCTGTACCGCCGGGTCATCAACCGGAACAACCGCCTCAAGCGTCTGCTCGACCTCGGCGCCCCCGAGATCATCGTGAACAACGAGAAGCGGATGCTCCAGGAGGCCGTCGACGCGCTGTTCGACAACGGCCGTCGCGGTCGCCCGGTGACCGGCCCCGGCAACCGGCCGCTGAAGTCCCTCAGCGACATGCTGAAGGGCAAGCAGGGTCGTTTCCGCCAGAACCTGCTGGGCAAGCGAGTCGACTACTCCGGCCGTTCGGTCATCGTCGTCGGCCCGCAGCTCAAGCTGCACCAGTGCGGTCTGCCCAAGCAGATGGCGCTGGAGCTGTTCAAGCCGTTCGTGATGAAGCGGCTCGTGGACCTCAACCACGCGCAGAACATCAAGTCGGCCAAGCGGATGGTCGAGCGCGCCCGCCCCGTCGTGTGGGACGTGCTCGAAGAGGTCATCACCGAGCACCCGGTGCTGCTCAACCGCGCTCCGACGCTCCACCGTCTGGGCATCCAGGCGTTCGAGCCGCAGCTGGTCGAGGGCAAGGCCATCCAGATCCACCCGCTCGTCTGCACCGCCTTCAACGCGGACTTCGACGGCGACCAGATGGCCGTGCACCTGCCGCTGTCGGCTGAGGCCCAGGCCGAGGCGCGCATCCTGATGCTCTCGACCAACAACATCCTCAAGCCGGCCGACGGCAAGCCCGTGACGATGCCCACCCAGGACATGGTCATCGGCCTCTACTGGCTGACCACCCAGAAGGAAGGCGCCACCGGCGAGGGCCGCGTGTTCGGCTCGATCGCCGAGGCGCAGATGGCCTTCGACCGCCGCGAGCTGGAGATCCAGGCGAAGATCCAGATCCGGGTCAAGGACGTCCTGCCGCCGCGCGACTGGGTCGCTCCGGAGGGCTGGGAGCAGGGTGACCCGATCCGGCTGGAGACGACGTTCGGGCGGTGCCTGTTCAACCAGACGCTCCCCGAGAGCTACCCGTTCGTCAACTTCCAGGTGGGCAAGAAGCAGCTGTCCACGATCGTGAACGAGCTGGCCGACACCTACCCCAAGGTCGAGGTCGCCAACTCGCTCGACGCGCTCAAGGACGCGGGCTTCCGCTGGGCGACCCGCTCCGGCGTCACGATCTCGATCGAGGACGTCGTCGCGCCGCCGAACAAGACCGACATCATGGAGAACTACGAGCGCCGGGCCGACAAGGTCCAGCGCGAGTACGAGCGTGGTCTGATCACCGACGAGGAGCGCCGTCAGGAGCTCATCGAGATCTGGACCCACGCCACGGCCGACGTCGAGACCGACATGGTCAACGCCTTCCCGGCGACCAACCCGGTCTGGATGATGGTCAACTCGGGCGCCCGTGGTAACAAGATGCAGGTCCGGCAGATCGCCGGTATCCGTGGCCTGGTGTCCAACACCAAGGGTGAGACGATCCCGCGGCCGATCAAGGCCTCCTTCCGCGAGGGCCTGTCGGTGCTGGAGTACTTCATCTCCACCCACGGTCAGCGGAAGGGTCTGGCCGACACCGCCCTGCGGACCGCCGACTCGGGTTACCTGACCCGTCGTCTGGTGGACGTCGCCCAGGACGTCATCGTGCGTGAGATCGACTGCGGCACCGACCGCGCGGTCCCGCTGCACGTCGGCGAGCGTGACGCGTCGGGCAACCTGGTCAAGGCGGAGAACGCCGAGTCCAACGTGCACGGCCGCATCATGGCCGAGGACGTCGAGGTCGACGGCAAGGTCATCGTCCCGGCGGGTGTCGACATCAACGACATCCACGTGACGAAGCTGGTCGAGGCCGGCGTCGAGACCGTCCGCACCCGCAGCGCGCTCGTCTGCGAGGCCAAGATCGGTGTCTGCGCGACCTGCTACGGCCGCTCGCTGGCCACCGGCAAGCTCGTGGACGTCGGCGAGGCGGTCGGCATCATCGCCGCCCAGTCGATCGGTGAGCCCGGCACGCAGCTGACGATGCGTACGTTCCACACCGGTGGTGTGGCCGGCGCCGACATCACCCACGGTCTGCCCCGTGTCACGGAGCTGTTCGAGGCGCGCATCCCCAAGGGTGTCGCCCCGATCTCCGAGGCCGAGGGCCGGGCCAGGATCGACGAGACCGACAAGACCAGGAAGATCGTCATCACCCCCGACGACGGGTCGGAGGAGATCGCCTACCCGGTCTCGATGCGTTCGCGCCTGCTCGTCCAGGACGGTCAGCGCGTGACGGTCGGCCAGCAGCTGATCGCCGGTGCGGTCAACCCCAACGAGGTGCTGCGCATCCTCGGCCCGCGGGCCGTGCAGCTGCACCTGGTGGCCGAGGTCCAGCAGGTCTACCGGTCGCAGGGTGTGTCGATCCACGACAAGCACATCGAGATCATCGTGCGGCAGATGCTCAAGCGCGTGAACGTGCTGGAGTCCGGTGACACCGACCTGCTGCCCGGTGAGCTGGTGGAGCGTCCGCGCTTCGAGCAGATGAACCGCGAGACGGTGGCCGAGAGCGGCTCGCCGGCCGCGGGTCGTCCGGTGCTCATGGGCATCACGAAGGCGTCGCTGGCCACCGAGTCGTGGCTGTCGGCGGCCTCCTTCCAGGAGACGACCAGGGTCCTGACGGACGCGGCGATCCACGCCAAGTCCGACTCGCTCCTGGGCCTGAAGGAGAACGTCATCATCGGTAAGCTCATCCCGGCCGGTACGGGCATGCCCCAGTACCGCAACATCCGGGTCGAGCCGACCGAGGAGGCCAAGGCCGCCATGTACACCGTCG
This sequence comes from Nonomuraea sp. NPDC049758, assembly GCF_040674635.1. Lineage (NCBI taxonomy): Bacteria > Bacillati > Actinomycetota > Actinomycetes > Streptosporangiales > Streptosporangiaceae > Nonomuraea > Nonomuraea sp. NPDC049758. The sequence goes on from NZ_JBFAMZ010000015.1 coordinate 3,901, forward strand.
GCGGTTACGACGGTTCCGCGGCCGACTACACCTTCGGCACGGGCAGCGGCGAGGCCGTCCCGCTGGAGGAGTACGACTTCGGTCAGTACAACCGCTAGCAGTTCGCAGGCGCCGCGCCCGGGTCTCTCTCCGAAGAGGCCCGGGCGCGGCGCTTTTCCGGCCGTACGCGCTGCCGTAGACGCTCCCAGACGCCCTGTGGGGGCGGGGCGGGCCCCGGGGGAGACTGCCCGCCGGTCTGACGGTCTGTGGGCCGCTTGCGGGGCTCCCCGGCGAATCGGCACACGTCGGTCCCCGGGCCCGGTATCATTGCCGCGGCGCTTCGGATGGGCTGGATGAGACAGGCCCCGGTGGCACGGAGCGGCGAGGCCGACAGGCGTTGCCGTGCCGTTTTGACGTGTCGGCTGGGCCTGGGTAGTCTTGAGCATCGTGCCCGTCTCTAGCGGGCTTTCGGCTGTGCGCTCATATCCATAGGGAGAGCGTCGGCTGGACTCTCAGGCTCGCAAGTCTCCGTGGCTGTGTCTGTGTGAATAGCGCGACACGCCCGACCGCGGGGGCACCGAGACGAGGAAAACCAGCAGGTCATGACACCGGCAGAACCTGCGAAATGCAAGACCCAATGACGTAACACCGGCCAAGGCACGAAACGGAGTGGCAGTGCCCACTATTCAGCAGTTGGTCCGTAAGGGCCGGCAGGACAAGGTCTCCAAGACCAAGACTCCTGCCCTCAAGGGGAGTCCGCAGCGGCGCGGTGTGTGCCAGCGCGTTTACACCACGACCCCGAAGAAGCCCAACTCGGCACTGCGCAAGGTGGCCCGCGTTCGGCTCACGAACGGCATCGAGGTCACGGCTTACATCCCCGGTGTGGGCCACAACCTGCAGGAGCACTCCATCGTGCTCGTGCGTGGCGGTCGTGTGAAGGACCTGCCTGGTGTTCGCTACAAGATCATCCGCGGTTCGCTCGACACCCAGGGTGTCCGCAACCGCAAGCAGGCCCGCAGCCGCTACGGCGCGAAGAAGGAGAAGAGCTAACAATGCCTCGTAAGGGTTCTCCTGGCCGTCGTCAGCTCATGTCTGACCCGGTTTACAGCTCGCCGCTGGTGACCGCCCTGATCAACAAGGTGCTCCTTGACGGCAAGCGCTCCATCGCGCAGTCGATCGTCTACGGCGCCCTCGAAGGCTGCAGGGAGAAGACGGGCAACGACCCGGTCGTCACCCTCAAGCGCGCGCTTGACAACGTCAAGCCCACCCTCGAGGTCCGCAGCCGTCGTGTCGGTGGCGCGACCTACCAGGTGCCGGTCGAGGTGCGCGCCGCGCGCAGCACCACCCTGGCCCTGCGCTGGCTGGTGCAGTACTCCCGCGCCCGCCGCGAGAAGACCATGACCGAGCGCCTCATGAACGAGCTCCTCGACGCCAGCAACGGCCTCGGGGCGAGTGTCAAGAAGCGCGAGGACACCCACAAGATGGCCGAGTCCAACAAGGCCTTCGCCCACTACCGCTGGTAACCCGGCGGGTTCGACGAGACGACGAGGACGCGAGTTAAAGTGGCCGCTACGACCGCTCTTGACCTGGCCAAGGTCCGCAACATCGGGATCATGGCCCACATCGACGCGGGCAAGACCACCACGACCGAGCGCATCCTGTTCTACACCGGTATCAACTACAAGATCGGTGAAGTCCATGAGGGCGCTGCCACCATGGACTGGATGGAGCAGGAGCAGGAGCGCGGCATCACGATCACGTCTGCCGCGACGACCTGTGAGTGGATCGGTCACACCATCAACATCATCGACACTCCGGGTCACGTCGACTTCACCATCGAAGTGGAGCGCTCGCTCCGCGTCCTCGACGGTGCCGTCGCCGTGTTCGACGGTGTCGCCGGTGTCGAGCCGCAGTCGGAGACGGTGTGGCGGCAGGCTGACCGGTACGAGGTCCCGCGCATCTGCTTCGTGAACAAGATGGACCGTGTCGGCGCGGAGTTCCACCGCTGCGTCGAGATGATGGTCAGCCGCCTGGGCGCGACCCCCGCTGTGATCCAGCTTCCGTGGGGTGTCGAGGCCGACTTCAAGGGCGTCATCGACCTCATCAAGATGAAGGGGCTCATCTGGAGCGCCGACGCGGCCAAGGGCGAGATGTACGACACCGTCGACATCCCGGCCGACCACGCCGACGCCGCCCGCGAGTGGCGTGACCGCCTCATCGAGACGGTGGCCGAGAACGACGACGAGCTGATGGAGCTCTTCCTCGAGGGCACCGAGCCCACCGAGGAGCAGCTGGTCGCGGCCATCCGCCGCGCCACGCTGAGCAGCGCCATCAACCCGGTGCTGTGCGGCACCGCGTTCAAGAACAAGGGCGTTCAGCCCCTGCTCGACGCGATCGTCGCCTACCTCCCCGCCCCGACCGACATCCCGGCGTTCAAGGGTTACGCGGTCGGCAACGAGGAGAAGGTGATCGAGCGTCACGCGGACCCGGCCGAGCCGTTCTCCGCGCTGGCCTTCAAGATCGCCAGCGACCCGCACCTGGGCAAGCTCACCTACATCCGTATCTACTCCGGCACCCTCGACACCGGTTCACAGGTCGTGAACTCGGTGAAGGGCAAGAAGGAGCGGATCGGCAAGATCTACCAGATGCACGCCAACAAGCGCGAAGAGCGCCCGCAGGCGATCGCCGGTCAGATCGTCGCCGTCATGGGTCTGAAGGACACCACGACCGGCGACACCCTTGCCGACCCGTCCAACCCGGTCGTGCTCGAGTCGATGACGTTCCCGGCTCCGGTCATCAACGTCGCCATCGAGCCCAAGACCAAGGGCGACCAGGAGAAGCTGTCCACCGCCATCCAGCGGCTGGCCGAGGAGGACCCGTCCTTCCAGGTCCGTCGTGACGAGGAGACCGGTCAGACGGTCATCTGGGGCATGGGCGAGCTTCACCTGGAGATCCTCGTCGACCGTATGCGTCGCGAGTTCAAGGTCGAGGCCAACGTGGGCCGCCCGCAGGTGGCCTACCGCGAGACCATCCGCCGCAAGGTGGAGAAGGTCGACTACACCCACAAGAAGCAGACCGGTGGTTCCGGTCAGTTCGCGCGGGTGATCATCGACCTGGAGCCGCTGGGCGAGGGCAACGACGGTTACGAGTTCCAGAACAAGGTCTCCGGTGGCCGCGTCCCGAGGGAGTACATCCCCTCGGTCGACGCCGGCGCCCAGGAGGCCGCCGAGTTCGGCGTGCTGGCCGGTTACCCGATGGTGGGCGTGAAGGTTACGCTGACCGACGGTGCCGCCCACGACGTCGACTCCTCGGAAATGGCGTTCAAGATCGCCGGCTCGATGGCCTTCAAGGAGGCCGCGCGCAAGGCGGACGCCGTTCTTCTCGAGCCGATGATGGCCGTCGAGGTCACCACGCCCGAGGACTACATGGGTGACGTCATCGGTGACCTCAACGGTCGCCGCGGGCAGATCCAGGCGATGGACGAGCGGGCCGGCGCCCGTGTCGTCCAGGCGCTCGTGCCGCTGTCTGAGATGTTCGGCTACGTGGGTGACCTGCGTAGCAAGACGCAGGGGCGCGCGAGCTACAGCATGCAGTTCGACTCCTACGCGGAGGTGCCTCCGGGCATCGCCAAGGAGATCGTCGCGAAGGCCCGGGGCGAATAACATCCCGGTCCCTGGCGGGGTGGTGTGAGCCACCCCGCCGCCTAGGGGTCTGGGATCTCCCGGGCCCGAGTGTGTAGACAAGTCAGTCAGATTCTCAAGGAGAGAACCAGTGGGCAAGGCCAAGTTCGAGCGGACTAAGCCGCACATGAACATCGGCACCATTGGACACATCGACCACGGCAAGACCACGCTGACCGCGGCGATCACCAAGGTGCTTCACGACCGTTTCCCCGAGCTCAACAAGGCGACCCCGTTCGACAAGATCGACAAGGCGCCCGAGGAGAAGGCTCGCGGTATTACGATCTCCATCGCGCACGTCGAGTACCAGACCGAGAAGCGTCACTACGCTCACGTTGACTGCCCCGGTCACGCCGACTACGTGAAGAACATGATCACCGGTGCCGCTCAGATGGACGGCGCGATCCTCGTGGTCGCCGCCACCGACGGCCCGATGCCGCAGACGAAGGAGCACGTCCTCCTGGCCCGCCAGGTCGGCGTCCCCTACATCGTCGTGGCGCTGAACAAGGCCGACATGGTCGACGACGAGGAGATCCTCGAGCTCGTCGAGCTGGAGGTCCGTGAGCTCCTGTCCGCGCAGGAGTTCCCCGGCGACGACCTGCCCGTCGTCCGCGTCTCCGCCCTCAAGGCTCTCGAGGGTGACGAGAAGTGGGCCGACAGCATCATCGAGCTGATGAACGCGGTGGACGAGAACGTCCCCGAGCCTCCCCGTGACACGGAGAAGCCGTTCCTCATGCCCGTCGAGGACGTCTTCTCGATCACCGGTCGCGGCACCGTCGTCACCGGTCGTATCGAGCGCGGCATCGTCAAGGTCAACGAGCAGGTCGACATCATCGGCATCAAGCCGGAGAAGACGACGACCACCGTCACCAGCATCGAGATGTTCAACAAGATGCTCGACGAGGGTCACGCCGGCGACAACGCCGCCCTGCTGCTCCGCGGCATCAAGCGCGACGACGTCGAGCGCGGCCAGTGCATCATCAAGCCGGGCACGACGACCCCGCACACCGAGTTCACCGGCCAGGTCTACATCCTGTCCAAGGACGAGGGCGGCCGCCACACGCCGTTCTTCAACAACTACCGCCCGCAGTTCTACTTCCGTACGACTGACGTGACCGGTGTTGTGAACCTCCCCGAGGGCACCGAGATGGTCATGCCGGGCGACAACACCGAGATGCGCGTTGAGCTGATCCAGCCCATCGCCATGGAGGAAGGCCTCAAGTTCGCGATCCGTGAGGGTGGCCGCACCGTCGGCGCCGGCCGGGTCGTGAAGATCATCAAGTAGCTCGACCGTCGGGGCGGCGGTCGGCCCCACATTCAGGGCCGACCGCCGTACCGCGTCAAGGGCCTCGCGTAAAGCGCCGTGATCCAGCAGTCGCTTCGGCCATAGTGACCGAAGTAACTGCCGGATCACGGAAGAAAAGACAGATCAACAGTGTCTGTCTCGTGGGGTCACGCAGGGTCAGACCTGCACCAGCACAGCGGCACAAGGCCGCACGATACTTTTTCAGACGACAGCGAAGGACACCGAGGCCACTATGGCGGGACAGAAGATCCGCATCCGGCTTAAGGCCTATGACCACGAGGTCATCGACAGCTCGGCCAAGAAGATCGTCGAGACGGTGACGCGGACTGGCGCGAAGGTCGCGGGCCCGGTGCCGCTGCCGACCGAGAAGAACGTGTACTGCGTCATCCGCTCGCCGCACAAGTACAAGGACAGCCGCGAGCACTTCGAGATGCGCACGCACAAGCGGCTGATTGACATCATCGACCCGACCCCCAAGACGGTTGACTCGCTCATGCGGCTCGACCTCCCCGCGGGTGTCGACATTTCGATCAAGCTCTGAGGGAACGCACTGACATGGCTAAGACGATCAAGGGCGTCCTGGGCAAGAAGCTCGGCATGACCCAGGTCTTCGACGCGGACAACCGGATGGTTCCGGTGACCGTGGTCGAGGCCGGTCCGTGCGTGGTGACCCGGGTCCGCACCGCAGACAAGGACGGCTACTCCGCCGTTCAGCTCGGCTTCGGGCAGGTCGACCCCCGGAAGGTCAACAAGCCGCTCGGCGACTACCTGCGTAAGCACGACATCACCCCGCGCCGTTACTTCGCGGAGATCCGCACCGACGACGCGAGCGACTACACCCTGGGCCAGGAGCTGCTGGCCGACACCTTCGAGGCCGGCCAGTTCGTCGACGTGACGGGCAAGAGCAAGGGCAAGGGCTTCGCCGGTGTCATGAAGCGGCACGGCTTCGGTGGTCTGGGCGCGTCGCACGGTACGCAGCGCAAGCACCGCTCGCCGGGTTCCATCGGTGGCTGCGCCACCCCGGGCCGCGTATTCAAGGGCCTGCGCATGGCCGGTCGGATGGGTAACGTCCGCACCACTGTGCAGAGCCTCAAGGTTCACTCCGTCGACGCCGAGAACGGTCTCATCCTGATCAAGGGTGCGATCCCCGGCGCGAACGGCAGCCTGGTCCTCGTTCGCACCGCTGCCAAGAAGGGGGCTGCCAAGTGAGCACCACTATTGACGTCCTCGACGCCAGCGGCGCCAAGGCCGGCACCGTCGAACTGCCCGAAGACGTCTTCGGCACGACGGTCAACGTTCCGCTGATCCACCAGGTGGTCGTGGCCCAGCTCGCCGCTCGCCGGCAGGGCACCCACAAGGCCAAGACCCGTGGCGAGGTCCGCGGTGGCGGCAAGAAGCCGTACCGCCAGAAGGGCACCGGCCGCGCCCGTCAGGGCTCGACCCGCGCGCCGCAGTTCACCGGCGGTGGCACCGTCCACGGGCCCGTGCCGCGTGACTACTCGCAGCGCACGCCCAAGAAGATGAAGGCCGCCGCGCTCCGCGGCGCCCTGTCCGACAGGGCCGGTGGCGGTCGCGTCCACGTGGTCAGCACGCTGGTGACGGGGGAGACCCCGAAGACCAAGGCTGCCCTGGAGGCCCTGCGCAAGATCACTCAGGCTCCCCGCGTGCTCGTCGTCGTCGACGAGGCCGACGAGATGACCTGGATGAGCCTGCGTAACGCTCCCGAGGTCCACCTGCTGGACGCCGGGCAGCTCAACACCTACGACGTGCTCGTGCACGACGACGTGGTCTTCACCCAGGAGGCGTACGACCAGGTCGTCGCGCGGCTGAGCCAGGGCGGGAAGGAAGACGCCTGATGGAGAAGATCGCCGACCCGCGCGACATCATCATCAAGCCGGTCGTCTCTGAGAAGAGCTACGGCCTGATCGATGAGAACAACAAGTACACGTTCCTGGTGAAGAAGACCGCGAACAAGACCCAGGTCAAGATCGCCGTTGAGCAGATCTTCGGGGTCAAGGTCACCAGCGTGAACACCATCAACCGGACGGGCAAGCGCAAGCGCACCCGCACCGGTTTCGGCAAGCGTCCCGACACCAAGCGCGCGATCGTGAGCCTGGTCGAGGGCGATCGGATCGACATCTTCGGTCAGATCGGCTAGCAGCGCCATAGATAGGAAGCGGGCCGAAAGGTCTGCGAGGGACGAGACCGTCGCATTTCGGTGCGGCGGGCTCGCCCATGTAACCGACGAAGGATGAACGAAAAAGATGGGCATCCGTAAGTACAAGCCGACGACTCCGGGTCGCCGCGGGTCGAGTGTCTCGGACTTCTCCGAGATCACCCGCAGCACTCCCGAGAAGTCGCTGCTTGCGCCCCTTCACAGCAAGGGCGGCCGGAACGTACACGGCCGGGTGACCGCGCGCCACCAGGGCGGCGGACACAAGCGCGCCTACCGGATCATCGACTTCCGTAGGCATGACAAGGACGGCATCCCGGCGAAGGTCGCTCACATCGAGTACGACCCCAACCGCACCGCCAACATCGCTCTGCTCCACTACGCCGACGGTGAGAAGCGCTACATCATCGCGCCGACCGGCCTCAAGCAGGGCGACCGAATCGAGAACGGCCCCGCTGCCGACATCAAGCCGGGCAACTGCCTGCCGCTGCGCAACATCCCGACCGGTACCTTCATCCACGCGGTGGAGCTCCGTCCGGGCGGCGGCGCGAAGCTCGGTCGTTCCGCGGGCGCCCAGATCCAGCTGCTCGCCAAGGAAGGCCAGTACGCCACCCTGCGTATGCCGTCCGGTGAAATGCGCATGGTCGACGTGCGCTGCCGGGCGTCGGTCGGCCAGGTCGGCAACGCCGAGCAGGCCAACATCAACTGGGGCAAGGCCGGCCGTATGCGGTGGAAGGGCAAGCGCCCGACCGTCCGTGGTGTCGCCATGAACCCCGTTGACCACCCGCACGGTGGTGGTGAGGGCAAGACGTCCGGCGGTCGCCACCCGGTGAACCCCAAGGGCAAGCCCGAGGGCCGCACCCGCCGGGCCAACAAGTCCAGCGACCGGCTGATCATCCGTCGTCGGAGCAAGAGGAAGAAGCGGTAGGAGCAGCCGAAATGCCACGTAGCCTTAAGAAGGGTCCCTTCGTGGACGACCACCTTCAGAAGAAGGTCGACGTCCAGAACGAGAAGGGCACCAAGAACGTCATCAAGACGTGGTCGCGGCGCTCCATGATCGTTCCCGACATGCTCGGGCACACGATCGCCGTGCACGACGGCCGCAAGCACGTCCCGGTGTTCGTCACCGAGTCGATGATCGGTCACAAGCTCGGAGAGTTCGCCCCCACGCGGACGTTCCGCAGCCACGTCAAGGAAGACCGGCGCAGCCGGCGATAGACGCCTTCAGAAGCATTTAGAGGAGTAAGCGATGGAAGCCAGGGCTCAGGCGCGGTTCGTCCGTGTCACGCCCCTCAAGGCCCGCCGCGTGGTGGACCTTATTCGCGGGCTGCCCGCTTCGGAGGCGCAGGCCGTGCTGCAGTTCGCTCCCCAGTCGGCGAGCGAGCCGATCTACAAGGTGCTCAGCAGCGCCATGGCGAACGCCGAGCACAACTTCAACCTCGACCCCAGCACGCTCGTCGTGAGCCGCGCCTGGGTCGACGAGGGCCCGACGCTGAAGCGGTTCCGCCCGCGTGCACAGGGTCGCGCCTATCGGATCAACAAGCGGACGAGCCACATCACCGTGATCGTGGAATCCCGCGAGCCGAAGGGAAGGACCCGATAGTGGGCCAGAAGGTTAACCCGCACGGGTTCCGCCTCGGCATCACGACCGACTTCAAGAGCCGGTGGTACGCCGACAAGCTGTACAAGTCGTACGTCGCCGAGGACGTGGCGATCCGCCGCATGCTGCAGAAGGGCATGGAGCGGGCCGGCATCTCCAAGGTCGAGATCGAGCGCACCACGGACCGTGTGCAGGTGGACATCCACACCGCGCGTCCGGGCATCGTGATCGGCCGCCGCGGCGCCGAGGCGGACCGCATCCGCGGCGACCTCGAGAAGCTGACCAAGAAGCAGGTCCAGCTCAACATCCTCGAGGTCAAGAACCCGGAGATCGACGCCCAGCTCGTCGCTCAGGGTGTCGCCGAGCAGCTGTCCAGCCGTGTCTCGTTCCGCCGCGCCATGCGCAAGGCGATGCAGTCGGCCATGAAGTCCGGCGCCAAGGGCATCCGTGTCCAGTGCGCCGGTCGTCTGGGCGGCGCCGAGATGTCGCGGTCGGAGTTCTACCGTGAGGGTCGCGTGCCGCTGCACACCCTCCGCGCGGACATCGACTACGGCTTCTACGAGGCCCGTACCACCTTCGGCCGCATCGGCGTGAAGGTCTGGATCTACAAGGGCGAGGCTCCGACCAGCCGCGCCGAGCGTGAGGCGGCTGCCGCCGGCGCTCGTGCCGGTCAGCGTCGCGAGCGTGACGACCGTCGTGGTGGCGGCGGCGACCGTCCGCGTCGTGGCGGCGGTGACCGTCCGCGTCGTGGTGGCGGCCGTGGCGACCGCGCCCCCCGTACCGAGGCAGCTTCGCAGGCTGCCCCTGAGACCGGCCCGGCTGCGCAGCCGGGTGCTGAAGGGAGCTGACCATGCTGATCCCGCGCAGGGTCAAGCACCGCAAGCAGCACCGGCCTGACCGCAGCGGAGCCGCCAAGGGCGGCACCAGGGTCGTGTTCGGCGAGTTCGGCATTCAGGCTGTTGAGCACTCCTACGTGACCAACCGCCAGATCGAGTCCGCTCGTATCGCCATGACCCGTCACATCCGCCGTGGCGGCAAGGTGTGGATCAACATCTACCCCGACCGTCCGCTCACCAAGAAGCCGGCCGAGACCCGCATGGGTTCCGGTAAGGGTTCGCCGGAGTGGTGGATCGCCAACGTCAAGCCCGGACGCGTGATGTTCGAGCTGTCCGGCGTGGCGGAGTCGGTCGCACGTGAGGCGCTCACCAGGGCGATCCACAAGCTGCCGATGAAGTGCAAGATCGTTAAGCGTGAAGTGGGTGAGGCGTGATGGCTAAGGGCCTGACCGCCGGCGAGCTGCGAGTGGAGGACCAGGACACCCTGGTCCAGAAGCTCAAGGAAGCCAAGGAGGAGCTGTTCAACCTCCGCTTCCAGGCAGCGACCGGTCAGTTGGAGAGCCACGGGCGGCTGCGCGCCGTCCGCCGCGAGATCGCCCGTATCTACACCGTGATGCGCGAGCGTGAGCTCGGCATCGTCACGGTCGAGAAGGAGACGAGCGATGGCTGAGACCGAGACCACCGAAACCACCGAGGCGAACGACGCGCGGAACTTCCGCAAGGTCCGTGAGGGCCTGGTCGTCAGCGACAAGATGGACAAGACCGTCGTCGTCGCCGTCGAGGACCGCGTCAAGCACCGTCTGTACGGCAAGGTCATCCGCCGTACGACCAAGTACAAGGCACACGACGAGGCCAACGCCTGCGGCGTCGGCGACCGTGTGCTGCTCATGGAGACCCGCCCCCTCTCCGCCACCAAGCGGTGGAGGGTCGTGGAGATCCTCGAGAAGGCCAAGTAAGGCTCTTCTCGGATATACCGCGCCTCGTGGGGGCCTCAGGGCCCCCATGACGGCGTCCAAGGACGCGAGGTCCTCCGGGCCTCGCGTCGCCTGCGGTGCGGCCCCTTCGTGGACTGTGGCCGTGGGAACAAGACAACGACAGGTTCCGCCAGGCTCAGAGATGAGAACCGGCGCGACTAACAGGAGTTCAAGTGATCCAGCAGGAGTCGCGGCTCAAGGTCGCCGACAACACTGGTGCGAAGGAAATCCTTTGCATCCGTGTTCTCGGTGGCTCGGGCCGACGCTACGCCGGTATCGGCGACATCATCGTCGCCACTGTCAAGGACGCGCTGCCGGGCAGCACGGGCGTCAAGAAGGGCGACGTGGTCAAGGCCGTCGTCGTCCGCACGGTCAAGGAGCGCCGCCGGCCCGACGGCTCCTACATCCGCTTCGACGAGAACGCCGCCGTCATCATCAAGGACAGCGGTGACCCTCGTGGCACTCGTATCTTCGGCCCGGTCGGCCGCGAGCTGCGCGACAAGAAGTTCATGCGCATCATCTCGCTCGCCCCGGAGGTGCTGTAATGCCGAAGCTGCATGTGAAGAAGGGTGACCTGGTTCAGGTCATCGCCGGCAAGGACAAGGGTGCCAAGGGTCACGTCATCGCCACGTACCCGCGCGAGGACCGCGTGGTGATCGAGGGCGTCAACATGATCAAGAAGCACACCAAGGAGTCTCTCCAGGGTCCGCGTGGCGCCAAGACCGGCGGCGTGCAGACGATGGAGGGCCCCATCCACGTGTCCAACGTGAAGAAGCTCAAGGACGAGAAGCCCGCCGACAAGAAGGCCGACAAGGCCGAGGAGACGGGTGAGGACAGCTGATGACCGCCACGACCACTGAGACCGAGCGCCCGACGCCGCGACTCAAGACGAAGTACCGCGAGGAGATCGCGGCCCAGCTTCGCGAGCAGTTCGGCATCGAGAACGTCATGCAGATCCCGGCCCTGACCAAGATCAAGGTCAACATGGGTGTCGGTGAGGCGGCTCGCGACTCCAAGCTCATCGAAGGCGCCGTACGCGACCTCACCGCGATCACCGGCCAGAAGCCGGCCGTCGTCCGGGCGCGCAAGTCCATCGCGCAGTTCAAGCTGCGTGAGGGCATGCCGATCGGCGCGCACGTCACGCTGCGCGGCGACCGCATGTGGGAGTTCCTCGACCGCCTGCTGGCGCTGGCGCTGCCCCGTATCCGGGACTTCCGCGGCCTGTCGCCGAAGCAGTTCGACGGCAACGGCAACTACACGTTCGGTCTGACCGAGCAGGTCATGTTCCACGAGGTCGACCAGGACAAGGTCGACCGCCCGCGGGGCATGGACATCACGGTCGTGACCACCGCGACGAACGACGACCAGGGCCGGGCGCTGCTGAAGCTCCTCGGCTTCCCGTTCAAGGAGGCCTGATCCAATGGCGAAGAAGTCGCTGATCGCCAAGGCGGGGCGCAAGCAGAAGTTCGAGGTCCGGGCCTACACCCGGTGCTCGCGTTGCGGTCGTCCGCGCGCGGTGTACCGCAAGTTCGGTCTGTGCCGCGTGTGCTTCCGCGAGATGGCGCACCGGGGCGAGCTGCCCGGCATCACCAAGTCGAGCTGGTAGATACTCTGGGGGGCGGCTCCACGTCGCCCCCCGGAGTCCATGTTCAGAAGAAGACAGGACGCTTTGCGTCCATGACCGCGCCGAAGGTCCACCGGCAGAGCGCTGCTTGGCCGACTGGAAACCGCGGCGAGGAAGGCCACTGGCCATGACGATGACCGACCCCATCGCAGACATGCTGACGCGTCTGCGCAATGCGAACTCGGCGTACCACGAGAGCGTGTCGATGCCGTATTCGAAGATCAAGGCGCACATCGCCGAGATCCTCCAGCAGGAGGGTTACATCCAGTCCTGGGCCGTCGAAGACGCCAAGGTCGGAAAGAACCTCGTGGTGGAGCTCAAGTTCGGGCCTACCCGTGAGCGTTCGCTCGCGGGCCTGCGCCGGGTTTCCAAGCCCGGTCTGCGGGTTTATGCGAAGAAGGACAACCTGCCTCGAGTTCTGGGCGGGCTGGGCGTCGCGATCATCTCGACGTCCGCCGGACTCATGACTGACAAGCAGGCCGGCAAGCGTGGCGTGGGCGGCGAAGTCCTCGCCTACGTCTGGTAGAGGGGAGGAACACAGCATGTCGAGAATCGGACGGCTGCCCATCCCTGTGCCCAGTGGCGTAGACATCACGATCACCGGCCAGGATGTCCAGGTCAAGGGCCCGAAGGGCACGCTTTCTCACACGGTCGCGGACCCGATTACGGTCGGTCGTGACGACGACGGCGCCATCGCCGTCTCCCGGCCCAACGACGAGAACAAGGTCCGTGCGCTGCACGGCCTGTCCCGGACGCTGATCGCCAACATGGTGCAGGGCGTCACCCAGGGGTACACGAAGTCCCTGGAGATCGTCGGCGTCGGTTACCGCGTCCAGGCCAAGGGCCCGACGCAGCTGGAGTTCTCGCTGGGCTTCAGCCACCCGGTCATCGTCGACGCCCCCGAGGGTGTCTCCTTCCGCGTCGAGAAGCCGACCCTGTTCCACGTGGACGGCATCGACAAGCAGAAGGTCGGCGAGGTCGCGGCCAACATCCGCAAGTTGCGCAAGCCTGACCCGTACAAGGGCAAGGGCGTGCGTTACCAGGGCGAACAGATCCGCCGCAAGGTCGGAAAGGCTGGTAAGTAGGCATGGCTCCGAAGACTGCGTTCAGCAAGCACACGGCTGCCCGCACCGTCTCGCGGGCTCGCCGTCACCGCCGCGTCCGCAAGTTCGTCGTCGGTACGGCCGAGCGTCCGCGCCTGGTCGTCAACCGTTCGACCCGTCACATGTTCGTCCAGATCGTGGACGACTCCGTCGGTCACACGCTGGTGAGCGCCTCCACCATGGACGCCTCGCTGCGCACCCTTGAGGCCGACAAGACGGAGAAGGCCAAGAAGGTCGGCGAGCTCCTCGCTCAGCGGGCCAAGGAAGCCGGGATCACCAAGGTCGTCTTCGACCGCGGTGGCAACCGCTACGCCGGTCGCATCGCGGCTCTGGCGGACAGCGCCCGCGAAGGCGGGCTGGAATTCTGATGGCAACTGAGAAGAGGAACCACTGATGGCTGCAGCTCCGCGTCGCGGTGGCGGCACCGGTGGCGAGCGGCGGGACCGTCGTGACGATCGCCGCGGTGGCGCCGCCGACAAGGGCGTCTCGTACATCGAGCGCGTAGTGAAGATCAACCGAGTGGCCAAGGTCGTGAAGGGTGGTCGTCGCTTCAGCTTCACCGCCCTCGTCATCGTCGGTGACGGCAACGGCCTGGTCGGCGTCGGTTACGGCAAGGCCAAGGAAGTCCCCGCGGCCATCGCCAAGGGCGTCGAAGAGGCCAAGAAGCACTTCTTCAAGGTGCCTCGCATCCAGGGCACCATCCCGCACACCGTGCAGGGCGAGGAGGCGGCCGGTGTCGTCTTCCTGCGTCCGGCGTCGGCCGGTACCGGCGTCATCGCCGGTGGCCCGGTGCGCGCGGTCCTGGAGTGCGCCGGCATCCATGACGTGCTGTCCAAGTCGCTCGGCTCGGACAACCCGATCAACATCGTGCACGCCACCGTGGCGGCTCTGAAGGGCCTTTCCCGCCCCGAGGAGATCGCCGCCCGCCGTGGCCTGCCGATCGAGGACGTGGCTCCGGCCCGCATGCTCAAGGCTCAGCGCGAGGGCATCGCCGAGGCCGCGGCCGCGAAGGCGGTGAGCTAGTCATGGCACGCCTGAAGATCACTCAGGTTCGCTCGAAGATCGGTGGCAAGCAGAACCAGCGTGACTCGCTGCGTTCGCTTGGCCTGAAGCGAATCGGCGATGTCGTCGTCAAGGAGGACCGTCCCGAGATTCGCGGGATGGTGTCCGTGGTGACGCACCTCGTCGAGGTGGAAGAGGTCGACTAGTCATGACTGACAAGGCTCCGCTCAAGATTCACGACCTGCGTCCTGCTCCGGGTGCCAACAAGTCCAAGATCCGCAAGGGTCGTGGCGAGGCGTCCAAGGGCAAGACGGCCGGTCGCGGCACCAAGGGCAGCCACGCCCGTACCACGGTTCCCCTCGGCTTCGAGGGTGGCCAGGTGCCGCTGCAGAGGCGTCTGCCGAAGCTCAAGGGCTTCTCCAACGCCCTGTTCAAGACGACCTACCAGGTCGTCAACCTGGACAGGCTCGGCGAGCTGTTCCCCGAGGGTGGCGACGTCACCGTCGAGGCCCTGGTGGCCAAGGGCGCCGTTCGCAAGAACCAGCTCGTGAAGGTGCTCGGCACCGGCGAGATCTCCGTCGCTGTGAACGTTACGGCTCACGCCTTCTCGTCCGCCGCGAAGGAGAAGATCGCCGCCGCCGGTGGTTCCGTTACCGAGCTGTAGCTCCGCTATGACGAGGCGTGGGGGTTCCGACAATGGGCCCCCACGCCCTTAGTGCGTTAGAGTTCGGCGAGACGGCAGGATTCTGTCCGGCTCGTTTGACTTGAGACTTGACATGGCAGATCCCCGCACCACCGCATACTCACATCGCCATAAAGGCGCGCAGGAGGGACCGTGCTGACCGCGTTTACCCGGGCGTTCCGGACACCGGACCTGCGCAAGAAGTTGCTCTTCACCCTGGGCATCATCGCGCTGTTCCGTCTCGGCTCGGTTCTTCCGACTCCGGGAGTTCACGTCCAGAACCTCGCGGCCTGTTTCGATCAGGCCCGTAACGGAGCCACCGGCAACATCTATGGGATGGTGCAGCTGTTCAGTGGTGGTGCGCTCCTGAAGCTCTCGGTGTTCGCGCTGGGCATTATGCCGTATATCACCGCGAGCATCATTCTTCAGCTGCTCGTCGTGGTGATTCCACGTCTTGAGGCTCTCAAGAAGGAAGGCCAGGCGGGTCAGGCCAAGATCACGCAGTATACGCGTTATCTGACCATCGGCCTCGGCGTCCTCCAGTCGACCGCCTTCATCGCGCTCGCGCGGTCCGGCCAGCTGTTCCCCAACTGCCAGCAGTCCGTCCTGCGTGACCCCGACGACGTCTTCGGCATCGTCACGATGGTCATCATCATGACGGCCGGCACGTCGGTGATCATGTGGCTCGGTGAGCTCATCACCGACCGCGGCGTCGGCAACGGCATGTCCATTCTGATCTTCACGCAGGTCGTCGCGGTCTTCCCGTCCGAGCTGTCCAACATCTTCCAGGCGAACAAGTTCACCTTCGCGGTGGTCCTGGTCGTCGGTGTCTTCATGATCGCGGCCGTGGTCTTCGTCGAGCAGGCGCAGCGCCGCATCCCGGTCCAGTACGCCAAGCGCATGGTGGGCCGCAGGATGTACGGCGGCACCTCGACGTACATCCCGCTCAAGGTCAACCAGGCCGGCATCATCCCGGTCATCTTCGCCTCGTCGCTGCTCTACCTGCCGCAGCTGCTGACCTCGCTCTTCCCGACGTCGAACAACGCGGTCGTCCAGTGGATCTCCCAGTACCTGGTCAGGGGCGACCACCCGGTCTACATGATCACGTTCTTCGTGCTGATCGTCTTCTTCACGTACTTCTACGTGTCGATTACGTTCAACCCCGCTGAAGTCGCCGACAACATGAAGAAGTACGGTGGGTTCATTCCGGGCATCCGTCCCGGCCGTCCGACGGCTGAATACCTGAACTTCGTGCTCACCCGTCTGACCGCGCCCGGCGCGCTCTATCTGGGTCTGATCTCCATGATCCCGATCGTCGCGCTGGCGGTGGCCGGGGCTAGCCAGAACTTCCCGTTCGGAGGGACGAGCATTCTGATCATGGTTGGTGTCGGCCTGGACACGGTGAAGCAGATCGAGAGCCAGCTCCAGCAGCGTAACTACGAAGGTTTCCTGCGGTAGTGCGTCTCGTTCTCGTCGGGCCCCCCGGAGCGGGTAAGGGGACACAGGCCCAGTACATCGCATCGAACCTGTCCATCCCGAAGATCTCGACAGGTGACATCTTCCGTGCCAACGTCTCGGGCGGCACGGACCTCGGCAAGCTGGCCAAAACCTACATGGACCGTGGCGATCTCGTGCCCGACGAGGTCACCATCGCCATGGTCCGCGACCGACTGTCCGAGGACGACGCGCAGGACGGGTTCCTGCTCGACGGCTTCCCGAGGAACGTCGCGCAGGCGGAGATCCTGCGCGACATGCTCAAGGACTGGGGTCTGGAGCTCGACCTGGTGCTGGAGCTGGTCGTGGACGACGACGAGGTCGTCCGGCGGCTGGCCGGGCGGCGCACGTGCAGTCAGTGCGGCCGTATCTGGCACGTGGAGTTCGACGACAAGAAGGACGACAAGTGCGACGCCTGCGGCGGCGCGCTGTTCCAGCGGGACGACGACAAGGAAGAGACCGTCAGGCACCGCCTGGAGGTCTACCAGGAGCAGACCGCGCCGCTGGTCTCGTACTACGTCGGCGAGGACATCCTTGTGGGCGTCGACGCGACCGGGCCGGTCGAAGAGGTGACGCAGCGGGCCATGGAGGCGATCCGCCCGTACCTGGGATGACGCCGGACACGATCTCCTGCGAAGGTGGCACGGATATCCGTGCCACCTTGCTGTTTTGTGTGCGGCTATTGTGGGGGAATTAGGGCTCCCACGAGGCCCGTCAGAAACCCCGGGGGGTGCCGAACAATGTTCAAGAGAAACCGACACGGAATCCAGATCAAGTCGCCCGAGCAGCTGGAGAAGATGCGGGCCGCCGGCCTGGTGGTCGGGCGCACGCTCGATCTGCTGAAGCGCTCCGTCGAGCCCGGCATGACGCCGCTCGACCTCGACTCCATCGCCGAGAAGGCGATCAGGGACGAAGGCGCGATCCCGTCGTTCAAGGGATACCAGGGCTTCCCCGCGACGATCTGCGCGTCCGTCAACGACGAGGTGGTGCACGGCATCCCCACGGACGCCCGCAAGCTGCGCGAGGGCGACGTCATCTCCATCGACTGCGGCGCGATCCTGGAGGGCTGGCACGGCGACTCCGCCGTCACGGTGCCGGTCGGCGAGGTCGACCC
The DNA here is from genome assembly GCF_040674635.1 of Nonomuraea sp. NPDC049758. Taxonomy (NCBI): domain Bacteria; kingdom Bacillati; phylum Actinomycetota; class Actinomycetes; order Streptosporangiales; family Streptosporangiaceae; genus Nonomuraea; species Nonomuraea sp. NPDC049758. Next base: position 21,468 of record NZ_JBFAMZ010000015.1, read on the forward strand.
GAAGCTGACCGAGCTGATGCGGGTCACCGAGGAGGCCATGTGGCGCGGCATCGCCGCGCTGAAGGTCGGCCGCCACCTGTCCGACATCGGCTACGAGATCGAGCGTTACGTCAAGACCCAGGGCCGCTTCGGCATCCCTCCGGAGTACGGCGGCCACGGCATCGGCACCGAGATGCACATGGACCCGTGGATCGCCAACCACGGCAAGCCGGGCCGCGGCCCGCTGCTGGAGGAGGGCATGTGCCTGGCCATCGAGCCCATGGTGAACCTGGGCACCGAGCGCACCCGCGTGCTGTCCGACGACTGGACGGTCGTGACGATCGACGGGAAGGCCTCGGCGCACTTCGAACACAGCGTCGCGGTGACACATAATGGACCTTGGGTGCTTACCGCCCTGGACGGTGGCGAAGAGCGCCTGAGTCACCTTCAGCCCTGACCCCCGGGAGTGGTGGAATGGCGAACAGCCCCGAGATGCGTGCCTCGGACGTCGACCGCGATCGGGTGGCCGCCATCCTCCGGGAGCACACCGCGCAGGGCCGCATCACGATGGACGAGTTCAACGAGCGGCTCGAAGAGCTCTACAAGAGCAAGACCTACGGTGACCTGGCCAAGCTGACGGCCGACCTGCCCGACGTCGACCTGCGCCACCGGCCGGCGAAGCCCGAGGCGGCGCCCGCGACGCGCGGCAACCTGCATCCGGGCATGCGGGCGGCCTGGGGCGCCTGGGCCACGGCCAGCGCCATCAACTGGGTGATCTGGCTGATCGTGAGCGTCTCGTCCGGTCACATGATCTATCCGTGGCCGCTGTGGGTCATGGGGCCCTGGGGCGCGATCCTGCTGATGAGCACGATCTTCGGGAACGGGCCCAAGCGCAGCTAGCCCGGAGCCGTATGTGCCGTAATGCACTGTGTGTATTCCTCCGCAGTGCGTGACGGCGCTGGTTCCTAGCGTGTGCCGTGTCGGGAACACGACTCACGGAGGAATCAGATGCGCAAGGTCCTCGCAGCCGCCGCCCTCGCCGGCTCGATCGCCGTCACCGGTCTCGCCGTCGCCCCCGCCGCCCAGGCGGCCTCGTCCGGGGGGTGGGGCACGTTCTACGCGGCCAACCACAAGGCGTACACGCACGGCAGCACGTACCGGTCGCACGGCAAGGTCTACACCCACTGGTACGGCAAGGAGGCCACGCCGAAGTTCGGCTACGTGTGGTTCCGGTACCACGCGAACGGCAGCTGGCACCAGTTCTCCAGGAAGTGGGACGGGAGCCACGACGAGACCTGGTCCGGCCGGGGGATCAAGAAGATCTACACCTGGACGTGCTGGGGCGGCCCGTCCACGTACTGCGGTGACCGGCACCGCATCTTCTAGGAGCACCCTGCGAAGGACCCGCCGGTCCGCCCGGCGGGTCCTTCGGTGTACGGACGAAGGAGTATGGGCCGTGGGGTACACTCTTACATGGTTGTGTCAGGACACCTGGCACGCGTTTCGCGTTTTGGGCTCAGGTGTCGTACACTCCTTAGTCGGCTCACTATGACTATCACGCGTCGGCGGTCTTTGCCGATCGCCGCTCTCTTCGAAGCGTGAGGTCGCGGCTGCTTAGTGAACCGGAGCCTCAGACGACCGATCAGTGAAACGCGAGGGATTTTGGCCAAGAAAGACGGCGCCATCGAGATCGAGGGCACTGTGGTTGAGTCGCTCCCGAACGCCATGTTCCGGGTGCAGCTCGACAACGGCCATAAGGTCCTGGCCCACATCAGCGGACGGATGCGGATGCACTACATCCGAATTCTGCCGGACGACAGGGTAGTCGTTGAACTGAGCCCCTACGACCTGAGTCGCGGGCGGATCGTCTACCGATACAAGTAAGACGTCTGAGGAACACGAAGGACAATGAAGGTAAAGCCGAGCGTCAAGAAGATCTGCGACAAGTGCAAGGTGATTCGCCGGCACGGTCGCGTCATGGTGATCTGCGACAACCTGCGCCACAAGCAGCGTCAGGGTTAGTCGTACGCAAGGTTTCTCCGAGTCCGCCCCGATTTAGGGAGCGGGCTCGACGCATGAGGAGCCCGCGACAGTAATCGCGTCTCACACCTGGGCCGGCGGAGCGATCCGTACCACTCAGGAGACCCCCGGTCGGAGGCCGGGGCCCTCACCCCGGGCATGGGGAGGGGTAGTGCGGCGCAAGACCTCCGCCCAAAAGAAGGAGAATGCCCGACCATGGCTCGCCTGGTTGGCGTCGACCTCCCCCGCGAGAAGCGGCTGGAGATCGCTCTCACCTACATCTACGGAATCGGCCGCACCCGCGCCCAGGAGATCCTCCAGGCGACCGGTGTCAGCGGCGACCTCCGCGTGCACCAGCTCTCCGACACCGAGCTCGTCCCGATGCGTGACTACATCGAGGCGAACTTCAAGATCGAGGGTGACCTGCGCCGCGAGGTCCAGGCCGACATCCGTCGCAAGATCGAAATCGGTTGCTACCAGGGCATCCGGCACCGCAAGGGCCTTCCGGTCCACGGTCAGCGCACGCAGACCAACGCGCGTACCCGTAAGGGCAAGAAGAAGACCGTCGCCGGTAAGAAGAAGCCCGGTAAGAAGTAGTCCACAGCCGCGGACCGAAGATCTCAGGAGTAATGGCAAACAATGCCTCCTAAGAGCCGTCAGGGTGCCCCGAAGAAGGTGCGCCGCAAGGAAAAGAAGAACGTCGCTCACGGGCACGCCCACATCAAGAGCACGTTCAACAACACGATCGTCTCGATCACCGACCCGAACGGGAACGTGATCTCCTGGGCCAGCGCCGGCCACGTGGGTTTCAAGGGCTCCCGTAAGTCCACCCCGTTCGCCGCCCAGATGGCCGCCGAGAACGCCGCCCGCCGCGCCATGGAGCACGGCATGCGCAAGGTCGACGTGTTCGTCAAGGGTCCCGGCTCCGGCCGTGAGACCGCGATCCGCTCCCTCCAGGCCACCGGCCTCGAGGTGGGTTCGATCCAGGACGTCACGCCGGTCCCGCACAACGGCTGCCGTCCGCCGAAGCGCCGCCGCGTCTGAATTTCCCCAGGAGATATTGAGAAATGGCTCGTTACACGGGCGCGGACTGCAAGCTCTGCCGTCGCGAGAAGACCAAGCTCTTCCTCAAGGGCAGCAAGTGCGAGTCCGCCAAGTGCCCCATCGAGATCCGTCCTTACCCGCCGGGTGAGCACGGCCGCGGACGCCCCAAGGAGTCCGAGTACCAGCTTCAGCTTCGCGAGAAGCAGAAGACCCGTCGCATCTACGGCGTCCTCGAGAAGCAGTTCCGCAACTACTACGAGGAGGCCGCGGGCAAGAGCGGCAAGTCGGGTGAGGTGCTGCTCCAGATCCTGGAGAGCCGTCTCGACAACGTCGTCTACCGCGCCGGCTTCGCCCAGTCGCGTGACGCCGCCCGCCAGCAGGTGCGCCACGGCCACATCCTGGTGAACGGCAAGAAGGTCGACATCCCGTCGTACCGCGTTCGCGAGCACGACATCATCGAGGTCCGCGAGACCAAGCGCAACCTGCTGCCCTACGAGGTCGCTCGGGCGACCGCGGGCGAGCGCACGGTTCCCGCGTGGCTCGGCGTCGTGCCGGAGAAGCTCCGCGTCCTGGTCCACCAGCTGCCGGTTCGCCAGCAGATCGACACCCAGGTCCAAGAGCAGCTCATCGTCGAGTACTACTCCAAGTAGTCACTGACGTCCTAGTTCGGGTACGGATTTCCGTAGGCGCGCAAGGCGCTGCCTGCGGAAGATCGCTATACGCGGTCTTCGTACCCGAACTAGACTGTTTATCGGAGTGGCGTCATATAGCGGGCGCCACACGACAAGGGGAGAACCCACACCATGCTGATCGCTCAGCGCCCGACTCTCCTCGAAGAGTCGATCGACGAGACCCGGTCCCGGTTCGTCATCGAGCCGCTGGAGCCGGGCTTCGGCTACACCATCGGCAACTCGCTGCGTCGCACGCTGCTGTCGTCCATCCCGGGCGCGGCCGTGACGAGCATCCGCATCGAGGGCGTGCTGCACGAGTTCTCGACCGTTCCCGGGGTCAAGGAAGACGTCACCGACATCATCCTGAACCTCAAGGAGCTGGTCGTCTCCTCCGAGCACGACGAGCCGGTCGTGATGTACCTGCGCAAGCAGGGCCCGGGTGAGGTCACCGCCGCCGACATCGCGCCTCCGGCCGGTGTCGAGGTGCACAACCCCGAGCTGCGCATCGCCACGCTCAACGGCAAGGCGAAGCTGGAGATGGAGCTGACCGTCGAGCGCGGTCGCGGCTACGTCTCCGCCGCCCAGAACAAGCAGCCGGGCCAGGAGATCGGGCGCATCCCGATCGACTCGATCTACTCCCCGGTGCTCAAGGTCACCTACAAGGTCGAGGCGACCCGAGTCGAGCAGCGCACCGACTTCGACCGTCTCATCCTCGACGTCGAGACCAAGCCCGCCATGAAGCCCCGCGACGCGGTGGCCTCGGCCGGCAAGACCCTCGTCGAGCTCTTCGGCCTGGCCCGTGAGCTCAACGTCGAGGCCGAGGGCATCGACATCGGCCCGTCGCCGACCGACGCCGCCCTGGCCGCCGACCTGGCGCTGCCGATCGAGGAGCTGAACCTGACCGTTCGCTCCTACAACTGCCTCAAGCGCGAGGGCATCCACACCGTGGGTGAGCTCGTCGCCCGCAGCGAGCAGGACCTTCTCGACATAAGGAACTTCGGGGCCAAGTCGATCGAAGAGGTCAAGCAGAAGCTGCACGAGATGTCGCTGGCGCTCAAGGACTCCCCGCCCGGGTTCGACCCGAGCGCGGTGGCCGGCGGCGGCTACGACGACGACGACAGCGCGTACGTCGAGACCGAGCAGTACTGAGCCTCGTGCGGAGACCCCGTCTCCGCACGTGCCCCGCACGCGCCGAGTGGCCCAGCCGCTCGGCGCGTGACGAACGTAACGGCCCAGTCGTGGTGACTGCGGCCGGCCCGACTCCGGTACCTGGTACGGCCGGGGCGGGTTAACCCAAGAGGAGAAAGCAATGCCCAAGCCCACCAAGGGTGCACGTCTTGGCGGCAGCCCGGCGCACGAGCGGCTGATCCTGGCGAACCTCGCCACGGACCTGTTCCGCCACGGCAAGATCCGCACGACGGTCGCCAAGGCCAAGCGCCTTCGCCCGCTGGCGGAGCGCCTGATCACCAAGGCGAAGAAGGGCGACATCCACAACCGTCGCCAGGTCCTGACCGTGGTCAAGGACAAGGGCGTGGTTCACCACCTGTTCACCGAGATCGCGGTGACGTTCGCCGAGCGCCCGGGTGGTTACACCCGGATCACCAAGATCGGCGCGCGTAAGGGCGACAACGCTCCGATGGCCGTCATCGAGCTGGTGTCCGAGCCGCTGAACGGTGTCACCACCCGCCGTACCGAGGCTCCGGCCGCCGCTGCCGCTCCGGCTCCGGCCGCCGAGGAGACCGAGGCCGCCGAGACCGAGGCGCCCGAGGCCCCCGAGGCCGCCGCCGAGGAGACCCCGGCTGCCGCCGAGGAGGCTCCGGCCGCCGAGGCCGAGGCGAAGAAGGACGAGGCCTGATCTCTCAGGCTGGTTGAATCGGGCCCGGATCCCCTTCGCGGGGGATCCGGGCCCTTTTCCGTGAACGTGAAAGGGACGATCGTGCTACGGCTCCGCCTGGATCTGGCATACGACGGGACCGACTTCTCCGGATGGGCGAGGCAGCCCGGTCGCCGTACGGTCCAGGGTGAGATCGAGCTGGCGCTCACCAGGATCCTGCGCCTGGGCGAGCCCGCCGCGCTGACCGTGGCCGGGCGTACGGACGCGGGCGTGCACGCGCGCGGCCAGGTGGCGCACGTGGACGTGCCGGCCGGCTCGCTGGCCGAGCTCGACGGCAACCGGGGGCCCCTGGACGTCGATGAGCGGCTCTCTGCGCTCGTCCGGCGGCTGGGGGGGATCCTGCCCCAGGATGTACGCGTTCATCGGGTCTCGGTGGCTTCTGAGGGCTTTGACGCCCGTTTCTCCGCGATGTTCCGGCGGTACGCGTACCGGGTGTGCGACACGGCGGGCGGGGTCGATCCGCTGCGGCGGCACGAGGTGGTCTGGCACAGCCGTCCGCTGGACCTCGACGCCATGAACGAGGCGGCCCGGCGGCTGGTCGGCGAGCACGACTTCGCGGCGTTCTGCAAGAAGCGCGAGGGCGCCACGACGATCAGGGAGCTGCAGCGCCTGGAGTGGACGCGCGAGGCGGACGGCGTGCTGGTGGCCGCCGTCGTGGCGGACGCGTTCTGCCACTCGATGGTCCGGGCGCTGGTGGGCTCGCTGCTGGCCGCTGGCGACGGGCGGCGGCCGGTGGAATGGCCCGGGCAGGTGCTGACCCGGGCCGTACGGGACTCCGGGGTGCACGTCGCGCCCGCGCACGGGCTGTGCCTGGAGGAGGTGGGCTACCCGGCGGCGGACGAACTCGCCGCGCGGGCCGCCGCCACCCGGCGGGTCCGCACGCTCTCAGCCCTTGGTGACGCGGCCTCAGCCCTTGGTGACGCGGCGCTCCAGGACGAGTGAGGTCTGGTCCCGGAACGCCCCGCTGACCTTGGCCAGCGTCTTGTCGCCGGCGTCCGGGGTGTGGCCGTCGGCGTGGGTGGCGTAGCTGAAGACGATGTACCTGCCCCACACCAGGCCGGCCGCGTAGCCGCCGGCGATGGACACCCGCTCGCCCCCGCTTCCCTCCGCACCCGGCAGCGCGCGGAACCAGACGTTGCGCGAGAGGTTCTTGGCCTGGTCGGTCTGGACGGCGTCCTCCTTGGTCGGCAGCACCGCGATGCCGGTGGTCACGGCGTAGCGGCGCTTGCTGTCGACGAAGGTGGCCCGGATGATCCGGCTGCACTTCCGCTCGCGCAGCGCGTCGGCGAACGCGCCGGTCGCCGCCTTGTCGCAGCTCGTCTCGGTGTCGGTCTTGACCCTGGTGAACGTCGTGCCGGCGGCGGAGACCTTCTTCTTCGGGAACGCCTCCGTCAGGGACATCTTCTTCGGGTCGGTCTCCTCCGAATTGAGCATGGACGCGCCCGGGACGTCGGCGGGCGGGCTGGTGGTCAGCTCCGAGGTGGGCAGCAGCGTGGGCGGGGCGGGGGTGGCGCCCGCGGTCGTGGCGGCCGGCGGGGCGGTGTTCAGCGCGCGGTAGGCGAAGAAACCGCCGGTCGCGACGCCGGCCAGGGCCAAGGCGCCGAGGGTCACGAGCAGGGCTCGCTTGCTCTTGCCGCGGGCTGGGGGCGGTGGCGGCGGGATCTGGAACGGGGGCTGCCTGAACGCGCCGGGTGGGAAGGTGGGCGTGCCGTGGGGCGGGGTGGGGAGGTCCAGGGCGGTGCCGGGCCTCTTCGTCCACAGGTCCTGGTTGAAGGGCAGGTCAGGGAGTTTGTCCTGGGTGGGGGACGGGTCCTGGCGCGGCTCTGGTGAAGGCTTGGGTTCGGCCTGCTTGTCGTCCCGGCCCTGTTCTGCTGGGTGGGTGTTCTGTGCAGGCGTGTCGGGAGAGTGGCCGGTTGCGCGTTGCGTCGCCTCGTCGGGCCTTTCGTCCGGGTGCCTGTCCTCCGGGCGCTTCTCCTCGGCGGGGGGCATGGGGGGCCATACGGGGACGTCGCCCGGCTCCGGGGGGCGGCCCGTCGGGTTGGTGGGGTGGGGCTCGACGTAGTGGGCCGTCCGCATGGGGCCGGTGGGCTCCTCGCGGGGGTCGGACGCGCGCATGCCCTGAGGCGGGGTGTCCAGGGCCGCCGGGTCGTGCTCCTCGTGCGGAGGGGGCGGGGTGGCGTGCTGCTGGACGGTGGCGGCGGCGTCGCGCTTGGCGGCCTCGGGGTCGAAGTAGTGGGCCGCCTTGGGGATGCCGCCCGGGCGGGTGGCATCGGGGTCGTACGAACCGCCATCGGGGTTGTACGAACCGGCATCGGGCTCGTACGAACCGGCATCGGGCTCGTATGGACCGGCCTTGGGGGCGAAGCGTCCGGCGTCGGGGCTGAACTGTGCGGGCTCGGAACCGAACCGTGCGGCGTCAGGGCCGTCGTGTGGTGCGGCGTCCGGGGGGGCGAGGGCGTCGTCCGGGTACGGCGGGTGGCCGGGGGCGTACGGGGCGGCGTCCTGGTCGTACGGCGTGGCGGGGTCGTACGGCGGGGCGGGGTCGTGGGGGAACGCCGGTGCGGTGGCGTTCGGGTCAGAGGGCACGCCGGTGCCGGTGGTGCCGGTGGCGGTGGTGCCGGTCGCGGCGGTCGACGGGGTGACCGGCGGCTCTGTGGGGCGGCCGGCCTGGGTGGTGGGGAATCGGGCGGTGGGGTCGCCGAGGGCCGGGTCGTCGGTGTCCGGCTCGGCTACGAGTTCGCCCGTGGCGGCGGGCCAGGGAGGCATGACGTGCGGGTCGGCGACCGGCGCGGGCCACACCTGAAGGCCCGCGGCGGCGGCCGTGAACGCCGGCGGCGGCTCCCACGGCGGCGCACCTGGTACGACCGGCCCCGGCTGCTCCCACGGCGGCGCGGCCTGCGCGGCCGACTGGCCCGGCCAGGCGGGAGGGTCTTCCTCCGGGACGGCGGCCCACTGGCCAGGGGCAGGGGTCCAGGAGGCGTCGTCCTCCGGCTGCGGGCCGACGGCAGGGTTGCCCTCTTGGTGCTGGCTCCAGCTGGCGTCGTTCCCCGGCTGTGGGCCCCAGGTGGCTTCGGTGGCGTTTCTGGGGGTCCAGGTGGCTTGGTCGGGAGCTTGGGGGGCCCAGGCGGGTGTGTCGGTGGTGCCTGCGCCCGGCCCGGTCTCGCTGGACGGCCTGGGGCCCCAGCCGGCTTCGGTTGGGGTTCCGAGGGGGCGTCCGGGATCGGTGACGGCTCTGGGTGGCGAGGCGGCCTGGTCGGGAGCTTGGGGCGTCCAGGAGGGCGGCTGGGCGGGCGATCGGGACGGCTCGCCGGCTGCGTCGGAAATCTGGGGGGCCCAGGCGGGCCTCGTCGGGGCGTCAACAGCCCACTCGGGGGCATTGGCAATCCCTGCGGGGTCGGAAGCCGAGACGGGCGTTCCGGACATGTGGGACGCGGCAGCAGGCGTTCCCGAGGTGCCGGGAGCGGAGGTGGGGGCTCCCGGGTTGGGGCCTGGGGCGGGTGTGCCGGGGATGCCGGATCCGGAGGCCGCGGGGCCCGAGGCCGAGGCTGGGGCGGGGGGAGCGCCGGTGGGGGCGGGGGAAGCCCCGGGGGGAGCGCCGGTGGGGGTGTTCGGCGTGCCGGTCGGCCAGGGGCCGGTGTCCCTGCGGGGGACCCGTACGGCGGCGACGGTGTCTTCGTCGATTCTCAAGCCCTGGGGGGCGCCGGCTTCGGGAGGCGCGAAGGGGGCGCCGGTGGTGGGGACGGGCGCTCCATAGGGGGCGTGATGCCCAGGGACGTTGAAGGGGCCAGAAGCTTCGGAGGAGCCCCCCGCGCGGTGGCCGGAGGCCGCGGGAAGGGCACTGGGCCCAGAGGCGGCGCTTGGAGCATCGGGCCCGGAGGCGGCGCTTGGAGCGCCGGGCCCGGAGGAGGCGGTTGGGGTGCGAAGCCCGGAGGACGCGCCTGGGGCATGGGGCCCGGAGGAGGCGCCGGGGGCGCTGGGGGCGCCGGGCCCGGAGGAGGGGCCGGGGGTGCTGAAGGGGGTGCTGATGGAGGGGTGAAGAGGAGAGGCGGGGGAGGTCGGGGATGGTGGAGCGGTGGTGTCGGGGGCGTCGTCGGCGAACCAGTCGTAGGGGGCCGAGTCGTCGTCGGCCACCTCCCACGGCTGTACGCCAGCGGACGCCTCCTCGGGCTCCGGTGGAGTGCCACCTGGAACCCGCGTCTCGTCGCCGGTCGGCTCACCTGACGGAGAGAACGCCGACGGGACGCCGCTGCCGATGCGGCCGAAACTCGGCGGTGGCATCGGCGATGCGGTCGTACGGTCGGCTTCCCTGCGATCGTGCTCAGACCCGGGTTCCTGGCCACGCATAGGGCGAGCCTAGCGAGAGTAGCGAGATCGTTATGTCGGTATGGGGGTTCCCCGCGGGATCCGCTGCCCTCTTTGGGGGGTTATCGGGCGGGATGCCGGTTCAGCTGAGCGCGCTACCCGTCATCGAACGGTTGTCCAGAGCCTTGAAGACGGTCGCGTCGCTGAGGTCCTTGATGGCTTCGAGGATGCGCTTCGATTCCTTCTTGTCCGGCTTGCTGCCGTCCTTGTTCTGGAACCACACCATGATCGCGTAGTGGCCGTGGGTCGAGATCTTGGCGCCGCCGCTGCCCGAGCCGAGCATCTTGGTGACGCTGTCCTTGCCGGCCAGCGGCTTGACGTAGTTGCTCGCGTCGCCGACCTTGGCCACCTTGCCGGCGGTGCCGCTCGTCTTGAGGTTGGCCACGCCGATCGTGCCGATCACCTTGCCGGACTTGTCGCGGAAGCTGGCCCGGAGGAGCTGGGTGCACTTGCCCGACTTGAGCGCCTTCTGGAGCTTGTCGCCCAGGGCGCCGTCGGTGCACTTCTTGTCCTTACTGGTGACCGTCATCTCGTACGAGCGCCCCGAGACGTTGATCTTCTTGGTCGAGCCGAAGATCTCCTTGACCGTGATCGGGTCGGGGTCGGTCTTGCGCTCGGCCGCGAAGCCGTACTTGCCGGGCGGGGCCGAGGGGAGCGGCGCGGAGGTCCTGGTGGGGGCGCCGGCCTCGGCGGTGCTGGGGCCGTCCGCGTTCCACATCAGCGCCAGGCCGCCGCCGAGCAGGCCCAGCAGCAGGACGCCGCCGATCGCGAAGAACAGCGGGGCGCGCGAGCGCCGGCCCTCGTCGTAGGGGCTCCAGCCGACCCGGCTCTGCTGCGGCTGCGGCGACTGCTCGGACTCCCCCGCCTGCCCTGACTGTCCCGCCTGCGCCGACTGCTGGGACTGCGACGAATACGGCGGCTGACCGAACGCCCCCGACTGACCGAACGATCCGGACTGGCCGAACGATCCCGACTGGCCGGACGATCCGGACTGACCGAACGGCCCCGGCTGGCCGGGCTGCTCGGGCGGCAGGAACTGGCCGGTGCGGGCGGACTGCGGCGGCTGCGAAGGCCCGGGGAACGGGGACTGCGAGGACGGAGACTGTGCGGACGGCGGCTGCGAGGACGGCGGCTGCGGGAACGGAGACTGCTGAGTGGTCTCGCTCTCGGCGGCGCGCTCCCTGCGCAAACGGCGGGGACCGCTGTCCATGCCACGTTCCTCATTGCCGTTGGAAACCATGCGGAGACATTACCGTGATGTTCGTCATTGAGTTCCGAAGTCCTGGGTCCACCATGGGCCGTCCGGTCCGGCGGCGACGCCGACGCCGATGGCCTTGAGGGTGCAGTCCAGGATGTTCCTGCGGTGGTCGCGGCTGTCCAGCCAGCCGCGTACGGCCTGCTCGGGCGTGCTGTAGCCGTTGCCGATGTTCTCGGCGGCGCCCCAGTGGTAGCCGGCCCGGTCCATGCGGTCCCAGGGCGAGGCGCCGTCGGGGGAGTTGTGGGCGAGCTGCCCGGTGCGCGCCATCTCCAGCGAGTGCTCGCGCGCCGAGCGTCCCAGCCTGCCGTCCACCCGCAGCGGCCCGCAGCCGTGCTCGGCGCGGGCGGCGTTGGTGAGCGTGACGACCCGGGCGGCCATGCCGGGGATCACCTTGGCCTGGTCGCCGCCGCCGGTGAACACCTGGGTCGGGTCGTCCGCGGCGTCGAAGCCGGCGATCTGCCCTTCGGGGGTCTTGGTGGGCCTCGGGGTGGACCTGCCGCGCGGCGTCCTGACCGTGCTGGCCTGTCGCGGGATGCGGTCCAGCTCGGGCCGGGCCTTCTGCCCGGCGGTGGGCGCGGGACGCGCGGTGGCCGCGGCCGGCGGGGCGGTCTCGTTGAGGTAGATGTGGGCGGTGGGCTCGACGTCGTCGGACAGCCGGCCGAGCAGCACGCCGGTGAACAGCGCGGCCATCAGGCAGGCCAGCACGCCCAGGCTGTTCCGGCGCCGCGCGCCCCGCTGGGTTTGCCGGGTGTGAGAGTTCCGCCACATACCGCAGCTAACGATAGAGATGTCGGGTGCTGGGAAAGAAGGGATCCCAGGGAAACGAAATGGAACCGTTCTGCTGTCAGGTAGACTCGTGCAGGGTTACCGGTCTTTTGACCTGCGCGCCGATAGGCGGGTAACCTAATCGTTCGTTGTGTGCATAGGTCCAGCGTGACCGATGCGCGGCGCGTCCGGCGTCATCTCCCATCGTCAAGCCCATCGGGCTCGGGAGACGGAAGGTCCGGGCTGCCGTGTGCCCGCACCGACCGACCCATGTAGCTGTCGCATCCGACAGCGCCGAAGACGCGAGCAAAAGAAGGCTACGACCGTGCGCACGTACTCACCGAAGCCCGCCGACGTCCAGCGTCAGTGGTACGTCATCGACGCGACCGATGTCGTGCTGGGCCGGCTGGCCAGCCACGTCGCGAACCTGCTCCGCGGCAAGCACAAGCCGATCTTCGCCAACCACGTCGACACCGGTGACTTCGTCATCGTCATCAACGCCGACAAGATTGCGCTGAGCGGTAACAAGCGTGAGCAGAAGAAGGCGTACCGTCACTCGGGCTACCCGGGCGGTCTGCGTTCCGTCACCTATGGCGAGCTCATGGACAAGCGGCCGGAGAAGGCCGTCGAGAAGGCCGTCAAGGGCATGCTGCCGAAGAACTCCCTCGGCCGGAAGATGGCCAAGAAGCTGAAGGTCTACGCGGGTTCCGACCACCCGCACCAGGCCCAGCAGCCGGTGCAGTTCCAGATCACCCAGATCGCCCAGTAGTAGTTCGAAAGAGTTAGAGGAGAACCGTGGCTGAGCCCACCGGTGTCGAGACGGTCGTCGAGACCGAGCTGGAGGAATTCTCCGGCGAGGACTTCCCGTCCGAGTACACCACCGAGTCCGCTGCCAGCGCTGACGCGCCCGTGCGCAAGCCCGTCACCACGGGTAACTCGTACGGCACCGGTCGCCGCAAGGAGGCGATCGCCCGCGTGCGCATCGTCCCCGGCACCGGCAAGTGGACGATCAACGGTCGTTCGCTGGACGTCTACTTCCCGAACAAGGTCCACCAGCAGATCGTCAACGAGCCCTTCGTGGTCCTCGGCGCCGAAGAGGCGTTCGACGTCATCGCGCGCATCGACGGCGGCGGCGTCACCGGCCAGGCCGGCGCGCTGCGCATGGGTCTGTCCCGCGCCCTGGCGATCCTGGACGTCGACGTCAACCGCCCGCCGCTGAAGAAGGCCGGCTTCCTCACCCGTGACGCCCGCGCCACGGAGCGGAAGAAGTACGGCCTCAAGAAGGCCCGCAAGGCTCCGCAGTACAGCAAGCGCTAAATTGGCGCGCCTTTTCGGCACCGACGGGGTACGTGGGGTCGCTGGTCGCGACCTCACGGCCGAGCTCGCCATGGACCTGTCCGTGGCGGCCGCCCATGTACTCGGTGATGCGGGCGCGTTCGCGGCCACGGGACGTCGTCCCGTGGCCGTCGTGGGCCGGGACCCGCGAGCCTCCGGGGAGTTCCTGGAGGCCGCAGTGGTCGCCGGCCTCGCGGCGTCCGGAGTGGATGTGCTGCGCCTCGGCGTGCTGCCCACCCCGGCCGTCGCCCATCTCACCGCCGCGCTCGGCGCCGACCTCGGCGTCATGCTGTCCGCCTCGCACAACGCGGCGCCGGACAACGGCATCAAGTTCCTGGCCAGGGGCGGCTTCAAGCTGTCCGACGCGGTCGAGGACGAGATCGAGCGACGGCTCGGTGAGAGCTGGTCCTTCCCCGTCGGTTCGGGGGTCGGCCGCGTGCGCGACGCGTACGGCGAGGCCGACCGCTACATCTCGCACGTCCTGACCACGATGACCGCCGCGCTCGACGGCCTGCACGTCGTGGTCGACTGCGCGCACGGCGCCGCCCACATGGTCGCGCCCGAGGCGCTGGTGCGGGCGGGCGCCCGGGTCGAGGCCATCGGCGCCAGACCCGACGGGCTCAACATCAACGCCGGGCACGGCTCCACCCACCTGGACAAGCTCCAGCAGATAGTCGTGTCCAGGGGCGCCGATCTGGGCGTGGCCTACGACGGCGACGCCGACCGCTGCCTGGCGGTCGACCACACCGGCACGGTCGTCGACGGCGACCAGATCATGGCGGTGCTCGCCGCCGCCATGCACGGCGACGGCCTGCTGTCCAAGGACACCGTGGTCGCGACCGTCATGTCCAACCTGGGCTTCAAGCTGGCGATGCGCGAGACCGGCATCACCGTGATCGAGACCGCGGTCGGCGACCGTTACGTCCTCGAACGCATGAAGTCCGACGGGTTCAACCTGGGCGGCGAGCAGTCCGGTCACGTCATCATGCTCGACCACGCCACCACGGGCGACGGCCTGCTCACCTCGCTGCACCTGCTGGGCGTGGTGGCCAAGTCGGGCGTCCCGCTGAAGGAGCTGGCCTCGGTGATGACCCCGCTGCCGCAGATCCTGATCAACGTCAAGGACGTCGACAAGGGCAAGGCGTCGGTGCCCGAGCTCATCGCCGCCGTGGCCGAGGCCGAGGCGGAGCTGGGGGAGACCGGCCGGGTGCTGATCCGGCCGAGCGGCACCGAGCCCATGATCCGGGTGATGGTGGAGGCCGCCTCCGAGGAGCACGCCAACCAGGTGGCGGGCCGCCTGGCCGACGTGGTCCGTACGGCCTGCGCCTCCTGACGCGCCTGGGCGGGTACGGCCTCGCGCCGTACCCGCCGGGCCGCTACTCGTCGCCGGTGAGGGCGAACGCCCGCAACCTGCGGCCGGCCCAGAAGACCGCGCCCACGGTCACGACGACCAGCGCCGGCACGGCGAAGCCCATCGCGACCTTCGACCCCAGGAAGGGCGAGTCGGAGATCTGGTCGGCGATGGCCATGGCCCACTCCTGGATCGAGAACTTGCCCGCCCCCTCGATGAAGCTGACCACGGTGACCTCCCAGACGAGGGCGTAGATGACGCCGATCGTGACCGCGTGCTTGGTCACGACTCCGAGGAGCAGGAAGAGCGCGGCGTAGGCGATGCCGGCGATCAGTGCGCCGAGGGCGAAGCCGGCCGCGATGCCGTCCTCGCCGCCCACCAGGATCCAGGCCGCCACGTACGTCGGCAGAGCCCCGAACACGGCCATGAGCGAGGCCGCCACCCCGAACTTGGTCAGGGCGATCACGGGCCTGGAGATGGGCTTCGACATCAGGTGGATGACGGTGCCGTCGTCGATCTCCGGCGCAATGACGCCGGTGCCCGCGATGACCCCCAGCAGCGGCAGCATCGCCTTGATGGCGAAGTCCTTCATCAGGTCCACGGCCAGCTTCTGGTCGGCGCCGGTCGCCACGCGCAGCAGCACGGCCAGGGCGATCAGGGCCAGCGGGAGCAGCAGGAGCAGGATGATGCGGCGACGCCCGAGCAGTGAGCGGTACGTGATGCCCGCGACCACGGTGTTCATTCAGGTGCTCCTGTTGATCAGGTAGGCGAAGACGCTCTCCAGGTCCTCGTCGGCGGGGGACACCTGGTGCAGGCGCACACCCTCGTCGCGGGCGACGCGGGGGAGCAGCCGGGCGAAGCGCCGCAACTCGGTCGCCTGGACCTCCAGGCCGTCCGGGCGGAGCGTGATGCCGCCGGCCGACTCGTCGCGGATCAGGGCCGCGGCGAGCTTCCTGTCGTCGCTGGAACGGATGACGAACAGGTGGGGCCTGTCGGTCATCAGACGCCTGATCTCGCGGAAGTTGCCCGAGGCGGCGTGCCGGCCGGACACCAGGACCTCGATGTGCTGGGCGACCCGCTCGACCTCCTCCAGGATGTGCGAGCTGAACAGGATCGTCTTGCCCGCGGTGCCCATGGCGCGGATGAGGTCCATCAGGTGGAGGCGCTGGCGCGGGTCCATGCCGTTGAACGGCTCGTCGAGCAGCAGCACGGCCGGGTCGTGGACGAGGGCGGCGGCCACCTTGACCCGCTGGCGCATGCCCTTGGAGTACGTCTCCACCCGGCGGTCCTTCGGCTCCTCCATCTCGACCGTGGCCAGGGCCTTGCGGGCGGCCTCGACGGGGTCGGGGAGGCCGTGCAGGCGGGCGGCGGACAGGACGAACTGCCAGCCGGTGAGGAAGCCGTACACGCCCTCGCTTTCTGGGACCAGACCGATATTTCGGTAGATGTGGTGGTTCTTCCAGACTTGGGTGCCGTCCAGCGTGACCGAGCCGCCGGACGGCGCCAGGAACCCGGCCATCATGTGCAGCAACGTCGACTTGCCCGCGCCGTTGGGGCCGAGCAGGCCGGTGACGCCGGGGCCGATCGTCATGGTCACGTCGTTGACCGCGACCACGTTGCCGTACCAGCGGGACACCTGGGAGAGCTCGATCTTCATCGCGAGGCCGCCTTCCTGTAGCGCAGCGCGAGAGCGGCCAGGCCGACGCCGATCAGCACGACCAGGATCGCCGCGGAGGCGGGACCGTTCGGGTACGGGCCGTCGGCGTGCGACGGGGTGCCGAACAGCCACGACTGCACCGAGTCGACCAGCCAGAACGGGTTCATCAACCAGGCCCAGGCGGCCCCCGACTCGTTCCCGGTGTTGAGCATCGTGCCGTAGAGCAGCGGCACCGATGCCGAGGACAGCAGGTAGACCGTGATCACCGAGGCCACCCCCAGCCCGCGCCGCGGCGTGAACGAGGCGAGGGCCAGGCCGAACGCCGACAGCAGCAGCGCCAGCACCAGCGCCATGAGCAGCGCGCCGAGGTACTCGCCGGTGGCGGGCGGCCCCGGCATGTCCACGACCAGCTCGCCGATCCACAGCAACGTCAGCGGCCCGGCGACCAGCAGGAACAGCGCGGCGGTCATCGCGATCACCTTGGCGGCCACGTACTGGAAGACCGAGATCGGCCGCGACAGGTACAGGGGCAGCACGCGGTGGCGCAGGTCGGGGGCGACGACCGTGGGGGCCTGGGAGGCCAGGAAGATGGCCACCACGGCCTGCATGACGACGGCGAACCCGCTGTAGGGGATGCCGCGCTGCTTGGCCAGCGCCATGAACGCGATCGACACCACCATGGGCAGCAGCATGATGACGACCAGCGCGAACGGCACGATCTTGCTGCGCGCCGGACGGCCGAGGCCGAAGATGCCGCGCAGGCTGTGGACGGTGAGCGCGCGGGTGGCGTACGCGCCGCCCATGCGGGGGCCGTCGTAGTGCCGGTAGCCGATGTCGTAGATCTCAGACATTGGCCGCCTCCTCCCTGAAGACGTCCTCGATGCGGTGGCGTCCCTGTTCGAGGCGGATCAGGCACAGGTCGAGGTCGACGGCGGCGTCGCGGACGGCGTCGTAGGTCTCGGGCCCGAGCACCTTGACCACCAGCAGGCGGCCCTGCTGGGAGACGGTCTGGCCGGTCTCGGTCAGGCGCCGGGCCAGGGGCTCCAGGCCGTCCTCGACCTCGACCGTGACGGTCTGGGTGGCCTGGGTGAACTCCGAGATCGCCGACGAGCGCAGCAGCCGGCCGCCGTCGATGACGATCACGTGGTCGCAGATGCGTTCCAGCTCGCCCAGCAGGTGGGAGGTGACCAGCACGCTGATGCCGAACTCGGTGCCGATGCGCCTGATCAGCGTCAGCATCTCGTCGCGGCCGCGCGGGTCGAGCCCGTTGGTGGGCTCGTCGAGGAAGACGAGCTTGGGGTCGTGCACGAGAGCCTGGGCCAGCTTGACCCGCTGCTTCATGCCGGTGGAGTAGCCGCCGATCGGGCGGTAGCGCTCTTCGGCCAGGCCCACGTGGCGCAGCACGTCGGCGGCGCGCTCGCGGGCGGCCGTGCGCGGCAGCCCGGAGATCCTGGCGAGGTGGACGACCAGCTCGGTCGCGGAGACGTCGGGAGGGAGGCATTCGTGCTCGGGCATGTAGCCGACGAGCCGGCGGATCTCGGCGCCCTGCGCGGTCACGTCGAGGTCGAGCACCCGCGCGGCGCCCTGGCTGGGCGGCAGCAGGCCGAGCAGCATCTTGATCAGTGTCGACTTGCCCGCGCCGTTCGCCCCCACCAGCCCGGTGACGCCGGATCCCACGGTCACCGTGAGCCCGTCGACCGCGGTGACGGTGGGGAATCGTTTGGTCAGCCCCTCGGTGGCGAGGATGTGCATGTGGCGGACCCTACCCGGCGCGGGGTGGGCCTGGCCTCGTTCACACGGATGAACGCTGTCCTACTTGAGGCCAGAATTTCCGCTGGACCAGGAGCGTGGCCGTACCCGAGATGATCATGCCGAGGATGTTCACCGCGAGCTGTGAGACCGACCCCGCGACCTCGGCCCAGTCGCCCAGGGCGAGCGCGACGGCGAGGTAGCCCGCCGCCGGAACTGTGGTGACCGAGATGAAGACGCCGATCAGCGCCGAGGACTTGCCCGCGGTGACCGACAGGACGCCGGCCCCTCCGGCCAGCAGCGCCACGATGAACGACCATTTGTCGGGAGTGACGATGAAGTGGACCTCGGAGTTGACCCCGAGGTTGTTCTCGGTGATCCAGCCGAGCCAGGTCGATACCAACGCGCAGGCGAAGGTGATGGCGATCGCCACGGTGAAGCCCACGACCAGAGTCCGGAACGAGCTGATGATCAGGCGCCAGCGCCCGCCCAGCAGGCCGAAGCAGATCGCGGCGATCGCGCCGAACTCCGGGCCGAGCACCATCGCGCCGACGATCAGGATGGGCGAGTTCTGCAGCACGCCGATGCCCGCGAGCTGCGTCGCGATGGCCAGGAAGGCCAGGTAGGCCCAGGTGATGCGGGAGTCGCTGGAGACCTTGTGGGCCAGCTCCTCCCACACCACCGCGTCGTCGGGGTCGCCGGGCGCCTCCTCGACCGCCACCGTGGCGGCCCTGGACAGCGACAGGTCCACCTGCTCGATGGCGATCGAGCCGACGTCCTCCACCCACTTGAGCCGGCTGATCACCTCGTTGGCCGCCTCGCGGGCGGCGTCGCAGAGGACGACGTCGCCCGCCGGCTCGCGGGCCGCCCCGGGCAGCACGATGACGTTGGTGACGCCCGTGCACCCCTGCAACAGCGCGACGGCCTCGTCGGTGCGGTCGGCGGGGATGATCAGTCGGAGATGCAGCACTCCGCCATTGTTGTCCATCGGACATTGACGTCGCGTTGACCGCCGTACGCGAGGCTGCCTCACATGACTCGCTTCAGATGCCACGATCACGGTGAGGACTGCTGGTTCGCCGACATCGACGACCAGGAGTGCGCGGGCCGGTTCGCCGCCTACGTCTTCGACGAGGTGTTCAGGTCCGGCGAAGCCGTACCCGCCTGACCGCGTGGTCGGCGCCCTTCTGCAGGACGAGGTCGGCGCGTCCCCTGGTGGGGGCGATGTTCTCGACCAGGTTGCGCTCGTTGATGTCGCGCCAGACGTTGACCGCGAAGTCCGTGGCCTGCTCGTAGGTGAGCTCGGCGATGTACTTGAAGTAGGACTTCGGGTCCTCGAAGGCCGTGCGGCGCAGCTTGTGGAAGCGTTCGACGTACCAGGTGCGGATGTCCTCGACCTTGGCGTCCACGTAGATGGAGTAGTCGAAGTAGTCGTTGACGGCCAGGGACGTGGGCGGGGCGGGCTGGAGGACGTTCAGCCCCTCGATGATCAAGATGTCTGGATTTTTCACGACCTGGCGGGCGCCAGGGACGATGTCGTACTCCAGATGGCTGTAGACCGGCGCGTACGCCTCGGGAGCGCCCGCCTTGACCTCCGCCACGAACCTGACCAGCGCGCGCCGGTCGTAGCTCTCCGGGAAGCCCTTGCGCTGCATGATGCCCTTGGCCTCCAGCACCGCGTTGGGGTAGAGGAAGCTGTCGGTGGTGATCAGCTCCACGTGCGGGTGCTCGGGCCAGCGGGCCAGCAGGGTGTGCAGGAGCCGCGCCGTGGTCGACTTGCCGACCGCGACGCTCCCGGCGATGCCCAGGATGTACGGCACGCGCGTCCCCGCGTCGCCGAGGAAGGCGCTCAGCACGCTGCTGCGCTGCTTGGACCCGGTGAAGTGCAGGTTGAGCAGCCGGGTCAGGGGGAGATAGATGTCGGTGACCTCGGTGAGGTCGATGGGGTCATCGACGCCGCGCAGGTCTTCCAGCTCGTCTGCGGTGAGAGTCAAGGGCGTGTTCTTGCGGAGCTCGCTCCACTGCTCCCTGCTCAGTTCCACGTAGCCGTTGTTCACCTAGGCAGCGTAGCGATGGGGGACAAATGCGATCATGGGCGGGTCGCGTGCGGCGGACATCCACAGCCTGTGGATAAAAGCGTGGGATTACCAAAGCATGATTCCGGGCAGAAAGAGCGGTCCTGACGATCCGGGCGTGCCGGAACCGGCGGGCGGCTACTGTTCCGGACGTAGCCTCCCGGGAGGTCTTGTGGATCGCCGTCGCTTCCTCGCCAACGTGCTGGCCGTGGCCGGGCCCTTCGCCGGGGTCGCCTGCGCCGGGGCCAGGGGCGGCGTCCGGCCCGCCGTCGGCTACGGGCCGCTGCGACCGGTCGCCGACCTGCGCGACGGCAAGGTGCGCCTGCACCTTCCCGACGGTTTCCGGTACCGCTCGTTCAGCGCCGCGGGCGAGAAGTTCACCGACGGCTCCACCGTCCCCGGCCGGCACGACGGCATGGCGGCCTTCGGCGGCCCCAAGGGCAGCACGATCCTCGTACGCAACCACGAGGTCACCGGCCCGGTCGGCGCGTTCGGCGACAAGGACACCGCCTACGACCCGGCGGCCGGCGGCGGCACCTCGACCCTGTACGTCACCCGCCACGGCGAGGTGCTCAGCAGCCGCCCCTCGCTCAACGGCACCATGACCAACTGCTCCGGCGGCCCGATGCCCTGGCGGGCCTGGGTGAGCTGCGAGGAGACGGTCAACGGCCCCGACGTGGGCGACGACCCGTCCGGGAACGACAACACCAAGCTCAAGCGCAGGCACGGCTACCTGTTCGAGGTGCCGGTCGGCGGGGTCGCGAGTGCGCGCCCGATCAGGTCGGCCGGCCGCTTCCCGCACGAGTCGGCCGCCTTCGACCCCGCCGCCGGAGCCGTCTACCTCACCGAGGACAACTTCTCCTTCCCTTCGGGCTTCTACCGCTACCTGCCGCCCAAGCACCCGATGCGGGAGGGCCGGCTGCTCGACGGCGGCCGGTTGCAGATGCTCGCCGTCGACGGCGTCGAGCGCGCAGACCTGTCGCGCGGGCAGCGGGCGGGGGCCTCCTACGCCACGCGCTGGGTGGACATCGACGAGCCCGACCCTCGCTTCACCGGCAGGCCGCCGTACGAGGAGGCCGTCCAGGCGGTGGGCCGGCAGGGGCGCGCGGGCGGCGCGGCGATCTTCGCCAGGCTGGAGGGCGCGGTCTTCCACCAGGGCGTGGTGTACTTCGTCTCCACCCAGGGCGGGGCCACCGCGCCGGGCGACCGGCCGCCTCCCGGCTTCGGCGACGGACGGGGCCAGGTGTGGGCGTACGAGACGTGGAGCGGGCGGCTGCGGCTGGTCTACGAGTCGCCGCGCTCGTCGGCGCTCGACATGCCCGACAACGTGACCGTCAGCCGGCGCGGCACGCTGGTGCTCTGCGAGGACGGCGACGGCGACAACTTCCTGCGCGGCCTCACCAGGACGGGCGAGATCTTCGACTTCTGCCGCCTGCAGCCGATCCCGGGCGATCCGGGCGCCGAGTTCGCCGGCTCGACGTTCGGGCCGGGCGGCCAGACGCTCTACGTCAACGTCCAGGCCGTCCAGGGGCGGTCGTTCGCCATCTGGGGGCCGTGGGAGCGCGGCCTGTTCTGAGTAGCCTGGGACGATGATCCTGGGTATCGGAGTGGACATCGTCGACATCGCCCGCTTCGAGGCGGCTCTCGAACGTACGCCGCAGCTGCGCGAGCGGCTGTTCACCGACCTCGAACGGCCGCTGCCGGCGCACTCGCTGGCCGCCAGGTTCGCCGCCAAGGAGGCCGTGGCCAAGGCGCTCGGCGCGCCCAGAGGACTCGGGCACCTGGAGGCCGAGGTGCGCTGCGACGAGCTGGGCAAGCCCGAGCTGCACGTGTCGGGCAAGGTCGCCGAGGTGGCCTACGGCCTCGGGGTCAAGCGCTGGCACCTGTCGCTCAGCCATGACGGGGGCGTCGCCGTGGCCTATGTGATCGCGGAGGGATAGTTTCGGATCATGCGCGCGAGGGAGTGCTCTCGCGTGGAGCAGCGACCGGAGCGGGGGAAGGCGGCGGCATATGGCGACCGAGCAGCCGAACGGAGTGAGGCCATGAAGACCGCCTACACCGCCGACCAGATCCGGGACGCCGAGCACACGCTGATGGCGCGCCTGCCCGAGGGCGCCCTCATGCAGCGGGCCGCCCACGGTCTCGCCGCCGCCTGCGCCGACCTGCTGGGCCGGGTGTACGGCGCCCGCGTCGTGCTGCTGGTCGGCAGCGGCGACAACGGCGGCGACGCCCTCTACGCCGGCGAGCGCCTGGCCCGCCGGGGAGCCAGGGTCGAGGCGGTCCTGGCCGGCGCGAAGACGCACGAGGGCGGCCTGCGCGCCTTCCTCCACGCCGGAGGCCGCGTGGCCGGCCCGTCAGCGGTCCAGAAGGTCCAGGACGCCGATCTGATCGTGGACGGGCTGGTGGGCATCGGGGCCGCGGGCGCGCTGCGCGAGCCGTACGCCCGGCTGGCCGAGGAGGCGAACGCGGCCCACGGCACGATCGTCGCGGTCGACGTGCCGAGCGGCGTCGAGGCGAGCACCGGGCGGGTCGCGGGCGCGGCGGTGCGGGCGCGGGTGACGGTGACGATGGGGGCCTACAAGACGGGGCTGCTGGTCGATCCGGGCGCCACGCACACGGGCCGGGTCGAGCTGGTCGACATCGGGCTCGGCCCCTTCCTGCCCGACCCCGACGTCGCGGCGCTGACCCGCGCGGACGTGGAGGACCTGCTGCCCAGGCCCGGCAACGAGTCCGACAAATACCGCAGGGGCGTGCTCGGGGTGGCCGCGGGCAGCGACCTGTACACCGGCGCGGCCGTGCTGGCCGTGGGCGGCGCGCTGCGGGCGGGCGCGGGCCTGGTCCGCTACGCGGGCACCCGCGAGCCGGTCCAGCAGGTGCGCGCCCACTGGCCGGAAGCGGTGATCACGCCGCTCGACCGGCCGTCCGTCGAGGACGTGGGCCGCGTCCAGGCGTGGCTGCTCGGCCCGGGGCTCGGCACCGGCGACTGGGCGCACGAGCTGGCCGCCCGCGTGCTGGCCTCGGACGTCCCGGTGCTGATCGACGCCGACGGGCTCACGCTGGTGGCCCGCGACCGGTCGTTGCTGCGCAGGCGGGCGCCCGTGCTGATCACGCCGCACGCGGGCGAGCTGTCGCGGCTGATCGGCGTGAGCCGCGACGACATCGAGGCCGCCCGGCTGGAGCACGCCCGCCGGGCCGCGGCCGAGCTGGGCGTGACCGTGCTGCTCAAGGGCTCGACCACCGTGGTGGCCGAGGAGGCCAGGCCGGTCCGCGTCAACGAGACCGGCACGTCCTGGCTGGCCACCGGGGGCACCGGCGACGTGCTGTCGGGCGTGGCGGGCGCGCTGCTGGCCCAGGGGCTGTGCTGTTACGACGCGGCCTCGGTCGGCGCGTACGTGCACGGGCTGGCCGGACGGCTGGCCGCCCGCGGCGCCCCGCTCACCGCGGCCGGGGTGGCGGCGGCCGTCCCTGAGGCCATCCGGTCCGTCCACGGCGAACCCCGTCCCTGAGACCATCCGGTCCGTCCACGGCGAACCCCGTCGCTGAGCGGCGCGAACCGCGCTCGACCACCCGTCTGAGCTGCCACACTGGAGAGATGTACTCCTCGATGGCCACCCCCGCCGAGGCGCGGGTCGACCTGTCCGCGATCCGGCACAACGTGGCCCTGCTCAAGGAGCGGGCGGGCGGTGCCGAGCTGATGGGGGCCGTCAAGGCCGACGCCTACGGCCACGGGCTGGTGCCCTCGGCCAGGGCCGTCCTTGAGGGCGGCGCGTCCAGGCTGGGCACGGCCTTCGTCGCCGAGGCGCTGGCGCTGCGCGAGGGCGGCGTCACCGCGCCTGTCCTGGCCTGGCTGATCACCCCCGGCGAGCCCCTCGACCGGGCCGTGGCCCAGGACATCGAGCTGTCGGCCGCCCACGAGGGCCTGCTCGACGAGATCGCGGACGCCGCGCGCCGCGTGGGGCGTCCGGCCAAGCTGCACCTGGAGGCCGACACCGGCATGAGCAGGGGCGGCGCCCCGCTGGCCGCCTGGCCGGGGCTGCTGAGCAGGGCGCTCGCGCTGCGGGCGGAGGGCGTCGTCGAGATCGTCGGCCTGTGGTCCCACTTCGCCTGCGCCGACCTGCCCGGCCATCCGTCGGTCGAGCAGCAGCTGGAGGCGTTCGAGAGCGCGCTGAAGCAGGCCGAGCAGGCGGGGGCCGCCGGGTCGTCGGTGATCAGGCACCTGGCCAACTCGGCCGCCGTCATGACGCTGCCGGCCGCCCGCTTCGACCTGGTCAGGCCGGGCATCGCCATGTACGGCCTGAGCCCCGTGCCCGAGCTGGGCGACTTCGGGCTGCGTCCGGCCATGACCCTGACGGCCAGGATCGCGCTCGTCAAGCGGGTCCCGCAGGAGTCGGGCGTCTCCTACGGTCACCTCTACGTCACCGACCACGAGACCACCCTCGGCCTCGTGCCGCTCGGCTATGCCGACGGCATACTCCGGCACGCGTCGGGAAGAGCCGAGGTGCTGGCGGGCGGGCGCCGCCGGAAAGTGGCGGGCCGGGTGTGCATGGACCAGTTCGTGATCGACGTCGGCGACGACCCCTTGTCGCCGGGCGACGAGGTGGTGCTGTTCGGGCCCGGCGACGGGGGCGAGCCGACCGCCCAGGAATGGGCGGATACCCTCGGCACGATCACGCATGAGATCGTGACCAGGATCGGTTCCCGGGTGCCACGGGTCCACCAGCATGTGACGGCGGGCACTCCGGAGCGGCCATGAGCGGAGAAGGATCGGGGACATGACGACGACAACACGGCGGCGCAGGGTCGGAATCGCCGGCGCGATCGTCGGAGCGGCGTCGGCCGGTGTCGCGGCGGCGGCTCTGGCCAAGCGCTACGCGGTCGGCCGGATCAGGCTGCGGCACGACGAGGAGGCCAGCGAGCCGTTCGGCGAGCTGCGCGGCAGGGAGCGCACGCTCGTCACCTCCGACGGGGTGGCGCTCCACGTCGAGATCGACGGCCCCGAGGACGCGCCGCTGACGATCGTGATGTGCCACGGCTACTGCCTCAACCTCGAATCGTGGCACTACCAGCGCAAGGAGCTGCGCGAGAACCACCGCGTGGTGCTGTGGGACATCCGCTCCCACGGCCGCTCGCAGCGCGGCACGGCCGACGACAGCACGATCGACCGGCTGGGCCAGGACCTCGCCGAGGTGATCGAGGAGTTCGTGCCCGGCCCGTGCGTGGTGGTCGGCCACTCGATGGGCGGCATGACGATCATGGCGCTCGCCGACAGCCACCCTGAGCTGTTCGGCAAGAAGATCCGGGCGGTCGCGCTCGTCGCGACCTCGGCGGGCAAGCTGGCCGAGCTGACGCTGGGGCTGCCGGCGATGGTGTCCAAGGCCGTGCACAAGGTGGCGCCGTCCACGGTGTCGCTGCTGGGCAGGAAGGGCGCGCTGGTCGACAGGACCCGGCACGCGGGCAGCGACATCGCGTTCCTGATCACCCGCTACATGGGCTTCGGCGACTCCGCGAACGTGAGCCCGACCGTGGTCGACTTCGCCGAGTCGATGATCAGGCAGACCCCCACCGAGGTGTTCGCCGCCTTCTACCCGGCCCTGATGAACCACGACAAGTTGTCCGCGCTGCACGTCCTCGACCCGGTCCCGACCGCCATCGTCTACGGCGAGCGCGACTGGCTGACCCCGCCCGACCACAGCAGGGCCATCGCGGCGGCGCTGCCCAAGGCGCAGGTCACCGAGATCCCCGACACCTCCCACCTGATCCAGCTGGAGCGCCCGGGGATCGTCAACGATGCGCTGCGCGACCTGATCAAGCGAGTGGAGTTGTAGTGCGACTGGCGACAGCGGAGGACATGCGGGCCTACGGCGCCCGCCTGGCGGCCCACCTGCGGCCCGGCGACCTGATCGTGCTGTCCGGCCCGCTCGGCGCGGGCAAGACCACGCTCGTCCAGGGCATCGCCGAAGGTCTCAAGGTACGCGGGCCGATCACCTCGCCCACCTTCGTGATCGCCAGGGTGCACCCGTCGCTGCGGCAGGGCCCGCCGCTGGTGCACGCCGACGCCTACCGCCTCGGCGGCGACCTGGAGGTCGACGACCTCGACCTCGACGCCTCACTGGAGGAGTCGGTCACCGTGGTCGAGTGGGGCGAGGGCCTGGTCGAGGGGCTGGCCGAAGACCGGCTGGAGATCCACATCGACCGGGAGACCGGCGACGACGCCCGCCTGGTGACCCTGCGCGGGGTGGGCGACCGGTGGGCCGACACGCCGTCTGATCCGGCCTAAGGCTAAAACCTCCGTCAATTTCCGGCAAAGCTGTCACCCTTGACGTACCTGACCGATGACATAAATCATGATCGTTGGTCAGGGATTTGCCCAGAATTTCTGGGTATCAGGAGGGGCGACATCCACATTTTTGGTGGATGCTGGGTGCAAGACGGCAAAGTGGGGTGCGGCGGTGCTCAGGGTCAGGCGAGTCGCGTACGCGGGTGCCATCATGGTGGTCGGGCTGACCGGGTGTGCGGCCTCGGCCGAGACCACACCGACAGGCACACCGACGGCCACAGCCACGACGTCCACCACCGCCACCACGACAACGACGGCCACGACCACCGCGACCGCCCCGCCCACCAAGAGGCCGAGCATCGCGGTCCAGGTCAACCCCGACCGGGTCACCGCGGGGGAGACGTCCAAGGTGTGGATCCTGGCCAACTGTCCGCTGCCGTCCGGCGGACCGGCCCACACCGGCACCGCGACCTCGCGGGCGTTCCTCAACGGCGTCCCGCTCAATCCCGTGCCGGCCGGGTCGGCCACGCCGACCGCGACCAGCAGCCCGGCGAACGGCTCACCCTGGGTCCGCGGCGAGGCGACGGTCTCCGGGACGGTCAAGCGCGGCTCGTACACCGTCGACGTCAAGTGCGACGGCACCAACGACGTCGGCAAGGCCACGCTCAAGGTGGCCAGGGCCGAGGCCGACCCGACCGGCGTGCCCACCAAGGCGCCCAAGGCGGGCGGCGGCGGCACCTTCGGCCGTGACGTCGACGACGAGTCCTCGATCCCGCTGGGCCCGGCCGGCGCGCTGGTGGCCCTGGTCCTCGTCGGCGGCGCGGTCGTGATGGTCAAGCGGCGCAGCCGGGCTTGATCGATGGCACGTCCAGGACGGGTGGTCCTCGCGGGCGCCGTCACGGGCCTGCTGCTGGTCGCCTTCGGCAAGAGCATGCAGAACTCCTCCACCCCGGCGGCGAGCGTGGTGCCCAAGAGCATCGACATCCCGTCGCTCGACCTTGAGGCCCCGCTGATGAAGCTCGGGCTGAGCAAGGACGGCGAGGTCGAGCTGCCGCCGTACGAGAAGCCGAAGATGGCCGGCTGGTACAGCGGCAGCGCGGTGCCCGGCGAGAAGGGCGCCTCGGTGATCATCGGCCACGTCGACACCAAGACCGCCCCCGCCGTGTTCTACAAGCTCAGGCAGTTACGCAAGGGCGAGACCGTCAAGGTGGAGCGCAGCGACGGCAAGGTCGTCAGCTTCAAGGTGGACGCCATCGAGCAGGTCTCCAAGGACCACTTCCCCGCCCGGCGGGTGTACGTCGACGACGGACTGAAACTCGTCACCTGCGGCGGTAAGTTCGACTACGCCAGAGGCGAATATGTCGACAACATCATCGTCTACGCGTCCCGAGCCTGATCATGGAACGATGAGCACTGACCACAACCCGCCGGCGTCCGGCGCCCGCGTGCCCTGGCAAGAGGTCCACCCGCTGGTGCGCGAGGCGGTCGAGGGCTTCCTCGGCGGACGCGTCGTGGAAGCCGTCACCCAGGCGGGCGGCTTCTCCCCGGCGGCCGCGGTGCGCCTGCGGACCGATGACGGCCGGCGCGCGTTCGTCAAGGCCGTCGGCCCCGAGCCCAACCCCGACAGCGTGCGCATCTACCGCTCCGAGCTCAGGAACGCCGCCGCGCTCCCCGAGTCGGTCCCCGCGCCGAAGCTGCTGACGGCGTTCGAGCTGGAGGGCTGGGTCGCCCTGGTCTTCGAGGACGTCGAGGCCGCGCACCCCGCGATGCCGTGGCGGCGCGACGAGCTCGACCGGGTCTTCACGGCCCTGAAGGAGATGTCCGCCGCGCTCACCCCGTCGCCGATCGAGGCCCGCACGGTCGGCGAGGTCATGGGCGACTCCTTCCAGGGGTGGCGCAGACTGCTCGGCGAGGACACGGCCGGGCTCGACCCGTGGGCGCTGCGCCACCTGCCCGAGCTGGCCGAGCTGGAGTCCGGCTGGGAGACGGCGGCGGCCGGCGACACCCTCGTCCACGCCGACCTGCGGGCCGACAACATCCTGCTCACGCCCGACCGCGTCTACGTGGTCGACTGGCCGTGGGCCTGCCTGGCCGCGCCCTGGTACGACCAGGTGGCCATGCTGCCGTCGGTCGGCATGCAGGGCGGGCCCGCGCCCCACGAGCTGTTCGACGATCCCGACCCGGCGGTCACCGCGGTCGTCGCGGCCCAGACCGGCTACTTCGTCCGGAACGGCCGGCTGCCCGATCCGCCCGGGCTGCCCACGCTGAGGGCGTTCCAGCGGGCGCAGGGAGTGGTCGCGCTGGAGTGGCTGAAACGGCGTACCGGCTGGGTGTGACCCGTCCGGCGGGTAGGCTAAACAGTCGTGCTGGTCCTGGCCTTTGATACCGCGACGCCCGCCGTCACCGCCGCCCTCCACGACGGTGAGCGGGTGCTCGCCGAGTCCACGACGATCGACGCCCGCCGCCACGGCGAGCTGCTCGTCCCCACCATCGAACGCGTGCTGACCGAGTCGGGCGCCGCCCTGCGCGACGTGACGGCCGTCGTCGCGGGCAGCGGCCCCGGGCCCTACACGGGCCTGCGCGTCGGGCTGATGACCGCCCAGGGGCTCGCGACGACGCTCGCCGTGCCCGCCTACGGCATCTGCACCCTCGACGCGGTCGCCTACGGCAGCGGGCTCGGCGAGCCGTTCCTGGTCGCCACCGACGCCCGGCGCAAGGAGGTGTTCTGGGCGCGCTACCAGGACATGCGCACGCGTGCCGACGGCCCGTTCGTCGACCGGCCCGCCGACGTGCCCGTCGAGGGCCTGCCGGTCGTGGGCGCCGGCGCCGGGCTCTACCCCGACGTCCTGGGCCGCCACGACGCCCCGCCCTACCCCTACGCGGGCGCGCTGGCCGCGCTGGCCGCCGAGCGGCTGGCCGCGGGCGTCCCGCTCGACCCGCCGCGGCCCATCTACCTGCGCAGGCCCGACGCCGTGGTGCCGGGCGCGCCCAAGAGGGTGACGGCGTGAGACTGCGGCCGATGACCGAGGCCGACCTGCCCGCGGTCATGGCGATCGAGCGGGCCACGTTCCCGCTCGACGCGTGGAGCGAGGGCATGATGCGCGGCGAGCTGGCCGACATGCCGCGTTCGCGCCACTACGTGGTGGCCCTGGCCGACGACGAGATCGTCGCCTACAGCGGCATCGCGGTCGCGTCCGACCAGGCCGACGTGCAGACCATCGCCGTGCTGGAGAAGCACCAGGGCACCGGCATCGGCAGCGCGATGCTGACCGAGCTGCTGGCCGAGGCGCGGCGCAGGGGTGCGCGCGAGATCTTCCTGGAGGTACGCGCCGACAACCCGCGCGCCCAGGCCGTCTACCGGCATTTCGAGTTCGAGGAGATCGGCATCCGCCGCCGCTACTACGACGACGGCACCGACGCGATCATGATGAGAAGGAAGCTGGATGGCTGACGCACCCCTGGTCCTGGGCATCGAGACGTCGTGCGACGAGACCGGCATCGGCATCGTCAGAGGCCACACGCTCCTCGCCAACACCATCGCCTCCAGCATGGACGAGCACGCCCGATACGGCGGCGTGGTGCCCGAGGTCGCCTCCCGCGCCCACCTGGAGGCCATGACGCCCACGGTCGAGGCGGCGCTGGCCGAGGCGGGGCTCAAGTTCTCCGACATCGACGCCATCGCCGTCACCGCCGGGCCCGGCCTGGCCGGGGCGCTGCTGGTGGGCGTGGCCGCCGCCAAGTCGTACGCGCTGGGCCTCGGCGTGCCGCTCTACGGCGTCAACCACCTGGCCGCCCATGTGGCCGTCGACCAGCTCGAACACGGGCCGCTGCCCAAGCCGTGCATCGCCATGCTGGTCTCCGGCGGCCACTCCTCGCTGCTGCTGGTGCCCGACGTGGCCGAAGACGTCATCTCGCTCGGCTCGACCGTCGACGACGCGGCCGGCGAGGCGTTCGACAAGGTGGCCCGGGTGCTCGGGCTGCCCTTCCCCGGCGGCCCGCACATCGACCGGGCCGCCCGCGAGGGCTCCGGCACGGCCGTCACCTTCCCCCGGGGCAAGATCGACGACGGCACGCTCGACTTCTCCTTCTCCGGGCTCAAGACCGCCGTCGCCCGCTGGGTCGAGGCGCGCGAGGCGTCCGGGCAGTCGATCCACGTGCCCGACGTGGCCGCCTCCTTCCAGGAGGCCGTGGTCGACGTGCTGACCCGCAAGGCGTTGCAGGCGTGCAGGAAGTACGACGTGCACGACCTGCTGATCGGCGGCGGCGTGGCGGCCAACTCGCGGCTGCGGGCGCTGGCCCAGGAGCGCTGCGACGCGGCGGGCGTGCGGCTGCGGGTGCCCCGGCCGGGGTTGTGCACCGACAACGGGGCCATGGTCGCCGCCCTGGGGTCCGACCTGGTGGCGGCGGGGGTCACTCCCTCGACCCTGGAGATCCCGGCGGACTCGTCGTTGCCGATCACGACGGTCCACGTCTGAGCCCTGGCGGGCCGGAGGCCGGCGGTGAGGCGCGGGACGTGCCCCACCGCCGGGCGGGTCAGTCTTTGGTCCTGGTGGGCCGGAGCAGGGCCTCGGCCAGCGCCAGCATGGTCTCCTCCAGCGCGGCCAGCCGCTTGGTGAGGTCGTCGGTGGCCGGCTGCACGATGCCGCTGACCGTCTCGCTCAGCTCCTCGCGGTCGGGCCGGGAGCGCACCAGCTCGGTCAGCGCGTCGGCGGCGGCCGACAGGCGGTCGGCCTGCGCGCCGGCCTGCGACTCGATGAGCTCGCCGACCCGCTCGGGGATGGCCAGGGCGGCCGGGAGCTGGCTGACGTGCTGGTTCATGGCCTCGATGCGGTCGTCGACCGACTCCAGGTGCTCGCCGGCCTGATCGGCGCGCGCGGCCAGGCCGTTGAGGTGGGTGTGGAGGCCGTTGAAGCGGCTGTCGAGCCCGCTGAACTGGCCGTCGAGGGTGTCGAACCGGGTGATCAGGTGCTCCTCCGCCTCGACCAGCCGCTCGTCGATCGACTCCATCTGGTTGTCGAGCTTGTTGAAGCGGCCCTCGCTGCGCACGGCGGTCTCGGCCAGGCGCTGGTCGGTGGCCGAGGCGCGGTCGTCGAGCGCGCTCAGGCGGCCGTCGAGGGCGTCGAAGCGGTCGTCGTGGCGGACGAGGTGGCCGTCGATGGTGCCCATGCGCTTGCCGAGGCCGCCGAGCTGGCCGTCGACCGAGGTGAGGCGCTTGTCGACGCCGCTGATGCGGCCGTCGACGCCGTCGAGCCTGGTGTCGATGTCGGCCAGGCACTCGTCGGCCGACTCCAGCCGGCCGTCGAACCCGGTGAGCCGGGTGTCGAGCCCCATGAGCCGGCCCTCGACCCGGTCGAGCCGGGAGTCGACGCCGTCGAGCCGCCCGCTGAGCCGCAGCTCGCTCTCCCCGAGCTGGACGGCGAGGTGCTGGTCGGCCTCGTCGAGGCGGGCGGTGAGCCGCTGCTCGACGTCGGCCAGCCGGACCGTGAGCCGCTGGTCGCCCTCGTCGAGCTTGGCCGCCAGTCGCTCGTCGGCGCGGTCGAGCCGCTCGTTCAGGCGCTGGGTCAGCCGCTCGTCGGTCTCGTCGAGGCGGCCGGCCAGGCGTTTGTCGGCCTCGTCGAGGCGGGCGGCGATGTGCAGGTCGGTGTCGTCGAGGCGGCCGGTCAGGCGCTGCTCGGCCGCGTCGATCTTGACGGCGACCTGCTGCGACGTGGCCGCGACGCTCTCGGCCAGCTCGCCGACCACGCTCTCGACCCGTTCGGCGCGGCCCGACAGGTCGGCCACCGACTTGTCGAGCCGGGTGAAGCGGCTGGCCGCGGCCTCCATGCTGGAGTTGAGCTGCGTCAGCTTGGCGGCGAAGCCGGACATGTTCTGGGTGATGCCGTCGGTGGTGTCGAGCACCGACTGCAGGCGTTTGAGCGCCTCGTCGACGGCCTCGCCCACGGTGCCCAGGTCCGCCCACAGGCTCGGCAGCTCGGCCACCGGCGCGACCCGGGCGTCGATGTGGCCGATCTTCTCCCCGACGGCGTCGACGTGGTCGCGCACGGCCTCGACGTGCTGGGCCAGGCCCTCCGCCCACATCGGCGGCTTGGCGGTGATGTCGTCGAGCCGCCCGCTCACCGCCTCGAGCGTGCCGCTCAGGCCGCCGAGCTCGCGTTCGCGCACCTCGCGCAGCAGCCACTCCATGCCTTCAAGACGCTGGCGGATCTCGTCGAGCACGGCTCCCTGGGTGCGCTGCTCGTAGACATGGTCCTGGGCGGCGCGCGCGAGGAGGTCTCGCATCCTCTCGGAGATGGCGGACTGGCCGCCTGCCTGAAGAAGGGTGGTGTGGTTGGAATGGTCCACCGAAAGGCTCCTTCGCTCGCCGACGGTCTGCCGCGCAGCGGTGGGATAGGTCCGGTTTGCAGATGAAAGGGCGAGTACGCGGGTTACCGCATAAGGGGGAGAACTCCCGCCCGTCCACCTTAGCCTTTCGATCAAGGTCAGGCGGCGTCGAAGTGAAAGATCGTATTTAGCGGAAGAATGACCGCTTTGGAGTGTTCAGGCAGGTGGGAGGGGGTTGCAGATGATAACTGAAGGCTTATCGAGAATGCGGGTCAGGATAATGACGACCGAGTTCTCGCCGGAAAGGCGGAGATCGGCGCGCAGGCGTTCGATGTCGATCGCCGACGCGCGTTTCTTGATGGTGACATTTCCGATCCGCCGTTCGCGGAGAGCCGCGCGGAGTTTTTTCAGCGAGAACGGCATGACCTCGTCCACCTCGTACCCGGAGGCCCAGGGGGTGTGGCCGGGCTCGTCGGCGGTGATGTAGGCGATCATGGGGTCGGGCAGGCGTCCGCCGATCAGCTCGGCCACCTCGCCCACGAGGTGGGCCCGGATCGCGGCGCCGTCGGGCTCGTAGACGTAGCGGCCCATCGGGCCGACGGCGGCCTGGACCCCGGTGGCGGTCAGCGTGTGCCCGCCGGGCAGCAGGGTGGCGCGCCGGGCGGGGCCGACCTGGGGGCCGGTCCAGAGGGTGGCCTCCTTGACCTCGCCCTTGTAGGAGACCCATTCGGCCTCCGCGCCCTCGGGGATGAACTCGTACGGGATGCCGGGGGCGACCTTGAGGCAGGCCCGCGGCGCCCGTGCGACCAGGTCGAGCACGACCGGCCAGGGCGGCGAGTAGGCCATGGGGTCGAACGTGCGGCCCTTGCCGCTGCGCCGGGCCGGGTCGGCGAACAGCGCGTCGTACTCCTCGGGCCGGACCCGCGCCGCGTCGCCCACGCGCACCCGCACCCGGTCGGCCAGCCCGAGCGCGTCGGCGTTGGCGCTCGCCACGGCGACGGTCAGCGGGTCGAGGTCGACGGCGTCGACCTCGCAGCCGGCGCGGGCGAGCGCCAGGAGGTCGCCGCCGATCCCGCAGCAGGCGTCGATCACCCGTCCGGCGCCCATGCGCCGGGCGCGGTGGTCGGCGACCTCCCGGCGGGTGGACTGCTCCAGGCCGTGCGGGGTGAAGTACATGACCGCGGCGTCCGCGCCGAACTTCGCCGCGGCGCGCTCGCGCAGCGCCGCCTGCGTCAGCGCGGCGGAGGTGAGCGCCGCGTCGTAGGTGCGGCGCAGCCTGGTCGCCGCCGCGACCGGATCGGTCCCGGCCAGCTCCGCGGCCTCGGCGAGCGCCCGCTGCCCGCGCGGGGTCAGCAGCTCGCCGAAGGCGTCGAGATCCATGTACGCACTCCGCTCACAACTCGGGATCGCTCACAACTGGGGACCACGCGCGATCCGGGGCCGCTCGTGACTCGGGGCCGCTCGCGGCTCGGGATCGCTCACAGGGAGGTGTCGCCCAGGGAGACCAGCAGGCTGCGCAGCAGCCCGGCCAGGGCCTCG
This sequence comes from Nonomuraea sp. NPDC049758, assembly GCF_040674635.1. NCBI lineage: Bacteria > Bacillati > Actinomycetota > Actinomycetes > Streptosporangiales > Streptosporangiaceae > Nonomuraea > Nonomuraea sp. NPDC049758. Next base: position 55,764 of record NZ_JBFAMZ010000015.1, read on the forward strand.
CGCTCGCCCTCGGCCAGCCCGGCGAGCAGCCGCTCCTCGTTGGCGGCGTGCAGCACGAGCATCTCGTCGGCGACCCTCCTGCCCTCGTCGGTGAGGGCGACCAGCGTCATGCGCCGGTTGTGCGGCGCCGGCCAGCGGTGGACCAGGCCGCGCCGGACCAGGTGGTCCATCCGGTTGGTGAGCGCGCCGGGGCTGACCATGGCCGAGCTGGACAGGTCCTTCATGCACATGGTGGCGTCGGCGCCGCTGCGCAGCAGCGTGGCCAGCATGTCGAACTCCCACGCCTCCAGCCCGTGCTCGGCCAGGAAGTCCTTCACGCCGCGCTCCAGCAGGCGCGAGGCGCGCGAGATCCGGCCGATCACGCCCATCGGGGACACGTCGACGTCGGGCCGTGTCCGCGCCCACTGTCCGAGAATCACGTCCACCGCGTCATCCACGAGGCTCACCCTACCAAAGCTTCGATGTTGAAATGTTCGGCATCGTGCGGTACTGTCCACGACGTCGAAATGTTCAACGTAGAAATTTTCGAGGTAGGTTCATCATGAAGGTGCTGGTGCTGGGCGCGACGGGGTACATCGGCGGCGCGGTGGTCGAGCGGCTGGCCGAGCAGGGGCACGAGGTGGCCGTCCTGGTGCGGCCCGCCGCCGACGGGTCCCGGCGCGTGCCGGGCGTGGCGGACGAGCGTCACGGAGACCTGGCCGACGTCGCGGGGCTGGCCGCCGCGATCACCCCGGACATCGACGCCATCGTGGTCGCCGCCCAGCTCGGCGGGGACAAGGAGGCCGACCTTGCCGCGATCGGCGTGCTCGCCGCGTCGGGCCGGAAGGTGGTCTTCACCAGCGGCGTGTGGGTGCTGGGCGCCACCGCCGACGGGCACGAGGACAGCCCGGCCGACCCGATTCCGCTCGTGGCGTACCGGCACGAGATCGAGCAGTTGGTCATCGACGGCGGCGGCTCGGTGATCCGGCCCGGCGTCGTCCACGGGCGCGGCGGCGGCATCCCCGCCATGATGCGCGCGCAGGCCGTCGAGCGCGGCGCCGGGGTCTACGTCACCGCCGGCGGCGAGCCGCACACCTGGACGTTCGTGCACGTCGACGACCTGGCCGAGCTCGTCGTGGCCGTCCTGGAGAGGGGTGGCGCCCGCGTCTACCACGGCATCAGCGAAGAGGCCGTGCCGGTCGCCGAGGTGGCCGAGGCGGCGGCCCGGTCCGCGGGCGTCAAGCCGCAGGCCGAGCCCTGGCCGCAGGCCGAGGCGGCCCAGGTGCTGGGGGCCGGCTTCGCCGAGGCCCTGGCGCTCGGCCAGCGCATCAGCGCGACACGCACGCGCGCCGAACTCGGCTGGAACCCCTCCCGGCCCGGCGTCGTCGCCGATCTGACCGAGGGTTCCTACGTCTGATCGCTCTGAGCAGACGCGTTCGTGTTGACTGTCAAGGCCCTCTTGCATATGTTTCCTGTTGGCACTCTCACCTTGAGAGTGCCAACGTGCGACGAGGCAGGTCTGACACCCGCGACGGCAGGCCCCGCTGGTCGCCTCTTCTAGATCATTCAAATCTGAAGGGGAGGTCCGATCGTGACGACCGCCACCAAGGTTCCCGTTAAGCCGCTCGGCGACCGCATCGTGGTTCAGCCGCTTGAGGCAGAGCAGACCACCGCTTCCGGTCTGGTCATCCCGGACACCGCCAAGGAGAAGCCGCAGGAGGGCAAGGTCCTCGCGGTGGGCCCCGGCAACTGGGATGAGGACGGCGACAAGCGTATTCCGCTCGACGTCTCCGAGGGCGACGTCGTCCTCTACAGCAAGTACGGCGGCACCGAGGTCAAGTACGGCGGCGAGGAGTACCTCGTGCTCTCCGCCCGCGACGTTCTCGCGATCATCGAGAAGTAAGCCGGTTGTGTCGAGCCCCGGGCGCTCTTGAGGGCCCGGGGCTTTCGACGCCAGGAGAGGACTTTCAGCATGGCGAAGATCCTGCAGTTCGACGAGGACGCCCGTCGCGCGCTTGAGCGCGGTGTCAACGCCCTCGCGGACGCCGTGAAGGTAACCCTCGGCCCGCGTGGCCGTAACGTCGTCATCGACAAGAAGTTCGGTGCGCCGACGATCACGAACGACGGTGTGACCATCGCTCGTGAGATCGAGCTGGAGGAGCGCTACGAGAACCTCGGCGCCCAGCTCGCCAAGGAAGTTGCCACCAAGACCAACGACATCGCGGGCGACGGCACCACCACCGCCACCGTGCTGGCCCAGGCCATGGTCCGCGAGGGCCTGCGCAACGTGGCCGCCGGCGCCTCGCCGCTGTCGCTCAAGCGTGGCATCGACAAGGCCGCCAAGGAGATCAGCGACCGGCTGCTGGCCAGCGCGCGCGAGGTGGGCGACAAGAAGGAGATCGCCAACGTCGCCACCATCTCCGCCCAGGACGCCAAGATCGGCGAGCTGATCGCCGAGGCGTTCGACAAGGTGGGCAAGGACGGTGTCCTCACCGTCGAAGAGTCCAACGCCATGGGCATGGAGCTCGAGTTCACCGAGGGCATGCAGTTCGACAAGGGCTACCTGTCGGCCTACATGGTGACCGACCCCGAGCGCATGGAGTCCGTCCTGGAGGACGCGTACATCCTGCTCACCCAGGGCAAGATCTCCTCCATCGCCGACTTCCTGCCGCTGCTGGAGAAGATCGCCCAGACCAAGAAGCCGCTGCTCGTGGTCGCCGAGGACGTCGAGGGCGAGGCCCTGGCCGTCCTGGTCACCAACAAGATCCGCGGCACCTTCACCTCCGTGGCCGTCAAGGCCCCGGGCTTCGGTGACCGCCGCAAGGCGATGCTCCAGGACATGGCGATCCTCACCGGCGGCCAGGTCGTCAGCGAAGAGGTCGGCCTCAAGCTGGAGCACGTCGGCCTCGAGGTGCTCGGCACGGCCCGCCGCGTCGTCGTCACCAAGGACGCCACGACCATCGTCGACGGCGCCGGTGACCAGCAGGCGATCGAGGACCGCGTCAAGGAGATCAAGATTGCCATCGAGCAGTCCGACTCCGACTGGGACCGCGAGAAGCTGCAGGAGCGTCTGGCCAAGCTCGCCGGCGGTGTGTGTGTGCTGCGTGTCGGCGCCGCCACCGAGGTGGAGCTGAAGGAGAAGAAGCACCGCCTCGAGGACGCGATCTCCGCGACCCGCGCCGCGATCGAGGAGGGCATCGTCTCCGGCGGTGGCTCGGCCCTCATCCACGTGGGCAAGGAGCTCGACGACCTCGGCCTGACCGGCGACGAGGCCACCGGTGTCGGCGTCGTGCGCCGCGCGCTGGTCGAGCCGGCCCGCTGGATCGCCGAGAACGCCGGCCTGGAGGGCTACGTGGTGACCCACAAGGTCGCCGAGCTGCCCGCCGGCCAGGGCCTCAACGCCGCCACCGGCGAGTACGTCGACCTGATCGCCCAGGGTGTCATCGACCCCGTCAAGGTGACCCGGTCCGCGGTGCAGAACGCGGCTTCGATCGCGGGCATGCTCCTGACGACCGAGGCGCTCGTGGTGGACAAGCCCGAGGAGGAGGCTCCGGCCGCCGGCCAGGGCCACGGCCACGGTCACGGCCACTGACCCGCCTGTTTCCCCCGCGCCCGTACGGCCCGCCCGGTTCCCTCCGGCGCGGGCCGTCGGCTTCCCACGGCCCGTCCCGGTTCCCTCGGGTGCGGGCCGTCGGCTTTCCAGTGCCCGCCCCCGGTCTCGCCGGTGCGGGCCGTCGGCTTTCCATGGCCCGTCCCTGGTCTGGCGGATTCGACGGGGCGTTGCAACACGTGATCGGTTACTGGCCGCAGCCGGCCCAGCGACGGTGCGGACTCGCGGTGTCTTCGGACGCCGGGCGTTCCTCGGGCAGGCCGGACCGGCCCGCTTGAAGGAGGCCCAAGCACGGGCGCATTCGGCGATCTTCATGGCATCCTTTCGAGATATGCCCCCTACTCCGCCTGTGTCGGTCGAGCTGTCCACGGCGAAGTTCGTCCTCCGGCCGCCCAGTACGGCGGACGCTCCGGAGGTCCTGCGCCTTGCCAGGGACCCGGACGTGCTTCTCTGGAATCCCCGCTGCCGTATCGAGGACGAGGCCGCAGCCGTTGCGGACTGCCTCAAAGGCGCCGATTGGTCAGACGGAACGCACGCCACGTTCTCGATCCTCGACACCGGGTCCGGGCGCTACGTCGGCAACATCGCGCTGCATGGGCTTGACCTGGAGAACGCTCAGGCCCGGATCGGATACCGGATTGCGCCTTGGGCGCGCGGCCGTGGCGCCGCCACCGCATCCGTCCAGGCGGTCACGACATGGGCGACAACCACGCTGCAGCTCGCACGGATCGTCCTCACTCATGCCGTCGAGAATCACGCCTCGTGCCGGGTGGCGCAGAAGTCGGGGTTCGTGCTGGAAGGCGTGATGCGATCAGCGAAGAGGTTCGGTGACGGCCGGCTTCACGATGAACACCTCCATGCTGTCCTGGCCGCAGATCTGGCCCCTTGAACATCCCTCACCCGCCCGGCTACCAGGTCGGTGTGCCAGGGGTTCGGCGTGCCGCTCGCTGATCACGACCATGGGGTGCTGTAGCGGGCCGGCATGACCTGCTCTGGGCTCCAGTGCTTGTGCAGGTGCTCTTGCAGGTAGTCCCGTAACTCAAAGTTCTGCCCGATCTCGCTGGGGTTGGGGCGTGGGTGGGTGCCGCGCGTCGGCGCTGGCCTGGGGGCATGCGGTCGGTACTGGCCGTTGCCGGAGTGCCGGTTGCTGTGGGGCTCCTGGCTGATGGTCGAGGGCGCGTGTCCGAGCTTGCGTGCGATCTGGCGGAAGCGCCACCGATGAGATCGGAAGCGCCCACGTGCTTGCCGGTCGGGGGTACGGCCGTTACGTCACCGTCGGCCGGGGCGGGAGCTGATGCCGGCGATCTGGCACGCCTCCTGGTTGCTCAGACCCTGCTGCGCGAGCCGCAAGTATGCCGTCCGCTCGCGGGAAAGCGCCCTGCGACGACCAAGGGCAGCAAAGGCCGTTGGCTTCTCTCGGTCCGGTCCTGGGCCCGCCGACAGGACGTCTCGGCCCCTTCGGTGCGGATCGTTGGTTTCCAGGGGGCGTACCCAGGGCGGGGGCGGGGCCCCGGGGCGGTGGGCGGGCCGTGCGGGTAACGGAGACGGTGCTGGCGGGTTTCGGGGGGTGGGAAATGTGGGTGGGGCTTGTGGGGTGGAAGGGGGCGGGGGCGGGGGAAAATGGGGGAAGAGGTGGATTATTGGAGTAAACCGGTAGTGCCGGTTAAGCGTCGGGGTCTGGCAATTGTCGTGCATTTCGGCTTATGGAGTGAAACATTATGTCAGCTCATCAGGCTTAGTGTGGTCGGCTGATTACTGCTAGTTATCGTCGCTTCAATGTGACCAATCCGTAGCCGTTCGCCATGGGGACAGGCCCGATCAGTGCGGGCATCATGCCTATCGTGAGCGAGGGAAGCGTCGCCGACGCCAAAATTGGGGTAAGGCTCGCGTCGAGACTTCCGGCACGGACGGATGACTCCGACCTTAGGGAACTGACGAGCCTCGCCGTGCAGGGAGATCGCAGTGCGATCGAATCCCTGCTCGGGGAGTTGCGTCCCATGGTGGTGCGGTATTGCCGCGCCAGGCTGGGCAGGGTTTCAGGGCAATATCACATTGCCGATGACGTAGCCCAGGAGGTGTGCATCGCGGTGTTGTCCGCGCTGCCGCGATACCGGGACATGGGGCGGCCTTTCGCGTCCTTCGTGTTCGGGATCGCCTCGCACAAGGTGGCCGACGCGCTGCGCAGTTCGGTGCGCTCGGCCGTGCCCACCCAGGATCTGCCCGACGGGCCCGACGACGGCCCGGGGCCCGAGGAGACGGTGGTCCGCTACATCGAGGTCGAGCACGCGCGCAGGCTGCTGGCCAGGCTGCCCGACAACCAGCGGGAGTTGCTGCTGTTGCGGGTGGTGTCGGGGCTGTCTGCCGAGGAGACCGGTAATGTACTCGGTATGTCACCAGGTGCGGTCCGCGTAGCCCAGCATCGGGCGCTGGCCAGGTTGAGGCAGATGGCCGAGCTGGAGTCGGCTTGACGCCGGAGGACGAGCTCCATGCGCTTCTCGAGGCCGACGACCTGCTCAAGACCGACGAGCTGCTCGACACGGTCGCGCGGGGCCGGGCGCGGGACTCGTCCGACCCTGCGGTGCGGTTGCTGGGCGCGCTACTGGACGATGTCTCGGAGGAAGTCGATCAGCGGCGCTCCTCCGTGTCGATGACGCCGTCGACATAGCCTCGGGCGTACTCCCAGCTGACGTAGTCGGCGGGGTCGGGGTGGAAGGCCGGCTCGTGCACCTGGGGCTGGCCTTTCTCGATCATCTGGCGAAGGTTGCCGCGCAGCAGCTCCCAGTCGAAGAAGTGCTGCTCGCCGCACTCGGGGCAGTCGAGCACGAGGCCCAGCACCCCCTGCGGTTCGAGCAGGGAGCGAAAGACCTCGACGTCTGCCAGGTCGGTGATGGCCTCGTCGCGCTCGGCCGCGGTGAGTGGCTCGGCGTCGTCGAGAGCGCCCATCGCCGAGGACGGGTCGTTCGGGTCGTCCGCGAACGGGTCGCGGGGGACGTCTTCCAGCACCTTCCCACCATATGACCGAAGCGGCCCCGGCGGAGAGTATTAGCTGAGCCATCCCCGTCTGGCGGCCTCCACACCGGCGTGGAAGCGCGACTGCGCGCCCAGCTCGGCCATGGCGTCGGCGAACCTCGCGCGCACCGTACGGACGGAGACGCCGAGCTGGCGGGCGATGGAGTCGTCGCACACGCCCTGCGCGGCCAGGCGGAGCACCTGGACCATCCCGTCGCCCCTGCGCCCCCAGGGCAGCGGCACGGCCCGGCCCCAGAGCTCCTGGAACAGCGAGCGCAGCATGCCGACGACGATCGGCGTGCGCACCAGGTAGAAGTTGTAGGCGTGGTCGGGCAGGTTGCCGCCCCACAGGGCGGGCAGGCCGGCGACCTCGGGCCCGGCCGTCATGAACCAGCTCGGCACCCGGTCGAGCGTGCGCACCTTGCCGCCGGTGTCGAGGAGCCGGGTGAGCTGCTCGCGTACGCCCGGCAGGCTCAGCGTGGAGACCGGAATGATCGCCTGAACGGTAAGAAGTTGCCGTTTTTGCGCATCAATCCATGGGTCCGCAAATTTACGAACAAAGTCTGCCATTGTGCGCTCGTCCGGGATTGCGGTCAACAACTCCATGGGCGGCGATTGCACGGCTATGCCGACGACGCTCTCGTAGAGGACGTCCGCGCCGTTCACCATCTCCACCGGGAATGTGCCGCTCTGATAATCGCGGCCGGCGTCGTAGTCGTGGATCAGACCGCGGATGGAGCCGAGCGCGGAGTCGATCCTGCGGCTCTCCTCGGCCAGCCGGTCGAGCCGCTCGGCGATGACCCGGCCGAGCGCCGCCGCCGGGTGCCTGGCCAGGTACTCGCCGGACCGCTCGTCGACCACCCCCAGCCTGACCAGGTCGTCGAGCTGGCGGCCGACCTTCTCGACGGGGCCGTCCATGGCCTGGGCGAGGTCGGTGCGCGTGGCCCTGTGCAGGCGTAGCAGCGCCGTGTAAAGGGCGGTCTGCGCCGGGTCGAGGCCCAGCGTCTCGAAGGGCTCTGCGACGCGCCTGGGCTGGTTACGCATTATGGGCGGCTCCGTCGGGGGGACACGGGCGTGCCGCGAGGATAACCCCGTACCGCCTGCGTGTCCGGGGCTTGCCGGGGAAACGTCGGCGGAACGTGCAACTTCGTGCAATTGCACGTTTTCACATTGCGTCGTGCCGTTGAGTGACGCAGGCTTTACCTAGCGTCGGCACCCTGAAGCGGGGCCTTGCGGCAGCCGCCATCAGGACGCGGAGGGGGGTTCGGTGGCGTGAACACGCCGCCAGGCCTGGGTGCCGGTGGCCGGGGGATGGGACGGATCACCGACCGTCCCATCCCCTTGCACTTTGCGCGTTCCGGACGGCGAGGCCGGGCGCACGACGGGGCGTGGGGCCGTCGTGCTCCCGGCTTCGTTGCGTTTTGGAGGCAGGCCCTAGACTTAGGTCAATCAGCGCAGAGGTCAGGAGGGGGCCGAGGCATGTCCAAGTTCACCGAGATGGGTTTGACCTTCGACGACGTGCTGCTGGTGCCCGGCTACTCCGATCTCCAACCAGGTGAGGCCGACACCAGATCCCGTCTGTCACGGGACATCACGCTGTCCATCCCGCTCGTCTCCGCGGCCATGGACACCGTCACCGAGGCCCGCATGGCGGTCGCCATGGCGCGCCAAGGCGGCATCGGCATCCTCCACCGCAACCTGTCGGTCGAGGAGCAGGCCCAGCAGGTCGACCTGGTCAAGCGGTCCGAGGCCGGCATGGTGACCAACCCGGTGACCTGCAGCCCCGACGACACGCTGGCCGACGTCGAGCGGCTGTGCGCGACGTACCGGATCTCCGGCGTGCCGGTGACGGACGTGGCGGGCACGCTGGTCGGCATCGTGACCAACCGCGACATGCGCTTCGAGACCGACCAGACCCGTCCGGTGCGCGAGGTCATGACCAAGATGCCGCTGGTCACCGCGCCGGTGGGGGTCTCGCGCGACGACGCGTTCGCGCTGCTGCGGCAGAACAAGATCGAGAAGCTTCCCCTGGTCGACCCCGACGGCAGGCTGCGCGGCCTGATCACGGTGAAGGACTTCACCAAGAGCGAGCAGTACCCGCTGTCCACCAAGGACGCCGACGGCCGCCTGCTGGTCGGCGCGGCCGTGGGCGTCGGCGGCGACGCCGAGCTGCGGGCCAAGGCGCTGATCGAGGCCGGGGTCGACGTCGTCGTCGTGGACGTGGCCCACGGTCACTCCAAGGGCCTGGCCGACATGATCGCCAAGCTCAAGGCCAACAGCCAGGTCCAGGTCATCGGCGGCAACATCGCGACCAGGGTGGGCGCCCAGATGCTGGTCGACGCGGGCGCCGACGCGGTCAAGGTCGGCGTCGGCCCCGGCTCCATCTGCACCACCCGCGTGGTGGCCGGCGTGGGCGCGCCGCAGGTCACGGCCATCCACGAGGCGTCCAAGGCGTGCGCACCGGCCGGGGTGCCGGTGATCGGCGACGGCGGCCTCCAGTACTCCGGCGACATCGTCAAGGCCATCGCGGCCGGCGCCGACACGGTCATGCTGGGCTCGCTGCTCGCCGGCTGCGAGGAGTCGCCGGGCGAGCTGATCTTCATCAACGGCAAGCAGTTCAAGTCGTACCGGGGCATGGGGTCGCTCGGCGCGGTGCGCAACCGCGAGCGCGGCGGCACCTCCTTCAGCAAGGACCGCTACGCGCAGGCCGACGTCGGCGGCGACGACAAGTACATCCCCGAGGGCATCGAGGGGCAGGTGCCCTACCGCGGGCCGGTCGCGGCCGTCGCCCACCAGCTCATCGGCGGGCTGCGCCAGGGCATGTGGTACGCCGGCTGCCGCACGATCGAGCAGATGCACACCGACTGCGAGCTCATGCCGATCACGGCAGCGGGCCTCAAGGAGAGCCACCCCCACGACATCCAGATGACCGTGGAAGCTCCGAACTATCACAGAAGGTAAGTTCATGACTCAGCAGGTGGAGATCGGCCGGGGCAAGACCGGGCGGAGGGCGTACGCGCTCGACGAGATCGGGCTCGTGCCCTCGCGACGCACCCGTGACCCGGAAGAGGTGTCGATCGCCTGGCAGATCGACGCCTACCGGTTCGAGCTGCCCGTCGTCGTCGCCCCCATGGACAGCGTGGTCTCGCCCGCCACCGCGATCGAGATCGGCCGGCTCGGCGGCCTGGCCCCCCTCGACCTCGAAGGGCTCTGGACGCGCTACGAAGACCCGTCCCCGCTGCTGGAGGAGTGCGCCGCCCTCGACGCCGCGGCCGCGACCCGGCGGCTCCAGGAGATCTACGACGCGCCGATCAAGGAGGAGCTGATCGGGCGCCGGATCGAGGAGATCCGGGCGTCCGGGGTGACGACGGCCGTCCGGCTGTCGCCGCAGCGCACGGTCCAGTACCACAAGGCCGTGATCGACGCCGGCGTGGACATCTTCGTCATCCGCGGCACCACCGTCTCGGCCGAGCACGTCTCGGGCCGCGCCGAGCCGCTCAACCTCAAGCAGTTCATCTACGAGCTCGACGTGCCGGTCATCGTCGGCGGCTGCGCCACCTACACCGCGGCGCTGCACCTGATGCGCACGGGCGCGGCGGGCGTGCTGGTCGGCTTCGGCGGCGGCGCCTCGCACACCACCCGCAACGTGCTGGGCGTGGCCGTGCCGATGGCCACCGCGATCTCCGACGTGGCCGCGGCGCGCCGCGACTACATGGACGAGTCCGGCGGCCGGTACGTGCACGTGATCGCCGACGGCGGCATGGGCACCTCGGGCGACATCGCCAAGGCCATCGCGTGCGGGGCCGACGCCGTCATGGTGGGCTCGCCGCTGGCCAGGGCGTCCGAGGCCCCCGGCCACGGCTTCCACTGGGGCTCCGAGGCCCACCACCCCGACCTGCCGCGCGGCCGTCGCGTGGAGTTCGGCACGGTCGGGACGCTGGAGCAGATCCTGCACGGCCCCTCCAGCGTGGCCGACGGCTCGATGAACCTGATGGGCGCGCTCAAGCGCACGATGGCCTCCACCGGTTACTCCGACATCAAGGAGTTCCAGCGGGTCGAGGTCGTGGTCGCGCCGATCCAGCGCTGACCGGCGGCTGACCGACGTCTACGACGGCTCCCGGGGGTTGCGACCTCCGGGAGCCGCTGCTTTCCGGGTCCTCACCGGCCCGCCGGAGCCGACTGCTTTCCGGGGGCCTCACCGGCTCGCCGTGTCGAATCGGGACAACGCCGTTCGTGTAGAACGTGCAAGGTGACGCGCGTGTCGGCGAGGTGGTTGCAGGATGTCCGATCAGGTCGAACAGGCCTTCCGGGAGGAGTACGGCCGGGCGGTGGCGGTGCTCGTCCGCGTGTTCGGTGACATCGACGTCGCCGAGGAGGCCGTGCAGGAGGCGTTCGCGATCGCGCTGCGGCAGTGGCCGCAAGCCGGCCCGCCGCCGAGCCCGGCCGGCTGGATCATCACGACCGCCAGGAACCGGGCCGTCGACCGGCTGCGCAGGGAGTCGGGCCGCCACGACAAGTACGTGCAGGCGGCGCTGCTGCACGCCAGGGACGAGCCCGTCGAGGAGGGGCCCGTACGGGACGAGCGGCTGCGACTGATCTTCACCTGCTGCCATCCGGCGCTCGCCCCGCACGCGCGGGTGGCGCTCACGTTGCGGCTGCTCGGCGGGCTGACCACGGCCGAGATCGCGCACGCGTTCCTGGTGCCCGAGGCGACCATGGCCCAGCGGCTGGTCAGGGCCAAGAGCAGGATCCGGCAGGCGGGGATCCCGTACCGGGTGCCGGCGGCGGCGGACCTGCCGGACCGGCTGCGCGCGGTGCTGGCGGTGATCTACCTGATCTTCAACGAGGGGTACACGGCCAGTTCGGGCGAGCGGCTGGTGCGCGAGGACCTGTGCGCGGAGGCCGTCCGGCTCGGCCGCCTGCTCGCCGAGCTGATGCCGGACGAGCCCGAGGTGTGGGGCCTGCTGGCGCTGATGCTGCTGGTCCAGGCGCGCCGGGCGGCGCGCACCGCGGGCGGCGGCGAGCTGGTGCCGCTGCCCGAGCAGGACCGCGCCCTGTGGGACCGCGCGCTGGTCGAGGAGGGGCAGGCGATCGTCCGGCGCTGCCTGCGGTGGGGGCGGCCGGGGCCCTACCAGGTGCAGGCCGCCATCAACGCCGTGCACGGCGACGCGGCGAGCGCGGGGGAGACCGACTGGCGGCAGATCGTCCAGCTCTACGACCTGCTGCTGGCGTTCACGCCGGGGCCGGTCGCGGCGTTGCACCGCGCGGTGGCGGTGGCCGAGGCGGAGGGCCCCGAGGCGGGGCTGGCGCTGGTGGAGGGGCTGGAGGTGACAGGCTATTACCTGTTCCACGCCGTACGGGCCGACCTGCTGCGGCGGCTGGGACGCGACGAGGAGGCGGCGCGGGCGTACGGCGAGGCCATCGCCCGTGCGGGCAACGAGGTCGAGCGGGAGTTCCTGCGGCGCAGGCGCGCGACGTTGAGGGGGACGTGAGATGGACCGGGTGTGCGTGGTCACGGGGGCCAACCGGGGGATCGGGCTGGAGGTGGCCAGGCAGCTCGCGGCGGCGGGCGACACGGTGGTGCTGACCGCCAGGGACGAGCGCAAGGCCGTCGAGGCGGCGGCCGGGATCGGCGGCCAGGTGCTGGCGCGGCGGCTCGACGTCGCCGACGAGCGGTCGGCGGCGGAGCTGGCGGGGGAGCTGGAGAAGACCCATGGGCGGGTCGACGTGCTGGTCAACAACGCCGCCATCCACTACGACACCTGGCAGCGGGCCTGCGACGCGGACCTGGGCGTGGTGTCGGAGGCGCTGGAGACGAACCTGCTGGGCGCCTGGCGGGTCACGCTCGCGCTGCTGCCGCTGTTGCGCGGCAGCGCGCACGGCCGGATCGTCAACGTCTCCAGCGAGATCGGCTCGCTGGCCTCGATGGGCGGCGGCACGCCCGCGTACACGGTGTCGAAGACGGCGCTGAACGCGCTGACCAGGATGCTCGCGGCCGAGCTGCGCGGGGACGGCATCCTGGTCAACGCCGTCTGCCCGGGGTGGGTGGCGACCGACATGGGCGGCCCCGGCGGGCGGCCGGTCGCCGAGGGCGCGCGGAGCGTGTTGTGGGCGGCGGACCTGCCCGGCGACGGGCCGACCGGCGGCTTCTTCCGCGACGGCCGATCCATCCCGTGGTGACGGGCTTGTAGGGCAGGCGGCCGTATCCTGCCGTAGCATGGCCGATCTCGTGCACACCCACGTCCTCGACATCGACGGCGACATCGTCACCAAGCGCTACGTCGACGGCAAGGAGGGCGCGGCCGAGCGCGAGTGGCGGGCGCTCACCCTGCTGGCCGAGCACGCCCCGGGCCTGTCCCCGCGGCCGATCGCCTTCGAGGACGGCGTCGTCCGCATGACCCGGATCGACGGCGTGCCCCTGCGCGGCCTGGCCGCCGGGGAGGCGCCGCTGACCGCCATGGCCGAGGCGCTCACGCAGCTGTACGAGGCAGTCCCGCCCGGCGTGCTGGCGGCCGTCCCGGTACGCCCGTGGCAGGTCGAGGCGGTCAGCGGCCAGGTCATGGAATGGCTGGCCGCCTGGCGGCCCCGCGGTCCGGAGGCCGACCGCGCGGCCGAGGAGGGCCTGCGCTGGCTGGCGGGCTGGCGTCCGGGGGAGTCGGGCGTACGGCCGGCGTTCGGGGCGGGCGACGGCAACCTGGCGAACTTCCTGTGGGACGGCACGCGCGTGCGCATCGTCGACTTCGAGGACTCCGGGCGCAGCGACCTGGCCTTCGAGCTGGCCGAGCTGTCCGAGCACGTCTCGATGTGGGTGGACGGCGAGGTGGAGATCGCCGACCGGTTCGAGCTGAGCGGCCCGCAGGCGCGCCGGCTGCGCGACTGCCGCAGGCTGCAGAGCCTGGTCTGGCTGTTCCTGCTCTCGCACGACAGCCCGCGCAATCCGCCCGGCACCTTCGATCGTCAGGTCGACAGGGTGCTGCGATCATTGGGGGCATGAGACTGGCGCAGGAGGCCGACAGGGCCGCCGTCGAGCAACTCGTCCATGACGCCTACCAGCCATGGGCCGAGATCATCGGCACCCGGCCGCTGCCCATGGAGGCCGACTACGCGGCCCTCATCGCCGCGGGCCGGGTGCACGTCACCGACGGCCTCGAAGGGCTGGTCGTGCTCATCCCGGAGGAGGGCGCGCTGCTGGTGGACAACGTGGCGGTGCGGCCCGACCTGCACGGCAGGGGCATCGGCCGGGGCCTGCTGGCCTACGCCGAGCGGGAGGCCGCCCGGCTCGGCCTGCCCGCCCTGCGCCTCTACACCAACGTCAAGATGGCCTCGAACATCGCGCTGTACACCTCGCTCGGCTACGCCGAGATCGGCCCGGCCGACCTCGACGGCCGGTCGGCCGTGGTGATGCGCAAGGAGCTCAGCCGGTGAGCACGCCCAGCAGGTGACTCACCTCGCGGGCCACGGCGTCGCGGCCCGCGTTGAGGTATTTGCGGGAGTCGACCACCCGCTCGTCGTGGGCCAGGTAGTCGCGGACGGCCCGGGTGAACGCCTTGTTCAGGTGGGTGGCGATGTTGATCTTCTTCATGCCGTTGGCCACCGCCTCGCGCAGCACGTCGTCGGGCACGCCGGACGAGCCGTGCAGCACCAGCGGCACCGGCACTGCCGCCCGCAGCTCGGCGATGAGCTCCAGGTCGAGCACGGCGTCCTTGGTGGTCATGGCGTGCGAGGTGCCGACGGCCACGGCGAGCGCGTCGACGCCGGTCCTGGCGACGTAGTCGACCGCCTCGTGGGGCTTGGTGCGGGCGCCGGGGGCGTGCACGCCGTCCTTGCCGCCGACCTCGCCGAGCTCGGCCTCCACCCAGACGCCGCGCTCGTGGCACCAGGCCGCCACCTCGGCCGTGGCCGCCACGTTCTCCTCGTCGGGCAGGGCGGAGGCGTCGTACATCACCGAGCCGAGGCCCAGCGTCACCGCCTCCTCCACCAGCGCGCGGTCGGTGGCGTGGTCGAGGTGGACCGCGACCGGCACCTCCGCGCGGCGCGCGACGGCCAGCGCGGCCAGCGCGACGGGTTCGAGCGCGCCGTGGTAGCGCACGCAGTTCTCGCTGATCTGCAGCACGACCGGCAGGCCGAGCGCCTCGGCGCCGGCCACGATCGCGGTGGCGTGCTCCAACTGGATCACGTTGAACGCGCCCACCCCTGCGGGGGACTGCCGGACGATGTCGCCGATTCCGGCGAGGGCCATGACGAGCTCCTTACGTGATGATGATCTGGGGGTGTATGTCGGCGTAGACCTCGCCGTCGAAGTCGCCGGCGACCGGCGCGGCCACGGCGGCCGCGCCCAGCGCCGCGGCCCGCCGCAGCCGGTCGGGCCACGGGGAGCCCTCGACCAGGCCCAGCGCGAGCCCCGCGACCAGCGAGTCGCCGGCCCCGGTCGGGTTTCCCCGCACGGTGTAGGGCATCCGCGCCCGGAAGGTGCCCTCGCCCGTCACGGCGAGCAGCCCGTCGGCGCCCATGGAGACGACCACGGCCTCGGCCCCCCGCTCGCGCAGCGCCTGGGCGCCCTCTTCGGGGGTGCCGCCGGGAACCGCCCTGGCCAGCTCCTCGGCGTTGGGCTTGACGACGGCCGGACGGCCCTGCGGCGCGTGCCGCAGCGGGTCGCCGTCGGCGTCGACGATGGCCGGCACGCCCGCGCGGGCGGCGGCGGCGGCCAGCGTCGCGTAGAAGTCGGCGGGGACGCCGCGCGGCAGGCTGCCGGAGACCACCACCGCGTCGGCCTCGGCCAGCAGCGACCTGTAATGCTCCACGAACGCGGCCAGCTCGGCCGCGGTCACCTCGGGGCCGGGCTCGTTGAAGAGCGTGGCCCCGCCCGGCTCGGAGACCACCAGCGTGGTGCGGGACTCGGCGGCGATGCCGGTCAGCGCGGCGGGCAGCCCCGCGGCTTGCAGGTCGTGCTCGATCGCGCGGCCCGTGGGCCCGCCCGCCAGCCCCGTGACCAGGACCTCCTGGCCGAGTGCGGCCAGCACGCGGGCCACGTTGACGCCCTTGCCGCCGGCCCGCCGGTGGACGGCGCCGACCCGGTTGACGCCGTCCCAGGCGACGGACGGGACCTCGTAGGTCACGTCGAGCGCGGCGTTGAGCGTCACGGTGATGATCATCAGGGCTCCGAGATCCAGTCGCCGTTCTTCATCACGCCGTCGACCTCCAGCTCGCCGGAGAGCACCACCAGGTCGGCCGCCTTGCCGACGGCGATCGAACCGATCTCCTCGGCCAGGCCGAGCACCCTGGCGGGGGTCAGCGAGGCCACCTGGACCGCGTCCGGCAGCGACATGCCCAGCTCGCGCACCCCGCGGCGGAAGGCGGCG
Source organism: Nonomuraea sp. NPDC049758 (assembly GCF_040674635.1). NCBI lineage: Bacteria > Bacillati > Actinomycetota > Actinomycetes > Streptosporangiales > Streptosporangiaceae > Nonomuraea > Nonomuraea sp. NPDC049758. The sequence continues at coordinate 71,721 of NZ_JBFAMZ010000015.1, forward strand.
TCCATGGTGAGGGTGGAGCCCGCGATCGAGCCGCCCTCGACCAGCCTGGCCACGCCGTCGGTCACGCGCACCCGCATGGGGCCGAGCACGTAGTCGCCGTCGCCGAGGCCCGTGGCGGCCATCGCGTCGGTGATCAGCACCGTCCGGCCGGGACCGGCCACCTCGTAGGCCAGGCGCAACATCGCCGCGTGCACGTGGACGCCGTCGTTGACCAGCTCGACCGTGACGCGCTCGTCCTCCAGCAGGGCGGCGATCGGGCCGGGCGCGCGGTGGCCGAGCTGCGGCATCGCGTTGTAGAGGTGGGTGGCGACGGTGGCGCCCGCCTCGATGGCGGCGATCGCCTGGTCGTAGTCGGCGTCGCTGTGGCCGAGCGCCGCGATCAGGCCCTCGCCGACGGCCGTGCGGATCGTGTCGAGGCCGCCGGGCAGCTCGGCGGCGACGGTGACCATGCGCGCGTGCCCGCGCGCGGCCTTGACCAGCGCCGACAGCTCCTGCGGCGACGGCTCGCGCAGCAGGGCCGGGTTGTGCGCGCCGCAGCGGGCCTTGGCGATGTACGGCCCCTCGAAGTGGATGCCCGCCAGCAGCCCCTCCTCGCACAGCTCGGCCAGCGAGGAGGCGGCCCTGGACAGCTCGTCGAGCGCGTCGGTGACCAGGCTGGCCATCATCGTGGTCGTGCCGTGCCGCCGGTGCAGGGCCACGGCGTCGCGGGCCTTGTCCTGGTCGCCGGTCGGGAAGGACCCGCCCGCGCCGCCGTGGTTGTGGATGTCGACGAACCCGGGGACGACGTGCCGCCCCCCGAGGCTCAGGCCGGGGCTGGGGGCCGATCCGTGGCCGACATGCGTGATGCGGCCGTCTTCGATGGTCAGCCACCCTTCGTGCACCCCTTCGGGGGTCACGATCCGGGCGTCGGCGAGAGTGAGGCTCATGAAGAAAGGATCACAGATCGCGTGAGGTGCATGGGCTCGTCGGGGTTCAGCCCACGGGCGAAGGCCCGCGCGACGGCCACCCGCTGGGCGCGCACCAGCTCGGCCATGGGGTCGAGGCCGCTCTCGAAGAACGTGCCGCCGGTCGCCTCGACCTGCTCGCGCAGGCCCTCGGGGGCGGTGCCGAGCATCCACGTGACGCGGCCGGGGCCCGCGATGCTGATCGGGCCGTGCCGGTACTCCATCGCCGGGTACGCCTCCGTCCACGACCGGGACGCCTCGCGCATCTTGAGCGCGGCCTCCTGGGCCAGGCCGACCGACCAGCCGCTGCCAAGGAAGCTGAACTGCTCGGCCTCGACGAGCTCGGCGGGCAGCGGCTCGGCCAGGGCCCGCTCGGCGTCGGCGATCGCGCCGGTCAGGTCCTCGCCGAGGCTGGCGCGGAGCATGGCGAGCTGGGTGGTGGCGAAGCGGGTCTGCACGACGGAGCTCTCGTCGGCGTAGTCGAGCACGATGATCTCGTCGGCGGCCGTCATGACCGGCGTCTTCGGGTCGGCGGTGATGGCCGTCGTGCGGGCGCTCGTCCGGGACAGCAGCTCCAGCACCTCGGTCGTGGTGCCGGACCGGGTCAGCGCGAGCACCCTGTCGTAGGAGCGGCCGACCGGCGCCTCGGACGCGGCGAACGCGTCCGTCTCGCCCAGGCCGGCCCGCTCGCGCAGCGTGGCGTAGGCCATCGCGATGAACCAGGACGTGCCGCAGCCGACGACGGCCACCCGCTCGCCGGGCTCGGGCAGCGCGCCCGCGGGCACGTCGGCCACCGCGCGGCGCCAGCAGGACGGCTGGGACTCGATCTCGGCTTCGGTATGGGTGGTCACCGCGTTCCTCCCCGTTGGTGTTTGTTTCTGCCTTTTTTATACAGTAAAAGCGCAGTTTTGTGCAGTGGTCGCCCTCACCTCCCCGCCTGTGCCACGCTTGATCCCGTCCGGATCTCATTGGAGGCTTCGTGTCCCGCTACGATCGCTGGAACGCCATCCTGGAGCTGCTCGCCCAGGAGGGCAGGCTGTCGGTGGAGGAGGCCGCCCAGGCGCTCGACGTCTCGACCGCCACGATCCGGCGTGACTTCGACCAGCTCGCCCAGCAGCAGATGCTCATGCGCACGCGCGGCGGAGCCGTCGCCCAGAGCGTCAGTTACGACCTGCCGCTGCGCTACAAGACGGCCAGGCACGCCGACGAGAAACACCGCATAGCGGCCGCGGCGGCCGACCTGGTGAGCGCGGGCGCCGTGGTCGGGCTCAACGGCGGCACCACCACCTCAGAGCTGGCCCGCACCCTCGCCACGCTGTCCACGCTGGAGAGCGGGTTCACGATCGTCACCAACGCCCTGAACATCGCCGCCGAGCTGACCGTGCGGCAGCACGTCAAGATCGTGGTCACCGGCGGGGTGGCCAGGCAGCAGTCGTACGAGCTGATCGGGCCGCTGGCCTCGGGCGTGCTCGAACAGGTCACCCTCGACGTGGCCTTCCTCGGCGTCGACGCGATCGACGTCGAGCTGGGCGCCTCGGCCCACCACGAGGGCGAGGCCAGCGTGAACAACCTGCTGATCAGCCGGGCCGCCCAGGTCGTGGTGGTGGCCGACTCCTCCAAGGTGGGCCGGCGGGCCTTCTCCCGCATCTGCCCGATCGAGCAGATCGACACGCTGGTCACCGACGAGCGGCTCTCCGACGAGCTCACCGGCCGGCTCACCGACGCGGGCGTCAAGGTCGTACGCGCCTGAGCCGTCCCTTGCGTTACATGGAACCGGGCGAACGGGTAGGTACTGACCGCAGTCGACGCAAGGGGAGACGATGACGGCGGGTAGGAGCGTGGCCCGGCTCGGGCCCACCGAGCGCGCGGCGGCGCTGGCGGAGATGTCCGCCCAGGAGTTCGACGTGGTCGTGGTCGGCGGCGGCGTGGTGGGGGCGGGCACCGCGCTCGACGCCGCCACCCGGGGCCTCGACGTGGCCCTGCTGGAGGCCCGCGACTTCGCCTCCGGCACCTCGTCGCGCTCGTCCAAGCTCATCCACGGTGGCCTGCGCTACCTGGAGCAGCTCAACTTCGACCTGGTGCGCGAGGCGTTGCAGGAGCGGGCGCTGCTGCTCCAGCGCCTGGCGCCGCACCTCGTCCGGCCGGTGCCGTTCCTGTTCCCGATGACCCATTTCGGCTGGGAACGCGGCTACGTGGGCGCCGGCGTGGCGCTCTACGACACGCTCGGCTTCGCCTCCGGGGTCACCCGCGGGGTGCCGGGCCATCGGCATCTGTCCAGGTCACGGGCGCTGCGGCTGGCCCCGGCGCTGAAGAAGAGCGCACTCACCGGCGCCGTCCAGTACTGGGACGCCCAGGTCGACGACGCCCGCTACGTGATGACCATGCTGCGCACCGCCGCCACGTACGGCGCCCGGATCGCACCACGCGCCCAGGTGGTCGGGTTCCTGCGGGAGGGCGAGCGGGTCACCGGCGTGCGGGCGCGCGACCTGGAGACCGGCGCCGAGTTCGACGTACGCGCCCAGCAGGTCGTCAACGCCACGGGCGTGTGGACCGACGACATCCAGGAGCTGGTCGGCGGGCGCGGCCAGATCCACGTACGGGCCTCCAAGGGCATCCACCTGCTGGTGCCGCGCGACCGCATCCACTCCCGCACCGGCATCATCCTGCGCACGGAGAAGTCGGTGCTGTTCGTGATCCCGTGGGGCCGCCACTGGATCATCGGCACCACCGACACCGAGTGGACGCTCGACAAGGGCCATCCGGCGGCCTCCCGCGCCGACATCGACTACCTGCTCGACCACGTCAACGCCGTGTTGTCGGTGCCGCTGACCCGCGACGACGTCGAGGGCGTCTACGCCGGGCTGCGTCCGCTGCTGTCGGGGGAGTCCGACGAGACGTCGAAGTTGTCGCGCGAGCACGTCGTGGCGCATCCGGTGCCGGGGCTGGTGATGATCGCCGGCGGGAAGTACACGACGTACCGGGTCATGGCCCGCGACGCGGTGGACGCGGTGGCGCACGGGCTCGACCAGCGGGTGCCGCGCTCGTGCACCGACCGCATCCCGCTGGCCGGGGCCGAGGGCTACCAGGCGCTGTGGAACTCCCGCTACCGCCTCGCCCACACCTCGGGCCTGCATGTCGCCCGGATCGAGCACCTGCTCCAGCGCTACGGCTCGCTCATCGACGAGGTGCTGCAGCTGATCGAGGACGATCCGTCGCTGGGCCGGCCGCTGGCCGGGGCCGACGACTACCTGCGGGCCGAGATCGTCTACGCCGCCACCCACGAGGGCGCCAGGCACCTCAACGACGTGCTGACCAGGCGCACGCACATCTCCATCGAGACCTTCCACCGCGGCCTGGCCGTGGCGCAGGAGGCCGCCGAGCTGCTGGCCGGGCCGCTCGGCTGGGACGCCGAGCAGGTGAAGCGCGAGGTGGAGTACTACACCAAGCGCGTCGAGGCCGAGCGGCGCTCCCAGGAGCAGGACTCCGACCAGGAGGCCGACGCCATCCGGCTGGGCGCCCCCGAGATCGTGCCCGTGGTCGCGCCGGAGCGCGGGTGACCGTTCCGGCGGACCGGTCACCCGCCCGCACGGGGGTCAGCGCAGCGGGATCCAGGCCTGACGGGCCAGCGTCGTGGCGTCGTTGACCTGGAGGCCGTCCCAGGACAGCGTCCAGAGGGCGTCGCCGATGACGATCGAACGCTGGATGCCGGGCTGGTAGGTGTAGTCCTTGTCCTGGTGGGTGGGGTGCTTGATCATGCCGAGCCGCTTCACTGCCGAGTCGTCGATCTTCAGCACGAGCGCGCCCGACTCCTTGGGGGTCATCAGCGGGAGCACCGACAGGCCGGTCTTCGGCCAGTACAGGAACGCGTGCGGGTCCCACTCGGCCTCGGAGCCCGACTCCTTCTGGAAGAGCTGCGACAGCCTGCGCGGGGCGGCCGGGTCGCTGACGTCGAACAGCGAGACCTGCGTGCCGAGCGTCCTGCCCTTGTCGCTGGCCTCCTGGCCGATGCCGATCAGCCGGCCGTCCGCGCCGGGGTGCAGGTAGGCCGAGTAGCCGGTGATCTTCAGCTCGCCGGTCACCTTGGGGGCGGCCGGGTCGCGCAGGTCGAGCGTGTAGAGCGGGTCCACCTGCTTGAACGTCACGACGTAGCCCACCGGGCCGATGAACCGGACCGAGTAGATGCGCTCGCCCTTCCCGAGGCCGCCGACCTCGCCGGCCTTGGCCATGGTGGCGGCGTCGAGCACGTACACACTGCTGGCGCTGTTCTTGCCGTCGGTGGAGCTGAGGGTGGTGGCGACGCGGAGGTGGCCCTCGTACTCCGACAGCGAGTACTGGTTCAGCAGGCGGCCGGGGACCTTGCCGGAGGCCACGTACGAGGGGGCGCCGGCGGCGCTGATGTCGAACCGGTGGACCTCGGTCTCCTCGGGCGGCGCCGTGGGGGTGGGCTCGGGCTCGGAGGTGGCGGGCGTGGCCGGGGCGCTGCTCGTCACGGCCGGATCGCTCGGGGTGGGCTCGACGGCCGGGGCGGCGCCGTCGGTGGCCGTCGGCACGGGCTCGACCGGCATCGGCTCGGTGACCACCGGGAACCACCAGCGGGGGTTGCTGGCGACGTACAGGCTCGTGCCGCTGCCGTAGACGGTGTCGCCGTCGGCGGCCAGGCTGATGGGCTCGGTGCCGGTCGCGGCGACGTCCTGGGTCAGGTCGATGCTGTGGACGGTGAGCAGCGAGGTGCCGGTGTAGTCGGCGGGGTGGCTGACCCGCTCGCACCTGACCGTGTCCTTCTTGACCGCGCCGGACGCGCCGGTGATCTCGACCGTGGGCAGCCAGGCGGACAGCGGCGCCCGCCGGACGACGTCCTGGTTGGCCTTCTTGCGGTCGGCCTCGGAGGCGTCCGGGCTCTTGGGCTCGGGGAAGGTGATGTCGGGCTGGCTGCGGGTGACGAGCCGGACCGTGGAGCCGATCATCCTGGCGTCCACGTACGAGCCCTGCGCCCGGATCGTGCTGAGCACCTTCGGCTGCCCGGCCAGGTCGACCACGACGTAACGGGTCTCGCCGGGCGGCGCGAAGGACTTCACCATGATGTCGCCGCCGCGGAACAGCACCAGCGCGCGGTCGCCGGAGAGCAGCAGGTCGGCGGGGGCGAAGGTCGGCTCGTCCTTCTTGGTGAGCTTGAGCGAGGCGGTGACCTTCTTGGTCGCGGTGTCGATGACCCGCAGGGTGCCGTCCACGACCGTGACGATCCGGTTGCCGTCGGTCTTGACCAGGTCGGGCTCGTCCACGCCCGCCTCGTGCACGTTCGTGGTGGAGTGCTCGGGGGTGTCGGAGGTGGTCTTCGCCCGCGCGGTGGCGGCGGTGTCCTCCATGTACATGATCTGCGGGCCGCCGAACCCCCACGGGCCGACGTTCTCCGCGGCGTGCTCCCGCAGGCCCGACAGCATGTCGTCGCAACTGTCGTAGGCGACCAGGCGGACGGCGTCGAGCGTGACCTTCGGCACGGGCGCCTGGCCCGTGGCCGCCGAGGTGCAGGCCGTCGTGGCCATGGCGAGGGCCGCGGCGGTCACGGCCGTACGGAACAGCGTCTTCATGACCTCCATGACGGCTGCGCGGGCCGGATGGTTCAGGAGCCCTTGGCCGGGTTGGCGGTGAAGACCGGGCTGAAGTCGACGTCCTCGGGCACGTCGAGGATCTTGCGGAGCAGGGTGCCCTTGAGGTCGACGACCTGGATCTCGTCCTTGGTGTTGTTGTCCTGCTCCCAGCAGTAGAGGTGGGTGTCGTCGTACCAGCCGAGCACCTTGTCGCAGTCGGAGGTGAACTTGTGCGTGCGGTCGCCCGACTTGACGTCCCACACGCAGGTGTCGCCGTCGCTGCCGTTGGGGCAGGTGGACAGGAACGACTCGCCCGAGGGGGAGAAGACGTCCTGGGTGCCGGCGGGCAGGGTGCCGATCGAGCGCAGGTCGCGGGTGGCCTTGCCGTCGGCGTCGAAGAAGCGCAGGCTGCGGTTCTTCTCCGGGCCGAAGATGTTGATCACGCCCGTGCCCTCGCCGTCCCAGCCGAAGGCGGTCTTGCGGACGGCGGAGTCGTCCACCATGACGGTCTTCGCCTTCTTCGTGGCGACGTCCACGATGACGAAGCCGGGGTAGGTCCAGGTGTCGCCGCTCTTCCGCTCGATGTTGAGCAGGATCTTGGAACCGTCCTCGGACCAGCCGCGGATGCTGGCGATCAGCGGGCCGCGGACGGTCTTGATCGTGGTGCGCTCGCCCGTCTGGCGGTCGCTGACGATGATGTAGTCGTAGTTGTCGTCGGTGTACTTGCGGCCGCGGGTGGCCAGGTAGCGGCCGCCGGGGGAGACGTTCGACTCCCAGTTGCCGGCGTACTTGCGGAACGGCCCGCGCAGCGAGTCCCTGGCGTGGTCGACCCAGTCGTCCTTCTTCTTGTCGAAGATCTCGTAGGAGGTCAGGACGATCGCGTCGGAGGTGTTCTCGTAGAGGCCGATCGCGGCGCCGGGCAGCGCCTTGCGCGGCCCCTCCTCGGGGACGGAGACCGGCGCGACCGACGCAGCGACCGACGGCGTGGCGGGCGGCACGCTGCGCCCGGACGGCCGGGCGGACGTGGGCGTCGTGACGCCGCCGTCGGCGGCCAGGGTCGTCCTGTTGCTGGTGATGAGCACGACGAGCCCGGCCAGCACGAGTAAGGCGACGGCCAGCGTGGCCCCGATGACCAGCGGCGCCCTGCTCTTCCCGGCCGGCTGCCGGGGGTGGACGCCCGGGTGGGTGGGCTGCGCGTACGGGCCGGGCGGGTGCCACTGCTGCTGCTGTGGGTACGGCTGCCGGCCCCCCGGCACCGGCCCGGTCATCGGCCCCTGCGGAGGCCCCTGCGGAGGCCCCTGTGGAGGCCCGTGCGGCGGTCCCTGTGGCGCTGCCTGTGAGTGCTGCGGCGGCCCCGCCATCGGCCCCGCCGCCGGCCCGGCCATGGGCGGCCCCGCGGGGACGGCCTCGGCGGCGGCCGCGGCGAGGATGGGCGAGTTGGCCGGCATCGGGTGCTGGAGCAGGCGCATGATCACCTGCTCGGCCGTCGGCCGCTGCGCCGGGTCCTTGGCCAGGCACGCGGCCACGACGTCACGCAGCGCGCCGTCGAGCACGCCCAGGTCGGGCTGCTGGTTGAGGACCCGGTTGATCACCGCGGGCATGGTGTCGCTGCCGAACGGCGCCCGCCCCGACGCCGCGTAGACCATCGCGCTGGCCCACGAGAACATGTCGGCCGCCGGCCCGGCGGTGTGGCCCATGATCTGCTCGGGCGGCATGTACGACGGCGTGCCCACGACCATGCTGCTGATCGTCGAGGTCGCGTTGAGCGCCCGCGCGATGCCGAAGTCGATCACCCGTGGGCCGTCCGCGCCCAGGATGACGTTGGCGGGCTTGAAGTCGCGGTGGACGATGCCGGCCTGGTGGATGGCGGCCAGCGCGGTCGCGGTGCCGATGGCCAGCCGGTGCAGCGTGGACCCGGTGCGCGGCCCCTCCTCCTGCACCACCCGCTGCAGCGACGGCCCCTCGATGAACTCGCTGACGATGAACGGCCGGTCCAGCTCGACGCCGGTGCCGAGGACGGCCGCGGTGCAGAACGGCGCCACCTGCTGGGCCACCTGGACCTCGCGCAGGAACCGCTCGACGCTCACGTCGTCGCCGGACAGGTCGGGGCGCAGCCATTTGACGGCGACGTGCGCGCCGGAATGATCTTTCGCGAGGTAGACGACGCCCTGGCCGCCCTCGCCGAGCCTGCCGAGGAGATCCATGCCGGCCAGACTCGCCGGATCTCCCGGGCGTAGCGGAGCGAACGATGGCATAAGAGGATTCTGACCCCACCCCGCGAATCCGCAAAAACTACCCGCCGGTAGCCAAGCGGAATATCCTTCGGGCATGCACGTCACGTCCAGCGGCAAGACCCGGGAGATCACCGCCCCCTTCACCGGCGAGCCGCTCGCCGAGCTGCCCATTTCCACGGCCGACGACGTACGACTGGCCTACGAGCGCGCCAGGGCCGCCCAGGCCGAGTGGGCGGCCAGGCCCGCCGCGGCGCGGGCCAGACCGTTCCTGCTGCTGCACGACGCCATCCTCGACCGCAGGGACGAGATCCTCGACATCGTCCAGAACGAGACCGGCAAGGCTCGCAAGCACGCCTTCGAGGAGGTGCTCGACGTCGCCGGGTGCAGCCTCTACTACGCCCGGCGGGCGTCCGGGCTGCTCGCGCCGCGCACGCGCAAGGGCATCTTCCCCGGCGCCACCCGGGTGACCGAGCTGCGCCAGCCCAAGGGCGTGGTCGCGCTGATCTCCCCGTGGAACTACCCGCTCTCGCTCGGCGTCACCGACGCCGTGCCCGCGCTGCTGGCCGGGAACGCGCTGGTGCACAAGCCGGACACCCAGACCGCCATGTCCACCTTGTGGACCATCGACCTGCTGGCCGAGCTGGGCATGCCGCGCGAGATCTGGCAGGTCGTGCTGGGCGAGCCCGCCGAGATCGGCGACGCGCTGCTCGACGACGCCGACTACGTCGCGTTCACGGGTTCGACCAGGGGCGGCAGGAAGATCGCCGAGGAGGCGGCCAAGCGGCTCATCGGCTGCTCGCTGGAGCTCGGCGGCAAGAACCCGATGGTGGTGCTCGAAGACGCCGACGTGCCGCTCGCCGTCCAGGGGGCGATCCGGGCCTGCTTCACCAACGCCGGCCAGCTCTGCCTGTCCATCGAGCGGCTGTACGTGCACACGTCGGTGTTCGACGACTTCGCCGCGCGCCTGGTCAGGCAGGTCGGCAACCTCAAGCTCGGCGCGGGCCACGACTGGTCGGTCCAGATGGGCTCGCTCACCTCGCAACGCCAGCTCGACGCGGTCAGCGCCCACGTGGACGACGCCGTGGCCAAGGGCGCGACCGTCCTGACCGGCGGCCGGGCCAGGCCCGACCTCGGCCCGCTGTTCTACGAGCCGACCGTGCTCACCGGCGTGCGCGACGACATGGACCTGTGCCGCAACGAGACGTTCGGGCCGGTGGTCGCCCTCTACCCCTTCGACTCCGAGGAGGAGGCGATCGAGCTGGCCAACGACACCATCTACGGCCTGAACGCCTCCATCTGGACCACCGACCCGGCCCGCGGCCGCGCCCTGGCCGCCCGCGTCAAGGCCGGCACGGTCAACATCAACGAGGGGTACGGCTCGGCCTACGCCTCCTACGACGCGCCCATGGGCGGCATGAAGGCGTCGGGCCTCGGCCGCCGGCACGGCGCGGAGGGCCTGCTGCGCTACACCGAGTCCAAGACCGTGGCCTCGCAGGCGTCCTGGCTGGGCTTCGAGCCGCCCTTCGACCTGACCTACGAGACGTGGGCCGACGTCCTGGCCGGCACCCTCAAGGCGATGCGGAAGCTGCGGATCAAGTGACGTTCGACGTTCTGGTCATCGGGTCGGGGTTCGGCGGCAGCGTCTCGGCGCTGCGGCTGAGCGAGAAGGGGTACAAGGTCGGCGTGCTGGAGGCGGGCCGCCGGTTCGACGACTCCGCGCTGCCGGCCACCTCGTGGAAGCTGCGCGACTTCCTGTGGGCGCCCTGGCTCGGCATGAAGGGCATCCAGCGCATCCACGTGCTGCGCGGCGAACGCGGCACCGGCGTGATGGTGCTGGCCGGAGCCGGGGTGGGCGGCGGGTCGCTGGTCTACGCCAACACCCTCTACGAGCCGCTCGAGCCGTTCTTCCGCGACCCGCAGTGGGCCGGCATCACCGACTGGAAGACGGAGCTGGCCCCCCACTACGACCAGGCCAGACGCATGCTCGGCGCGGTCACGAACCCGACCGTCACGCGCGCCGACGACGTCATGCGCCGGGTCGCCGAGAAGATGGGCGTGGGCGACACCTTCCACCTGGCCCCGGTCGGCGTCTACTTCGGCGAGGACGGCGTCGACCCGTACTTCGGCGGCGCCGGGCCGCGGCGGCGCGGCTGCATCGAGTGCGGGCAGTGCATGACCGGCTGCCGCCACGGCGCCAAGAACACGCTGGTCAAGAACTACCTCCACCTCGCCGAACAGGCGGGGGCCCGGGTCTACGCCGAGTGCACGGTCACCTCGGTGCGCCCGCTGCCCTCCGGCGGCTACCGGGTCGTCGCCCGCCGGACGGGGTCGGCGCTGCGCCGCCGTTCGTTCACGGCCAAGCAGGTGATCTTCGCGGCCGGCACGTACGGCACCCAGCGCCTGCTGCACAAGCTGCGCGCCACCGGCGACCTGCCCGGCCTGTCGCCCAGGCTCGGCACGCTGACCAGGACCAACTCCGAGGCCCTGCTCGGCTTCGAGCGCACGTCGGCCGGCGGCGAGAAGCTCAACAAGGGCGTGGCCATCACCTCCTCCATCCACCCCGACGCCGAGACCCACATCGAGCCCGTGCGTTACGGCGACGGCTCCAACGCCATGGGCCTGCTGCGCACCCTGCTCGTGGACGGCGGCCGGCCGAGGTGGCCGGCGCTGTTCCGGGAGATCGCCGCGCGGCCCCTGGAGGCGCTGCGGCTGCTCGACCTGCGCCGCTGGTCGGAACGGACCGTCATCGCGCTGGTCATGCAGGCCAAGGACAACTCGATCATCATCCGGCGCACCCGCTGGGGCCTGCGGTCGGCCCGCGGCCACGGCGAGCCCAACCCGACCTGGATCCCGGCCGGGCACGAGGCCGTCCGGCACGCGGCGGCCGAGATCGGCGGGGTGCCCGGCGGCACCTGGCTCGACCTGTTCGACATCCCGACGACGGCCCACTTCCTGGGCGGCTGCGTGATCGGCGACTCGCCCGAGACCGGCGTGATCGACGCCTACCACCGCGTCTACGGCCACGAGGGGCTGCACGTCGTGGACGGCTCGGCGGTGTCGGCCAACCTCGGGGTCAACCCGTCGCTCACCATCACCGCGCAGGCCGAGCGGGCCATGTCCCTGTGGCCCAACGCCGGCGACCCCGATCCCAGGCCCGCCACGGGCTCGCCGTACGTCCGGCTGCCCCCGGTGGCGCCCCGCCGGCCCGCCGTGCCGGAACGGGCTCCGGGCGCACTCCGCCTGTATACACTGTAAACATGAGCGAACCAGGGACGGCGGCGCGCATCGAGGCCGTGGCCCGGCAGATCCTGCTGGAGGAGGGCGCCGACGCCGTCAGCATGCGGCGGGTCGGCGAGGCCGTGGGCGTCACCGCCATGGCCATCTACCGGCACTTCCCGAGCAGGGAGGCCCTGCTGCGCGCCGTCGCCGACGCCGCCGCCCGCGAGCTGGCCGAGGCGTGGACCCGCAGGCCCGGCACGGGCGACGTGGAGGAGCGCCTGATGGCGGCGCTCGACGACTTCCTCGACTTCGCGCTCGGCAGCCCCCACCTGTACAACTTCCTGACCTCCGACGCATGGGCGCGGGCCCGCCGCTTCCCCGACGACTTCCGTGACGGCCAGGGCCCGCCGTTCAGCGTGGTGGTGGCGCTGGCCGAGGAGGGCATGCGCGCGGGCGTGCTGCGCGAGGACGACCCGCTGGAGACCGCGCTCGCGGTCACGGCGAGCACCCAGGGCCTGGTCCAGCAGTACCTGAGCGGCCGGATGAGCATGGCCGAGCCCGACTTCCGCGCCCTGTGCCACCGCACGGTGACCCGCGTGCTCAACGGCGTACGGAATAAACCTTCTGTCCCCTCGTGTCCTTGACGGACATGAAGATTCGTTACGCCGGTGGCCCGACCGCCGTCATCGAGCTGGGCGGCGTCCGGCTGCTGGTCGATCCCACCTTCGACGCGCCGGGCGATCACCCGGTCGGCGCCAGGGTGCTCAAGAAGACGGCCGGCCCCGCCTTCGGCCCCGACGAGGTGGGCCCGGTGGACGCCGTGCTGCTCTCGCACGACCAGCACCCCGACAACCTCGACGACGCGGGCCGCGCGTTCCTCGCCGCGGCCCCGCTGGCGCTGTCCACCGCCTCGGCGGCCGAGCGCGTCGGCGAGCCGGTGCGCGCCCTGCCCAACTGGAGCGAGACCGAGGTCGGCCCGCTGCGGGTGACCGGCGTGCCCGCCCAGCACGGCCCCGACGGGACCGAGCACCTGACGGGCGAGGTGACCGGCTTCGTGCTCAGCGGCGAGGGCCTGCCCACCGTCTACGTGAGCGGCGACAACGCCTCGCTCGACGTCGTACGGGCCGTGGCCGCCAGGTTCCCGCGGATCGACGTGGCGCTGCTGTTCGCGGGCGGCGCGCGCACCCCGCTCGTGGACGGGTTCCTGACGCTGACCAGCGAGGACGCCGTCACCGCCGCCGACATCCTGGGCGCGCGGCACGTCGTCCCGCTGCACTTCGAGCAGTGGGCGCACTTCACGCAGGGCCGGGACACGCTGGAGAAGGCGTTCGCGGGGCTCGGCGAGCGGTTCGTGCTGCTCGCCCCTGGCGAACAGGTCGAGCTTTCCTGAGCTCGTCCTGACAGGGTGGTCCGGTGAGCTGGAGCACGCGCGCGCTCGACGCGCTGGCCGCCGGGCCGCCGACCAGGCTGATCGACCTCCCCGTCCGGGTCCCCGGCGTGCGCCTGCTGCTGAAGGACGAGTCCGGCCACCCCACGGGCAGCCTGCGGCACCGGCACGCCAGGGCGCTGTTCCGGCGGGCCGTGCTCGACGGCTCGATCACCGAGGGCACCACCGTGGTCGAGGCCACCGGCGGCAACGCGGCGGTCGCGCAGGCGTGGTTCGCCCGGCGGCTCGGCCTGCCCTACGTCGCGGTCATGCCGGGCGCGCCCGACCCGGCGCGGGCCCGCGCGGTCGAGGCGCTGGGCGGCGCGTGCCGGTTCGTGACGCCGCCCCTGGCCATCTACGACGCGGCCAGGGAAGCGGCCGCCGAGGTCGGGGGCCACTACCTCGACCAGTTCGGCCGGGCCGCGCCGCACGACCTGGCCGAAGAGCTGTTCGCCCAGGTCCGTCCCGACTGGGTGGTGACCGGCGCGGCCACCGGCGCGACCTCGGCCACGCTCGGGGCCGCGGCCGGGGAGCACGGCTGCCGGGTGGCGGTCGCCGATCCCGACAACTCCGCCTACTTCCCTGGCTGGACCCTCGACGTGCCCGACTACGCCACCGGCATGCCCTCGCGGATCGAGGGCGTCGGCCGTCCGCGCGTGGAGCCGGGGTTCCGGCCCGACCTGGTCGATCTGGTGGTGCCGGTGCCCGACGCGGCGAGCGTGGCGGCGGCCAGGCACATCAGGCAGGTCACCGGGCTGCCGGTGGGCGGCTCGTCCGGCACCGCGCTGTGGGCCGCGCTCGAACTGGCCGGGCGCATGCGGACCAGGGGCGAGAGCGGCACGATCGTCTCGCTGGTGGGCGACGCGGCCGAGCGGCACCTGGCGACGTACCACGACGACGCCTGGGCCGCCGGCAAGGGCCTCGACGTCGCCGGCCGCCTCACCGAGCTGCGGCAGCGGGTCTGATCCAGCCGTCCAGCCCCGCCAGGAAGTCCTCGAACAGGTGGCGGTGGATCGTGTGCTCGGCCCCCGTGACCACGCGCACCTCGAACCCCTTGCCCCGCAACTCCTCCTGGAACGCCGGCGGCACCAGCAGACTCGGGTCGGCCACCTGCACCAGCGACGGCACGACGGGAGCGGGCGTGAAGTCCATGCCCGACGCCTCGACCAGCGACAGCGCCGACCCGCGGTCCCAGCGCGCGAGCATCTCCACCTCGACCGCCACCTCCTCGGCCGAGAAGCCGGGGTGCAGGGCGGCGATCAGCTCGCCGGTCTCGTCGGTGAAGCCGGCCATCGACTCCAGGGCGCCGCTCTCCAGCGTCGGCAGGCGGAAGGCCGGGTCGGAGTAGATCGCCCGTCCGGGCATGAGCCGTTCGACGGCGAGGCCGAGCGTGAGGCCGCCCAGGGAGTGCCCGATGGCCAGCTCGGGGCGCGCGGGCACCGACTCCGCCAGCGACGAGGCGAACAGCTCAGGCGGGTAGGCGTCGGCGCGGGGGCTCTCGCCGTGGCCGGGCAGATCGACGGCGATGACCCGGTAGCCGCGCGCGGCCAGCTCGGGGCCCACCCGCCACCAGCATCGCGAGTCGGCCATGATGCCGTGGACGAGGACGGCCAGACGGTCGCCCGACCCCCATTCACGAGTGTGCAGCTTCATGCGGCGGCCTCTCCTGATTATACGTATAAGCAGTTGATACCATCCACCCCGTGAACACGACAAGGGGGGACCGTCCGCCGACCAGCGTCGACGTGGCCAGGGCCGCGGGAGTCTCCCAGGCCACGGTCTCCTACGTGCTCACCGACAACCCCCACGCCCGGGTGAGCGAGGAGACCCGCAGGCGGGTCCGCGACGCCGCCGCCCGGCTCGGCTACGTCCCCGACGCCGCCGCCCGCGCGCTGCGCACGGGCCGCAGCGACATCGTGCTCATGCCGCTGTCGCGGGCCAGGACGGGCCGGCTGGCGCAGCAGGTGTCCGAAGAGCTGGAGGAGGAGTTCAGGACCCGCGGTTACACCCTCGTCCAGTACGGCGAGCGCACGCTCAAGGGCGTGGCGGCGGCCAGGAGCTGGCTCGCCCTGCGGCCCTCGGCCGTCCTCGTCGAGGCCGCGCGGCTGACCAGGCCCGCCGTGGACCTGCTGCACGCCTCGGGCGTCCGGGCCGTCGTCGGCCTGTCCGACCAGCCCTCGCCGCTGGTGCCGGCCCTGGTGTTCGACCACCGGGCCCTCGGCGCCGTGGCCGCCCGCCACCTGGTCGCACGGGGGAGCAGGCGGCTGGCGGCCGTCGTGCCCCGGGAGGAGGGCGTCGACGCCATGGGGCGGGCCCGGCTGGCGGGGGTGCGGGAGGTCGTTCCCGGGGCCGCGCGCATCGACCTGGCCTTCTCCGAGGAGGAGGCGGGGCGGTTCGTCCGCGCGGGCGACCTGCCCGACGGCGTCTTCGCCTACAACGACGAGTACGCGATGCTGCTGATCAGCGCGTTGCAGGACGCCGGTCTGCGGGTCCCCGGCGACGTCGCCGTGGTCGGCGCCGACGACCTGCCGATCTGCACGCTCATGCGGCCCCGGCTGACCAGCGTGCACTTCGACGCCACCGCGAGCCCGGCCGATCTGGCGGAGGAGATCGACGGGATCGTCCGCGGCGCGCGCCCGGCGGTGGCGGGCCAGGTCGTCGCCCGGTTCGAGCCCCGGCTGGTGGTCCGGTCCAGCGCCTGAGGCGCGTAACGAGTTGGACGCGCGTCTTGTCAGTCCTTCCCGCGCGACCTACAGTCCAGAGCAATCGTCGGTGATACGTATCACCATCGCTCGGAGAGGTCCTCCCATGGCTGAAGTTCTGAGCGGCGCGCACCGGGACACCCGGCGCCTCGGGCCGCTCTACCTGACGCTTCCGCTGGCCAACGTGGCCGTCATGTTCCTGTGGTTGAGCGTGGGCGCGTTCGTCCTGCCCGTTCACGTGCAGCGCATCACCGGCGTCAACGACGTGGCCGCGCTGGGCCTGGCCAACTCGATCGGCCCGCTCATGGCCACGCTCGCCAACCCGGTCTTCGGCCAGATCTCCGACCGGACCAGGTCGCGCTTCGGCCGGCGTTCGCCGTGGATACTCGGCTGCGTCCTGCTCGGCGTGCTCGCCCTGTTCGCGCAGGCCAATGCGGGCAGCGTGCTCATGCTCGGCCTCAGCTGGGCGGGCGTGCAGACCATCATGAACGGCTACCAGGCCGCCATGACCGCGATCCTGCCCGACCGGGTCCCGCCGAGCCGGTACGGCACCTACTCCGGGCTGTTCGGGCTCGGCACGCCGCTGGCCACCATCGCGGCGGCGATCATGTTCATCGTGTTCCCGCAGTTGGCCGCCGGCGGGGCGTACTACGTGGTGATGGCGCTGCTGCTGGTCGCGGCGGTGCTGGTCGTGGTCGCGACGCCGGACACGTCGTCGGTGGGGATGGCGCGCGAGCCGTTCGGGCTTGGCGCGTTCCTGGCCGGGTTCCTGCGGCCGCTGAAGACCCCGGACTTCGCCTGGGCCTTCGTGTCGCGTTTCGGCGTCATGCTCGGATATTTCGTCATCTTTACCTTCAACCTCTTCCTCCTTGAGGACTTCATCAAGATCCCCAAGGGCGAGGTGGTCGCCACGATGGGCCTGCTGATGCTCATCGGCCAGGCCGCCACGCTGCTCGCGGTGCTCGTGATCGGGCCGATCTCCGACCGCCTCGGCCGCTTCCGGCTGTTCGCGCTCGTCGCCGGGTTGTCCTCGGCGGTGTTCCTGGGCATCCCGCTGGCGATGCCGACGTTCGAGGGCATGATCGTCTACAACGTCGCGCACGGCATCGCGTTCGGCGTCTACATGGCCGTGGACATGGCCCTGGTGACGAAGGTGCTGCCCGACCCCGGCGACGCGGGCAAGGACATGGGCGTCCTCAACATCGCCAACGCCGGGCCGCAGATCCTCGCGCCCGCCCTCGCCGCCGTCGTGGTGGGGACGGGCGGCTATCCGGCGCTGTTCGTCGTGGGCATCGTGATCTCGCTGGTCGGCTCCGCCGGGGTCCTCAGGATCAGGGGTGTGCGCTAGCGTCGGCGGCATGACGGAACTTGACCCCAGATTGCGCGCGATCACCGATTTGATGGTGTCCGAGGCGCGCGAGGGGGGCGGCAGGCACGAGTACGACGGCCAGATCCAGGACCTGTCGCCCGAGGGCGTACGGGACGGCCTGGCGCGCCTCGGCAAGGGCGACGCGCCGGCCGACCCGCACGACGCCGAGCATCTGCAGATCTTCGAGGAGGCCATGCGCACCCAGTTCGGCGAGCTGGAGCTGCACCGCAAGAACCCGCTGATCCACCTGTCCAACCTCGACCTGGCCTGCTACGACCGCGACTACGGCCCCGAGGCCGAGCGCGCCGCCGCCAGGGCCGCCCACCTCGCGCAGTGGCCGGCCGCCGTGGACGCCGCGGTCGCCGCGCTCGACCAGGTCGCGGCCCCGGTCGCCACGTCCCTGCTGGGCGCGGTCAAGGGCCTGGCCGCGGGCATCACCGACGAGGCCGCGATCGAGGCCCACGGCAGGCTCGTGGCCCACGTGGCCCGCGCCGCCGCCGAGGGCGACCCCGACGCCGCGCTCGGCGGCGCGGCCCTGGTCAAGCTCATGAGCAGCGCCGAGGGCCTGCCGGTCGACCTGGGCCGGCTGGCCGAGCGCGCCGACGCCGAACGCGACCGGCTCATGGGCCTGCTCGCCGAGTCCTGCGCCAAGCTCGGACGTTCCGAGCGGCCCCTCGACGTCGTCCGCGAGCTGGTCAAG
The DNA here is from genome assembly GCF_040674635.1 of Nonomuraea sp. NPDC049758. NCBI lineage: Bacteria > Bacillati > Actinomycetota > Actinomycetes > Streptosporangiales > Streptosporangiaceae > Nonomuraea > Nonomuraea sp. NPDC049758. Next base: position 89,900 of record NZ_JBFAMZ010000015.1, read on the forward strand.
GACCACCCCGACGCCGACGGCGTGATCGAGGCGGCCAGGATCGGCACCGAACGGGCCATCGCCTTCACCCGTGAGAAGGACCTCGTGCCCTACCATGACGGCGAGTGCCAGGTCGGGCTGGCGCCGGAGTCGCGCCGCTGGGCCATGGCCATGATGGCGTGGAACTCGCCGGGCGAGCCCGAGGGGCCGTCCTGGTACCACATCACGCCGCCGGACGCGTCCTGGAGCGAGCAGGACCAGGAGGAGTGGCTGGAGGTCTTCAGCGCCACCACGCTGCCCGCGATCAACGTGCACGAGGTGGCCCCCGGCCACTTCTCGCACGGCCGCGCGCTCCGCCGGGCCCCCTCCGACGTGCGGCGGCTGCTGCAGTCGATGGCCTTCGTCGAGGGCTGGGCCCACTACGCCGAGGAGCTGTGCGTCGAGGAGGGCTACGCGCCCGACGACCCGCGGTTCGAGATCGGCGTCTGGGTGGAGGCGCTGATCCGGGTCACCCGGCTGGCCTGCGCCATCGGCGTGCACACCGGGCAGATGACGGTCGAGGAGGGCGCGCGGCGCTTCGAGTCCGACACCCACCTGGCCGGTCCGGCCGCGCTGTCGGAGGCCCGCCGCGCCTCCTTCGACCCGACGTACGGCCGCTACACCTGGGGCAAGCTGCTCATCCTCGACCTGCGCGAGCAGGCCCGCGCGCAGTGGGGAGCGGGCTTCACGCTCCAGCGCTTCCACAAGGCGCTGTTCGACCTCGGCTCGCCGCCCCTGGGCCTGATCGGCGCGATCCTGTAGCGTCGGGGTAGCCGAGCGAGCGCTAGGGAGGTTCAGACGGTGCGTGAACTGTCCGGCAAAGTCGCAGTGGTGACGGGCGCGGCCAGCGGCATCGGCAGAGCCCTGGCCGTCCGGTTCGCCGCCGAGGGCATGGCGTTGATGCTGGCCGACGTCGATCCCGGCGGGCTGGCCGAGACGGCCGCGCTCGCGGGGAAGGCGTCCGCCGGGCCGGGCGAGGTGCTCACGCAGGTCACCGACGTCTCGGACGCGGCGGCCGTGCAGCACCTGGCCGACCGGAGCTTCGGCGAGCTGGGCGCGGTGCACGTGCTGTGCAACAACGCCGGCGTTCACCAGGGCGGCCGCCTGTGGACCAGGACCGCCGAGGACTTCGCCTGGCTGCTCGGCGTGAACCTGTGGGGCGTGCTGCACGGCGTGCGCGCGTTCGTGCCGCGCATGATGGCACAGGACACCGAGGGGCACGTCGTCAACACCGTGTCCGTGGCGGGGCTGCTCGCCGCGCCCGGCGCGGGCGGTTACGCGGTCACCAAGTACGCCGCGCTGGCCGCCTCGCAGTCGCTGGCCCAGGACCTCGCCGCCGTGGGCTCCAAGCTCCGCGTGACCGCGCTGTGCCCCGGCGCGGTCAGGACGCGGATCGACGACTCGGCCCGGTCCCGCCCGGCCGACCTGGTCAGCACCCCGACGGACGACGAGACGGCCGCCCGCGAGGCCGTCGGGGCGGCCATGGCGCGCGGCGTCGAGCCCGCCGAGGTGGCCGCCCTGGTCGTGCGGGCCATCCACGAGGAACGGTTCCTCGCGCTGACCCACCCCGAGTTCGCCGACCGGCTGCGCAGGCAGACCGAGCTGCTGCTGGCCGGCGAACTGCCCGGCGCTACCAGCGGCGCTCGTGGGTCAGCACGCTCACCACGCTCCCGCGCCGCGGATTGACCAGCAGCCGGACGAAGTCGCCCGGCAGCACGTCCTGGTAGACGCGCTCCTTGGCCCGGTACGCCGGCGCCCGCTCCGACGTGCCGTCGTGCACCGCCAGGTAACAGGTGCGCGAGGAGGACAGGTCGTCGCCGTGCTCGGTCACGATCCAGCGTTTGACCACCCGCCCCTCGACCTCCTGCCGCTTGGGCCCGCCGCCGTCGCGCGGAGCGGGCTCGACCAGGACGCCGCGCCACCCGTCGCCGGTGAAGATCCACTCCTGCCGCGGGTCCACCGGAGCCGGTTCGGGCCCGGCGACCTCGCGGCCGAGCGGCGTCAGCACGAACCCGCGCCCGCCCAGCAGCAGCGCGGCCCCGGCCACGAACGCCCCCGCCGTGGCGATCCAGCCGGGCCACGACACGCCCGCCTGCGAGATGGTGACGTACCAGGGCACGGCGAGCCCGGCGGCCAGCAGCAGCGGCACGAGCATGCTCTGCCAGCGCCGCCGGGCCAGCCCGAGGTCGATGGCGCTCTGCCGCACCAGGGGCACGAACTCGGCGTCGAGGTCGCCGCTGTCCGGCATCAGGGCGACGACCGGCGCCTGCGGCGCTCCGCCCATCCGCGCGGCCACCCGGTCGAGCACCCATCGCTCGTACGGCCACACCTGCCCCTCGCCCGTCGCGGAGAGCGTGAGCCGGTCGCCCCGGATCGTCAGGAACCCGCGCCTGGCCAGCTCGAAGACCGTGGCGTGGAAGACCTCACCGGCCCGCAGCCCGCGTAAGAGCTCGACGACGGCGGGCGGCGCCGCGGGAGCAGGGGCCGCCGGGGGCGCGGCGGCCCGGCGCGTCGTCAACCCGAACGCGGCGGCCAGCGCGGCGAACCACAGGGCCCACGCCGAGGCCGGCCAGACAAGATCCACCGTTCTGTGTTAGCACGAGTGACGGTGTGAGGCCAGGCGTAATACCCGAGGCCGATACAATGAAGGCACCGCATTTCGCCTTTGGGGGGTTCTCACGGTGTCTGAATTCGACACAGTGCTGGTGGTCGACTTCGGCGCACAGTACGCGCAGCTCATCGCGAGGCGGGTGCGCGAGTGCCACGTCTACTCCGAGATCGTGCCGTCGTCGATGTCCGTCGAGGAGATGATGGCCAAGAAGCCGAAGGCGATCATCCTGTCCGGCGGCCCGTCGTCGGTCTACGCCGAAGGCGCGCCGCCCGTGCCGCACGGCCTGTTCTCGACCGGCGTGCCCACGTTCGGCATCTGTTACGGCTTCCAGGCCATGGCCCAGGCGCTGGGCGGCGAGGTCGCCCGCACGGGCGTGGCCGAATACGGCGGCACCGCGCTGGAGGTGCTCGACGAGGGCGTCATCTTCCAGGGGCTGCCCGCCGCGCAGACCGTCTGGATGTCCCACGGCGACAGCGTGGCCGCGGCCCCCGAGGGCTTCGCGGTCACCGCCTCCACGAGCGAGACGCCGGTCGCCGCCTTCGAGCACCCCGAACGCGGCCTGTACGGCGTGCAGTTCCATCCCGAGGTGCTCCACTCCGAGCACGGTCAGGCCGTGCTCAAGCACTTCCTCGACGCGGCCGGCTGCCGTCCGTCGTGGACCATGCTCAACATCGTCGAAGACTCCGTCGAGGCCGTGCGCCGGCAGGTCGGCGACGGCCGCGCCATCTGCGCGCTGTCGGGCGGCGTCGACTCCGCGGTGGCCGCGGCGATCGTCCAGCGGGCCATCGGCGACCGGCTGACCTGTGTCTTCGTCGACCACGGGCTGCTGCGCAAGGGCGAGGCCGAGCAGGTCGAGCGCGACTTCGTGGCCGTCACGGGCGTCAAGCTGCGCGTCGTCGACGCCGCCGACCGCTTCCTGAAGGCGCTGGAGGGCGTCACCGACCCGGAGGAGAAGCGGAAGATCATCGGCCGCGAGTTCATCCGCGTCTTCGAGGACGAGCAGCGCGCCATCATGGCCGACGGCCCGGTCGACTTCCTGGTCCAGGGCACCCTCTACCCCGACGTCGTCGAGTCCGGCGGCGGCACGGGCACCGCCAACATCAAGTCCCACCACAACGTCGGCGGCCTGCCGGAAGACCTCCAGTTCAAGCTGGTCGAGCCGCTGCGCGCGCTGTTCAAGGACGAGGTCCGCCGGGCCGGCGAAGAGCTGGGCCTGCCGCCCGCCATGGTCTGGCGGCAGCCGTTCCCCGGCCCCGGGCTCGGCATCCGCATCGTCGGCGAGGTCACCCGCGACCGCCTGGCGCTGCTGCGCGAGGCCGACGCCATCGCCCGCGAAGAGCTCTCCCGCGCCGGCCTCGACCGGCAGATCTGGCAGTGCCCGGTGGTGCTGCTGGCCGACGTGCGCTCGGTGGGCGTGCAGGGCGACGGCCGCACCTACGGCCACCCGGTCGTGCTCCGGCCGGTGACGTCCGAGGACGCGATGACGGCCGACTGGGCCCGGGTGCCCTACGACGTCCTGTCGCGCATCTCCACCCGCATCACCAACGAGGTGCGCGAGGTCAACCGGGTGGTGGTCGACGTCACCAGCAAGCCCCCGGGCACCATCGAGTGGGAATAACGCCATGTGCGAACGGCCCGGACCGGCTGACGGTTCCGGGCCGTTCGCATGTCCGGCCATGAGCGGTTAATGCAGGTCAGGGCGTTGGTTATGGTGGAAGGAGGTCGATTCGCCAGACCCCCCGACCCCGGCCCGTGACGAATTGCTCCGCTTGTGGACGCATACCGGAAAGTTTCTTGGGAAAAGTGCGTGAGTTTGGGCCACTTCTTGGCCGTAGTGGGCAGTGGGGCACCTGAGGCGTCGATTCGTTAGAGCTCGGTGCCGGTGACGAAGGGTGCAATTGCCAACATGGCCCATGCGAGTGAGGATGTCCGGCAGCCGTTGGTGTTGCTCGTGGAGGACGATCCGCAGGATGCGCTGATCGTCCAGGAGCTGCTGGAGGACAGCGGCCTTGCCGTCCGGCTGGAGTGGGCGCGTTCGGTGGACGAGGCCCGCAGGGCGCTGGCCCGGCTGCGCCCTCAGTGCGTGCTGCTCGACCTCGGCCTGCCCGACGCCTACGAGTTCTCCGCCCTGTCGTCGGTGCTGGAGGAGGCCGGGGACGCCGCGGTCGTCGTGCTGACCGGCCTGGCCGAGGAGAGCGCGGGCCTCGCCGCGGTGACCGCCGGAGCCCAGGACTACCTGGTCAAGGGCCGGGTCGAGGCCGAATGGCTGGGCCGCACGCTGCGCTACGCCATGCAGCGCAAGCAGGCCGAGCAGGCGGCCGTGGCACTGCACACCGCACGTATGCGCGCCAAGGAGAACGCCCGCCTGGAGCGCGGCCTGCTGCCGACCCCGCTGCTGCAGGAGATGCCCCTGGAGGTCGCCTCCCGCTACCGGGCCAGCCGCGGCTCGGCCACGCTCGGCGGCGACTTCTTCGACGTCGTCGAGACCGACGACAAGGTCGTGCACGCGGTGATCGGCGACGTCTGCGGCCACGGGCCCGACGAGGCGGCGCTCGGCGTCTGCCTGCGCATCGCCTGGCGGGCGCTGGTGCTCAACGGCATGACCGGCGTCCCGCTGCTGCGCCAGCTCGAACGCATTCTGCGGGCCGAGCGGGCCGGCTCGGAGATCTTCGTCACGATGTCCACGGTGGTCCTGGAGCCCGACCGGCACACGATGCGCGTCTGGCGCGCCGGACACCCGGGCCTGCTGGTGCACACGGCCGACTCCGTGGTCCTCGCCGACCCGCGGCAGGGGCCCGCGCTCGGCCTGCCCATCGAGGCCGACTGGGAGGAGGACCTCCTGGAACTGCCCGAGGGCGGCGGCGTGACGCTCTACACCGACGGCCTCTTCGAGCGCCGGCTGCCGGGCGGCACGCCGCGGTGGCTGGGCGAGGATGGCCTGCTGGAGCTGTCCTCCCGGTGGACGGGCCTGGGCAGCGAGGAACTGCTCGACGCGATCCTCGCCGACGTCGAGGCGGCCTCCGTCCACGACGCGGCGGCCGACGACGTCGCCGTCGTGCACCTGCGCTGGAAAGACGAATCGTGAGCGAACAGGCGTCCGTGCTGGAGAGGCAGGCCGTGCAGAAGGTTTCCCGTACGCGTGGCGGCGAGCAGGGCTGGCGGCGGCTGACCGTCCACGGCTGGTTCGTGCTGATGATCGCGGCCGTGTCGGTCCTGGTGGTCACCTGCGTCGTGGTCGCCACCGTGATGCTCGACCGCACCGCGCGCCTGTCCGACCAGGTCATCCTGCGCATCTCGCCGGCCAGGATCGAGGCCGCCCAGTTGCGCAGCACCCTGATCGACCAGGAGACCGGCGTACGCGGTTTCCTGCTGACCGGCAACGAGGACTTCCTCCAGCCGTACACGGCGGGCGTGGCGGCCGAGCGGCACAGCCGCGAACGCATCGCCACGCTCATCGGCGACCGTCCCGAGCTGGTCAGTGAGCTGAACGCGGTCAGGGACGCGGCGGCCACCTGGCGGCACGACTACGCCGAGCCGCTCACCGCCGACAAGCGGGCCGACGGGGTCATCTCCGCCGCCCGCATCGAGAGCGGCAAGCACGCCTTCGACCAGATCAGGGCGCTGCTCGACCGGCAGGACGACCGGCTGGCCAAGGCCCGGCAGCGCGCCCAGGAGGAGCTGCGGCAGGTCGAGCAGGTCCGCAACCTGGCCTTCGTCATCATGCTGATCCTGTTCCTGGTGGCCGGCGTCGCGATGGCGGTGCTGCTGCGGCGGGCGATCGGGCGTCCGCTGGACGAGCTGCGCGAGGCCGCCCGCGACATCGCCGCCGGCGACTTCGACCGGGCCATCCCCGCCAGCGGGCCGGCCGACATCCGCGAGGTCGCACGGGACGTGGAGTCGATGCGGACGAAGATCGTCTTCGCCCTCGAAGAGTTCCGCAAGCAGCACGTCGTGCTGCGCGAGCAGGCGGCCGGCCTCGACGCCCAGGCCGAGGAGCTGCGGCGGTCGAACGCCGAGCTGGAGCAGTTCGCCTACGTCGCCTCCCACGACCTCCAGGAGCCGCTGCGCAAGATCGCCACGTTCTGCCAGCTCCTCCAGAAGCGCTACGGCGACGTACTGGACGAGCGCGGCGTCCAGTACATCCACTTCGCCGTCGACGGCGCCACCCGCATGCAGGTCCTGATCAACGACCTGCTCACCTTCTCCCGCGTCGGCCGCCTGTACGACGACCGCAAGCCGGTCGAGCTGACGGAGTCGCTCGACAAGGCGCTGGTGGACCTGTCGGCGGTGATCGAGGAGACCGGCGCCGAGATCGAGCGGCCCGACCCGCTGCCCAACGTGATCGGCGACCCCACCATGCTCGGCATGCTCTGGCAGAACCTCGTCGGCAACGCGCTGAAGTTCCGCGCCCCCGACCGCGCCCCCCGCATCCGGATCACCTGCGAGCAGCGGGAGAACGAGTGGCTGTTCTCGGTCACCGACAACGGCATCGGCGTGGAGGCCGAGTTCGCCGATAAGATCTTCATCATCTTCCAGCGCCTGCACAGCCGGGAGGCCTACAGCGGCACCGGCATCGGCCTGGCGATGTGCAAGAAGATCGTGGAGAACCACGGCGGTACGATCTGGCTCGACACCGGCCACACCGAGGGAGCCCGGATCAGCTTCACCCTGCCCGCCGTCACCGACGAAGGAGCAACCGCATGACCGTCCAGCCCATCGAAGTGCTCCTGGTCGAGGACGATCCCGGTGACGAGCTCATCACCCGCGAGGCGTTCGAGGACAACAAGATCCGCAACAACCTCCACGTCGTGCGCGACGGCCTGGAGGCGCTCGACTTCATCTACCAGCGCGGGGCGCACGTGGGCGCGCCGCGGCCCGACCTCGTCCTGCTCGACCTCAACCTGCCCAAGTACGACGGGCGGCAGGTGCTGGAGAAGATCAAGGGCGATCCGGAGCTGCGGGCGATCCCGGTCGTCGTCCTGACCACCTCCTCGGCCGAGGAGGACATCCTGCGCAGCTACAAGCTGTTCGCCAACGCGTACGTGACCAAACCCGTCGACCTTGAGCAGTTCATGGCCGTCATCCGGCAGATCGACGAGTTCTTCGTCACCGTGGTGCGGCTGCCGGGCCGTACCCGGCTGCCCGACGGCCAGGGCCTGGCCTAGTCGTCCTGGCCCTGGCCGTCCGGGCTAGTCGTCCGGGCTGGTCTCGGCGGCGGGCGGGGCCGGACGGCGCAGCGCGCGCCACGCCGACCGGGCCGCGGCGAGCAGCAGCCGCCCGGCGCTCGCCAGGAGCAGCGGCACCAGCAGCAGCCCGACGAAGATCGGCGCGGCCATGTACCGGAAGTCCTGGGCCGAGATGTTGGCCAGCACGGCGAGCTGCTGCCCGGCCACGACCGCCGCCACCGCGACCACATAGCGGTTGCGCAGGGCCAGCGCTCCCAGCGCCACCGCCGCGTACGACAGGTAGGCCCACGAGGCCCCCCGCCACAACACCCAGTCCCACTGCGGGAGCAGCGCCCCCGTCAGCCACGGCTCGGCCACCTGGTTCAGCTCGGCCGACAACGGCCGGAGCGAGAACACCCCCCGGCCGGCGAAGTCCGGCACCTTGCCGGGCCCCACGTAGGTGTCGGCGCTGGGCCGCCGCGAGAACCGGTACGTCATCCCGCCGACCACGTACGGGTCCTGCACCGGGCTCCACGCGATCGCCCCCCGGCACAGGCGGGTGCCGACGATCATCCCGGGGTCACTGATCAGCAACCGCTCCCACAGGCCGAGCAGCTCGCCCGCGTGCGCGTCGGCGGCCGGCCAGCTGAAGTCGCGACGCCAGATCAGCAGGTTGACCGTGGCGCAGGTGCCGCCCTCCCACCACCTGCTGAGCGGCGCGACCGAGGTCATCAGCGCCTTGTCCTGCTCGGTGAACAGCTCAGGACGCTCCCTGAACGCCACCGCCACGTCGGCGTAGGCCGTGTGGTAGACGTACGTGCTGGACGGCGGCGTGATGCCGAACCGGGGGAACAGCAGGTTCGTGAGCAGCAGCGGCACGGCGGCCGCCACCGTGCCGACGAGCGCGAGCCGTACCCGCCGCGTGGCGACGACCACCAGCAGGACGGCGACGGCGATGCCCACCACCAGGAAGCCGTTCGCGCGGAACAGCCCGAGCAGCGTCATGAGCACGCCGAGCCCGGCCAGGGAGACCCGCCGGCGCGCGGCCATGCGCGCGCAGACCCCCGCGATCATGATCGCGCAGATCGTGAACGGCACGTCCTTCCACAACGTGACCGTGAACGCCCCCACCGTCGGCGTCACCGGCGCCAGCACCGCCACCAGCGTCGTGGCCCACCGCGGCGCCCCCAATGCGCAGAGCGACCGCGCCAGGTACGTCAGCGCCCCCGCCATCGCCGTGGTCTGCGCGAACGTGACCGCCCCGAGGTCACCCGTCCTGGTGAAGCTCAGCCACAACAACGCGTCGTAGGCCACCGAGTGATCGCTCACCCACGGGCCGACGATCGTGTGGCTGAGATAGAGCACCGAGTCGCGGCTGAACAGCCCGGGGTAGAAGGCCGCCCACCAGCAGGCGAGCACCGCCTGAATGATCAGGAAGGTGACGAGGGCGACCCACGGCCTGGGACGTGCGGCGGCGGGGCTGACGCTCTCCATGGTTCCAGCACTCAGGAGGGGGACGTGCTCAGAAGTAGCTCAGTCCGGAGTCGGGCCCCTTGCCGCGCAGCAGCGTCGGGACGGTGACCAGGGTGTAGCCCTGCTTCTTGAGCTCCTTGAGGATCTCGGGCATCGCCTTGACGGTCTGCGGGACCGTGTCGTGCATGAGGATGACGCCGTCGCGCTTGGCCAGCTTGAGCACGGTCGCCTTGATCTTCTTGGCGTCGCGCAGCTTCCAGTCGAGGGTGGTGCCCGTCCACAGGATCTCGGCGAGGTCCTGCTGGTCGGCCATGCGCAGCACGCGTTCGTCGGTGTGCCCGTAGGGCGGGCGGTACATCGTCGGCCGCCGGCCCGTGGCGTCCTGGATGAGGGCCTGGGTGGTGCGCAGCTCCTCGATGATGTCGTCGTCGCGCAGCGTCGGCAGCGAGGGGTGGGAGTAGGTGTGGTCGCCGATCGCGTGCCCCTCCGCGGCCTGCTGCCGGGCCAGCGCCGGACGGCGCTCGACCTGCTTGCCGACGAGGAAGAAGGTGGCCTTGGCCCCCTCCTTCTTGAGCACCTTGAGCAGCGTCGCCGTGTGCTCGCTCGGGCCGTCGTCGAAGGTCAGCGCCAGGCACTTGAGCCGGGCGCAGTCGATCTTCGGGGCGGCGGCCGCGGGCGTGGCGGTCAGGGCCAGGGTGGCCGCGAGGAGGGCGTGAATCACCACACGCGACAGCCTAGAACCATCCGGGCCCGTCCGCGTCACCGGACATCGACTTGAGACCTGACCCCGGCCCGTGGTCCGGAACCCGTCACCTGCCGAGCCTGGCCCGCAGGAACAGCGTCACGCCCTTCAGCGACCTGACCGGGAGGTAGCGCTCGGCGCGCACCACCATCGACAGGCCCGCGTTGACCACCGCGGGCGTGCGCTGCAGGTCGCTGCCCCGCGACCGCCGCCGGTGCCGGGCCACCAGCGGGCGCAGCAGCACGTTCCAGCTCCACAGCCGGTCCACCCTCAGCCCGGCCTTCTCCACCACGACGGTAAGCGTGTCGCGGCCGTAGCGGCGTACGTGGCCCACGGCGTCGTCGTGCGCCGACCACAGCGCCATGTCGCACGGGACGGCGATCAGCGCGTGCCCGCCGGGCGCCAGCACCCGGGCGATCTCCTCGGTGACGAGATGGTCCTCGTGGATGTGTTCGAGCACGTCGAACGCGGTCACCAGGTCCATGCTCGACGACTCGAACGGCAGCGCCCGCGCGTCGGCGTGTACGGCCTTGAGCCCGCGCTCCCTGGCGACCTCGACCGCCGTCTCGCAGTAGTCCGTCGCGGTGGCGTCCCAGCCCGCCTCGACCAGCACCCGGGTGTTCCCGCCGCCGGCCGCGCCGACGTCGAGGGCCCGCCCGGGACGGCCCAGCTCGCGCAGCTCCCTGCGCAGGATCGCCCGGCGCTCGCGGTACCACCAGTGGGTGTCCTCAAGGTCGAGCAGCCGGCGGATCTCAGTGGTTTCCATGTGGTTGGTTCCTTGTGCGGGAGAAGACCCAGCGGTCCAGAGCGGTGAAGCGGATCAGGGTGAGCAGTCCGTACGTGGCGACCACCGCGCTCATCTCCATCAGCCGCCCGGCCCCCGGCGACACGCTGCGCAGGCCGAGCACGGCGGAGGTGGTCAGGAGGTAGTTCGCCAGGAAGAGCAGCGCCGCCCGGAAGTGCATCGCGGTACGCCGTCCGCCCAGCCGATTGAACGTCCAGCGCCGGTTCGCCTCGGTGTTGACGAACCCGGTGAGCACCAGAGCGCCCAGGTTGGCCGGCGCGGGCGCCCAGACGCCGCGCAACGGCAGGTAGATGAGCGCGTACAGCAGGACGGAGAACACGCCGATCGCGGCGAACGAGGCGAACTTCGCCAGCGTCACCGCCCTCGGCCGGGCGACCACCGCGTCGGGATGCGTCGGCCTGAGCTCCGAACGCGCCACCTCGACGTCGGCCCGGCCCATGGACATCGACCAGGCGACCCTGGCCAGGCCCTTCAGGTCGTCGATCGCCGTCCGGACCACGCGGACGCGCGAGTCGGTGTCCTCGATCCAGTCGACCGGCACCTCGTGCACGCGCAGGCCGTTGTGCTCGGCCAGCAGCAGCAGCTCGGTGTCGAAGAACCAGGCGTCGTCCTCGATCTTGTCCATGAGCGGCCGGACCACGTCGGTCCTGGCCGCCTTGAACCCGCACTGGGCGTCGCTGAACCTGACCCCGAACCCGTACCTGAGCAGCGCGTTGTAGCTGCGCGAGACCACCTCGCGGCGGATCGAGCGCAGGGTGCGGGCGCTGTGCGCCAGCCGGGTGCCGATGGCGATCTCGGAATGCCCGCTCGCCACCGCCGCGACCAGCGGGAACAGCGCGCCCAGGTCGGTGGACAGATCGACGTCCATGTACGCGACGATGTCGGCCGGGCTCTCCCGCCAGGCCGCCTTGAGCGCGGCGCCGCGGCCCCGGATGTCGAGCCGGCGGGCGTGCACCCGGTCGTGCTCGGCGGCCAGCCGGGTGGCGATGGGCCAGGTGTCGTCGGTGCTGCCGTTGTCCACGACCGTGATGCGCCACGGCAGCGGGAACCTGTCCTCCAGGAACGCGGCCAGTGTGCGCACGCAGCCCGGCAGCGCCCGCTCCTCGTTGAGCACCGGGATGACGATGTCGACGGTCGCCAGGCCGGCCGAGGTGTCCAGGACGTTGGGGCTCGGGTCCATGGCGGCACGCGTGTCCATAGAATTCCCTGATCGCTTGCGGCGGTAGGTTCACGGAAATGGTGCTGGGGGCGTCCAGCGGGGCGCGTGCCGTTTCTGCTCACCATTCCATGAACGGGGGCAAGCTTTACCTGGTCGTGAGCTCGTACACGGAGACGTCGGCGTTGCGGAAGCGCAGTTCGGCGTATTTCTCCAACGCCGGATCATTGCTGGTGAACAGCCATTTGACGCCGTATTTCCACCGGAGCCTGCCGACGTTCGCGGCCGACGGCTCGTGGAAGGCCGCGTCGTTGTCCGCCAGCCTGGCCTGGTCGGCGAACGGCACCTGGAGGTAGGGGGTCACGAACATCTCGGCGCGCGACAGCGTGCTCTCGGCGTACGCCCAGCCCTCGACCAGCACCCGCCGCTCGGTGAACCCCGAGACCCAGAAGTGCCTGCTGTCGCACGTACGGCGGGGCGCCGGGTTGCGGCAGTGGAGGTCGGTGGCCACCACGTCACCGGGCGCGGAATGGTCGCGCAGCCACCGTCCGGCCTCCAGCGCCCCGGCGGGGATCAGCCGCTCGCGCTCCCACGGCTCGGGCGCGACGTGCACGACCACCTCCCGCAGCGAGGTCGGCACCGCGTACCCCGCCAGCAGCGCCACCACCGCCAGCGAGAACCCCCTGCGCCGGAACGCCAGCACCACCACGACCACCCCCGCGAGCACCAGGTACGGGACCAGCACCCGCACCAGCACCGCACCCGGCGGCACCAGCCGCGCGGCCGCGACGGCCACCGCCGCCCCCACCCCGGCAAAGCCCGCGACCACCGCCCACGGCACCCGCCGCCGCTCCATGGCCGCCACCACCCCGCACACCGCGGCCACCGACAGGTACGGCCGCACGCCCTCCAGGAAGTAGAGCTGCGCGTCGGACGGATGACCGAGCACCAAGATCGCGCCGATGCCCGCCAGCCCGACGCCGACCGGCAGCAGCACCGCCGGGTCCAGCAGCCGGGCCTTCAGCGCCGCCACGCCGCCCCACACGCAGAGCAGGCAGAACAGGTGCACACCGGCGAACACCAGCACCGGCCCCCACGGTTCGGCGGCCAGCGCGGGCGGCTGCACGTCCGCCACCACCCCCCACAACGTGCGCATCGTGGCGAACGGTGCCACCACCGTGCCCTGCGCCCCGCGCCCGAACACCACGAACTGCGCGATCAGCAGGCAGCCGGACGTGATCGCCGCCGGCACCACCCACTCCCGCCGCAGCCGCCGCTCCACCGGCAACTGCACGACCAGCACGAACACCAGCCCGGCCAGCAGCAACGGCAGGAACGTCGCCTTCGCCCCGGTCAGCGCCAGCAGCAGCACGGCCACCGCCGCCCACCCCCGCGGCCGCATGGCGGTGAGCACCAGCACCACGGGCGCGAACAACAACGCGCCGAACGTCTGCGTCGGGCTGGCCCACGCGGTGAACATCGACCGCGAGGTGAACACCACGCCCTCCTGCAACACCGGCGCGAACAGGAAGTACGTGACGCCGACCGCCGCGAGCCCCGCGCCCCACCGCCCGCCGAGCCGCCGCCCGAGCACCGCCACGAGCATGATCATCGCGAACGTCATCGGCAACGTGGACAGCCGGTAGACCAGCGTCACCGGCTCGATCCCGGTGACCCAGCTCGTGGCCGCCATCTCGGCGTAGACGAACCAGTGGTAGGCCAGCCGCTCGCCCAGGACCGACGGCAGCGTGGGCGGCACGTGGTTCCTGACCTCGCCGAGCAGGGCCAGGTGGTAGGGCATGTCGACGTACGCGTCGGTGATCGGCACGCGGTAGAGCGACCGGGCGCAGAAGGCCAGCAGGTAGCCGGCGACCCCCGCCAGCGACCAGGAGCACCACCAGGGCATCCGTTCGCGTTCGGCCCGGCCCCGCCAGTGACGCCGCAACCGCGGCACCGCGAGGAACGCCGCGACGGCGGTGACCGGCCAGCCCAGGACGAGCAGCGGCAGGCCGGCCGCGCGGGCGGGGATGTAGACCAGGACCTCGACCGCGTACCCCAGGGCCAGCCCGGCGGCCGCGTCCTCGGCGAACGACCGGCCGCCGCCGGTGAGTGCCCGCCAGAGCAACGTCCCGGGCAGCGCCACCCCGAGCAGCACGTACGCGCCGAAGGCCGCCAGATCGCCCGCCGGAACCCCGCACCAGAGCAACACCCAGGCCGCCCCGCCCAGCACCGTCCCGGCCGGCAGCCAGCCCGCGAGCAGCCGCCGCGCCCACCCCGGTGCCCGCCGTTCCCTGACCGCGGCCTCCGCCACCACAGCCGTCATCCCCAAGCCACCCCCTCATGCTTCCGAACCCCGGCCAGGGATCGCGGGCCGTGTCCAGCCCGCATCGGCGCGACGACCGCGAAGGAGAGCGCCGGGCGCCGGGGGCCGCCCGTCCCGGATGACGGGCCGGTCGCCACGGGGGGATCATCGCCCGGCGGCGCGATGGCCTGCGGAGGAACGGTCGTCATCGGTGCTCCGGCCCCGAGCGTGGCCGGTTCGTCCGATGAGGGCTCATCTGACCACGGTCACCAGTCGCGTGAACTCGCCCGGCAGGTCGACGCCGTCCCACACCCGGTGGAAGCTCAACGCGCTGCCCACCGGCACCATGCGATCGACCCCGCGCCCGGCGAGCTCCCGGGCCAGCTCCTCCAGCTCGCCCAGCGAGAAGCCGAAATGGGTCAACGTCTGGTCTTTGCGCTCGACCATCGGGATCAGCTCCGCCAGGGTCCGCACCCGCGCGTGCGCGAACGTGCCCGCGCCCAGCCACCGCCGCGGCATGGCGGCCGCCGCCGCCAGCGTCACGTTGGCCAGCGCGTTGCCCCGGAACTCGATCAGATCGACCAGCCCGTCGGCGGCCAGCCCGTAGACCGAGACCCGCTTCTCCACCGCCATCGCGGCGTCGACGTCCCAGCCGCGCCCGGCCAGCACCCGCGACACCTGCTCGGTGAAGTCGGCCCGCGCCGCCTCGCAGTCGTCGTCGGCCCCCACCCAGAACACGGTCCGGGGAGAGGAGCAGGCGGCCTGGTCGAACCAGTAGCTGTCGTTGACGAACCCCTCGGCCGCCGCCACCCTGGCCGCGCGGGGCGCGCACAGCCACGCCGCCGCGTTCACCACCGCGAAGGACGAGCGGTCGGGGAAGGTCAGGTCGCGGGCGTGCGGCGCGAGCGAGTGGCGGCGCACCTCGCGTACGGTGTCGTCGCCGCCCCAGATCACCCGCAGGTCGCAGGCCGCCGACAGGGCGGCGGTGACCGCCTCGGCACGCCGGTCGTAGGAGACGATGCGCTGCGTGGCCGTCACCACCGGATCGGCGTCGGCCAGCGCCTCCCGGAGCGTGTCGAGGACGACCGCGGCGACCGCCCCCGCCCGCGGCGACAGGCGGACCACGTTGCGGTTGCCCATCAGGGCCGACAGGGCCCAGGAGTAGACGAAGACCGTGTCCACGTTGGCCGGCGGGAGGTGGAAGACCAGGCCGCGCGGCACGCGTACGTGCGGGGTGCGCAGCTCTTCGAGGGTGCGGGCCAGCTCGCTGGGCCGCAGGAAGAACCCCAGCGAGCCCAGCTCGGGATGGCGGCGGGCCAGCGCGGGCCGCAGCAGCCGCTTGCCGAACGCCGCCAGGAACGCGCGCACCCGCTCGTCGCCCACCTCAAGGGGCGCGCCCCGCCGCACCTGCGCGACCAACTCCTCGACGGGGACGGGCGAGCCGCCGGGCGGAAAACGCACCTCGACCCCGCCCGCGTCGCCCACTCGCGGGATCCGGGTGGTGATCGATCGATCGGTCATCAGCCGGCCTGCCCGAACGTGTCGCTGCAGCCGCGCGCCTCGGCCCGCGGCAACCTGCCCAGCACGGTGAACCGCTTGCCCGGCCAGTGGCCGTCGTCGACGCCGTGCACCATGCCGAGGTCTTCGGTCAGCAGCGCGTGGCCGGGATAGGAGGTGGGCAGGGTGCTGACCACCTCGATCAGCCCCGGCTCGCCGGGCGGGACCTCCCGCCAGGTGCCGGGGTCGCGGATGACGACGTCGGCGAAGTCGGGGCAGTAGAGCCCGTCGCCGTCGGGGCCCTCCAGGAAGACCGTGCCGATCTGCTCGACCATGCCGTAGAAGTTGTGGACCCTGGTCAGCCCGCACTCGGACGCCAGCCGCCGGCGGAAGGCGTCGTTGTCGACCGCCTGCTCGGCCAGCCGCTTCCAGCCGCCCGAATGGATCAGCACGCCCTGGGACAGGTCGGCCCCCAGGCCGAGCAGGTAGAGCCAGACCATGAACGTGAACCCGAAGACCAGGAACGGCTCGCCGCCGTGGCGGGCCAGGAACGCCTCGACGGCCGCCGCGTCGACCTCGCCCTGCTCGTCGAGGACGAAGGTGTGGTCTCTGCCGAAGTTCATCATCCCGAGCACCCCGGCCCCCCGGGCGCTCAGGGCCGGGCCGCGGACGACCGAGCGGCCGTCGACGATCAGCATGGGCAGCCGCCGCTCGCCCAGCACCGCCCGCAGGGTCGCGGCCAGCATGCGCGGCTGCGCGGCGGCCGCCTCCCGGTCGAGGTAGACCCGGCTCGGCCGCTGCCCGGTGGTGCCGCTGGAGGTCAGGACCCGGAACACCGCCTCGGACGGGACGCTGCGCAGCTCGTGGGTCTTGAACAGCCGCACCGGCAGCCACGGCAGGTCGGCCACCCGGCCGTAGGGCGGATGGGCGCCGATCGCGTCGAGGATCCGCCGGTAGGGCGGGCACGCCCGCCGGTGCCGCTCGGTCAGCGCCGCCAGCTCCCCGGCCAGCACCTCCTCCCGCGCGGCCGCGTCGAGCGTGAACACGCTCACCGCCCGGCCTCCGCGGCCGACTCCAGCGCCCGGTAGTCGATCTTGCCGGTGGGCAGCAGCGGCAGCCGTTCGACGGCGCGCACGTCGAAGCCGCTCCAGTGGAGCCGCAGCTCGGCGCCCAGCCGGCGGGCCAGGTTGCGGCACCCGGCCGCGTCGAGCCCTTCGGCCCACACCGTGACCCGGTCGTCGCCGCTGGTCGCCGCGACCGGCACGGTGTCGCGCAGCAGCTGCTCGACGTCGTCGAGGTTGACCCGTACGCCGAAGATCTTGGCGATGCGCCTGAGCCGGCCCGTGACGTAGAGGAAGCCCTCGTCGTCGAGCCGGCCGAGGTCGCCGGTGCGCAGCACCCCGCCCAGGTCGTCGGGCCTGGCCAGGTCGGCGGCGGTCTCGGCGTAGCCCATCATGACGTTGGGCCCCTGGTAGACGACCTCGCCGCCGTCGATCGTCAGCCGCCCGCCGGGGACGGCCTGCCCGGCCGAGCCCGGCTTGTCGGCGAGCCGGTCGGGCGGCAGGACGGCGATGCGGGCCGTGGCCTCCGTCTGCCCGTACATGACGAAGAAGCGGTCGGCCTGGGCGGCGAACAGGGACACCAGCTCGGGGCTGAGCCGGCCGCCGGCCTGGGTGAGCGTGCGGATCGTGGGATGCTCGGCGCGGTCGAAGCGGAGCCTGCGCAGCATCTCGTACTGGTAGGGGACGGCCGCGAGCGAGGTGCACTTGTGCTCGTCGAGGTGTGTCCAGAAGGACCGTTCGAGCAGCCCGGCCTCGGTCAGGACGACCGTCGCCCCCGCGTGCAGATGGCTGTTGAGCACCGACAGGCCGTAGCTGTAGTGCAGCGGCAGGCTGGTGGGCGCGATCTCGCCGGGCATGATCGACAACGCCGAGGCGATGGCGGCGGCGTTGGCCGCGACCGCCTCCCGGGACAGCCGCACCAGCTTGGGGTTGCCCGTCGAGCCCGAGGTGGCCAGGAGCACGGCCAGGTCGGGATGCGGGTCGGGGGCCTGGCCGCGGGCGCCCGGCGGCCCGTCGGGCGCGTGGGTGAACCCCACCAGCGCCGCGGGCCGGAACCGGCTCACCAGGTCGGCCAGGGCCGCGGCCGACAGGTCGGGGTCGAGCAGCGCGATCGGCCTGCCGGTCTGCCAGGCGGCGAGATAGCGCAGCACGGACGCCAGGTTGTTGCGCATGCCGCAGAACAGCGGCCCCGGCCGCAGCCGGGACAGGGCCTCGGCCACGCGGGCGACGCGCCGGGCCAGCTCGTCGCCGGCCAGCCCCTCCTGCTCGCCGGCGACGACGAGCCCGGCCTGCCGGGATGGGAACATCACGGCACCAGCCCGCCGTCGACCCCGAGCACCTGGCCGGTGATGTACGAGGCGGCGGGCGAGAGCAGGAACGCCACCGCCTGGGCGACGTCGTCGGGCCGGCCGATGCGCCGCAGCGGGGTCGCCGAGATCGCCGTCTCGCGGTCGTCGGGCCGCAGCGTCTTCAGCATGTCGGTCTCGACGTAGCCGGGGGCCACGGTGTTGACCCTGATGCCGGCCGGGCCCATCTCCCTGGCGGCGGCCAGGGTGAGGCCGATGACGGACGCCTTGGTCGCGGAGTAGGCCGCCTGGTTGGCGCCGCCCGCCCGGCCCATGAGCGAGGAGACCAGCACGACGGCAGGGCCCTGCCCGCGCAGCAGCAGCCGGAACGCCAGTTGCAGCGTGTGGGCCGGGGCCAGGGCGTTGGTGCGGTAGAGCTCGTCGAGGGTCTCGGCGCGGGTCATGGCCAGCGGGCCGGATGCGTAGACGCCGGCGTTGACCACCAGGGCGTCGAGCCGCCCGTGGCGCCGGGTGATCTCGCGCATGTGGCCGGCGACCGCGGCCCGGTCGGCCACGTCGCCGTGGACGGACCACGTCTGGCCGCCGGTCGCCGCGGCCACCTCGGAGGCGGCCTTCTCGGCGCGCTCGGCGTCGCGGCCGTGCAGGACGACGGTGTGGCCGGTGGCGGCCAGGGTGGTGGCGATGGCGCGGCCGATGCCCCTCGTCGACCCCGTGACCAGGGCGACGCGGGCCTCAGAGCGCGGCTGCGCCGATTCCATGCTTCTCCAGCAGCTCGCCCGCCTTGGCGAACGAGCTCATGTCGATCATGTCGTCGGTGTCGATCATGATGGAGAACTCGTCCTCCATCGCCGCGATCAACGCCATGTGGGCCAGGGAGTCCCACTGGGGGATGCCGCGGTATTCGAGACCGTCGACGTGTGCGTCGGCCGGCAGGTTGAGCGCCGTGCGGAAGACGGCCCGCAGGCGGTCGAGATGACTCATGATGTCTCACTCTCTGTCCTCAAGCCACGACGCAGTGTAGCGGGGATTGCGGTGGCAGGAGAAACCAAACCCCCGACGTGAGTAATGGAAGCGTATAACGGCGCGTGGCCGTCGTTCGGGGCTGGGAATGTCCCAAGGGGCGCGCCAACCGCTACAGGGGGAATGATGGACGAATCCAATCACTGGTACGGGCACTCGCGCATTCTGGGCAGGTACTGCGAGCTGCCGGACGAGACGCCGAAGCGAATCCAGGGCTTCCTTCAACACGGATGGAACTATCTCCACGGATTTCCCCCGAATGACCATTGGTGCAGCCCCGGATATCCCCGTTTCGTCTGGTCTGACGTGCTTCGTCGCCGGGGCTGGTCGATGGGCAGACGCGGCCACTACCTCATCGGCGCGCCCTGGATCTACCTGATTCACCTGGAGCCTGAGCTCGGCGTGGTCTCCGAACGCAAGGGTACGATCTGGTATCCCTTTCATGGCTGGGAGAAGTCGTCCGTGACCGGGGATCATGCCCTCCTCGCCGACGAAATCCGAAATGTCGAGACCGAACCGGTAACTGTCTGTCTTTACTGGCTGGAATATGCGAATCCGGACATTCGGCGGGCGTACGAATCGAGGGGATTCAAGGTCATCTGTCACGGCGAGCGCGGCTCCCGGTGGGAGAGCAAGGGGCGCGACTTCCTGCGCCGGCAGCTGATCCAGTTGCGGCGTCACCGCAGGGTGGCCTCCAACCGGCTCGGCAGCGCGCTGTTCTACGGCGCCTCCGTCGGCTGCGAGGTCGCCGTCTACGGAGACCCGATGCAGTACGAGGACGAGCGCCCCGAGTACGGCGGCACGGCGCGCCGCATGCGGCTCTGGCCCGAGCTGCACGGCACGCACGTCGATCCCGAGCTGGCCGCCGAGGTGGCGCGGCAGGAGCTGGGATTCGAACATCAGGCGACACCGGAGGAGCTACGGCGAATGTTCGGATGGAAGCGGGTGCCCGGGGGAGCGCCGGCAGGAGGAGGAGCGCTGGGAGCCGGACGTCCCGGGCCCCGGGCGAGGGCGACCGCCTCCGGGCGGCCGGGCGCGCTCCACGGGGTGACGTCATGAGCGAGCGCGTGAGCGAGGTGCCCGCGAACGTGCGCCTGATCGGCGGCGAGATGCTGCTGTGGTCGGACCTGTCCCACGTCGCCGGCGTCACCGACTGGCGCGGCGCGGCCCTGGAGCTGGTCAGCCGCGTGATTCCGGCGACCGGCCGGGTGCTGCTGGTCGGGCCGCACCCGCAGGTGCTGGTCGACGACGTGGTGGACCGGGCCGGCGAGACGGCCGTGCTGCTGCGCTCCTACCCCGACGCCTGCGCACTCGGCGAACGCCATCCGCGGCTCGCCGTCCACTGCGGGCGGCTCGACCTGTTCGACGCCGACGAGCCGTACGAGCTGGTGCTGGCGCTCGACGGGCTGCTGCGCACGCACTCGGCCGAGGCGCCGGCGGCGGCGTGGATCGAGTCGCTGCACGCGCTGTCCGCCCTCGTCGCGCCCGGCGGGCGGCTGGTGCTGGGCGTGCGCAACGACCTGGGCGTCGACCGGTTCATCGAGGCCAGGCCCGCCGACCGGGAGGGCGGCGACGACCAGTGGGCCCCGCACGGGTTCGACCCCAGCCACCCGAGCGGGCCTGGCGCGCTCGACGGCGCCCTTGAGGGGGCGGGGCTGAGCGTCGAGCGCTGCTACGCGGCCTATCCGGGGCGGCAGGCCCCCCGGGCGCTGCTGGCGCGTGAGGCGCTCGCCTTCGACCTGCCGGAGGCGATCACGTTCCCGCTGAGCGCCAAGGGCGGCGACCGCCTGCTGGTGGCCGACCCGCTGCGGCTCACCCGGCTGGTGTTCCGCCACCGGCTGGGGGAGGAGCTGGCCCCGCTGTGGCTCGCCGTCGCCACCCGGCCGCCGTCGCCCCCGCGCACGCCAGGCGGGGAAGAGGCGGAGGGCGCGGTCGAGCTGCCGCTCGGCCTGATCGAGGAGGGGGCCGTCGTCCATGAGCTGACCAGGGGCGGCATGCGGCGGTTGCCCGACGGCGCCGAGCGTCCGGTCCCGGCCGGCCGGGTGGTCGAGGAGATCCTGGTCGAGGCGTGCGCCCGCGAGGACACCAGGGCCGTGCGCGAGCTGCTGTCGGCGCTGGCCGACTGGCTGGAGACCGACGGCGGCCCCTGCGTGACCGCCGACGGCCTGGTGCACGACGGCGAGCGGTTCGCCGCCATCGTCCAGACCGCCGCGCCGGCCGTGCCGCCCGAGCCGCGCGTGGTGCTGTGCCGGGTGCTGTGGCGGTTCGCCGTACGGCTGCTCGCGGCGGGCCACCACCACCCGTGGCCGTGGCCGCTGGAGGCCGACCAGCTCACACTGACCCTCTGCGGCATGGCCGGACGTCCCTGCGACCAGGGCGACCTCGACCTGGCCCGCAAGTTCGACGCCGAGCTGGGCCACCCGGCCGAGCACGCCGACCCGCCCACCTACCGTGACCTGCTCGGCGCCCGCGACCGCCTGGCCGACCAGCTCACCGCCGCTCTGGCCAGGATCTCCCGGCTGGAGACCAAGCTCTCCTACCGCGAGCGCGAGCTGGTGCGGGCCAG
This sequence comes from Nonomuraea sp. NPDC049758, assembly GCF_040674635.1. NCBI lineage: Bacteria > Bacillati > Actinomycetota > Actinomycetes > Streptosporangiales > Streptosporangiaceae > Nonomuraea > Nonomuraea sp. NPDC049758. The sequence goes on from NZ_JBFAMZ010000015.1 coordinate 111,623, forward strand.
GTCCAAGCTGAGAAGGACCCAGCGCAAGACCGCCGCCTACCGGCGCACGCTCGGGTACCGCCTCTCCCGCCGTCTGGCCCGCCCGCGCAAGGTCGCCCGCCGGGTCTTCCGACTGCTGTCCGGCTGACGAGCCGACGACAACGCTGAGGAGTGCATGTGCCGGTTCTTTCGGTGATCGTCCCGTTCCACAACGTCGAGAAGTACATCGGTCCCTGCCTGGACTCCATCTCCGGCCAGACGATGTCCGACCTGGAGGTCATCTGCGTCGACGACGGCAGCCGCGACGACGGGTGCGCCGAGGTCGAGTCCAGGCAGGCGGCCGATCCCCGGATCCGTCTCATCAGGCAGCCCAACCAGGGCGTCGGAAAGGCCCGCAACGTCGGCCTGACCCAGGCCGCCGGCCGCTACCTGGCCTTCGTCGACGGCGACGACACCGTGCCGCGGGAGGCGTTCAAGCGGCTGGTGTCCTCGCTGGAGTCCACGGGCTCCGACCTGGCCTGCGGGAACGTCATGCGGCTCTACCGCAACCTGCTCATCCCCTCCTGGGCCCATCGGGAGGCGTTCGCGACGCCGATGCGGCGTACCCACATCACCCGCCACCCGCTGCTGATCCGCGACCGCATGTTGTGGAACAAGGTCTACCGCCGGTCCTTCTGGGACCGGCTGGGCCTGAGCTTCCCCGAGCGCATGTACGAGGACCAGCCCGTCGCCATGGCCGCCCACGTGGGCGCCCGGTCGGTGGACGTGCTGTCCAAGGTCGTCTACCACTGGCGGCAGCGCGACGAGCCCGGCTCCTCGATCACCCAGCGCCGCCTGGAGCCGGGCAACCTGCGCGACCGGATGTTGTCGGTGCTGCAGACCGCCGACCTGCTGGCCCGCGACGCGCCGGGGCTCAAGCCCGACTTCGACCGTGACACGCTCGACATCGACATGACGGTGGCGGTCGAGGCGGCCGCCACGACGGGGATGCGGCCCGAGCTGCTCGACCTGATGGTCCGCTACCTTGACGGCGTGTCCCGCGAGTCCTGGCTGAGCGTCCCGTTCGAGCACCGGATCCAGGTGCACCTGCTGCACCGGCGGCGGCTGCAGGAGCTGGCCGGGGTGCACGAGCAGGCCCGCGAGGGCCGGCTGCAACCCCGCGTCAGACCGGCGGGCCTGCTGCGCAGGCGCTGGTACGGCCGCCACCCGGCGATCCCGGCGCACCTGTCGGAGGTCTCCGAGGAGCTGGCCCTCACCGCCCGCCTGGTGTCGCTGGAGTGGCGCGCCGGCGTGCTGACCGGCGCGGGCCGGGCCGCGCTGGGCCGCTTCGACGCCGGCGCGCTGCGCCGGGTGCGCATGCGCGCCTGGCTGGCCGAGCGCGCGACCGGCGAGATCATCCGCCTGTCGGACGAGGAGAGCGCCCCGGTCTGGGAGACCGTCGAGCTGGAGGAGGGCGTCGAGGCGCCCGAGCACGCCTTCCCGTTCGCGTTCGCGGTCGATCCCGCGGTGTTCACGCCCGTCCAGCTCGCCCGTCGCGGCCACTGGGACCTGCGCGTGCAGCTCAGGGGCCACGGGCTGAGGCTCGACGCCAGGGTGGCCGGGCCGCGCTGGCTGCCGCCGCAGGTGCCTGCGCCGCGCCGCAGGTCGGGCGTGTGGCTGGTGCCGGCGCGCGGTTCCAAGGGCGGGTGGGGGCTGCGGCTGCGCAACGCCCAGGCGCTCATCGGCGAGTGCCGCGTGGACGACGGCCACCTGGTGTTCTCGGGCCGGATCAACGACCTCGGCGACGGCGAGCCGGTGGTGCGGCTGCGGCGCAAGAGCGACGGCGAGGAGATGTACTTCCCCGTCGCGCTGGCCGGCCAGGACTTCTCGGCGCGGGTGCCGCTGGCCGGCATCGACGAGAGCGTCGGCCGCGAGTCGTGGTGGGAGGTGGTCATCGACCAGGGCCGGCCCATCCGCCCGCTCGTACGGCGGGCCGAGCGCCAGGTCGCCACCGTGGACGACCGGCGCTTCCTCATCGACCGCAGCGAGGACGGCTGCCTGCTGCTGGCCGAACGCTGAGGGCCGGGCTCATCCGGCGAGGATCGAGGTGAGGGTCTCGACGACGAGGTCCTGCTCGCCGTCGGTCAGGTCGGCGAACAGCGGCAGCGACAGCTCCTCGGCGTAGTACGCCTCCGCGCGCGGGCACAGCCCACGCCGGTAGCCGAGGTCCTCGAACACCGGGTGCCAGTACGCCGGGATGTAGTTGACCTGCACGCCGATGCCCGCGGCCCGCATGCGGTCGTAGACCTCCCGGCGGCGGCCGTCGCGCACCCGCACGGGGTAGAGGTGCCAGCTCGGCGTGACGTAGGCCCGCCGGCCGGGCAGCGTGAGGCCGGGCACGTCGCGCAGCAGCGTGTCGTACCGGGCGACCAGCTCGGCGCGGCGGGCGCGGAACCGTTCGAGGCGGCGCAGCTGGCTGACGCCCAGCGCGCAGAGCACGTCGGGCAGCCGGTAGTTGAGGCCGAACTCGTGCACCTCCTGGTGCCAGCCGCCGTGGCCGGGGTCGCGCTGCCCGGCCGGGTCGCGGACCAGGCCGTGGTTGCGGAAGCGGGCGGCCCGTTCGAGCCGGCCGGGGTCGGCCACCGCCACCGCGCCGCCCTCGGCGGTCGTGACGGTCTTGGTCGGGAAGAACGAGAACGTCGTCAGGTCGGCCACCGACCCCACCGGCCGGTCCTTGTACGACGCGCCAATCGAGTGGGCCGCGTCGGCCACCAGCACCGCGCCGGCCCGCTCGGCGACCGTGCGCAGCTCGTCGTAGTCGGCGGGATGGCCCGCGTAGTCGACGCCGGTGACGGCCTTCGTGCGGTGGGTGACCAGCGCGGCGACCGCGTCGGGGTCGATGTTGCCGGTGTCGGGCTGGACGTCGGCGAAGGCCACCCGCGCGCCGCGCAGCACGGCCGTGGCCGCCGTGGCGACGAACGTGAGCGGCGAGGTGATCACCTCGTCACCCTGGCCGACGCCGGCCGCCACGTAGGCGACGTGCAGCGCCGCCGTGCCGGACGTGACCGACACGCAGGGCACGCCGCCGGTCCAGCGGGCCAGCTCTTCCTCGAACAGCCGGACCGCGGGGCCCGTGGTCAGCCAGTCGCCGCGCAGCACCTCAGCCACCGCCTCGATGTCGGACTCGATGATGGACTGCCGTCCGTAGGGCAGCATCAGCCGGCCACCATGTCACGCAGGTCGCGCACGGACAACCACCGGTCGTTGGTGTCGGAACGGTAGGAGAAGCCCTCGGGCAGCAGCTCGCCGGTCTGCGGCGCCTGGTAGCCCCAGGTCGCGATCGTGGGCTGGACGACGTAGCGGTCGGCCAGGCGGAGGGTGCGGCGGCCGTCGTCGGGGCCGATCATCTCCTCGTGCAGCTTCTCGCCCGGCCTGATGCCGATCTCGTAGACCGGGCTGTCGGGGGCCAGCGCCTCGGCCAGGTCGGTGATGCGCATGCTGGGGATGCGCGGCACGTAGAGCTCGCCGCCCTGCATGAGGTCGAAGGAGTCGACCACGAACCGCACGGCCTGGTCGAGGGTGATCCAGAACCGGGTCATGCGCTTGTCGGTGATCGGCAGGCTGCCGCCCTGCTCGGCCAGCCGCAGAAAGAACGGCACCACCGAGCCCCTGCTGCCCACGACGTTGCCGTAGCGGACGACGGCGAAGCGGGTCTCGTGGGCGGCGGCGTAGTGGTTGGCCGAGACGAACAGCTTGTCGGCGACCAGCTTGGTGGCGCCGTAGAGGTTGATCGGGCTGGACGCCTTGTCGGTGGACAGGGCGACGACCCTGCGCACGCCGCAGTCGATGGCCGCCTCGACCACGTTCTGGGACCCGGCGACGTTGGTGCGGACGTACTCGAACGGGTTGTACTCGGCGGTGTCGACCTGCTTGAGCGCGGCGGCGTGGACGACGTGGTCGACGCCGTGCATGGCGCGGGTGAGGCGGTCGCGGTCGCGGACGTCGCCGATGAACCAGCGCAGGCGGTCGTCGTCGCCGAAGAGCTGCTTGAGCTCGTACTGCTTGAGCTCGTCGCGGGAGAAGACCACCAGGCGGCGCACCCCGAGCGAGTCGAGCGCGTGGCGGATGAACGCCTTCCCGAACGACCCCGTGCCTCCGGTGATCAGAATGGACGATCCACTGAGAATGCTCACGCGGCCCCCTGAAAATCGCGCTGACGAACTGTGGTCGTTGGAGCAGGCCGGTAGCATAGCGCGATCGATCAACCACGTATGGTCACACGGGGGAATGTGGTTTTGATGCGTATTGTCGGAATCATCCAGGCTCGGATGGGCTCCACTCGGCTGCCCGGGAAGGTGCTGCGCGATCTCGGGGGGCGGTCCGTCCTGGGCTGGGTCGTGCGCGCCGCGCGCGAGTCGCGGGCGCTCGACGACCTCGTGGTGGCCACGACGACGCAGGCCGCCGACGACGCGGTGGCGGCCGAGTGCGACCGGCTCGGCGTGGCCTGCCATCGCGGGCCCGTCGACGACGTGCTCACCCGGTTCATGCAGGCGCTGGCCGGCCGGGAGGCGGAGGCGGTGATGCGCTTCACGGCCGACTGCCCGCTGCTCGACCCCGTCGTGATCAGGGAGGCGGCGCTGGTCTTCCGCGCGGTCCCGGGCCTCGACTACCTCAGCACGAGCCTGGCCAGGACGCTGCCGCGCGGGCTCGACGTGGAGATCGTCGGCCGGGCGGCCCTGGAGCGCGCCGACGCCGAGGCCACCGGTTTCCACCGCACCCACGTGACCTCTCATGTCTACGCGCACCCGGGCGAGTCGCGGCTGCTCGGCCTCGCCCACCAGCCCGCGGCCGACGACCTGCGGGTCACCCTCGACACCGAGGACGACTGGCGGCTCATCGCCCGCGTGGTCGAGGAGCTGGGCGACGCCTGCGTCCCGGTGCGCACGCTGGTGAGCTGGTTGCGGGCCCGGCCCGAGGTCTGCGAGCTCAACGCCCACGTGCGCCAGAAGGAGCTGCAGGACGCATGAGCGGGCGGGTGGGCGTGCGCTGCGACGCCGCGGCGGGGAGCGGGGCCGGACATCTGGTGCGGTGCGTGGCGCTGGCCGAGGAACTGTGCGCGCGGGGCGTCGAGGTGGTCTTCCTCGGCGCGGTCTCCGGTTCGGAATGGGCCATGGACCAGCTCAGGAGCCGTGGCCTGCCGCTGGTGGCGGCACCCGGGCGGCCCGACCGGCTCGCCGCGCTGGCGTGCGAGCTGCGGCTCGACGCCGTGGTCCTGGACTCGTACGAGCTGCCCGAGGGCACCGGCGGGGCGCTGCGGGCGGCGGGCTTCCCGGTGCTGGCGATCGTCGACGGCGACCCGCTGGGCCAGGAGGCCGACCTCTACCTCGACCAGAATCTGGGCGCCGAGGACCGGCCCTTCCCGCTGCCGCGCGACTCCTGGCGGCTCGCCGGCACCCGCTACGCGCTGCTGCGCGACAGCGTCCGAGGGCGGCGCAGGGTGCGGCAGCCGGGGCCGGTGCCGCGGGTGTTGTGCTTCTTCGGCGGCACCGACAGCGCGGGCGTGGCCCCCGCCTGGGCGGAGGCGCTGGCCTGCACGGGCGTGCCGTTCCAGGCGACGCTGGTCAGCCCGGAGCCGTTCGAGGCGGGCGAGGGCATCACCGTCATCCCGCCCACCGACCGCCTGCCCGAGCTGATGGCGGCCGCCGACCTCGTGGTCACCGCCGCCGGGTCGGCCATCTGGGAGCTGCTGCACCTCGGCGTGCCCACGGCGCTGAGCTGGGTGGCCGACAACCAGCTCCCCGGCTACCGGGCGCTGGTGGGCCGGGGGGTGGCCGCCGGGCTGGGCCGGGCGGCCGACGCCGAGGCCGTCGGCGTGCTCGCCCGGCTGCTCGCCGACCCCGCGCTGCGGGAGGAGCACGGCAGGCGGGGCGGCGGGCTGGTCGACGGCAAGGGCAGGGAACGCGTCGCCGACGCCTTCCTCGACCTGTGGGTCAGATGAGGTCCCAGGTCAGCGGCGTGCCCAGGGGTGCGTCGCGGGTGAAGCGGCGGCCGGTCACCTCGTCGATGGCGTCGGGGGGCAGGCCGCCGGCGGGGCGGATCGACCGCACGTTCTCCCTGGTCACCGCCTCGCCCGCGCGTACGTCGCGCACCACGTAGAGCGAGCGGCGGAAGCGCAGGCCCTCGAGCTCGGACTCGCGCGGCCCGAGCACCGGCCGGCCCAGCGACTGCCACGCGCGCTCGCTCTCCTCCACCAGCGCCGCCAGCTCGGGCGGCTCCAGCGAGAAGGCCGCGTCGACGCCGCCGTCGGCTCGCGACAACGTCACGTGCTTCTCGATCAGGCACGCGCCCAGCGCGACCGCCGCCAGCGCGGCCCCGATGCCGGGGGTGTGGTCGGAGACGCCGACCTCGGCGCCGGTGAGCGCGGCCAGCAGCGGCAGCGAGCGCAGGTTGCTCTCGGCGGGGGAGGCGGGGTAGGAGGCGGTGCAGGACAGCACGGCGAGCTGCGTGCAACCCGCCTCGCGGGCCGCCGTCACCGCCGCCTCGATCTCGCCCGCCGTGGCCATGCCGGTGGAGATGACCAGCGGTTTGCCGGTGGAGGCGGCCAGCCTGATCAGCGGCAGGTCGACGATCTCCGACGACGCGATCTTGTACGCCGGCGTGTCGAGCTTCTCCAGCAGCTCCACGGCCGTGGGATCGAAGGGCGCGGAGAAGGCCAGGAGGCCGTGCTCGCGGGCCCGGTCGAAGATCGGCTCGTGCCACTCCCAGGGGGTGTGGGCGCGTTCGAACAGCCGGTAGAGGTTCTCGCCGCCCCACAGCTCGTGCCCGTCGCCCACGCGGAAGGCGGGGCCGTCGGCATCGACGGTGATCGTGTCGGGCCGGTAGGTCTGCAGCTTCAGGGCGTGTGCCCCGCCGGCCGCCGCCGCGTCGACGATGGCGAGGGCCCGCTCCAGGCTGCCGTTGTGGTTGCCGGACATCTCGGCGATCACGAACGGCGGCCGGTCGGCCCCGATCGCGCGCCCTCCGATGGACATCATCCTTGCTCCTCCTTGGTCAGCTGGACGGCGACGACCTCGCGCGGCACCCCGTCGACCGGCATCCGGTAGGTCGCGACCTCGGCGAACCCGAAGCGCCTGTGCAGCCGCCGTACCGACTCGTTGTCGGCCAGCACCTCGCCGCGCAGGGTCGTCAGCCCGAGCGGGCCGAACGCGTGGTCGATGGCGGCCCGCTCCAGGCCCACCCACGCCCTCAGCACCGCGCCGGACCGTTCGAGGCCGTCGAGGTCGAGGTAGAAGCCCCAGGAGGCGCTGTCGCCGCCGAGCTCCGAGTACGTCACCACCCCCGCGCGGGCCCCGGCGTGGTCGTAGATCAGCACCTGCCTGCTCGCGTCCGCGCGGACGGCGGCCCACCAGCGGGCGTGCTCGTCCTCGGAGATCTCGTGGCCGGTGAAGCTGGCGGCGCGCACTTTCGGATGGTTGCGCCAGTGGCGCATAACGGGCAGATCATCGTCCCGGACGCGTCTCAGCACCGCTCCCCCTACCATTCGTGCTCGACTCATTGCACAACGTAGCGGATTCGATGCCGGGTAAAGAGCTCATCAGGGACGGGCATCGAACGCGGAACAGGCGAGGCGGCCACGGCATGCTGCCCTCGACCGCCTTCCACGAAAGCCAAGGAGCGTCATGATCCCCCTGCTCAGTGTCGTCGTCCCGGTCCACAACGTGGAGCCGTACCTGACGGAGTGCCTGAAATCGCTGGCCGCCCAGACCATGGAGGACTTCGAGGTCATCATGGTCGACGACGGCTCGATCGACGGCAGCCGGCGGCTGGCCGACGACTTCGTGGCCCGAGATCCCCGCTTCACGCTGATCGAACAGCAGAACCTGGGGCCGGGGCCGGCTCGCAACGAGGGCGTCAGGCGGGCCAGGGGCACCTATCTGGCCTTCGCCGACAGCGACGACGTCGTGCCGCCGCACGCGTACGAGGTGCTGATCGCCAAGCTCGGGGAGACCGGCTCCGACCTGGCGTGCGGCGCGGTCAGGCGCATGGTGGACGGCGTGCTGGAGGAGTCGATCCTGCACGAGCGCGTCTTCCGGCGGCCCGTGCTGTGCACCCACATCACCGACAAGAAGGTGCTGGTCAGGGACCGTACGGTGTGGAACAAGGTATACCGCGCCGACTTCTGGCGGCGGCACGGCCTGCGCTTCCCCGCCGGCATCTACGAGGACGTGCCGGTCGCCATGCAGGCCCACGTCCTGGCCACCAGCGTGGACATGGTGGACGACGTCGTCTACCACTGGCGCCGGCGCGACGATGGGGAGACCTCGATCACGCAACGCCGCTCGCAGCTGCCCAACCTGCACGAGCGCCTGACCGCCATCCGCGCGGTGCGCGCCTTCCTGGACGACGGCGCGCCGGAGCTGCTGCCCGAGTTCGACGCCCTGGTGCTGGAGAAGGACATCGTCTTCCTGTTCCAGGCGCTGGAGTCGGCGCGGGAGGCGGGCGAGGACCTGGTGCCGTTGCTGGGGCTGGCCGACGCCTGGCTGGACGAGCTGAGCCCCCGCGCGCTGACCGGCGCGCCCTCGCTGCGCCGCCTGGAGCTGCATCTCGTCCGGCGCGGCATGATCGACGAGCTGCGCGCGGTCCGCGACTTCCGCCGCAGCCGCGTGGACGGCACCCGGGTGCGCCCCCGCGGCTTCCGCACCGTCAACTGGTACGGCGACTACCCCTACTTCCGGCGGCGACGGCGGCTCGGCATCCCCGACGACGTCTACGACGCCCGCGACGAGCTCAAGCTGATCGCCAGGGTGGACGACTGCTCCTGGACGGGCGCCGCGTACCGCCTGCGCGGCGAGGTGGCCATCCACCGGGTCGAGCGCAAGGTGGGCAAGGTCAACGTGTGGCTGAGCGACGGCCGCCGCCGGGTGCCCCTGGAGGTCCGGCGCGCCGGCCGCCACGGCGTGGTGGCCGACATCGACCCCAGGGCGCTGGAAGGCGGCGGCCCGACCTGGCGGCTCCTGGTCAAGGCGGAGACCCGCGGGCTCGTGCTCAAGGGCTCGTTCCGGGACGGAGACGCGCACGGTGCGTGGCGGTTTTCCCTGCAGGGTTGGTCAAGAAGCGGCATGGACATGCCCCAGTAGTTCCAGACAGTAATCGTCAGGCGGCGGTCCGTAGCCATGCTGGGATCCATGAGGACCTATTCGCTGGATGACGTCTACGAGACACGCAAGCGGAGAGACTCCTGGTGGACCGTGTATTTCGTGGATCCGGTCGCCTGCCGGGTCGCCCTTCCCGTCGCCAACCGCACCCGGATCACGCCCAACGGGCTCACGGTGTTCTCGCTGGTCCTCGGCATGGTGTCAGCGGCCTGCTTCGCGCTGGACCAGCTCGTCGCCGGCGCCCTGATGTTCTACCTGAGCTTCACCATCGACTGCGTGGACGGCAAGATAGCCAGGCTCAAGGGCACGGGGACGCCCTTCGGCCTCTGGCTGGACTACGTGGGGGACCGGGTCAGGGTCGTCCTGTGCGCCGGGGGGCTGGCGTACGGGCAGTACGTCCTGACGGACGATGTCCGCTACGTGGTGCTCGGCGCGGCGGTGGCCGTGCTCGACCTGTTCAGATACGTCAACGCCCCGCAGATGAAGCGGGTGCGCGAGGCCGTCAGGGAGGAGCGGGGCGAGCCGGAGCCGCCCGGCGAGGACACCGTCCCGCTGGACTGTGCGCCCGCGGACCTCGACCTGCACCTGCTCGTGGAGCGCGGTCCGCGCCCCGGCGGCCGCAGGCGGCGGCTGCCTTCCTTCTTCAGGCGCCTCAACAGGTTCCTGGCCAGGCACCGGGTGCGTTCGCACCTGATCAGCGGCATCGAGTTCCACGCCGCGGTCTTCGTGGTGGCGCCGCTCGCGGGGGCGTGGGCGCTGATCCCGCTCGCCATGGCCGCCGGTGTCCTGCTCCTGGCCAACGAGATCTTCCTTGTCTACCGGATGTGGCTCTTCACGCGCAGGCACAGCGTGCCCTCCCAGGAGAGCCGAGAGCACGTTCTCGTCTAAGTTTTCGGGGGTTAGTACGAAATGTCCGACCGGCCAGTCTTCGTCATTGGATGCCCGCGGTCCGGCACCACGATGCTCCAGCTCATGCTCCACTCGCACCCGCGCATGGCGGTGCCGCCGGAGACGCGCTTCCTCGTTCCCGCTTATTACCGGCGCCGCACATGGGGCGACCTGCGGGTCCCCCAGCGGCGCAAGGCACTGGCGCAGTGGATCGCCACCGACCGCAGCACGAAGTTCCGCGAGCTCAAGATCGACAAGGACGAGTTCATCCGGCAGGCCGTGGAGGGGCCGGGCTCGCTCGGCTCGGTCATCGGCACCGCCTTCCGCATGTACGCCGACCGCTTCGACAAGGCCCGCTGGGGCGACAAGAGGCCCAGCTACGTCAAGCAGACCGACCTGCTGCTGCGCCTCTTCCCCGACGCCCAGTTCATCCACCTGATCAGGGACGGCCGCGACTGCGTGGCCTCGCTGAAGGAGATGCCCTGGTACACGCTGGACTCCTTCCACGCGATCTCCACCTGGGCCGAGGCCATCGACGCCGGCGAGCGGCTGCGGCGCACGCTGCCCGACGACACCTACTACGAGCTGCGCTACGAAGACCTCACCGACGACCCGATGACCGAGATGAAGAAGCTCTGCCACTTCCTGGAGGAGGACTTCGCGCCGTCGATGATCTCCCCCCGCGAGGCCGCCGTCCAGGCCGTCCCGCAGCACAAGGTCTGGCACAGCAACACCCACCGCGAGGTCACCCGCAGCCGGGTCGGGAGCTGGGCCAACCGCCTGGACGACTGGGAGATCGCGCTCTGCGAGCAGGTCCTCGGCGAGCGCCTCCAGGCCAACGGCTACGAGCTGACCGGCGCGCCCAGGCCGGCCAAGGAGCACCTGACGGCCTGCCAGAAGACCATGCAGAAGCGCAAGGCCAGCCGGTCGCGCAAGGCCATGCGCGACCGCTTCAACCGGCTGCGCGAGCCCAGCCCGGTCGGCGCGCTGCTCACCTCCACGCAGAAGTCGCTGGCCGGCATCCCGCAGCAGCGTCCCGAGGTGACCGTCTAGCGCTGGATGTGCGCGAACAGCCGCTCCCAGCGGTCCAGCACGTGGTCGAGGCGGAACGCCTCGGCCCGTGCCCGGGCGGCGGCCCCCAGCCGCCGCCGCTCCGGCGCCGATCCCATCAGCGCGGCCAGCTCGGCGGCGAACGCGTCCACGTCCCCCGGCGGCACCCGTACCGGGCCCGCCGAGCGCACGCCGCCCGACACGTCGAAGGCCACCGACGGCACCCCGTGGGCGCACGCCTCCAGCAGCACGACCGGCAGGCCCTCGTGCTCGCTGGTCAGCGCCACCAGCGAGGCGTTCAGGTACTCCGCCCGCATCCGATGAGCGGGCACCAGGCCGCGGAAGACCACCCGGTCCGCGACGCCCTCCCGGGCCGCGTGCGCCCGCAGCCGCTCGCGTTCCGCGCCGTCGCCGATCAGGTGCAGCTCCCAGGACGGCGGCGGCTCGGCGCGGGCGAACGCGCTGATCAGCCGGTCGAACCGCTTGACGCCCTCCAGCCGCCCCACGCCCAGCACCCGCGGCACGTCCAGCGCCGACGTCTCCCGCGGCCAGGCGTCCAGCGGGTTGGGCAGCGTCCAGGCGTTGGGCAGCAGGGCGTGCTCGGCGAAGGCCCAGGCGTCGTCGTCGCTGAGGAAGAGCGCCTGGTCGAGGTCGGGGTAGTGCTTCTTGATCGAGGCCAGGTGCCAGCAGTCGCGGGCGTGGCCGTAGGAGCCGTGGTACTGCCCGATCGAGCGGAACCCGGCGGGCAGCAGCCCCGACAGCCGGGTCACCACCGACGGCGACGTCAGCACCGCGTACCCCGGGCGCACGCCGCGCAGCAACTCCTTCACCCTGCGGTCGGCCAGCCGCCTGGCCAGCGGGCCCTGCTCGCCGAGCGGGCCGCCCACGACGTGCTGCCGGTAGAGCGGCCGGTCCACGTAGCGGAACGGCGCGGCGGCGCGGTGCAGGCCGACGACGTGCACCTCGTGGCCGCGTTCCGCCAGGCCCTGGGCCAGGGTGTGGGTGACCCGCTGGACGCCGCCGAGCGTGTCGGCGTCCAGGCAGGCGAAGACGACGGTCATCGCGTGCGCCCTTCGAAGAAGTCGTCCACTATGCGGGCGGAGGCGTCGCCGTGCTCGTCGGCGCACCACAGGGCGCGGAAGGCGGCGTACTTGGCGGCGAAGGCGGCGTGCACCTCGGGCAGGTTCCGCAGCACGTCCACCAGCTCCGCCGTGGTCGTCACGCACGGGCCCGGGGCGATGGCGGGCAGGTCGTGGTAGACGCCGCGCTCGGAGAGGCGGTAGTCGTCCCAGTCGTCGATGAGGAACACCATCGGCCGGCCGGTCACCGCGTAGTCGCACATCACGGAGGAGTAGTCGGTCAGCAGCGCGTCGGAGGCCAGCATCAGGTCGTTGATCTCCGGATAGGACGCGGCCGGCCGCACGAAGTGCCTGAGCCGCTCGGGCGGGTCGTACTTCTCGACCGGATGCGTGCGCAGCACCACCACCCACTCGCCGGCCAGCTCCGCGGCCATGAGGTCCAGGTCGGCGCGTACCGAACGGCCGCTCATCTTGTCCCGGTCGCGGTAGGTGGGCGCGTAGAGCAGGACCTTGCGCCCCGGCGGGATCTCCAGCCGGGCCCGCACGTCGCCGGCCGCCTCCGCCCGCACCAGCGCGTCGCAGCGCGGGGTGCCGCACCGGTAGACCTTGCCGTCGTAGCCGTTGGAGGGCAGGAACACCCGCGAGAACTCGGCGCTCGGCGAGACCAGCGCGTCCCACCGGGCGACGGCGGCCCGCCACTGCTCGCGCGGCCGGTCGAAGTCGCCGCGCAGGTCGGGCGCGTCGAAGCCGATCGACTTGATGCCCTGCCCGTGCCAGGTCTGCAGGTAGCGGGTGCCGGGCGGCTTCGGGTAGTCCAGCGGGAAGCCGTGGCTGTCCACCCAGATCCCGGCGCGGGCCATCGTCCACAGGTAGCGCCAGCTTCCCCGGCGGACCAGCCGCACGTCGGCGGGGAAGTTCTTGCGGCCCTTGGCGACCGACCAGACCGCCTCGATCGGCAGGCCGCGCCGCCGCACCTCCTCGTAGATGGCGCGGGGGCTGCCGTTGTAGCCCTTGCCGACGTCCGACTCGAACAGGGCGAGGTCGTCGCGCCGCGGCACCACCCTGATCAGCAGCTTGTACGCGCGCAGCTTGGCGCGCGGCGTGTTGAGCTTCGTGAGCAGCAGCCGCCGCGCCCGCCGCAGCGCCGAGCGGGTGCGCGAGTGCGTGCGCACGCACAGGTAGGCGGCGTAGCCCTCGGTCTTCACCGTGCAGCCGGGCAGCTCGATCGGCTCCAGGTTGGGGTCCACGATCAGCCGGTCGGTGGTGACGTGGCCGTCGGAGCGGCGCCGGAAGCCGATGCGCGGGTCGCTCCTGCCGCAGGGCGCGAAGACGACCTCGCTGACGTAGCCGCCGTCGCCCGAGGGGACCGGCCGGATCGGCACCCGTTCCCGGCCCGCCTCCAGGAAGGCGTCCCACTCGGCCGGCAGCACGCCGAACGGGTCGTAGGTGCGCACGGTCATCCGCACCCGCTCGCCGTTCGTGGCCAGGCCGGTCACCTCGTGCCGCAGCCGGGAGTCGGTGTAGGGCAGCTCGGCCAGGCGCAGCGCGGTGATGTCCAGCCCCGGCGCGGCCGTGGTTCCCCAGTACGTGCGCCCGTCCACCTGTACGGCCGCCCGCGGCGCGGCCCGGGGGCCGGTCAGCGAGCCGGCCGCCACGCGCAGGTCCTCGATCCGGTCGTCCAGGATGAGCCGGCAGCAGACCCGGTCCATCGGCTCGATCCGGTCGAACACCGCGCCGGGGATCTCCTCCAGGTACGGCCGCACGACCGAGGCGAACTCCTTGACCCACACCAGGTCGCGCGCGGGCAGCGGGTTGAGGTAGACCCGCAGGTCCTGCCGCAGGAACCGGTACTGCCGGTGCGGCACCAGGTCATGGGCGCCGTAGCCGCGCAGGATGTCGTCGCTCAGCCGGGCCGCGGTCACCCGCTGCCGCACGTTGTCCATCTCGTCGATGCTCAGGGAGATCGACTCGTTCGAGCTCGCCCGGTGCCAGTGGTAGACCACCCACGGCACGATCGCGAACCGGCGGGCCAGCGCGTACAGCTCGGTGGCGAAGACGTGGTCCTCGTAGTGGATGTCCTCGGGGAAGCGCAGCACGTTGTCGCGCAGCCAGGCGACGTTGTAGAGCTTGTTGGTGCTGAAGGAGTCGAGGAAGAGCTCGGGCTCCGCGCGGATGCCCTCGACCACCCGCCGCCGGGCGAACAACGACGGATAGTACGGGCGCAGCCGTCCGTCCCGCTCGAACAGCCGGGAGATCTGCCCCGACACGAAGTCGGCGCCGGTGCGCTCGATCTCGGTGAGCAGGCTCTTGCACGCGTGCCCGGGCAGCTCGTCGTCGCTGTCGAGGAACATGGCGTACGGCGCCCTGGCCGCGTCGATGCCGTCGTTGCGCGGGGCTCCGCAGCCGCCGCTGTTGCTCTGCCTGCGCAGATAGCGCACCCGCGGGTCCTCGGCCATGAGCCGCGCGGCCACCTCGGGCGTGCCGTCCGTGCTCGCGTCGTCGGAGATGATCACTTCCAGGTCGCGCAACGTCTGCCGCAACACCGAACGCACGGCCCTGGGCAGGCGGGCCGCGTCGTTGTACGAGATCACGACGACGCTGCAGTCCGGCATGCCCATGTCCCCCCAGAAATGACCTGCGGGAATGGCACTTCCCCCTGATAGCGGGAAGTGACCGGACTTTATGTGGTTTTTGCTGAAAATCAGCGCATAAGGCGACGAACTACCCAGATGAGGATCGTGAGCGCCAGCAGGCCGCCCGCGATCGGCGCGAGCCGCCTGAGCAGCGGCTGCCCGGCGATCTCCATCAGGTCGAGCGCCTCCTCGTCGGGCGTGCGCGAGGTCCGCAGCGTGCCCGCGGGCCGCACGTCCGGCTCGGGGACGGTCACCGCGCTCAGGTGCCGCTCCTCCTCCTGAGGCTGCCCCTGCTCCTGGGGTGCGACCGGCTCCACCATGGGCTCGGAGAGGAGCTGGGCCAGGTTGCCGGCGAACCTGTCGATCAGCTTGGCCCCGACCTCGGCCATGACCCCGCGCCCGAACTGCGCCGGCCGCCCGGTCACGTTGAACGTCGTCTCCACGGCCACCGACGTGCCTCCCTCGGCCGGCGTCATGCGCGCCCTGACCGTGGCCGAGGCCGTGCCGGAGCCCCTGGCCTCCTTGCCCGACGCCTGGATGGTCAGCGTGTGGGCGTCCTTGTCGACGTCCTCGAACCTGGCCGAGCCCCGGTAGGTGACGGTGATCGGGCCGACCTTGACCTTCATCCGGCCGGTGAACTCGTCGCCCTCGAAGATGTCGAGCGTCGCCCCGGGCAGGCACGGCGCAACCCGTTCGACGTCGAGCAGCACCGCCCACGCCTGCTCGACCGGAACCGGGACAGTGAACTCGTGCTCGAACCGCATCGCCATCGATCCGCTCCTTCCGAGGTTGGTTGCGACACTACGTCGGGGCGGGGGCGCCCGGAAGAGGCGCCCCCGCCTCACTCAGGGGGTCCCGGCGGCCGTGCGCACTGCCCGATGGGTCAGCACCCGGGCCAGGTGACGGCGGTAGTCGGGCTGGGCGTGCAGGTCGGCGGGGGGCGAGGTGCCCTCCGCCGCCTCCTCGCACGCCTGCCGCACCCGGTCGCCGAGCTCGACGCCGCGCAACGCGGTCTCGGTCGCGCGGGCGCGCACCGGGGTCGGGCCCATGTTCGTCAGCGCGACCCTGGCCTCGGCGATCGAGCCGTTGGCACGCCTGACCGCGGCCGCCACGCCGACGATCGCCCACGACTGCGCGGTCCGGTGGAACTTCTCGTAGTGGAAGCCCCAGCCCTCGCCCAGCTTCGGCACCTTCACGCCGACCAGGATCTCCCCGGCGCGCAGCGACGTCTCCAGGTAGTCGACGAAGAACTCGGCGGCCGGGATCTCCCGTTCGCCCCGCGCCGACGCGGCCACGATCACGCCGTCCAGCGCCAGCACCACGGCCGGCAGGTCACCGGCCGGGTCGGCGTGCGCCAGCGAGCCGCCGAACGTGCCCCGGTGCCTGATCGCGGGGTCGGCCACCCGGGCCGTGGCCAGCGCCACCAGCGGGGCGCCGGCGTTCACCACCGGCGACCGCATGACCTCGTCGTGCGTGGCCAGCGCGCCGATGAAGACGTGGTCGCCCCGGTCGTGCACGCCGTTCAGGCCGGGCAGCCGCCCGATGTCCACCAGCCTGGACGGATACGCCAGCCGCAACCGCAACAACGGCAGCAACGACTGCCCGCCGGCCAGCGCCTTGGCGTCCTCGTCGGCGGCCAGCTCCGCGCAGGCCGCCGAGAGCGAGTCGGGACGCACGTAGTCGAACGGTGCGGGGATCATCGCCGCGCTCCTTCCAGCGCTCGCCAGACACGCTCGGGCGTGCACGGCATCCGGACGTCGCCGACGCCGTAGGGCCGCAGCGCGTCCACGATCGCGTTCACCACCGCCGGGGTGGAGGCGATCGTGCCCGCCTCGCCGACGCCCTTGACGCCCAGCGGGTTGCCGGTCGCGGGGGTCTCGGTGCGGTCCGTCGTGAACGACGGCAGGTCCGCCGCCGACGGCAGCAGGTAGTCGGCCATGGTCGCGGTCAGCAGATTGCCCTCGGAGTCGTAGACGGCCTCCTCGAACAGGGCCTGCGCCACGCCCTGCGCGATGCCGCCGTGCACCTGGCCCTCGACGATCAGCGGGTTGACCACCTTGCCGACGTCGTCCACGGCCACGTACGAACGGATCCTGGTCATGCCCGTCTCGGTGTCCACCTCCAGCGCGCACAGGTGCGTGCCGTGCGGGAAGGAGTAGTTGTCCGGGTCGAAGGTGGCGTCGGAGTCCAGCCGCGCCTCCACGCCGTCGGGCAGGTCGTGCGCCTGGAACGTGGCGTAGGCCAGTTCCTGGATCGTCCGGCCCGACCCGGTGCCGCGCACCTTGAACACGCCGCCGTCGAACTCCAGGTCGTCGGGCGAGCACTCCAGCATGTGGGCGGCCAGCTTCCTGGCCTTCTCCCTGACCTTCTCGCACGCCTGGAGCACGGCGATGCCGCCCACGACCAGCGAGCGCGAGCCGTAGGTGTCCATGCCCTTGTGCGCGACGGCCGTGTCGCCGTGCAGCACCCGCACGTCCTCGAACGGCACGCCCAGCGCGTCGGCCACGATCTGGCTCCACGCCGTCACGTGCCCCTGGCCGTGCGGGGACGTGCCGGTGATGACCTCGACCTTGCCGGTCGGCAACATGCGCACCGAGCCGTGCTCCCAGCCGCCCGCCCCGAACCTGGCCGCCCCGAGCAGCCTCGACGGCGCCAGCCCGCACATCTCCGTGTACGTGCTGACCCCGATCCCGAGCTGCACCGGATCGCCCCGGTCCCGCCGGTCGGCCTGCTCGGCCCGCAGCTTGTCGTAGCCGAACAGCGACAGCGCCCGCTCCGTGGCCGCCTCGTAGTTGCCCGAGTCGTAGGTCAGCCCCGAGATCGTCGTGTACGGGAACTCCTCGTGCCTGATCCAGTTGCGCCGGCGCACCTCCAGCGGGTCCAGGCCCAGCTCGGCGGCGAGCTCGTCCATCGTCCGCTCGATGCCGAACGTCGCCTCGGGACGGCCCGCGCCCCGGTAGGCGTCCGTCGGCATCTTGGTGGTGAACACGCCCCGGCAGCCGAACTCGTAGGCGTCCATCTTGTAGATCGCGTTGAACATGGACGCCCCGAGCAGCGGCACCCCCGGCGTCACCAGCATCAGGTACGCGCCCATGTCGGCCAGCAGGTCGACCTGGAGCCCCCGGATGCGCCCGTCGGCGTCGGCCGCGAGCCGGATGTGCTGGAGCTGGTCGCGGCCGTGGTGCACGGTCAGGTTGCCCTCGGAGCGGGACTCCGTCCACTTGACCGGCCGGCCCAGCCGGCGCGCCATCAGCAGGCAGAGCACCTCCTCGGCGGTGACCTGCAACTTCGAGCCGAACCCGCCGCCCACGTCGGGGGCGATCACCCGCAGGTCGTGCTCGGGGATGCCGGTCACCACCGCGAGCATGACGCGCAGGATGTGCGGGATCTGGGTGGAGGTCCACATCGTGAACGAGTCGCCGTCGGTGTCCACCAGCACCGCCCGCGGCTCCATGGCCGTCGGGATGAGCCGCTGCTGCACGTACGTCCGGTCGACGACGACGGCGGCGCCCTCGAACGCCGCGTCGATGTCACCCGAGGTGATCTTCATGGAGAACGCCTGGTTGCCCGCCTCGTGCACCTTCGGGCTGTCCGGCGACAGCGCCTCGGTCATGTCGAGCACCGCGGGCAGCGGCTCGTAGTCGACCTCGATGGCCTCCAGCGCGTCGGCCGCCTGATACCGGTCGGTCGCGACCACGCAGGCCACGGCCTCGCCGACGTACCGGACCTCGGAGGTGGCCATCGGCGGGTGGTCGGGGATGACGACGTCGTCGGTCACCGGCCACGCGCACGGCAGGCTGCCCTGCTCGGCGGCGAAGTCCTGGCCGCTGAACGCGGCCACCACGCCGGGCAGGCCGCGGGCCGCCGACACGTCCACCCGGGTGATCCGGGCGTGGGCCATCGGGCTGCGCAGGAACATCACGTGCAGCGTGCCGGGGCTGGAGAGGTTGTCCGTCCAGCGCGTACGTCCCGTCAGCAGCCTGGCGTCCTCCTTGCGCCGGCGCGGCCGGCCCACCTCGTGCACGCCGGCCGGCTCGTCGATCTGGCCGCTGCCGGCGATCTGCCCGGCGACGGCCTCGGGGCTCAGCTCGCTCACTGCGTCCTCACCGCCTGCCCCATCTCCTGCGCGCCGCGCTTCACCGCGCGCACGATGTTGCAGTAGCCCGTGCAGCGGCACAGGTTGCCCTCCAGCCCGTGCCTGATCGACTCCTCCGACGGCTCCGGGTCCTCCCGGACCAGGTCGATCGCGGCCATGACCATGCCGGGGGTGCAGTAGCCGCACTGCAACGCGTGCTCTTCGTGGAAGGCCCGCTGCATCGGGTGCATCGACCCGTTCGCGCCCAGGCCCTCGACGGTGACGACGTCGCCGCCGTCGGCCTGCACGGCGAGCACGGAGCAGCTCTTCACGCTCTTGCCGTCGAGCAGCACCGTGCAGGCGCCGCAGTTGCTGGTGTCGCAGCCGACCGGGGTGCCGGTCCTGCCGAGCCGCTCACGGAGTAGATGGACGAGGAGGAGCCGCGGCTCGACGTCCTCCTCGTACTTGATCCCGTCGACGGTGACGGTGATTCGGGGCATACGTCCTCCCTCAGGAGCAGGGGGAAAGGCGGACACACCCGAAACTACGCCGGTGTTTTTCCCGGTCAAGGGTTACTTGCCGCGGACCACCCGGGCGATGATCGCCACCACCCCCGCGAAGGCCAGCCCCACCACGGTCAGCCCGACCAGGACCAGCGCGTCCCTGAGCTCGCGGGTCACCACGAGGATGCCGAGCACCACGAACAACGTGCCGCTCAGCAGGGCCATCCAGTCGGTCCGGTGCAGGCGCCGGACCCGTTCGACGTCACGCGCCACGCCGCACCTCCATGTCGCCGAGGCCGCCCCGCAGGTTCAGCACGATCGTGAACTCCTCGTCCTCGGACCTGACCTCGGGCTCCAGCACCTTGTCGAACTTGACGTCCACGCCGCCCCTGATCGACTGGTCGACCTTGATGTCGCCGACCTTGTTCATCGCGTGCACCTCGACCCTGGCCGTCGGCGGCACGATCACCGTCAGCTCGCCCACGGAGACCCGGGCGTCGAACGTCAGGCTCGTCCCCGGCAGCGCCTTCAGCTCCGTCAGGTCCAGCCGGCCGTCGCCGACGCCGACGTCGTAGACCTTGCCGGCCTCCGAGGGCTTGGTCAGGTACCAGGTGGAGTCGCCGAAGTTGCGCGGCAGGCCGCCCAGCATCAGCCCCACGCCGATCAGCAGCGCGACCGTGGTGCCCGCCGCGACGAGACCGGCGCCGCGGCCCCACCAGGCGGCCATGAGCAGCCCGGCGCCGATGGTGATGAGCACGGCGCCGCCGACGATGGTCGGGCTCACGCCCGCGGCCGACCTGGCCTGGACCGCCACGACGATCCCTCCCACTATGATCGCGAGCAAGATGGTGATGACCCCGATGAACGACTTGGGGCGTCGGGCCCGGGGGGCCGGGGCGGGTGCCGGGCGGCCGTACAGGGCCGGGTCGTAGGGCGACTGGCCCGGCCGCCTGGCCGGGTCGAGCGGGCGGTAGGGGCCCTTCGGGGCGAAGGGCTCGCCGTAGCCGCTGTAGTCGATCGCGGTCCTGGGCTGGGGGCGGTAGTCGGGCGGCTCCTGCCGCGACGCCGCCTGAGCCTCGGCTTGCGGCCGCGGCTGCGGCGGCGGGGCCTCGACCCGCGTCTTCGGGGCCTCAGCGGCCTCAGGGGGCTCAGCGGCCTCAGCGGCCTCTGTGCCGGGCGTCTGCGCCTGGCGGGTCGCGTCGGCGGGGAGCTGGTGCTCCGCCGTCACGGCGCCGGCGGCCTCCATCGCCTGTGCGGCCTCGATCTTCGACATCTCGGCCCGGCCGGCCTCCGCCTGTCCCGCTTCAGGGGTTTCGGGCCGGTCCGTACGGGGTGGCTCGGCCTGCCGGCCTGCGGACATCGCCCGCAGCCGCGCGGCCACGGCCTCGGCGTGCGCGGCGGCCGTCATTCTGGGGGCCGGGGCAGGGGATTCAGGGTGAGCCGTCACGGTGTCGCCGAGGCCGGACCAGCCGGGTTCGGCGGGACGCACCCGAGGTGCGGACGCGGGCGGCGCGTAGGGCGGCGCGGGCGGCTCCGCGTCGGGGGAGCGCCGGCGACCGAGCCGCTCGGGCATCGAGCGGGCCAGGCCCAGCAGGTCGACGCCTCTGGAGTGGGCCGCGAGCAGCGAGACGGCCAGCAGCACGCCGACCACCAGCGTGCCGGTGTCGAGCCAGACGGTCGCGAGGTTGAGCGCGAGGCCGAACCCGAGCACCGCCGTGAGCAGCGCCATCACGGCCTCGGCGTCGAAGTCGCGGCGGGTCCACTGCTCGATGATCCCCGGCCCGCCGTTGGGCTCCTTCATCAGCAGGAACGCCGCGATGTACAGGAAGATCCCGATGCCCGAACCGAGCAGGAGCACGGCGAACGCCACGCGGAACACCACGGGGTCGATGCCGGTGTGCCGCCCGAGACCGGCGCACACGCCCATGAGGAAGCGCCCCTCGCTGCTGCGTCGCAGCTCCCGGGGCGGGGCGGCGGGTTGCCTGGGCGGAGCTTCTGTCATGGAACCATCGTGGACCGTCGGGCGGGGTGGTCGCATCCGGGAGACCCCTGACTCGACCCTGGGGGTTGTTCCCTGATGCCCGAAGTGCCCGCGACATGTGACGATGGCGATGTTATGGCAGACCAGAAGACACTTGCCGAGCCCACCGGCGATCGACCCTATCGCCGGATGCTCCGCCCCATGGAGGGCCGCCTGCTCGGCGGCGTGGCCCAGGGGCTGGCGGCGCAGCTCTCCCTCGATCCCGTCGTGATCAGGCTGATGTTCGTGCTGCTCAGCGTCGTGGACGGGGTCGGCATGGTGGCGTACGCCGTGCTGTGGATGATCACTCCGCGTGAGCCGTACGAGGGGCAGCCGCCGCAGCGCGACTGGAGCCAGCTCGCCGCGTTCAGCGCGATCGGCGTGGCGCTGGCCGCGTTCGGCTGGCTGACCGGGGCCTCGAAGGGCGGGATCGGCATGTTGCCGTTCGCCGCCGGCGGCATCGGCGCGCTCATCCTGTGGCAGCAGGCCGACCCCGAACGCCGCAAGAACTGGGTCAGCGGCGCCACCAAGAGCATCCGGACCAACCGGGTGCGCACCCTGCTCGGCGTGACGCTGGTCGTCATCGGCGCGGTCGGCTTCCTGTACGTCCAGGGCCAGCTGGCCCAGGCCAGGCCCGGTCTGCTGTTCACCGTCGTCGTGGTCGGCGGCATCGCGGTCATCGCCGCGCCCTGGCTGGCCGGCCTGTGGAAGGAGCTGCAGCTCGAACGGCGCGAGCGCATCCGGCAGGAGGAACGCGCCGAGGTGGCCGCCATGGTGCACGACTCGGTGCTGCACACGCTCACCATCATCCAGCGCGTCGCGCACGACCCCCGCGAGGTCACCAGACTGGCCCGCGCCCAGGAACGCGAGCTGCGCAACTGGCTCTACCAGCCCGCCCAGGACGCCGACGCCACCGTGGCCGCCGCCGTACGCCGGATCGCGGCCGAGGAGGAGGACTCCCACGGCGTGCCCATCGAGGTCGTCTGCGTCGGCGACATCGACCTCGACCCGCAGGGCAAGCTGGCGGCGATGCTCAAGGCGTCCAGGCAGGCGATGGTCAACGCGGCCAAATATTCTGAGAGTCCGGCCATCTCCGTCTACGCGGAGGTGGAGGGCTTGGAGGTGACCATCTTCGTGAAGGACCGCGGCAAGGGCTTCGACCTTGAGGCGGTGCCCCTCGACAGAATGGGCATCAGGGAGTCCATCATCGGGAGAATGGAACGTCACGGCGGCACGGCCAGGCTCCGCACCGAGCCCGGCGAGGGCACGGAAGTGATGCTGACGATGAAGGTGGACAAGCAATGACACGCGTGTTGATCGTCGACGACCACCGGCTGTTCAGATCCGGCGTACGCGCGGAGCTGGGCGACTCGATCGAGGTCGTGGGCGAGGCGGAGGACGTCGAGACGGCGGTCAAGGCCATCGCCGAGCATCAGCCCGACGTGGTCCTGCTCGACGTGCACATGCCCGGCGGCGGCGGCCAGGAGGTGCTGCGCCGCGTCCTCAGCACGGGCTCGCAGGTGCGCTTCCTCGCCCTGTCGGTCTCCGACGCCGCCGAGGACGTCATCGGCGTCATCAGGGGCGGCGCGCGCGGCTACGTCACCAAGAACATCAGCGGCAAGGAGCTCACCGACGCCATCCGCCGGGTGGCCGACGGCGACGCGGTCTTCTCGCCGCGGCTGGCCGGGTTCGTCCTCGACGCCTTCGCCTCCTCCGAGGCGCCCTCGATCGACCCCGAGCTCGACTCGCTGACCCAGCGCGAGCGCGAGGTGCTGCGGCTGATCGCCCGCGGCTACGCGTACAAGGAGATCGCCAAGGAGCTGTTCATCTCGGTCAAGACCGTGGAGACGCACGTGTCGTCCGTGCTGCGCAAGCTCCAGCTCTCCAACCGGCACGAGCTGTCCCGCTGGGCCACCGCGCGCCGCCTGGTCTGACCCTGCTTTCTGGACCGTTACAAGGTCGTTACGGCGATTCGTAGACGAATCAGGCGTCTCAGTAGTCACACATGGAAGGAGAAGCACATAATCCAGGAGTAACCCCCTTGAATCGCGTCCCCCGGTTGCTTGCCATGGTCGCACTGGTCTCGGCTGCGGCCTGTTCGGCAGAAGGCGTGCCAGCCTCGCAGCCCCCGGCGGTCCGGACGACCGCCTCCGTGGGCGTCGCCGCGGCTGCCCACGTCGCGGCTCCGGCCAAGAAGGTCAAGCTCGACATCGCCGACATCACGCCCATGGCGGAGACGGCGGAGAAAGTCGGTGTCGGTTTCCCGATCATCGTCACGTTCGACCGGGATGTGAAGGACAAGGCCGCCGTGGAGGCGCTGCTGGAGGTCCAGGCCGACAAACCGGTCGAGGGCGCCTGGCGCTGGGTGTCGCCCCGCAAGGTCATCTACCGGACGAAGACGTACTGGAAGCCGCACCAGAAGGTGCTGTTCACCGCGCGCCTCAGCCAGCTGCCCGGCAACAAGGCCGAGGACGTCACCCGCCGCTTCGCCGTCGGCACCGCGAACATCTCGGTCGTCGACACCCGCAGGCACCAGATGAAGGTCTACCGGGACGGCAAGATCGCCAAGAAGATCGCGATCAGCGCCGGCCGCGGCGGCCTGCTGCGCAACGGCGTGGACGTCTACCTCACCACCAGCGGCGTGCACCTCACCATGGGCAAGAAGTCCGTCGAGACGATGACGTCGTCCTGGATGGGGGTGACCGACCCCAAGGACCCGCGCTACTACAAGGAGGAGATCCCTTGGGCGGTGCGCATCTCCGACAGCGGCGAGTACGTGCACCAGAGCGCCGGCTACTACCAGTACCTCGGCCGCTCCAACCAGAGCCACGGCTGCGTGCGGGCCACCCCGCAGGGCGCCAAGTGGTTCTACGGCATCGCCCAGCGCGGTGACGTCGTCAAGATCACCGGAACCAAGCGCAAGCTCGACTGGCGCAACGGCTGGAGCTACTGGCAGCTCAACTGGACCCAGTGGAAGCAGGGCAGCGCCCTCAAGGCCTGACCCGGAAGCGGAGCGGCAGGGCCACCTCCAAGCGCCCTGCCCCCACCGCCGCAAACCCCACGCCGTCGGGCGCCCGGCCTCCGGCGAGGGGTGGGCGCCCGTTGACCCCCAGGGGTCAGAGCTTCTCCAGGGGGGCGTACGCCAGCAGCAGCGTCTTCTCCCCGTCGGCGCCGAAGTCGATCTTGACCTTGGTCTTCTCCGCCACCCCGTCCACGGCCACCACCGTGCCGAGCCCCCACTTGTCGTGCGTCACCCGATCGCCGGGCGTCAGCGACAGCATCTGCCGCGACCCGCCGCTCCTGGGCGCCGGCCGCGCAGCCGGCTCCCGCCGCGTCGCCGCGCTCCAGGCCGACTTCTCGGGGTCGGTACGCCAGTCGATGAGCTGCCCCGGCACCTCGTTGACGAACCGCGAGGCCGGGTTGAACGACGGCGACCCCCACGAGCTGCGCACCGCCGCCCGCGTGAGGTAGAGCCGCTTCTGCGCCCGGGTGATGCCGACGTAGGCCAGCCGCCGCTCCTCCTCCAGCTCCTTCGGCTCGCCCAGCGACCGGACGTGCGGGAACACGCCGTCCTCCATCGCGGTCAGGAAGACGACCGGGAACTCCAGCCCCTTGGCCGTGTGCAGCGTCATCAGCGTGACGACGCCCTGCCCGCCGTCGGCGTCAGGGATCTGGTCGGCGTCGGCGACCAGCGACACCTGCTCCAGGAACTCCACCAGCGTGCCCTCGGGGTTGGCCTCCTCGAACTCCGAGGCCACCGAGATGAGCTCGTTGAGGTTCTCCAGGCGGGACTCGTCCTGGGGGTCTTCGGAGGCCTCCAGCTCGGCGCGGTAGCCGGTGGCCACCAGGATCTCCTCGGCCAGCGTCGACGGCGGCACGCCCTCGGCCTTGGCGATCAGCTCCTCCAGCATCGCCACGAACTCGCGCACCGCGTTGAGCGAGCGCGTCGCCATGCCGTACGCCTCGTCGGCCCGGCGCAGCGCCTCCCAGAACGAGATGCGCTCGCGCGAGGACAGCGCCTCGATCATGGCCTCGGCCCGCTCGCCGATGCCGCGCTTGGGCACGTTGAGGATGCGCCGCATCGACACGACGTCGGCCGGGTTGGCCAGCACCCGCAGGTAGGCCAGCAGGTCTTTGACCTCCTTGCGCTCGTAGAAGCGCACGCCCCCGACCACCTTGTACGGCAGCCCGGTGCGGATGAAGATCTCCTCGAACACGCGCGAGGCGGCGTTGGTCCGGTAGAACACCGCGACCTCGCTCGGCTTGACGCCCTCCTCGTCGCTGAGCCGGTCGACCTCCTGGGCCACGAACATGGCCTCGTCGTGCTCGTTGTCGGCGACGTAGCCCACGATCTTGGGACCGTCGCCCTGGTCGGACCAGAGGTTCTTCGGCTTGCGGCCCTCGTTGCGCGCGATCACCGCGTTGGCCGCGGCCAGGATGTTCTGGGTGGAGCGGTAGTTCTGCTCCAGCAGGATCGTGCGGGCGTCGGGGTAGTCGCGCTCGAACTCCAGGATGTTGCGGATCGTCGCGCCGCGGAAGGCGTAGATCGACTGGTCGGCGTCGCCCACCACGCACAGCTCGGACATGTCGGCGCCCGGACGCACGACGTCGCCGTCGGCGGTGCGCAGCTCGGGATGGCCCACCAGCTCGCGGATCAGGATGTACTGGGCGTGGTTGGTGTCCTGGTACTCGTCGACCAGCACGTGCCTGAACCGCATCCGGTAGTGCTCGGCCACCTCGGGGAAGAGCTGGAACAACGTCACCGTGTTCATGATGATGTCGTCGAAGTCCATCGCGCCGGCCTCGGTCAGCTTGAGCTGATAGGCCTTGTACGCCTGCGCGAGCGTCTTCTCCAGGTGCGAGCCCGCCCTGTCGAGCGCGGTCTCGTAGTCGACCAGCTCGTTCTTGAAGTTGCTGACCTGCGCCGAGAACGAACGCGGCGGGTAGCGCTTCGGGTCGAGCTCCATCTCCCTGCAGACCATCGCCATCAGCCGCTGGGAGTCGGCCTGGTCGTAGATCGAGAAGCTGGACGGGAAGCCCAGCCGCTTGGCCTCGCGCCGCAGGATGCGCATGCAGGCGCTGTGGAACGTCATCACCCACATCGCCTTGGAACGCGGCCCGACGAGCTTGTCGATGCGCTCCTTCATCTCGCGGGCGGCCTTGTTGGTGAAGGTGATGGCCAGGATCTCGCCCGGATGCGCGTTGCGCTCGGCCAGCAGGTAGGCGATGCGGTGGGTGAGCACCCGCGTCTTCCCCGACCCCGCCCCCGCCACGATGAGCAGCGGACTGCCATGATGGATCACGGCCTCGCGCTGCTGGGGGTTGAGGCCGTCGAGCAAGGGGTGGTCAACAGAGACTTGGGTCGGCACCCACCTAGGTTAAGACGCGCCACCGACAAACGGCGCCCGGAATGCCTCCGACGGGGTGCCGGTTGTCCTCCGTACAGGGTCCAGGAAGGGAAGCCATGCTGCCGGAAGCCGAGATCAACCGGGTACTTGTCGTGACCGCGCATCCCGACGACGTCGACTTCGCGGCGGCGGGAAGCATTGCGCTGTTCGTGGAGCGGGGCGTGGAGGTCACGTACCTGCTCGTCACCGACGGTGACGCCGGCGGCAACGAGCGCACCCTCGACAACTCCGGCATGGCCGAGCTCCGCAGGACCGAGCAGTTGGCCGCGGCCAAGGCCGTCGGCGTGACGGACGTGCGCTTCCTCGGCTACTCCGACGGCCGGGTGGTGCCCTCGCTCGACCTCCGGCGCGACATCGCCCGGGTGATCCGCCAGGTACGCCCCGACCTGGTCATCACCCACCACCCCGACCGCAACTACCAGTTCGTCGCCCCCAGCCACCCCGACCACCGGGCCGTGGGCGGGGCCGCGCTCGACGCGGTCTACCCCGACGCCCGCAACCCCTACGCCTTCCCCGAGCTGCTGCGCGAGGAGGGCCTGGAGGCGTGGACTGTCAGGGAGGTCTGGCTGAACGGCGGCCCGACCCCCAACCACTGGGTGGACGTCACCGCGGTCATGGACCGCAAGCTCGCGGCCTTGCAGTCGCACGTCAGCCAGGTCGCCCACGTCGAGGGCTTCGTCGACTTCGTCCGTGGCCGCTTCGCCGCGTGGGCCGAGCAGGCCGGCTTCGGCGAGGGCCACTACGCGGAGGGCTTCCAGGTCGTGCCCACGGCCTGACCCGGTCGTTCCGCTCCCGGCTCAGGGGATCGAGCCCGGCGGCACCACCCAGAGCGCGGGCTGCCCGGTGACCTCGGAGATGATGTCGAAGGCCCGGTCGTAGTGCAGGATCGTCGCCTGATGCACCTCGGCACAGGCGGCGATCAGCAGGTCGCTCGGCCCGATGCCACGGTGGTGAGAGATCCCGATCAGCTGCCTCTGCACCTCGACGGCCCGCGACTGCACCTCCTGGTTCAGAGGCAGGCTGACGCACTGGCGCTGCGCACGCAGGATGCGCCGGTAATGGGGGAGATCACAGGCGCTGCGGAGCACCTCCAGATCGATGACGGCGCAGGTCGCGACGACCTGCGCCACATAGAGCGGGTGAAGGGCCCTGGCGACCGCCTCGCTCGTCCGGATGCGGGTGAGGGCGCTCTTGTCGAGGAGGTACGTCAGTCCTGTGGTCGCCACACATGCCGCGTGATCTCCCGGTCCGGGAGATCCGGGCTTCCCTCGGTACGCCAGAACTCGAATGCCTCGATTGCGCCGGCCCTCTCCTGGTCCCTGTCGACGTCGATCAGCGTACGCATGCAGCACCACCTCCGTACCTCCACCGCATATCAGGACTTCTGACCTTGAAAGACGCATTCAGGGAGCCGGTGAGAGCTCCCGCGATGCGTGTCTCGGGTGAAGGTAAAGGCAGCGAGGCGAACTTCCTGGACCGTTCCAGGGACGTGAGGAAGGATTCTCATCTTCTGAGGTGGAAATCTCATCCCCCGCCGGAGGAAGTCTTCCCCCGGCCGTCGCGCCCAGCCTTCGCCGAGATCCTCGCGAAGAGGTAGCCGAGCGAGTTGGTCGCCAGGTGCAGCATCGACGGCGCCAGCAGCCCGCCGCGCCGCCGGAGCTCGCAGAAGAGCACCCCCGCCGCCGCCGTGGACACCACGCTGCCCGCCACCACTCGCGCGACGTCGAGACGGGCGGGCGACTCGCCCGCGGTCAGCGCGCCGAGCGCCGGGTTCGCGCGGGCCATGTCGATCGCCGGGAGGATGTGCCAGAGGCCGAACAGGGCCGAGGAGACCGCCGTGGCGGCGGCCGGGCCGTGCCGGCGGGCCAGCATGCCGTGCAGCGCGCCGCGGAACCCGACCTCCTCCAGCAGGACCGTGCCCAGGGGGACCTGGAGCAGGGCCTCCTCCAGGGCGCGGGCGCGCGAGAGCGACAGGGCGCGCTCGTCGTGGAAGAGCGGTCTGGTGCGGGGCACGGCGATGCCCACGGTGTAGACGGCGGCCACCGCCGCCGCCAGCGCGCCGCCGACGGCCGCTCCGCGGGACGCCTTCTCGAACCCCAGCTCACGCCACGACACTCCGTGCCCGCGTGCCATGGCCACGAGCGCGGCGGTGGCGGCGGCGGAGGTCAGGGGGGCGAGCCTGGGAGCGATCTTGTTGTTGAGGACGTTGGCGGCGGTGAGGACGGCGATCGAGCGCAACAGCACCCTTGCAGGCTACGTCGCACCACAGAACGTCGGCGTCCGGTGGGGGCGGGGTGGGCGGTGGGTGGGGTCAGGAGGCGGCGGAGTCGCGCCAGCCGGCGGGGAAGCGGGTGCGGCGGCGTTCCTGGGGGGTGAGGCCACCCCAGATGCCTTCCGTCTCGCCTTCGCGTAAGGCGTAGGAGCGGCACTCGTCGATGACCGGGCAGCGGGCGCAGACCGCCTTCGCGCGGGCCTCCTGCAACGGTGAGGGCGCGAGCGGGAAGAAGAGGTCAGGGTCGCTGGACCTGCACGCGCCTCTGCGCAGCCAGCCGATCTCCTCCAGTGGCATGCCTCCACCGTAGAGGCAGGTCATGATCAGACACATCATCCTCTGGGTTGACCCGCGCGTACACCCTCAGCAGGCGCCCACGCCGTCCTCGTAGCCGCCGGCGAAGGAGGACTGGCGTTGCTCGGCGGTGCCGTGGGCGGCGGGGTCCAGCCAGTCGTCCGTGGGGTCGCCGGCGGCCTCCAGGCTGGTCATGAGCTCGTCCTCGTCACCGGGCTGGGCGCGCAGGGAGCCTGAGCCGACCAGGGCCGCCAACGTCCCGCCGGCGTAGCAGTCGGCCTGCAGCTCGGCCTGGACGTTCAGCTCGAAACCGGTCCTGAGCTGGGCCTGGACGGCGTGCCCGAACTCGTGCGGAATGATCACGTACACCGAGCCGTCGCCCATGTCGTTCCACAGGGACTCCATCCAGGCCTGGTCATAGGCGATGAAATGGCCCTCGGGGCAGTAGAAGGCGTTGTTCGGCACGGACGGCTCGCCCCCGCAGGAAGGCCCCGAACTCCCGGAGTAAGGGATGAAGTCGGCGATAGGCCGATATCTCATCCCCTGCTGGTCGAAGAACTCCGTCCAGAACGACTCGGTGAGCGTGCGTGCGGCCCGGATGTCGTCCTCGAACGTGTCGGCCCCCTGGACGTCCCTGGACGCGGGCCGGGTGAGGCCGCAGCCAGCCAGCAGCAGGACGAGGGCGAGGACGAGAAGGCGAGGTCGCACGAGGTTCACACGTCCCAAGTGTGCACCGGATCGTTGCCGTGCATGCGGTCGATGTAGTCCAACGTCATGGCGCGTAACGCCTCGTGGCGGTCGCCGCCCTGCGCGCGCACCCGATCGACCTGCCACGTCGCGCCCGTGCGGCCGGTCAGGCAGCGTCCCTCGATGATGCCGAGCAGCCGGTCGGCGACCGGCGTGTGCACCCCCCACGCGGCCAGGCCCTCGCGCGCCATGGGCAGCAGCCGGCGCAGGATCAGCTCGGCCGCCGGCACCTCGCCCAACCCCGGCCAGTACAGCCGGGCGTCCAGGCCGTGCCGGGCCGCGGCGGCGAGGTTGTCCTCGGCGGTGCGGAAGGACATCTGGCTCCAGATCGGCCGCTCGGCCGACGGGAGCACGCGCATCAGGCCGTAGTAGAACGCGGCGTTCGCGGCGATGTCGGCGACCGTCGGCCCGGCGGGCAGGACGCGGTTCTCCACGCGCAGGTGCGGCACGCCGTCCACGACCGCGTAGACGGGCCGGTTCCAGCGGTAGATCGTGCCGTTGTGCAGGGTCAGCTCGTGCAGCTGGGGGATGCGTCCCTGGTCCAGCTCGGCCCGCGGGTCCTCCTCCTCGCACAGAGGCAGCAGCGCCGGGTAATAGCTGACGTTCTCCTCGAACAGGTCGAAGACGCTGGTGATCCAGCGCTCCCCGAACCACACCCGCGGCCGCACGCCCTGCGTCTTCAGCTCGGCCGGACGCGTGTCGGTGGCCTGCTCGAACAGCGCGATCCTGGTCTCGCGGTGCAGCTCCTTGCCGAACAGGTAGGGAGAGTTGGCCGCGACGGCGACCTGGGGGCCCGCGATGACCTGGGCGGCGTTCCAGTGCGGCGCGAACGCCTCCGGGCTCACCTGGAGGTGGAGCTGGACGCTGGTGCACGCGGCCTCGGGCGCGACGCTGTCGGCGTGGGTGTCGAGGCGTTCCACGCCCTCGATGCACAGGTGCAGGTCCTCGCCGCGGGCGGCGAAGATCTGCTCGTTGAGCAGGCGGTAGCGGGGGTTGGCCGACAGGGTGCCCTCGCTGATGTCCTGCTCGCGCAGCGTGGGCAGGATGCCGACCAGCACCAGGTGCCCGTCCTGGGAGCGGGCGCGCTCCTCGGCGTGGTTGAGCCGCCTTCGTACGTCCGCCTCCAGGTGGAGCGGGCCGTCGCCGGTCAGCTCCCGGGGCTCGACGTTGATCTCGATGTTGAACTGGCCCAGCTCGGTGGCCCAGTCCGGCTGCTCGATCGCGGCCAGTACCTGGGCGTTGCGCATGGCGGCCTCGCCACGGGCGTCCACGATGTTGAGCTCGATCTCCAGGCCGGCGCGGGGGCGTTCGAACTCGAAGCGGGACTCGCGCAACATCTGGGCGAAGACGTCGAGACATCGACGCACCTTTTCCCGATATTTCCGGCGATCGTCCCGGCTGAACACGACGACTGGCACGTCCCTGCCCATACCAGGAAATGTCGCACGGCTAGGCCGACATGACCAGCCGGAGATCGACACGATGTCTCCGCGGGCCGGACCACACGAAGATCATCAAGACGGCGCACGACCCCCCTGACATCCCCGTAGGGTTCGGGCATGCGCGTATTGATTACCGGTGGGGCGGGCTACATCGGCAGCACGATCGGGTCGGCGTGCCTCGACGCCGGCATCGAGCCCGTGATCCTCGACAGCCTCGTGACGGGCCGCAGGGAGTTCGCCGACGGACGGGTCTTCTACGAGGGCGACATCGGCGACGGCGCCCTCGTCGACAAGATCTTCGCCGAGCACCCCGACATCGAGGCCGTCGTCCACTGCGCGGCCCTGATCGTCGTGCCCGACTCCGTCGCGGACCCGGTCGGCTACTACCGCGCGAACGTCGCCAAGAGCCTGGAGTTCACCGACCACCTGCTGCGCAATGGCTGCGAGCGGATGATCTTCAGCTCGTCCGCGTCGATCTACCAGGCCGGCGCGGACCACACCGTGGACGAGAGCTCGCCGCTCGCCCCGCAGAGCCCGTACGCGCGGACCAAGGCGGTCTGCGAGGCCATGTTCGCCGACATCGCCGCCACCCGGCCGATCCGCATCCTGTCGCTGCGCTACTTCAACCCGATCGGCGCCGACCCGGCGATGCGCACGGGCCTGCAACTGCGCCGTCCGAGCCACGCCCTGGGCAAGATGATCGAGGCGTACGAGGACGGCGTGCCGTTCGCGATCACCGGCACCGACTACCCGACGAGCGACGGCACGGGCATCCGCGACTACGTCCACGTCTGGGACCTGGCCGCCGCGCACGTGGCGGCGCTGCGCCGGTTCGACTCCCTGGACGCCGACGTGATCAACCTCGGCACCGGCGCGGGCACGACGGTCCGCGAGCTGGCCGAGGCGTTCAACCGGGTCGTCGACCGGCCGATCGACGTGGTCGAGGCGCCCGCCCGGCCCGGTGACGTGGCGGGGGCGTACACGCGCAGCGACCGGGCGCGGCGGCTGCTCGGCTGGGAGACCGGGTTCACCGTCGAGGAGGGCATCAGGCACTCGCTGGAGTGGGCCGCCCTGCGCGACTCCCGCCTCGCCTGACCCGCGCCCGGCGGGCGCGGGCCGGGCACCGCGCCCGTCCCGCCAAGCGGCGACGGGACAGGCGCGGGCGGGTGCTACTTGGCGACGCTGACGCCGAACGGCAGGTCGAGGGAGGAGATGTCGTCCTTGCCGTTCTCGAACTCGCTGGAGACGTCCTCAGCCGTCGGAGCCTTGATCGACACGGCGCCGCCCCAGCCGGTGAAGCGGGTGTCGACCCGCACGCCGTCCTTCTTGGAGCCCGAGCCGGTGATCGCGGCCTGCGGGAACGTGGCCACCAGGCGCACCGGCAGGCCGGCCGCGTTGAGCGTGAGCTTCCAGCTGATGACGCTCTTCAGCGCCTTGGCCGTGGGACGCGGGTCGATCGCGGTCGCCCGATACCAGGGCGAGACCTTCCGCAGGTCGCGGACGGTGATCGTGCCGGCGTAGCCGCCGCTCACCGGCTTGGCGGTCTTGAGCAGGGTCTTGAGCGTGGCCTGCTCGGCGACGTTCACCGGCTGGCCGAACGTGCCGGAGATGCCGCCCGTCGGGCCGTGCGGGGCCTTGAACCAGGTCTCGCCCTCGGGCAGGACCGTGCTCCATAGGCCGCCGGACAGGTACGACGTCGTGCCGATCCGGATCGTGCGCTCGGGCGTGGCGAGGGCCTTGAGCTCCTCCGGCGCCTCGTCGCCCAGGTCGGACACGTTGAGGGCGAACTTGCCCGTGATGTCCGAGGCGGCGACGCCCGACTTGCTGAACTGGAAGGTTCCCGTGCGCCGGATGAAGATCTCGCTGCGCGTGCCGTCGGTGATGCTGATGCGCTCGCTGAACTTCACCCCCTTGCCGGGGACGAGCTGCTTCTTCACGGCGGCCACGGGGTTCTTGGGCGCGGCCGCCTGGGCCGGCGTCGCGAGCAGCGCGGGGGTGGCGGCCACCAGGGCGGTGGCCGTCGCCAGCGCGACGCCGGTGAGGGTTCGCTTCATGTGCGGTTGTGTCCTTGGTTCGAGGGGGATTGTCGACAGCTCGGCGGCTCAGTCGAACAGGCCGAGCGAGCTGGTGGAACCATCGGGGATGGCCTGGCGGAGCTTCTCGGCTCTCGCCCGCTTCTCGGCCATCAGGTCCTTGTAGGTGATGACCTCGTCCACCGGAGGGGCCTTGACGCTGACCTTCGCGCCCCAGCCCGAGAGCCGGGTCTCGACGACGCTCCGCGAGCCCGGCGTGAGGCTCTGGCCGGTGACGACGCGGTCGGGCAGCGCCTGGGCGTTCAGGCCCAGCCGGTAGTGGAAGCCTTCGTACGCGCCGGCCCCGCGCGCCTGCGCGAGGGTCAGCGCGCCCTGGCGGAGGCCGTCCTTGACGCCGGCGGCATGCGAGACCAGGGCCTTGACCGTCCTGGGCGCCAGCACGTCGACCGGCTGGGCCGAGGTGATCACCTTGCCCTTGAGGTGCTCCATGAGCACCCACGTCCTGCCCATGGGCAGGTCATCGGCCAGGTCGGCCGCCTGCACGTAGACCTTGCCGCCGACGCTGATCCAGCGTTGCCGGCTGTCGTCCTGGCCGATCGTCCTGAACACGACGTCGGCCGCGACGGGCCCGGACGCGCCGAACTCCACGGAGCCGGCCATGCGGGTGACCTCGCCGTCGCGCGGACGCTTCGACTCGGTCCGCGCGGTCTCGGAGATCGTCACCCCGTGGCCCGGGACGAACTGCCGCTTCAGGGCGGTGACGGGGTCCACGGCCGCCTGTGCGGGGACGGCCGGGACGAGTGCCGCGGCCGTCACCGCGGCCGCGAGCAATCGCTTCATGATTGTCCTTAGGAGGGGGGCTACCTGATGCTGCCCAGGGAGTTGAGGGAGCCGTCCGGGATGTCCTGCGGAACGGCGCTGTCGTCGGCGAGGTCGGCGATGTCGGCCACCTGGTCGGCCGGCGGGGCCTTGACCTTGACCTTGGCGCCCCAGCCGGTGAAGCGGGTCTCGGTCGTGCTGTGGCTGGCGCCGAGGACCCCGAAGTCGAGGGTCCAGTCGCTGACGACCCTGGTGACCAGGCCCTTGGAGTTCACGGCGAGCAGGTACGAGACCTTGACCTTGGCGATCTTCTTTTCGACGCTCTGGCCGTAGATCTTGCCGAGTTCCTTCACCGTGACCGAGCCGCGGTAGGTCCCGCCCTTGGTGCTCGCGGCGTGGGAGACGAGCATCTTCAGCACCTTGGGCTCGAAGACGTCCAGCATCTGGTTGGAGGTGCTCATCCGCAGGCCGGTGTCGGGGTAGCGGACCCACTTCTTGCCCTCGGGCAGACCCTCGCTGTAAAGGCCGCCCTGCGCATATACGTGCTTGCCCACGGTGATGGTCCGCGACGGCATCAGCGACGCGTACAGGTCGGCGTTCTTGCCGGTGCTGCGATTGCGTACGTCCGAGGCGACGATTCCGGACCTGCCGAACTCCAGAACGCCGGACGTCTTCATGGTTCCGGTGCTCTTGCCGTCCATCGAGGAGCGGGACGTCTCGGTGAACCGTACGCCGTGTCCGGCGACGTACTGCTTCTTCAGCGCCTTCGCCGGATCCGCGGGCGCGGCCTGGGCCGGGGTCGCGGTCACGAGCGCCGCTGCGGAGGCCAGGGCCAGGCCCGCGATAATTCGCTTCATCCGATTCCTTCAGATCAAGAATGAGGGGAGCAGGAATCCTGCCAATTGAAGATCACGACCATATATCGACAGACACCGCATAAGGCAGCGAATTGGTGCACCTTCGGTGCAGAGGAGGACATGGTGAAGTGAGATCACCGTCACATAGCGGAAGAACCGTGCCCCGATGACCTGTGCAGGTCAAGCTTGGGGCTAGGCTTCACTGGCGGAAACGCCCGGCACGCACCCCTGAGCGTAGGAGCTCGCCGTGAGAGAGCGAGGCACGAAGCCGACACGAGCGGCGAGCGGACGCGACCGTCAGCGCAGTTGCCCGGGCCGTCGAACATCAGTCGGATAAGCAAGGACGGACCCTCGTGGACCTGTTCGAACATCAGGCGAAGGAGCTCTTCGCTGACTACGGCATCCCGGTGCCACGCGGCATCGTCGCCAACACCGTGGAGGAGGTGCGGGCGGCGGCTGAGGAGCTGACCGGCCGCGTTGTCGTCAAGGCCCAGGTCAAGACCGGTGGTCGTGGCAAGGCCGGCGGCGTGAAGGTGGCCGACGACGCCGCCGACGCCGTCGAGAAGGCCACCGCCATCCTCGGCATGGACATCAAGGGCCACACGGTCCACAAGGTGCTCGTGGAGGAGGCCAGCGCGATCGCGGAGGAGTACTACTTCTCCTTCCTGCTCGACCGCGCCAACCGTACCTTCCTCGCGATCTGCTCCGCCGCCGGCGGCATGGACATCGAAGAGGTCGCCCACAGCACGCCCGAGAAGGTCGCCAAGGTGCCGGTCTCGGCCCTCGACGGCATCGACCGCGCCAAGGCCCGCGAGATCGCGGTGGCCGGCGGGCTGCCCGAGAAGTCGCTCGACGGCGCCGCCGAGCTCATCGAGAAGCTGTGGTGCTGCTTCGTCGACGAGGACGCCACGCTGGTCGAGGTCAACCCGATGATCCTGTCGGCCGACGGCCAGGTGAAGGCCCTCGACGGCAAGGTCACCCTCGACGAGAACGCCGGCTTCCGCCAGGCCGACCACGAGGCGCTGGCCGACAAGGCCGCCGAGGACCCTCTGGAGGCCAAGGCCAAGGAGAAGGACCTCAACTACGTCAAGCTCGACGGCAACGTCGGCATCATCGGCAACGGCGCGGGCCTGGTCATGTCCACCCTCGACGTGGTGGCCTACGCGGGCGAGGCGTTCCCCGGCAAGCCGTCCCCGGCGAACTTCCTCGACATCGGCGGCGGCGCCTCGGCCGAGGTCATGGCCGCAGGCCTGGAGATCATCCTCTCCGACCCGAGCGTCAAGTCGATCTTCGTGAACGTCTTCGGCGGCATCACCGCCTGCGACGCCGTGGCCAACGGCATCGTCTCGGCGTTCAAGCTGCTGGAGAGCCGCGGCGAGGCCGTGACGCACCCGCTGGTGGTCCGCCTCGACGGCAACAACGCCCAGCTCGGGCGGCAGATCCTGGCCGACGCCGCGCTCCCGCGGGTCGAGCTGGTTGACACGATGGACGACGCGGCCAAGCGGGCCGCCGAGCTCGCTGCGGTAGGTGCGTGAGTCATGGCTATCTGGCTGACCGAGAACAGCAAGATCATTGTTCAGGGCATGACCGGCGGTGAGGGCACCAAGCACACCCGCCGCATGCTCGCCTCCGGCGCGAAGGTCGTCGGCGGCGTCAACGCCCGCAAGGCGGGCATCACGCACGAGGGCCTGCCCGTGTTCGGCACGGTGAAGGAGGCCATGGAGCAGACCGGCGCCGACGTGTCGGTCGTCTTCGTGCCGCCGGCCCACACCAAGGCCGCCGTCAAGGAGGCCGTCGACGCCGAGATCCCGCTCTGCGTCGTGATCACCGAGGGCATCCCGGTCCACGACTCGACCGAGTTCTGGGCGTACGCGGTGGCCAAGGGCAACAAGACCCGCATCATCGGGCCCAACTGCCCCGGCATCGCCTCGCCCGGCGCGTCCAACGCCGGCATCATCCCCGCCGACATCACCACCGCCGGCCGCATCGGCCTGGTCTCGAAGTCCGGCACGCTGACCTACCAGCTCATGTACGAGCTGCGCGACTTCGGTTTCTCGACCGCGGTCGGCATCGGCGGCGACCCGGTCATCGGCACCACGCACATCGACGCGCTCCAGGCCTTCCAGGACGACCCCGACACCGACGCGATCGTGATGATCGGTGAGATCGGCGGCGACGCCGAGGAGCGTGCCGCGGCCTACATCGAGCAGCACGTCACCAAGCCGGTCGTGGCCTACGTCGCGGGCTTCACCGCCCCCGAGGGCAAGACGATGGGCCACGCCGGCGCCATCGTCTCCGGCTCGGCCGGCACCGCCCAGGCCAAGAAGGAGGCCCTGGAGAAGGTCGGCGTCCGCGTCGGCAAGACCCCCTCCGAGACGGCCCGCCTGATGCGCGAGATCATGCAGTCCCGCTAGTCACGCTGGAAAAGCCCCGCCTGGCCGCCGCCATGCGGGGCTTTTCCATGCCGCCGGGCGTCCCAGGGCCCGTCGGGCGGCGCGTAAAGGGCTGGGAAAGGGCGCGAGGCGGCGTTCGCGGGGGTCTCACGGCGACAAAGTGGACCCGCTGCGGCGCGTCAACCAAGCGATGGTTGGGAAAGATTGAGAAAATCACATCTGTGACGGCCATTCTCGACCAGTTGCGTACCGCCCCCAAGTCGGTGCTCGGCAAGCTCCCCGGGGTCTCGACCGACGACGACGAGACGAGGCGGCCGCTACCCGTGTCGGGCATGCTCGCCGCCGCCTGCACGCTCGGCGTCGGCCTGGCCGTGCTCACCACGCTCACCCTCGTCGGCTGGATCGCCGCGCCGCGCGGCACGCTCGGCGCGGGCCTGCCCGGCGTGTTCCGCGCCGCGGCGCAGCTCTGGCTGGCCGCGCACCACGCGGGGTTCGCGATGCCCGGCGGCCGGGTCGGGCTGCTGCCCCTCGGGCTGATGGTGCTGCCCGCCTTCCTGCTCTACCGCGCCGGCCGATGGATGGCCCGCGACGCCGACCTGCGGCTGCGCCTGCCCGCCCGGCTGCCCAAGAACAGCCCGCGCGAGCAGGCCAACGCCCGCCGCCGCGCGCAGCTCGTGCTGGTCGGCCAGGCCGGCGTCTCGCTGGCGGCCCCCTACGCGCTGCTGGCCGGGCTGATCGCGCTGGTGGCGAGCAACGAGATCACCCAGCCGTTCATCGGCGAGGCGCTGCTCAGCCACTTCGTGCTGGCCTTCCTGGCGGGCTCGCTGGCCACCGCGCGCATGATCGGCCCGTGGCGGATCATGCTCAAGCTGCTGCCCGAGCGGCTGCGTGCGGTCACGGTCGGCACGGCGGTCGCCACCACGTCCCTGCTGGCGTCCGGGCTGGGGCTGGTGCTGGTCGCGGTCGTGCTGAACTTCGGCCAGGTCAGGGACCTGTCGAACGTGCTCGCGCCCGGCTTCGTCGGCGGCGTGCTGCTGTTGCTGCTCCAGCTCCTCTACCTGCTCAACGCCGTGATCTGGGCCTCCTCCTACATCGCCGGCCCCGGCTTCGCCATCGGCGCGGACACGCTGGTCGCCCCGACCGGCGTCGAGCTCGGCACGGTGCCGAGCCTGCCGCTGCTGGGCGCGCTGCCCGAGAGCGGGCCCGTGCCCGCGTGGATGATGGCGGTGATCGCGCTGCCGTTCGCGGCGGGCGCGGTGGCGGGCGTGTTCGTGGCCCGGATCTCACCCTCGCATTCGTACGAGGCCGCCCCCCTGTGGGGCTTCTTGACCGGCGTCTCCACCGGCCTGGTCGCCGGCCTGCTGGCCGCGCTGTCCGGCGGGCCCATCGGCGGCGGCCGGCTGGCGGCGATCGGCCCGTCCCCCTGGGAGGTGGCCCTGTCGGTGGCCCTGGAGGTGGGCGTGGCGGCCGGCATCTCGGCGGGCGTGGCCAACCTGCTGCTGCTCAACAAGAAGGCCCGCGCGCCGCTCGACAAGGCCGCCGCCCCGGTCCGCAAGGCGGGGGCGGCCATCGCCAAGGCGGCCAGCAAGGTGGGCCTGGCCGAGTCCGACCCGCGCCCGCTGCCCGGCCACTGGATGGACGCCACCGAGGCCGACACCCAGGAGATCCCGGTCATCAGGGACGACTGGCAGGACGAGCACGCCTCCGCCGAGGCCGAGACCCTGGCCCAGGCCCGCCCCCGCCCGGCCGAGCCCTCGGACGGCCCGGCCCGCCCGCCGCGCAAGGACATCGTGGACGAGTCCGACGACCGCGGCGGTCACGTCATCTACGTCGACCCCTACGCCTGGGACCGCGACTAGGACTGCATCGC
Organism: Nonomuraea sp. NPDC049758; assembly: GCF_040674635.1. NCBI lineage: Bacteria > Bacillati > Actinomycetota > Actinomycetes > Streptosporangiales > Streptosporangiaceae > Nonomuraea > Nonomuraea sp. NPDC049758. The sequence continues at coordinate 151,119 of NZ_JBFAMZ010000015.1, forward strand.
CCCGAGCAGCTGGAGGACGTCGGGCGGCAGCTTGCGCTGCGCGGCGTCCCTGAACTGGGTGAAGCACTCGCCCTGGGCCGAGACCGTGCCCGCGCCCTTCATGCACTCCTGGTAGGCGGAGTACTCGTCCATCAGGTAGAGCTGCATCCCCGTGGCCATCGCCGACAGGGCCAGCGCGATGGAGGAGATGGTGATGCCGCCGACGGCCGTGCCGGTGGGCTTGTGGGCGCTGCGCAGCCGCGGCAGCGCGCGGATGCCCGACATGAGCGCGAACAGGGCCATGACCAGGCCGGCGAGCGGCAGCATGAACGTCATGGCCAGCGCCGCGATGGACAACCAGATCGCACGGCGACCCGCTGAATCGGCGGGCTGCTGACCCGCCGGTGCCTGCACCGGTGTCGACACCTGACCTCCTCTGCGTCGCCGGGCGAGGAACAGATACCCTGTCAGCCCCACCCTGTTTCCATTCTTTGGAGTGTGCGTGTCAAAGGCTGGGCGGCTCGTCGTCCTCGTCTCCGGCTCTGGAACCAACCTACAGGCCCTGCTGGACGCTTCCGCCGACCCGTCGTACGGTGCGCGCGTGGTGGCGGTGGGCGCGGATCGGGACGGCATAGAGGGCCTGGCCAGGGCCACCAGGGCAAATGTCCCGACATTTGTTGAAAAACTGGGCGATCATGCGACTCGGGCGGACTGGGATGCCGCTCTCGCCGCCAGGATCGCATCGTACGAGCCCGACCTGGTGGTGTCGGCGGGCTTCATGAAGATTTTGGGTGCGCCCACGCTCGACGCGTTCCCCGTGCTCAACACCCATCCGGCGCTGCTGCCGTCCTTCCCCGGCGCCCACGGCGTGCGCGACGCGCTGGCCCACGGGGTGAAGGTGACCGGCTGCACCGTGATGCTGGCCGACGCGGGGATCGACACGGGCCCGATCGTCGCCCAGGAGGCGGTGCCCGTGCTGCCGGACGACGACGAGCCGGTCCTGCACGAGCGCATCAAGACCGTCGAGCGCCGCCTGCTCGTCGACATCGTCGGCCGGATGGCCCGGGAGGGCTGGACGGTCAGCGGACGCACCGTCCGCATCGGCAACCAATCAGGAGGGGAAAGCACGTGACTCGCATCGCCATCCGGCGCGCGCTGATCGCTGTCTACGACAAGTCCGGGCTCGAAGAGCTGGCCAGGGCACTCGACGGCGCCGGCGTGGAGATCGTGTCGACAGGCGGCACGGCCGCCGCGATCGCGTCCCACGGGATCCCGGTGACCAAGGTGGAGCAGCTCACCGGCTTCCCCGAGTGCCTCGACGGCCGGGTCAAGACGCTGCACCCGCGCGTGCACGCCGGCCTGCTGGCCGACCTCACCAAGCCCAGCCACGTGGCCCAGCTCGACGAGCTGGAGATCGACCCGTTCCAGCTCGTGGTGGTCAACCTCTACCCGTTCCAGCAGACGGTGGCCTCCGGCGCCTCCGACGAGGAGTGCGTCGAGCAGATCGACATCGGCGGCCCCGCGATGATCAGGGGCGCCGCCAAGAACCACGCCACCTGCGCGGTCGTGGTCGACCCCGCCGCCTACGGCGACGTGCTCACCGCCCTGGACGAGGGCGGCTTCACGCTGCACGAGCGCCGCCGCCTGGCCGGTGTCGCCTACGCCCACACCGCCGCCTACGACGTGGCCGTGGCCAACTGGTTCGCGGGGCCGTACGCGGGCGGGGAGGAGGAGTTCCCCGAGTTCACCGGCGTCGCGTACGAGCGCAAGGCGACCCTGCGCTACGGCGAGAACCCGCACCAGCGCGCCGCCCTCTACACCGCCGGCTCCGGCGGCCTGGCCAACGCCGAGCAGCTGCACGGCAAGGAGATGTCCTACAACAACTACCTCGACTCCGACGCGGCCTGGCGGGCGGCCTGGGACTTCGCCGAGCCGTGCGTGGCCGTCATCAAGCACCAGAACCCGTGCGGCATCGCCGTCGGCGCCGACGTGGCCGAGGCCCACCGCAAGGCCCACGCCTGCGACCCCGTCTCGGCCTACGGCGGCGTGATCGCGGTCAACCGCGAGGTCACCGTCGAGCTGGCCCGGCAGATCGCCGACGTGTTCACCGAGGTCGTCGTGGCCCCCGGCTTCAGCGCGGAGGCGCTGGAGGTGCTGCGGGCCAAGAAGAGCCTGCGCCTGCTGCGCTGCCCGGAGGGGCCGTCCCAGCCGCTGGAGTTCCGTCGCGTCGACGGCGGCCTGCTGCTGCAGGCGGTCGACCGGATCGACGCCGCCGGCGACGACCCGTCGGCGTGGGAGCTCAAGACCGGCGCGGCCGCCTCGCCCGAGCTGCTGGCCGACCTGGCCTTCGCCTGGCGCGCCTCGCGGTCGGTGAAGTCGAACGCGATCCTGCTGGCCGCCGGCGGCGCCACGGTGGGCGTGGGCATGGGCCAGGTCAACCGGGTCGACTCCTGCCGCCTCGCGGTGAGCCGGGCGGGGGAGCGGGCGGCCGGCTCGGTCGCCGCCTCCGACGCGTTCTTCCCGTTCCCCGACGGGCCGCAGGTGCTGATCGAGGCCGGGGTCAAGGCGATCGTGGAGCCGGGCGGCTCGATCCGGGACCAGGAGGTGATCGACGCCTGTGAGCAGGCGGGCGTCACCCTCTACTTCACCGGCACCCGCCACTTCTTCCACTGATCACCGGTTCATCGGATAAAGGGCAACAAGAGATCACTTGTTGCCCTTTATCCGTTTTGGCGGCGAGCATCGGCACTCCCCGGTTACCCTGATTGCCGCCCTGCTGTGCTGATTCCCCCGGAGTTTCCATGCTCGACGTGACCCTGCATGCCTTCGTGACCATGAACGGCTTCTCGACCAGCCCGTTCGTCCTGCTGGTCCTCGCCTTCATCGGTGCGTACCTCGGCAGCCGGGTCGTCGAGCTCATCCCGTACACCCGCCGGATCATCGAGCGCCGCGAGGCCCGCTTCGCCGAGCGCGACTAGCCGCCGGTTCCCAGATCCGCTGACGGACGCCTCGGCGCGCCGGCGGGCCATGGTCAGGCCGATGCCGCTGCCGTACGAGCGAGATCGTGAAGCCTCCGTGAAGCACTCGTTCCGGCCCCGGGAGACGCGTCACCGCACGGGACGGACGCCGACGCCGTCGAGGTAGGTCTCGATCGCGCCGAGTTCGGCGGTGCCCACCACGGCCGCGACATATCCGTCCGGCCGGATGAGCGCCCACTGCTCGGGCGACAGCCCGTACGCGCTCCGGACATGGCCTCCGGTGTCGAGGATGTCGTCGCCGATGACGTGGATGCGCAGGCCCCTGCGCGGTTCTGGGACCGCGGCGTCGCCGGGCTCGTAGCCGAGCAGGGTCCAGTGCGGTCCCTGGAACAGGCTGAACAACCGCGTGGCCACCCCGCCCGCGCCGGTGACGGGGGCGTCGGGCGCGCGGTCGCCGGCCGCCACGCCCTTGTAGGGCTCCAGGCCGGTCAGCGACAGCGACGAGTCCGGGTAGCCGACATCGAGCTGGGTCACCTCGCGACCCCGGCGCATCTCGCGGTTCCTGGCCGCTTCGAGCAGCTTCTCGGACAGTCCGAGGACCGCCTCGGCGACCGGCCGGCGCTCCTCCTCGTAGGTCGCCAGCAATGACTCCGGCGCGCCGTCGAGCACGGCGGCGAGCTTCCAGCCGAGGTTGTAGGCGTCCTGGATGCTCGTGTTCAGGCCCTGCCCGCCGGTCGGCGGATGGCAGTGCGCGGCGTCCCCGGCCAGGAGCACGCGCCCACGCCGGTAGGCGTCGGCCAGCCGGGCCTGCATCGTGAACACCGATGCCCAGGACACCTCGCGGATCACGATGTCGTCCTGGCCGCCGCGCTCGTGGAGCAGGGCGGTGAGCCCTTCGGCCGAGAGGTCGACGTCCACGTCGAGGGGGACCGGGGCCATGTACTGGAACATGCCGGTGCCGTGGAGCGGGCACAGCGAGACGCTGCGCTCGGGCTGCTCGTTGCCCCAGCGGTGCCAGACGCGCGACGAGGCGCCGTCGGCCCGCACGTCGGCCACGAGCGCCCGCACGTCAAGGGACTTCCCGCGGAACCCGATGCCGAGGGCCTTGCGGACGAAGCTCGATCCGCCGTCGGCGCCGACCAGGTAGGCGGCTCGCACGGTCCGCTCCCCGCCGGAGGTGGCCATCCGCGCGGTCACGCCGTCGGGGTCCTGGTCGAAGCCGACGAGCTCGCAGCCGTACTCCGGGGCGTGGCCGAGTTCGGCCAGCCGCTCCCGCAGCCGGCGCTCGGTGCGGAACTGCGGAACGAGCAGCGGGATCTGGTACGGCTCGGCGGGCGTCGGCTCCGGCAGGATCCCGGCGTGCTTGTCGACCGGTCCGTCTGGGGTGTAGGTGCGCAAGGGAGGATATTCGCCTCCCGAGGCGACGATCCGGTCGACCACGCCGAGGTCCTCGAACACCTCCTCGGTGCGCGGCTGGATGCCCTTGCCGCGTGAGCCGATGAACGGATGCGGCGCCTTGTCGATCAACCGGAACGCGATGTTCCTGCGGGCGAGATCGATGGCGAGGGTCAATCCCGCCGCGCCGGAACCACAGATGATCACGTCAAGGTCTGCGCTGCGTGCCACGGTTCACTCTCCGTCGGTGGCGGCCGGGCAGGTCGTGCCGCCCGGCGCAAATTTATGTGTATTAAGCACGGAGTATGATTCGTGACCAGAGCGGTCGTCAAGCCGCCGTCCACGGTCTACGCGGCTCCCCGGTCGTCGAGAATATCGCTTTGAGCTGCTGTATTGCGCATGAAGACATCCCTGCTCCCAGTGTTGTGATCATGCTGTCGCGATGCTTGGAAATTATGTGTATTCTGAGCGCATCTTCGCGTACTCGCCGTGCGAAGGCGGCGTCTCCGCAGGTTCGCCGGAGGCTGCCGGTATTCTTGGCAGCTCCCCGTCCGCAAGGGCACGTAAGGCATCGGTGGCGAGCATGGCTTCCCAACACCGCCGGCACATCACGTTCCGGCGCCTGCACGAATCGCTCGTCGACCTGATCGCGCTCATGAACCTGCCGCAACGCGACGAGGTCCTCATGGCCGAAGCGGGCATCGATCTCGACCGCGCGTTGTTCAAACTGATCGTCGGAATCCGGCGGTTCGGGCCGATCGGCGTGGTCGAACTCGCCGAACGGGCCGGACGCGACCACACCACCGTCAGCCGGCAGGTGGCCAAACTCGCCGAGCTCGGCCTGATCGAGCGGCGTCCGAACCCGGCGGACCGGCGGGTCAAGGAAGCCGTGATCACCAGCGCGGGGCGTCGCGTGACGGACGCGCTTGAGGAGGCCCGGCAGAGGCTCGTCGACTCCGCGTTCGCCGAATGGAGCGACCGGGACCTCGTTCAGTTCGAGCAACTGATGCGCAGGTGCGTCGACGACATGCTCGCCATGTCCGCGGCCGACAAGGAAGAGAGCGGCTAGGGCGTCGAAGCCGGCGGGCCGTCCCCGGCCATCGCCTGCTGCACCAGGCTGTCGACCGGCTCGGCGACGACGGGCCTGCCGAGCGCGATCGCCGGCTCGCCGACGAGTTCGCGCAGGTGGACGTCAACCTCACCGAGATCACCCTGCTGCCCACCACGCAGGCCGTCCGACGCGACCTCCTGCCCGGCCTCGGCCGGCGCGACAGGGTGGACGCGGAGGGGCGGCGGCGCTCCAGCTCGGCGAACCAGCGCTCAACCTGGTAGAGCCGGCGGCCGGACCGCCACTCGCGGCCGGCTCACCGGCCCGACAGGCGCCAGGCCAGCCGGGCGGCCCCGGCCAGGCCCGCGCGCACGCCCAGCGTGGTCGGCCGCACCCGGACCGCCCGGACGAACGCCAGCCCCGCCACGTCGTCGAGCGCCCGCTCCAGCGGGCCGAACAACACCGCGCCGGCCGCCGACACGCCGCCGCCGATGACCACGGTGTCGAGCTCGACCGCGGCCGCCGTGGAGGCGATCAGGCCGGCCAGCGCCCGGGCGCCGCGCTCGAAGGCCGAAAGCGCCACCGGATGCCCGGCGGACGCGTCGGCGGCCAGCGCCCTGGCGTCGCGGTCGCCGGTGGGCGCCCAGCCGTTCTCCAGGGCCCAGCGGGCCAGGTTGGGGCCGCTGGAGTAGCGCTCGACGCAGCCCCGGCCGCCGCACTCGCAGCGCTCGCCGCCGGGATCGACGCTCATGTGGCCGACGTGCCCCGCGTTGCCCGCCGGGCCCAGCAGCGGGGCGCCGCCGATCACCAGGCCGCCGCCGATGCCGGTGGACACGACGACGCCGAGCAGCGACGTGCTGCCCTGCCCGGCGCCCAGCCAGTGTTCGCCGAGCGCCATGCACTGGGCGTCGCCGGCCAGCACCACGGGCAGGCCGGTCAGCCGGCGCAGCTCGTCGCGCAGCGGGAAGCCGCGCCAGCTCGGCATGTTCACCGGGCTCACCGTGCCCGTGGTGAGGTCGAGCGGGCCCGCGCAGCCCACGCCGACGGCGTGCGGTGCCGGGCCCCCGCCGGTCACCTCCGCGACGAGGGCTGCCAGGGCGGACATGACGTCGGCGCGCGGCGTGGGCCGCGCGGCGGAGCGCAGCAGGGAGCCGGCCTCGTCGACCAGCGCGGCGGCGAGCTTGGTGCCGCCGATGTCGACGGCGAGTACGCAGGTCATCCGGGTATGGGGTGGCCGGGCCGGCGGAGGCCGCCGAGGCGTGGCAGGGAGAAGCGGGCGCGCAAGGGGAACCTCCGTGGAGCATGGCGTCGGCGCCCGACACGGGCATCGTGTCGGCGCCCGACACGATATGCCCTTCCTTGATCGATGACAACGATGTCATCGTTCCCCTGTGGACAACGGACGCCGCCTGCCTCCCATCTGTGGAAAAACTGTGGACGGGCGCGCGGCCGGTGCCGGGAAGCCGAGCAGTCATGGAAGGATTGACGGCATGAGCGCAGTGAAACTCGATGGCAAGGCGACAGCCGCCAGGATCAAGGCAGACCTCGCGACCCGGGTGGCCGCGCTCAAGGACCGCGGCATCACGCCCGGCCTGGGCACCGTCCTGGTGGGCGACGACCCGGGCAGCCAGATCTACGTCGCGGGCAAGCACCGCGACTGCGCCGAGGTCGGCATCGCCTCCATCCGCGTCGACCTCCCGGCCACCGCCACCCAGAAGGACGTCGAGGCGGCCGTCGACGAGCTCAACGCGTCCCCGGCCTGCACCGGCTACATCGTCCAGCTCCCGCTGCCCAAGCAGATCGACACGATGGCGCTGCTGGAGCGCATGGACCCGGCCAAAGACGCCGACGGCCTCCACCCGGTCAACCTCGGCCGCCTCGTCCACATGGTCGACGCGCCCCTGCCCTGCACGCCCCACGGCATCGTGCTGCTGCTCCAGGAGTACGACGTGCCCATCAAGGGCGCCGACGTCGTCGTGGTGGGCCGCGGCATCACCGTCGGCCGCTCGCTCGGCCTGCTGCTGACCCGCCGCAGCGAGAACGCCACGGTGACCCTCTGCCACACCGGCACCCAGGACCTGGCCGCCCACGTGCGCCGCGCCGACATCGTCGTGGCCGCGGCCGGCGTGCCCGAGCTCATCACGCGGGACATGGTCAAGCCCGGCGCGGCCGTCCTCGACGTGGGCGTCTCCCGGGTCCACGGCAAGATCGCCGGTGACGTGGCCCCCGACGTCGAGGAGGTCGCCGGCTTCCTCACGCCCAACCCGGGCGGGGTCGGGCCGATGACCCGCGCGCTGCTGCTGTCCAACGTCGTGGAGGCGGCCGAGCGTTCCTGAGTGATCGGGGGATGAAGCCCTGATGGGGGGAATGGGAAGAAGAGCCAGCCCTACCCCCATCACGGAAGGCCGATTCATGGACACCCCGCTCATCGCTGTCGAGGGCACCTACGAGGAGATGGGGGCCGAGGTCGGCCACCGCACCGCAGACCTGGTCGAGCGGAGCGTCGAGACCTACCTGCGGCGGTTCCGCGACAAGTCCGGGCTCTCCTCGGCCGACGTGCTGCGCTGGGGCCAGACCTTCCTCGACGTGGCCAGGGCGTACGACCCGAGCATCGCCGCCATGCTGGCGGGCCTGGCGGCGGGCGCGGGGCAGCCGGTCGAGCACATCGCCGCGCTCAACGCCCGTACCGAGCTGCTCGACGGCACCGGCTACCACGACGACGGCTGCACCGCGCTGGCCGTCCTGCCCAAGTACACCCGCGACGGCCACACCCTGCTCGCCCAGAACTGGGACTGGCATCCCGAGCAGGGGGCGGTCACCTTCCTGCTGGCCACCCGCGACCCCGAGGGGTTCGCGGTGCTCACGCTGGCCGAGGCGGGCATGCTCGCCAAGTCGGGGCTCAACTCGGCGGGGCTCGGGGTGTGCGCCAACCGCCTGCAGTCCGACCGCGACCAGGCCGGGGCGGGGGTCCCGTACCACTTCCTGCTGCGCGGGGTGCTGCAGTCCGACCGCATGAGCCGGGCCCACCGCAAGGTGCTCGACGTGCCGCGCGTCTCCTCGGGCAACCTGCTCATCGCCGACGCCGGAGGCGAGGCCATCGACCTGGAGGTGGCTCCGGGCGCGTTCGGCGCGCTGCTGCCGCGCGACGGCCTGCTCACCCACGCCAACCACTTCGAGGCCGAGCTGCCGCTGGAGGACATGAAGGCGGCCAGGTCCGGCCTGACCCTGCTGCGCCCCGAACGCGTGCGCCACCTGCTGGAGGACGCCGCCGCCGAGCGCGCGGTCGGCCTGGAACACGTCGTCGCGGCCCTGCGCGACCACTACTCCTTCCCCGACGGCGTCTGCCGCCACCTCGACCCCGACGCCGGCCCGGCCGAGGAGTGCCACACGGTCTACTCCGTCGTCATGGACCTCGACGCCCGCGAGCTGGCGATCGCCGGCGCGCCGCCGTGCGCCCGCCCGTACGAGCGGTGGGCCCTGGAGGAGGTCTTCAAGCCGGACGCAGCCCCCGAGCTCTGCTTCGACCCGGCAGCCGACGACGGTCGCCGCCCTCCGGCCTGGTGAGCCGGCTCACGGCCGGAAGTCCCGGTCCACGGCCACGGTGACGTTGAGCAGCAGGGGCTCCTCGCGGGCGGCCAGCGACGGGATCACCTCGTCGAGCACGGCCCCCAGCTCGGCGGGGCCGTCCACCCGCCGGGCGGGGCAGCCCAGCGACCTGGCCAGCGCGGCCATGTCCACCTCCGCGAACGGCGGCCAGGGGGCCTTGCCGCCCTGCCGGTCGGCCAGCCGGTCCATGACCGCGTAGCGGCCGTTGGCGAGCACGACGAACAGCGCGCCCACCCGGTAGTGGGCGGCGCTCCACAGGGCGTGCACGCCGTACAGCGCCGAGCCGTCGCCCACGACCGCGACCACCGGGCGTCCGGGCAGCGCCATGCGCAGGCCGACGGCGGCCGGCACGGCGAACCCGAGCCCGCCCATGGCCGCCGAGACGAAGCCCAGCGGGTTCCTGGCCGGGACCAGCCGGTGCAGGTCGGGACGGGACGACGGGGTCTCCTCCAGCAGCACGACGTCGCGGGGCAGCCGCCGGGCCAGCTCGCGCAGCACGTACGCGGGCCGCAACGGCTCCCCGCCGGGCGCCTCAGGAGCCGGGGCCGTTGGAACGGCCGCCGGAGCGGCGGGACGGGCTGGCAGCAGGGCCGCCAGCCGCTCGCAGACGACCCCCGGCGGGGCCAGGACGGCCAGGTCGGCCGGGCTCCGGTGCGCTTCGGCCGGGTCGTCGGTGACCACGGCGACCGCCGTCCCCGGCTCGACCAGCGGCCCCGGCGCGTACGGGTACTGCCGGAACACCGGCGCGCCCACGGCCAGCACGACGTCGTGCGGCGCGAGCACGGCCCGCAGCCGCTCCCGGTCGGCCGGCAGCACCCCCGCGTACTGCGGATGGTCCTGCGGGAACCCCGCCAGCGCCCCGAACGACTCCTGGAACACCGGGCACGCCAGCCGCTCGGCCAACCGCACCAGCGGCCCCCAAGCCGCCCCCGCCCCCGCCACGATCGCCGGGGACCGCGCCCCGGCCAGCAGCTCGACCAGCGGCGCCAGGCCGGCGTCGGGCACGGCGGCGGGCCGCAGCACCCGGGCCGGGGCCGCCGGGGTCTCGCCGGCGAAGGGCGCGTCCCAGTCGTCCATCGGCACCACGACCAGGGCGGGGCCCCGGTGCGTGACCGCCTCGTGAAAGGCCCTGGTCAGCGCGCCGGGCACGTCCTGCGCCCGCACCGGCTGGTCGGTCCACACCGGGTAGTCGCCGGCCAGCCCGGCCAGCCGCCCGGCGAGGAACGGCTCCAGCGCCAGGTGCCGCCGGTCCTGCTGCCCCACCAGGACGACCAGGGGCGCCCGGTTCACCCGGGCCGTGGCGAGGGCGCCCACCGCGTTGCCCAGCCCGGCCGTGGTGTGCAGCACGGCCAGCGCGGGCTCGGCGTGCCCGACGGCCCAGCCGGTGGCCATGCCGACGACCGAGCCCTCGTGCAGCGCGAGCACGAAGCGGAGGTCGTCCGGCAGGCCGGTCAGCAGCGACACCTCGGTCGAGCCGGGGTTGCCGAAGATCGTCGTCAGGCCGTACCGCCGCAGCACCTCGAACGCCGCCGCCCGCACTGTGCTCATCGTGCCCCTCTCGCCTGCTGGATCCGCCGGTAGACCTGCCCGCGCAGCTCGCCGAAACGCGGCAGCGACCGGGTGGTGAGCTGGTCCCGGTCATGCGGCAGGTCGATGGCCAGGTCCTCCGGGTCGGCCCTGGTCTGCGCGTCCACGGCGGCGAACGGCTCGTCCATGAGCAGGACCTGCGGCTCGTAGGCCACGGCCCGCGCGATCGCCACACGCTGCTGCCTGCGACGCACGGCTGTCCCTAGGTGTTCGCTATGCGCACAGGTATTCTCTGTCCGAACAGCTCCATATGGCGGAAACTACGCCCTTGTCGGCTTCTGTCAAGGGATCACCATGGTCGATCACGTGCAGTCGCTGGCCAGAGGGCTGGCGGTGATCCGCGCGTTCAGCGCCGCGGCGCCCGAGCTGACGCTCACCCAGGTGGCGCGGGCGACCGGCCTCAGCCGCGCCGCCGCCAGGCGCTTCCTCATCACGCTCGCCGACCTTGGCTACGTGCGCAACGACGGCCGGCTGTTCGCGCTCACCCCGCGCGTCCTGGAGCTCGGGTACGCCTACCTGTCCGGCCTGTCGCTGCCCGAGATCGCCGGTCCCCATCTGGAACGCCTGGCCGCCGAGGTGCACGAGTCCGCCTCGGTCGCGGTCCTCGACGGCGAGGACGTCGTGTACGTCGCCCGCGTCGCCACCGCCCGGATCATGAGCGTGTCGATCAGCATCGGCACCCGCTTCCCGGCCTACTGCACGTCGATGGGCCGGGTGCTGCTGTCCGCCCTGCCGCCCGGCGACCTGGACGACTACCTGGGACGGGCCGCGTTACGCGGGCTGACCTCCAGGACCGTCGTGCGGCCCGACGCGCTGCGGGCCGAGCTGGAGCAGGTGCGCCTGCGCGGCTGGGCGATGGTGGACCAGGAGCTGGAGGAGGGCCTGCGGTCCGTCGCCGCGCCCGTACGCGACCACGCCGGCCGTACGGTCGCCGCCGTGAACGTCTCCACGCACGCCGGCCGCACCAGCCTGCACCAGGTCAGGACGGGGCTGCTGCCGGAGCTCCTGGCCACGGCGGCGCGCATCGAGGCCGACCTGGCGAAGGTCTCGGTGACCCGCGCCTGACGCCCTCCTGCCGGTCGCCGGTCGTCCGTCACCGGTTGCGGTAGCGGTCGGTCGCGTCGCGGGTGGCCCGGATCGCCGCCTCGGCCCGGTCGTAGGTGCGCTGGGCCAGGCCGACGAAGATGCAGTCGACGATCAGCAGCTGGCTGATCCGGCTGGCCAGCGCGCCGGGCCGGAAGGCGGTCTCCCGGCCGGCCGACACCAGCGTGTGGCTGGCCAGGTCGGCCAGCGACGAGCGCGGGTTGTTGGTGATGGCCACGATCAGCGCCCCCGCCTCGGCCGCCGTACGGGCCGGGACCAGCACGTCGGGCGTCTCGCCGCTGCAGCTGATGGCCACCGCGACGTCGCCGTCCCGCAGCAGCGCCGCGCTGGTCAGGGCCAGGTGGGCGTCGCTGAACGGGTGGCTGGACAGGCCGATGCGCAGCAGCTTCTGCGACATGTCGGCGGCCACCAGCCCGGAGGCCGCCACGCCGTAGACGTCCACCCGCCGGGCCACCGCGATGGCCTGGACGACCTCGCCGAGCTGGTCGGGGTCGAGCTGCGCCGCCGTGTCCGCCAGCGCGTCGGACTCCGCCCGCGCCACCTTGGCGATCACGTCGGTCAGCGGGTCGTCGGGGGCCAGGTCGCCGGGCACCAGACGTTCGGGCTGCTTGGCCACGGCGGCGGCCAGCGCGAAGCGCATCTGCGAGTAACCGGCGAAGCCGAGCGCCCGCGCGGTGCGCACGATCGTCGCCTCGCTGGTGCCCGACACCGCGCTGAACTCGGTGATCGTGCTCCGCACGACCAGCCCCGGGTCGTCCAGGATGATGCGCCCGATGGCCTGCGCCGCCGGGGTCAGCGACGGCAGCACCGCCCGCACGGTGGCGACCGGGTTCGCGGGCTCGGTGTTCAACGGGTCAGCCATTCGGCCGCCGCCTGCGCGGAGACGCGGGAGATGCCGTGCGTGGCGAGGTGGGCGGCCCCGACGGGCGCGTCGCTGATGCCGGTGTCCACCACGATCGCGTCGGGCCGGACGGCCAGCGCCCGCGCCAGCGCCTCGCGCACCCACGGATGCCGGGCCGCGTCGTGCACCACGAGCACCACGGGACGGTCGTCGAAGGCGGGCAGCTCGCCGTCGCGGTCGAGGCGCACCCTGGCGGTGTTCGGCAGCCGGGCGGCCAGCGCCGCCGCGATGCCGGTCGGCGTGGCGGGATCGACCGCCTGGTTGAGGCGGGTGTTGACCTCCACGACCAGCGGCCCCCGGTCGAGCACGGCGGTGCCGGTGGTGGTCAGCGCGGCCCTGGCGGCCTCCAGGCCGACGCCCTCGTCGACGTCGGCGCGGGCCTTCTCGCGCAGCTCGGACCGCTCGGCGTACCAGGTGGACAGGGCGAGCACCCGGCCGGCCGCCTCGGCCAGCCGCTCCTCCGCCAGCCGGCCCGTGCGCACCGCCTCCACGATGGCGTCGCGCATCTCGTGCAGGCTGCGCTCGTCGGCCCGGCCGGCGCAGATCGTGTCGGCGCCGGCGGCCAGCGCGCGCACCGCGATCTCGCCGGGGCCGAACATGGCGGCCACGGCCTGCATCTCGATCGCGTCGGTGACCACCACGCCGTCGAAGCCGAGCTCGCCCCTGAGCAGGTCGGTCAGGGCGCTGCGGCTGAGCGTGGCCGGCATCGACGGGTCGAGCGCGGGCACGAGCAGGTGGCCGGACATGATCGAGCGAACCCCGTGCGCGATGGCGGCCCGGAACGGCGGCAGGTCACGCTCGTCCAGCACCGCCCGCGAGGCGTGCACGGTGGGCAGCGCCAGGTGGGAGTCGGTGGTCGTGTCGCCGTGACCCGGGAAGTGCTTGGCGCAGGCGGCCACGCCCGCGCCCTGCACCCCGGCCACGTACGCGACGGTGTGCCGGGCGACCAGCTCGGGGTCGGGCCCGAACGAGCGCACGCCGATGACCGGGTTCTCCGGATTGGCGTTCACGTCGGCGGAGGGGGCGTAGTCGAGGGAGATGTCCAGTTCGGCGAGCATCCGGCCGATCTGCCGGCCGACCCGCTCGGTCAGCTCGACGTCGTCGGCCACGCCCAGCGCCCGGTTGCCGGGGAAGGAGCTGCCGGCGAGCACTTCGAGCCGGGTGACCGCGCCGCCCTCCTCGTCGATCGCGACGATCGCGCCGGGGTTCTCGGCGCGCACCGAACGGACGAGCTGCTCGCCGATGGAGTTGCGGGCGAACAGGATGACGCCGCCTAGGCCCTCGCCCAGCGCGCGGCGCAGCCAGTCGGGAGGCGACGTCCCTTCGAACCCCGGCTGGAGCACCGTCATCGCAAGTCGGACCAGCTCTGCGCTCATGCGGCATTTTCCTTCACGGTTGTTGATCTGAAGGTAATTTTCTGTCATCGTCGCCCTCGACACAACCATTGTCGAGAGGCCACCCCCCATGCCCAGCAGAAGGACTCTCCTGAAGGGTCTCGCTCTCGCCGCCGCCGCGTCCGCCGTGCCGCTGCCGGCCTTCGCCCAGGCAGACTACGTCCCCCCGCTGCGTCAGATGCGCGGCATGTGGATCGCTTCCGTGGTCAACATCAACTGGCCCTCGAAGCCGGGGCTGAGCGCCGACGAGCAGAAGGCCGAATACCTGGCCTGGCTCGACGTGGCCGTGCAGCGCAAGCTCAACTCCGTGTTCGTGCAGATCAGGCCGACCGCCGACGCGTTCTGGCCGTCGCCGTTCGAGCCCTGGTCGCAGTACCTGACCGGCACCCAGGGCCAGGACCCCGGCTACGACCCGCTCGGGTTCGCCGTGGAGGAGACCCACAAGCGCGGCCTGGCCTTCCACGCCTGGTTCAACCCCTACCGCGTGTCGATGCAGCCCGACCCGAGCAAGCTGCACCCCGATCACCCCGGCCGCAAGAACCCCGACTGGATCCTGCCGTTCGGCGGCAAGCTCTACTACAACCCGGGCATGCCCGAGGTCCGCAAGTTCTGCCAGGACGCGATGATGGACGCGATCACCCGCTACGACATCGACGGCCTGCACTTCGACGACTACTTCTACCCGACCAACACCACTGCTTTCGACGACAGTGCCGCGTTCGCCAAGTACGGCGCCGGCTTCCCCGACCTGGCCTCCTGGCGGCGCAACAACGTCGACCTCATGGTCAGCGAGATGCAGCAGCGCGTCCTGCAGGCCAAGCCGGAGATCGCCTGGGGCATCAGCCCGTCGGGCATCTGGCGCAACAAGGGCACCGACCCGCTCGGCTCCGAGACCAACGGCGGCCAGTCCTACGACAACCTGCACGCCGACACCCGCGGCTGGGTCAAGAAGGGCTGGCTGGACTACATCGCGCCGCAGCTCTACTGGTACATCGGGCAGCCGCCGGCCGACTACTCCAAGCTCGTCCCGTGGTGGTCGGACGTGGCCGCGGGCACGAACACGCTGCTGTGGATCGGGCAGGCGGCGTACAAGGCGGGCGACCCGGCCCAGGCCGCCGAGTGGCAGAAGCCGGACGAGCTGTCCAGGCACCTGACGCTCAATCGCGCCCACCCCGAGGTCGGCGGCGACATCTGGTACAACGCCAACGACGTCAAGGTGGACCGGCTCGCCTCCATCACGACCGCCGTCAACGACCACTACCAGCGGCCCGCGCTCGCGCCCGTGCTGCCCCGCCTGGCGAACGGCGAGCCGCCGCGCCGCCCGGTGGTGGCGTACGCGCTGCGCCGCACCGGCGGCGTCGAGGTGCGCGTGGTCGCCACCGGCCGGGACGAGCCGTTCCAGTTCGCCATCTTCCGCTTCCCGGACGAGGCCGGCCAGAACGCCTTCGCCGACGCGCGCAACCTGGTCGCGGTCGTGCCCGCCGACCGCCAGATCCGCTGGACGGACCCCGACGGCAAGCGCGGCGACCACTACTACGCGGTCGCCGTCGACCGGGCCAACAGGACCAGCAAGCCCAGCCACGGTTTCCGGGTGATCTGAAGGACACCGGTGAAGGAACGCTGACCTCCGGCGACGAGCGCATGGCTCACCAGCGCGCGTCGCCGGCGCGTTCCCTGACCGGCGTCGAGCACGGCGCGCGCCACCGGCCTGTCGGCCCGCGGTCGCCCGCCGTCGCCCGTTCCGCGCCCAGCAGGGATGAGCGCAGTGATCTCTCGATGGTTCCGACGCTGCCGGAACCCCTCGCCGAAGCCCCGGTCGCGATCTGGCTCCCTCTAGGAAGCCCTCCTACCGGCCGCCGACGGCTGCTGCTCAGCCGCGGCGCCCGCCGACCGCTGTGGTGGCACCACAGGAGTCGGGCGCACCAGCCCGAGCGCGACGACCTCGTTGGCGAGGCGCGTGCGGCGGTTGGTGCCCTCAGGAATCCTGAACTTCTGGTACAGCCGCAGCAGGTGTTGCTTGACCGCGGCTTCGGTCACGACCAGGTCGTCGGCGATCTCGCGCGCCGTCGCCGGAGCGACGAACGCCTCGTCGGACAGCGCCGGCCTGCAGAGCGAGGTCAGCACATCGACCTCGCGCCTGGTCAGCTCGGGCGCCGCCGCCCTGCGCAGCTCGACCTCGGGGGTGAAGTCCTCACGGGGGACTCCACCGATGCGACCCCGCGCCGCGCCGAACGAGACGACGTCTCCGTCGTCAAGGACCCTCCGGGCGATCGGCCTGCCGTTCACCCGTGTGCCGTTGCGGGACAGGCCCAGATCAACGACGTACAGGTAGGGTCCTCGTCTGACGAACTCGGCATGGAGTCGAGACACACTGGGGTCGGTGAGCCGGATGTCCACACCCCGGCCTCTCCCGACCGTCGTGATCTCGGGGCGCAACGGGACCACGTCGCCGGTGTCCTCGATGCGTATGAACGGCCCCTCCACGGCAGTTCCTCCCCAGGTAGCCCGCCGTAACTATTACTACAGCTCCGGCTTACCCAACCGAGGGGATGCGGAATCTCCTTTGCCGAAAGGAGAATCCCCTGTGAAATTGGTCTGGACCTCTGCGGACGGTTTTACCTGCTCACGGGTAGACTTCGGAGGAAGATAAGCGGAGGAAACACTCATGGCGGACAAGCCCACGAAAGGCCTGGCCGATGTCGTCGCCGCGTCCACAGCGCTGAGCGACATCGACGGCAAGGCCGGTCGCCTCTTCTACCGTGGATACGACATCCACGATCTGGCCGGCCGAGCGACGTTCGAGGAGACCGCGTACCTGCTGCAGCACGGCAGGCTGCCCGACCGGGCCCAGCTGGAGGCGTACAACGCCGACCTGGCCCAGGGCAGGGAGCTCGGCGCGCTGGTCGCCGCCAACGTGGCGGAGATCGCCGAGAAGCAGAAACCCATGGAGGCGCTCCGCTCCCTCGTCTCACTCTCCGGCGCCGACGACCCCGACAAGGACTCCACCGCCCCCGACGCGAACCTGCGCAAGGCGGCCCGCCTGACCGCGCAGCAGCCCGTGCTGGTCGCCCGCTACCACGCCGCGCGCACCGGCGGCGCGGCCCCCGAGGCCGACCCCGAGCTCAGCATCGCCGGCAACTTCCTGCTCCAGGTCACCGGACGCGCCCCCGAGCGGCGTGCGGTCGAGATCTTCGACGAGTGCCTGGTGCTGCACGCCGACCACACGATGAACGCCTCGACGTTCGCCGCCCGCGTCTGCGCCGCGACCCTGTCGGACATGCACTCGGCCATCGTCGCGGCCATCGGCACGCTCAAGGGCCCGCTGCACGGCGGCGCGAACGAGCAGGTCATGAAGACCCTGGAGTCGATCCCGCCGGGCGGGGTGGCCCAGGCCGTGCGCGACAAGCTCGCCGCGGGCGAGAAGATCATGGGCTTCGGCCACCGCGTCTACAAGACCGAGGACCCGCGCGCGACGCACCTGCGCCGCATGTCCGCCGAGCTGGCCGAGGCCGCCGGCGACGACACCTACTACCGGATGTCGAAGGAGATGGAGGAGGTCGTCTTCGAGACGAAGGGCCTCTATCCGAACGTCGATTTCTACGCGGCGTCGGTCTACCACTACCTTGGCATTCCGACGGACCTGTTCACCCCCGTCTTCTCGATCAGCCGCATGTCCGGCTGGACCGCGCACGTGATCGAGCAGCATGCCGACAACAGGCTGATCCGGCCCGACAGTGAATACATTGGCGAGCGCGATCAGAAGTGGAAGCCAATAGAAGAGCGTTGAGCCGAGAGAACGAACGTGAACGCTGGGGACCGTTCCCGCTGATCGTGGCGGGAGCGGTCGCCGCCGTGCTCGTGATCCTGTTGGTGGACCCGCGCTGGGGCGGGTTCGCGCTGGGCGGTGTGCTGATGGTCGCCGCCGCGCTCCGGTTCGCCGGGTTCGACGGGCAACTGGCCGTCCGCGACAAGAAGACGGACGTCTTCACGCTGATCGCGTTCGGCTTCCTCATGGCCCTGACCTCGCTCGCGCTGTACAACAACGGGTTCAAGGCCTGGCTCCTGTCCCTTTTGGCCGGTTGACGGGACGGTCCGATAGCCTCAACGCATCCATTCATTGAAGGGGAACCATTCGCATGCCCAAGATCAAGGTGGAGGGTCCGGTCGTCGAGCTCGACGGCGACGAGATGACCCGGATCATCTGGCAGTTCATCAAGGACCAGCTGATCCTTCCCTACCTCGACGTCGACCTGAAGTACTACGACCTGGGGATCGAGTACCGGGACTCGACGGACGACCAGGTCACCATCGACGCCGCCAACGCCATCAAGAAGTACGGCGTCGGTGTGAAGTGCGCCACCATCACCCCCGACGAGGCGCGGGTCGAGGAGTTCGGGCTCAAGAAGATGTGGAAGTCCCCGAACGGGACCATCCGCAACATCCTCGGCGGCGTGATCTTCCGTGAGCCGATCATCATGTCGAACGTGCCGCGGCTCGTGCCCGGCTGGACCAAGCCGATCGTCGTCGGCCGTCACGCCTTCGGCGACCAGTACCGCGCCACCGACCTGGTCATCCCCGGCGAGGGCACCCTGACCCTCACGTACACGCCGAAGGACGGCTCCGAGCCGATCGAGCTCGACGTGTACGACTTCCCGGGCAGCGGCGTCGCCATGGCGATGTACAACCTCGACGAGTCGATCCGCGACTTCGCCCGCGCCTCCATGCGCTACGGCCTGGCCCGCAACTACCCGGTCTACCTGTCGACGAAGAACACCATCCTCAAGGCGTACGACGGCCGCTTCAAGGACATCTTCGCCGAGGTCTTCGAGACCGAGTTCAAGGCCGACTTCGACAAGGCCGGGCTCACCTACGAGCACCGCCTCATCGACGACATGGTCGCCGCGGCGCTCAAGTGGGAGGGCGGCTACGTCTGGGCCGCCAAGAACTACGACGGCGACGTGCAGTCCGACACCGTCGCCCAGGGCTTCGGCTCGCTCGGCCTGATGACCTCCGTCCTCATGACCCCCGACGGCCAGACCGTCGAGGCCGAGGCCGCCCACGGCACCGTGACCCGCCACTACCGCGAGCACCAGAAGGGCAACCCCACCTCCACGAACCCGATCGCCTCGATCTTCGCGTGGACGCGTGGCCTGGCCCACCGCGGCAAGCTGGACAACACCCCCGCCGTGACCGACTTCGCCAACAAGCTGGAGCAGGTCTGCATCGAGACCGTCGAGAGCGGTCAGATGACCAAGGACCTCGCCATGCTGGTCGGCGGCGACGCCAAGTGGCTCACCACCCAGGACTTCCTGGCCGCCCTGGACGAGAACCTCAAGAAGAAGATGTCTGCTTGAGAGAAAACGGCCTCTACCTGCGGCTCCGTCGCACGGTAGGGGCCGTTTCGCATGTCCGGGGCCGTCTGCGGGCCGTCTGCGGGCCGTCCCGGCCGGCGGGCGTCGGTCCGGGGGGTGACGAAGTGGGCCACCGGCCTGCCCGCCGCGACCCTGCTCACCACCGCGCTGCTCGCGGGCCTCGCCCCGGCCGCCCACGCCGTCCCCGACGGCTGCACCTCCAGCGTGAACGGCTCCACGGCCGAGAGCCGCTGCACGGGCGGCACGGGCCAGCACCAGATCGCGATCACCGTCCTGCACGTCAACCCCGCCGTCGGGTACGTCTACAACGTCGGCCCGTGGGTCTCTCCCGGCCAGGTCTCCTCGGCCACCATCCCGCCCGGCACGATCATCTCCATCCGCGTCAACAAGCGCTGAGACGCGGGCCGCCTCCGGGCGGCGGCTGACCCGCCGCCGAGGCGGGCTACCTGCTCGCGCGGCGCCAGTCGCTTGCGGTGAGGCGGTACAGGACGTGGCGGCGCAGCCGGTGGCCGGGCGGCAGGACGGGATGGTCGAAGTCCCCCTCGGGGTCGTGGACCATCCCGAGGCGGCGCATGACGGCGCTGGAGCGGGTGTTGACCGTGGCCGTGAAGGAGACCACCTCCGCCAGGCCGAGCCGGTCGAAGGCGAAGCCGAGCGCGGCGCCGGCCGCCTCGCTCGCGTAGCCGTGCCCCCACGAGCCGCGGTCGAGCCGCCAGGCGATCTCCGTCGCGGGCATGAAGGGGGCCTCGAACGTCGGCCGGTGCAGGCCGGTGAAGCCGATGAACTCGCCGGTGTCCAGCCGCTCCAGCGCCCAGCGTCCCCAACCCTGCCGGGTGATCAGGTCGTCGCTGGTGGCGGCGAGCGCGTCGCTCTGCTCGCGGCTGAGCGTGGCGGGGAAGTGTTCCATGACCTCGGGATCGGCGTTGAGCTCCGCGAAGGGCTCGCGGTCGGAGGGGCGCCAGGGCCGCAGCAGCAGGCGCTCGGTACGCAGCTCGACCGGCGGCAGGTGGGTGGAGTCGATCACCGGTGACATCTTATGCGCGGAGCGAGGTGGGGGAGCTCGTACTCTTGGTCCCGTGTTGAGTAGTAACCGGCTGCGTGTCCTGCTTGAGGTGTTCAGGACGGGCAGTATCGCCGGTGCGGCCAGGGTGCTGAAGTTGTCGCCGTCCGCGGTGTCCCATCAGCTGTCCCGGCTGGAGCAGGAGGCGGGGGTCGGGCTGGTCGAGCGCAACGCCCAGAGCCTGCGGCTGACCGAGGCGGGACGCCGCCTGGCCATCCGCGCCCAGGAGGTCGTCGACATCATCGAGGCGGCCGAGAAGGACCTGCTCGCCCAGGCCAGGGTGGACGCCGGCGAGCTGCGCATCGGCTTCTTCGCCTCCGCCGGGTACCGGCTGCTGCCGCTGGCGTTGTCGCGGTTCGCCTCCCGGTATCCCAAGGTGGCGCTCGACCTGGTGGAGGGCCAGCCGTACGAGCTGCTGCCCGATCTGGAGCGCGGCGCGCTCGACGTGCTGGTGGTCTTCGAGCACGCGCTGGACCCGTGGCAGTGCCCGGAAGGGGTGGAGGTCGTCCACCTGTTCGACGAGCCGCAGCTGCTGGTCCTGCCGACCGGCCACGCCGCCGCCCAGCGGCCCAAGGTGCGGCTGGCGGACCTGGCCGAGGAGCCGTGGATCACCACGTTCGGCGCCGAGCACCCGGTGTCGATCCTGGAACGGGCCAGCACGCTGGAGGGCTTCTCGCCGCGGATCCGCTGCCGCAGCGACCACTACGAGGTGACGATCGGCCTGGTACGGGCCGGGCTCGGCGTCGCGCTGGTGCCGAGCCTCGGCCTGCAGGGCGCGACCGGGCTGCACACCTGCCGGCTGACCACGCCGAACCTGTTCCGCAGGATCGGCGTGGCCAGGCGGCCGACCAATCCCAACCCGGCCGCCCGGTCGTTCCTGGCCTACCTGCGGACGGCCTCGGCCCAGCTCAGGAACTCGCTGGAGCCGTCGCTGCGCTGAGGCGGGCGGCGACGTCCAGGCCGGCCCGCCGTACGGCGGCGGTCAGGTCGTGCTCGCTGCCCGCGGGGCCGTGGGCCAGGACGGCGTAGGCGATGCGACCGTCCATGATGCCGACGTCGGACCGGACGCCCTCGTCGGTGCCGGTCTTGTTGGCCAGCCAGTCGCCCTCGGGATCGTGCCTGACCAGGGCGGGGACGAGCCCGTGGTCGGTGTTCTGCCGCATCCAGCCGCGCATGAGCGCCTGCCAGCCGCCCGGACCGGCGAGCAGCGCGGCCAGGCCGGACAGCTCGGCCGCGGTGCCGATCGCGAACGTCGGCGGGTCCTGCGGGGTGCGCGGTTCCCTGATGCGGTCGAGCAGCCTGGTCCGCGACAGCCCGAGGGCCGCGGCGGCGGCGTTGACCCGGTCCAGGCCGATCGTGCGCAGCAGCGCGTTCGTGGCGGTGTTGTCGCTGACGGCGGCGGTCAGCAGGGCGAGGTCGCCGACCGTCCAGGCGCGCGCGGACAGCGACGTGAGCAGCCCGGAGCCGCCGCAGTAGTCGTCCTCGTGCAGCGTCACGGGCGTGTCGGGGGCCAGGATGCCGCCCTCGACGCTCATCGCCACCTCGGCCAGCAGCAGCAGCTTGCCGACGCTGGCCAGCGGCAGCTCGGCGTCCTCGTTGACGCCGTGGAACTCGCCCGTCACCAGATCCCGCGTCGCGACGGCGAGCGTGATGTCGTTCACCGCCCGATGATCCTTCCTGGTCTGTCCTCGGTGAGCCTGTTGTCCTGCACGGCGAGCCGTCCGGCCACCACGACGGCCCTGATGCCGACGGGAGGCAGCAGCGGGTCGGCGTAGGTCGCGCCGTCGGCCACCGCCGCGGGGTCGAAGAGCACCAGGTCGGCGTGCGCCCCGTCGCGCACGACGCCCCGGTCCGCCAGCCCGAACCGGTCGGCCGCCATGCCGGTCATCTTGTGGACGGCGGTCTCCACCGGGAACAGTCCCTGGTCGCGGGAGTAGCGGCCGAGCACCCTGGGGAAGGTGCCGGCCAGCCGGGGGTGCGGATGGCCCGGCTTGGGCACGCCGTCCGAGCCGATCATGACGTACTCGCTCGCCAGGACCCGCTGGACGTCGTCCTCGCGCATGGAGTGGCTGATGATGGTCACCTCGCCGTCCTCGGCGAGCAGCAGCTCGGCCGCCGCGTCCACGGGGTCGCCGCCCAGCTCGGCGATCGTGCGGCCCTCGGCCTCGGGATGACGGGTGGCGCAGGCGACCGAGATGCGGTCCCAGCCGCCGTTGCCGACCGTGTTCTCCCAGCCCGGCACGCCGTTCTCGATGGCCGCGCGCATCCGGTCGCGCTGGCCGGGGTCGCGCAGCCGGTCGAGCAGCGCCTCGGTGCCGCCGTCGTTGGCCCACGGGGGGAACATCGCCGACAGCGACGTGCTGCCCTCGGTGTAGGGGTAGACGTCGCAGGTGAGGTCCATGCCCTGGGCGCGCAGCGCGGCGATGCGGGGGAGCGTGCGCAGGGTCTTGCCCCAGGCGTGCTTCCCGGCCGTCTTGTGGTGGCTGACGTGCAGCGCGGCCCCGCTCCTGCGGGCGATCTCGACGGCCTCCTCCAGCGCCTCCTCCACGCGCGACATCTCGTCCCGCAGGTGGGTGACGTACGGCTTGCCGTGCCGGGCCGCGACGCGGGCCAGCGCGACCACCTCGGCGGTGTCGCCGTACGTGCCGGGGGTGTAGATGAGGCCGGTGGACAGCCCGGCGGCGCCGGCCGCCAGCGCCTCGTCGAGCAGCGCGCACATGGTGGCGAGCTCGGCGGGGGTGGCCGGGCGGTCCTCGTAGCCGAGCACGCCGGCCCGCAGGGTGCCGTGGCCGACGAGGGAGGTCAGGTGGTTCGACCGGGGGGCCCGCTCGTGCGCCGCGACGAACCCGTCGTAGTCCTCAAAGATCGGGATGTCGCCGCCGAAGCCGGCCCTGCTCGACCGGCGCAGCGCCGGCACCCGCTCGGGCAGCGCCGGGAACAGGCTCGACCCGCAGTTGCCGCAGATCTCCACCGTGACGCCCATGAGCACGGGCGCGGCGGCCAGCTCCCGGCCCGCCTCCCCGAGCAGGGTGACCGCGTCGGAGTGGGTGTGCACGTCGATGAACCCGGGCGCGACCACCAGCCCGGCGGCGTCGATCACCCGCCCCCCGCCGCCGTCGGACGGGCCCTCCCCGGGCAGCAGGACGAGGCGGTCACCGCGGACGCCGACGTCGGCCCGGCGCAGCGGCGCGCCCGTCCCGTCGGCCACGAGGCCACCGCTGATCAGCATGTCGAGGCTCACGTGGCCGAACCCTCCCTGAGAAGCGAGCCGTTCACAGCACCTGCCCGAGGAAGGCGCGAGTGCGCTCGTGACGCGGCGCGGACAGCACCTCGCGGGGCGGCCCCTCCTCCACGATCACGCCGTCGTCGATGAACACCAGGTGGTCGCCCGCCTCTCTGGCGAAGCCCATCTCGTGGGTCACCACGATCATCGTCATCCCGCTGGCCGCCAGGTCGCGCATGACCTGCAGCACCTCCTGCACCAGCTCGGGGTCGAGCGCGCTGGTCGGCTCGTCGAACAGCATGAGCTTGGGGTCCATGGCCAGGCTGCGCGCGATCGCGACCCGCTGCTGCTGGCCGCCCGACAGCTGCCTGGGGTAGTGGCCGGCCCGGTCGGCCAGCCCCACCCGGTCGAGCAGCGTCATCGCGCGCTCGGCCGCCTTGGCCTTCGGCAGGCGCTTGACCGTGCACGGGCCCTCCATGACGTTCTCCAGCGCGGTCATGTGCGGGAACAGGTGGAAGCGCTGGAAGACCATGCCGATCTCCTGGCGCTGGCGGCACAGCTCGCCGGGCCGCAGCAGGTGCAGCTTGCCGCCCTGCTCGCTGAAGCCCATGAGCTCGCCGTCGACCCACACCCGGCCCGCGTCGATCGTCTCCAGCCGGTTGACGCAGCGCAACAGCGTCGACTTGCCGGACCCGGACGGGCCCACCACGCAGACCACCCCGCCGGCCGGCACGTCGAGGCTGACGCCCTTCAGCACCTCCAGCTGGCCGAAGCGCTTCCTGACCGATTCGATCTTCACCATGCTAGTGGCCACGGCTGAACCTCCTCTCCAGGGAGCGCTGGCCGAAGGTGGCCACGGTGGTGAGCAGCAGGTACCAGGTGGAGGCGACCACCAGCAGCGCGATCACCTCGAAGTTGTCCAGGTAGATGCGCTGGGAGACGGTCAGCAGCTCCGCGCCGGAGATGACCGAGACCATCGAGGTGGTCTTCAGCATGGAGATGAACTGGTTGCCGGTCGGCGGGATGATCACCCGCATCGCCTGCGGCAGCACGACCCTGCGCAGGATCTGCCGGTGCGACATGCCCAGCGACTCGGCCGCCTCCCGCTGCCCGGGATCCACCGAACGGATGCCCGCGCGGACGATCTCGGCCATGTACGCGCCCTCGTTGATGGTCAGCCCGAGCAGCGCCGCCGTGAACGGCGTGATCAGCTCGTTGGCCGGCCACTGGAGGAACATCGGGCCGCCGAACGGCACGCCGAGCCCGATCTCGGGGAAGACCAGGCCGATGTTGAACCAGAAGATGAGCTGCACCAGCAGCGGCGTGCCCCGGAAGAACCAGGTGTAGAGGCCGGCCGCGCCGCGCAGCACCGGGCTGTCCGACAGCTGCATGACGGCGGCGGCCACGCCTAGGGCGACGCCGATGACCATGGACAGCGCGGTGAGCGCGATAGTGATCCACAGGCCGCCGAGCACGCGGCCGTCCAGCAGGAACTCGGCGATGACGTCCCAGTGGAGGTTGGGGTTGACGATGACGGTGTAGGCCAGCCACGCCATCACCAGCGCCGCGACCACCGCCGCGACGAGCCGCCCGGGTCTGGGCGGCTTCACCGCCTCGATCGGGAGTTCCATCATGCGCCGGTGTTGATCGTGACCTTGGGCACGGCGTTGGCCGTCGTGCCGTACTTCTCCAGGATCTTGCCGTACTCGCCGCTGTCGATCAGCTCCTGCAGCGCCTTGGCGACGGCGTCGCGCAGGCCGGTCTGCTTCTTGTCGATCGCGATGCCCCAGGGGCCGGCGTCGTACTGCTCGGCCAGGACCTCGTACTTGCCGGTCTCCTTGGCGTACATGGCGGCCACGGGGGAGTCGACGATCGTGGCGACGGTACGGCCGGAGTCGATGGTGAGCAGGCCGGTGGGGGCGTCCTCGCTCTGCATGATCTCCATCTTCTGGGCGCACTTCTCGTTCTGGCGCTTGCCGATCTCCAGGTTGGAGCTGCCCTTGGCCAGGACGACCTTCTTGCCGCACAGGTCCTCAAGGGTCTTGATGCCCTCGGGGTTGCCCTTCTTGACCATGATCGAGCCGCCGGCGTTGAAGTAGTCGACGAAGTCCACGGCCTTGCGCCGCTGTTCGAGGTCGCTGAGCGCGGCCATGGCGATGTCCCACCGGCCGCCCTGCAGGCCGGGGATGAGACCGTCGAAGGAGGCGTTGATGATCCGCGTCTTCAGCCCGAGCCGCTCGCCGACCGCCACGGCCAGGTCGGCGTCGACGCCGGTCATCTCCTGGGTGCCCGGCTTGTACATCTCCATCGGGGGATAGCCTTCCGAGGTCGCCATGCGGAGCTCGCCGGACTTCCGTACGGAGTCCGGGACGAGGTCCTTGGCGCTCTTGCCGGTCGAGGAGGGCGGCGTGGGGGCGGCCGCCGTACCCGAGGTGGACCTCCCGCATCCCGCGCCGAGCGCGCAGGCCGCCACCAGGGCGATGACCAGGTGTGTTCGCATGGCATGTCATCGTGGCCAGGCCGTCAGGCGGCACCAAGCCTCGTGAAGGCATGCGACCCTCAGCAACGAATCCGTCGATGCTCGACCCTTCCCGCCCTCGCGGTTGTTTACGCTCGCCCCTCATGAGTTTGGACATCTGGCCCCAGACCACCACATGGCACGACGGGGAGCTGCGGCTCGGCGGGATCGGCGCGGTCGAACTGGCCCGGGAGCACGGCACGCCCGCGTACGTGCTGGACGAGGCCGACTTCACCGCCCGCGCCCGCGCCTGGCTGGACGCGCTGCCCGACGGCGACGTGCACTACGGCGGCAAGGCGTTCCTCTGCCCCGAGGTGGTGCGCTGGCTGGACCGGCTGGGCCTGTCCCTCGATGTCTGCACGGGCGGCGAGCTCGCCGTGGCCATGGCCGGCGGGATGCCGCCGGAGCGGGTCGTCTTCCACGGCAACAACAAGTCGGCCGACGAGCTGCGCAGGGCCGTGGCCTGGGGCATCGGCTGCGTGGTCGTCGACTCCTTCGCCGAGATCGCCAGGCTCGCCGGGATCGCCGCCTCCCTGGGCGTCCGGCAGCGGGTGATGATCAGGGTGACGCCGGGCGTGGACCCGCACACCCACGCCTTCATCGCCACCGGCGGCGAGGACTCCAAGTTCGGCTTCTCGCTGAGCGCCGGCGCCGCCGCGCTCGCGGTGGCGCAGGTGACCGCCGAGCCCGCGCTGGAGCTGTACGGCCTGCACTCCCACATCGGCTCGCAGATCTTCGAGCTGGACGGCTTCGGCACCGCCGCCGCCAGGATGGCCGCCTTCGCCGCCGAGACCGGCGTCACCAGGCTCGACCTGGGCGGCGGCCTCGGCATCGCCTACACACCGGATGACCCCACCCCGCCCACGCCCGCCGAGCTCCTTGCCGTGCTCAGGAAGGAGACCGCGGGCCTGCACCTGGCCGTC
This sequence comes from Nonomuraea sp. NPDC049758, assembly GCF_040674635.1. NCBI lineage: Bacteria > Bacillati > Actinomycetota > Actinomycetes > Streptosporangiales > Streptosporangiaceae > Nonomuraea > Nonomuraea sp. NPDC049758. Next base: position 178,207 of record NZ_JBFAMZ010000015.1, read on the forward strand.
GAGCCCGGCAGGTCGATCGCCGGGCCGTCCACGGTCGCCCTGTACGAGATCGGCACGATCAAGGGCCGGTACGTGAGCGTGAACGGCGGCATGAGCGACAACCCCCGCCCCGGCATGTACGGCGCCGCCTACACCGCCACCCTGGCCAACCGCGCCTCCGACGCCCCCACGAGCGCGTTCACCGTGGTCGGCAAGCACTGCGAGAGCGGGGACGTGCTGGTCAGGGACATCGCGCTGCCCGGCGACGTGCGGCCCGGCGACCTGCTCGCCGTCCCGGTGTCGGGCGCCTACCAGCGCTCGATGGCCAGTAACTACAACCACGTGCCCAGGCCGCCGGTCGTCGCGGTGCGCGACGGGGAGGCGCGGGTCATCGTCCGCCGCGAGAGCGAGGAGGACCTGCTGCGGCTCTACCTGTGACGCGGCCGCGAAGCCGCGCCGGCGGTCAGAACGTGAGCTTGGCCAGGTCGGGGGCGTAGGCGGTCATCCAGCTCGGGTGCAGCCGGAAGTAGACCACGTCGTTCTCCCAGTCGAAGGCGTCCGCGCCGTAGAAGTCCTTGAAGTAGTCCAGGAGGGCCGGCCAGTCGGCGGCCGGCTCGCCGTCCCGCGGGTTGAGGATCTCCACCCTGCCGTGGGTGAACACGCCCAGGTCCTCCCCGCGCATGTGGGCGACGCTGGCCGCCGGGCGGGCGGCGAGGTGGCGCGCCTTGGCGGCGTCGCGGGCCGTGCCGAAGTGCCATTTGCCGTGCAGGAAGTGGCCGTCGGCGCCGCTGATCCGCGGCTCGCCCTTCGCCGTCACGGTGGACACGGCGAGGACGCGCATGCCGGTCAGGATCCCGGTGAGCTGCTCGGCGTTCAGGGTGCGCTCGGTGACGATCGAGCGCAGGTGCGAGGTGGAGCGGGAGAGCGAGGCGTCGAGGAGCGCCTGGAGCTCTTCGAGCTCCTGCGGGGTTTCGCGCATTGAGGTCCTTGTCTGTACGTACGTACCGGCCCGCGGTCGGCGCCGGCCGGTGGGACCATGCTCGACCGGAAACCCGACACCCTGTGTCGTGTTTTCCGGAACTCAGGACGAATCTCTGACGCGGGCCGCCTGTTCCTCCTGGACCCTGCGGGCGGTGCGCAGGAAGCCGAGGATCACCGCCAGCTCGTCCGGCCCGTAGCCCTCCAGCGCCCGCGCGCCCGCCTGGCCGACCGGGACGAAGATCTCGGCCTCGGCGGTGCGGGCGGCGTCAGTGGCGGCGACCAGGACGCGGCGGCGGTTGGCCGGATCGGGCGCACGGGCCACCATGCCCGCGCGCTCCAGCCGGTCGATGACGGTGGTGACGGCCGCCGGGCTGAGCTTCAGCGCGAGGCTGAGCGCGCCCGCGGCGACCGGGCCCTCGGCCAGGACGACGTCGAGGCAGCGCAGGTCGGTGCGGTTGAGGCGGAGCCGGGCCGCGGCGGCCTCGTCGAAGGCGTCGAAGCTCTGCTGCAGCTGCCGGAGCTCCATGGCGATCTCTCCGATGACGGCACGTTTCGACATTCGAATCTTTCTAGTATCGTACTTTTCGTCAGTCAAAATGACGGTATCACTTCCGGAGGCACCGCCATGCGCTCGACCAGCCTCGCCGCGCCCGACATCGCCGAGATCCAGCGCCTCTTCGCCGACTTCATGGCGGCCTGGACCGCCGGGGACGCCCGCGCGTTCGGCGCCCTGTTCACCGACGACTCCGACTACGTCTCCTACGACGGCACGATCGCCCGCGGCCGCCGCGCGCACGAGCTCAACCACGACAAGCTCTTCCGCGGCGTCCTGGCCGGCTCGGCGCTCGTCGGCGACCTGGAGTCGGTGCGCTTCCTCACCCCCGACGTGGCGGTCGTGCACGGCACGGCCTCCGTCCTGATGCCCTGGCGGTCCACGCTGCCCAGGCGGCGGCTGTCCCGGCAGACCGTCGTCGTGGTGCGGACGGGCGCGGGCTGGCGCATCGGCGCGATCCACAACGGCCGGGTCCGGCCGGTCGCCGTCCCGGAGCCGGACGCGTTCCCGTCCCGGATGTCGCAGCTGATGGCCCGGGTCGCCGGCCGGCTCGGCCTCGGCAGGGGGTGACGCTTTTCGCAATCCCTGACCCTTCCTTGACGAGGTCGCGGCGTGGCGCAGTTGATCATCTGGGTAAGGCCCAACCTGTAACAGTCGTACGCGTCTCGGGGGGTTCGGATGCGACTGGGTATTTTGACAGGAGCGGGGCTCCTTGCGGCCGCCGTCGTCCTGACCGGGTGCGACTCGCCGCCCGACACTGCCAAGATCACCGACAGCAAGGCCGAGGCCGCGGCCAGGCTGAAGCAGAGCAAGGCGGCCAAGATCGCGCTGGCGCGCAAGGTGAAGGCGAACGAGCTGGGCCAGATCCCGGTGCTGATGTTCCACCGGGTCATCAAGAACCCGGCCACCACCGACGACAGGACGCCGCAGCAGTTCCGCTCGGACCTGGAACGGCTGGTCAAGGAGGACTACGTCCCGATCAGCGCGTCGGAGATGGTGACCGGGAAGATCAACGTCCCGGCGGGCAAGCATCCCGTGGTCCTGACGTTCGACGACTCCTCGCCCTCGCAGCTCACCCTGAACGAGATGGGCGTCCCGCAGCCGGACACCGCCGTGGCGATCCTGCGCGAGGTGGCCGCCAAGCACCCGGGTTTCCGGCCGGCCGCCACCTTCTACGTCACCCGCGACATGTTCGGCAAGACCGTGCGCGAGGAGCAGGCCCAGACGCTGGGCTGGCTCAAGGACAACGGCTTCGACATCGGCAACCACACCCGTGACCACGTCAACCTGCACGGACGCTCGGAGAAGGAGGTGGAGGACCAGATCGGCGGCATCGCCAAGCAGATCGACGACCTGACCAAGGTCAAGCCCAACTCCATCGCCCTGCCGTACGGCAACCAGCCGCGCAACAAGAATTGGGCGCTGCACGGCAAGCTCTACAACCATGCAGGCGCGTTCCTGGCCGGATACACGCCCGCGCCGTCGCCGTTCAGCAAGGCGTTCGACCCGGGCGGCATCCCGCGCATCCGGGTCATGGAGAAGAAGGGCGACTGCGCGCAGTTCTGCTCGGCGGCCTGGCTCGACTGGCTCAAGAACAACCCGGACATGCGCTACACCTCGGACGGTGACGTCAGCACGGTCGCGTACCCGAAGTTCAAGAACCCGTACCTGCGCAAGTCCTTCACCGCCTGGAGCCTGCCCTACTGACGGACGCGCCCGAGCACCACGCTCAGCTCGGCGGGTTGCAGCATGAAGTCGGCCACCTCGCCGGTGACGTCGATCGGGCGGATGGCCGCGGTGCGCAGGTCCAGCACCAGGTAGGCGGTCTCGCCCAGCGGGCCGTTCGCCCTGACCGTGAGGGTGTCCTCGTCCTCCCAGCGCAGCAGGGCGGCGAGCCACCAGCCGGTGGCCAGCCGCGGCGTGACCGTGCGCACGTGTTCGCCGGTCTTCGTGTCGAACAGGGCGACGCCCTGCTGGAGCACGCCGCCGGGGGTGAGCTCCCGGTGCCGTGACGCGATCAGGCGGCCGGAGGGGGACGGCTCGATGGCCCACTCCACGTTGCCCGGCATGGTGTAGCCGCGCAGCAGGTCGCCCTTGGGCGAGTAGACGGCGAACCGCACCGACCTGAGGTGGCCCGGGGAGCGGCGGGTGGGCTCGCCGCTCTTCATGACGAGACCTTCCGACGTCCATCCGGCGACCTGCCCGCGGTCCGGCAGGCGGGTGGCGGTGCCGCGCGCGACGTCCACGATCACGGGCGGCTCCAGCACCACGTCGGTGTCCTTGGTCAGATGGTCGGGCTGGAGGAGCACGTGCCGGCCGTCCAGGGAGAACAGCGGCGGCTGAGCTCCGAACAACGCCGTGACGGTCCCGCGTGGCTGCCTGACGGGGAGGCGTTCGACGGCTCCCGTCCGCAGGTCGGCCACGACGTAGGTGTTGTCGCTGTCCCTCAGGAAGGCGGCACGCCGGCCGTCCCGGCTGAGGGCGAACATCGTCCCGTCGAAGCTGTACGGCAGCCGGCCGCGCTCCGCGCCGTCCCCGACGAGGATCATGTGCGCGCACGCGTCGCAGCTCGGGGCGTACGCGTAGCGGATCGGGGTGGCGTACTTCGTGCGCTTCGCAGGCTTCGCCGGCTCTTTGGCCGTCCTGCCGGGCGTGACCGGCTGGGAGCCGACGAACCGCACGCCGGGCTCCGCCGGCAGGGGCGCGGCGACCCACCCGGCGGCCAGGACGGCGACGAGAACGGCGACCCCCGCCCGCCAGGGGACCCTCCGGCGGCGCGTCACGCCAGCCTGCCGACGACGACCTGGCGGAGGTAGGGCGGGAAGTCCTTCACCTGGTGCCTCTTCCCTGTCTCCAGGTCCACGAGGTACGGGCGGGGATCGTCCCAGCCGATCATGACGAGCAGGCGCCCGTCGTCCGTCCACCGCACCAGCTCGGCCTCGGCGCCCGGCCCGCCCAGCGTCGCGCGCCCCCGCACCCGGCCGCCGGTGCGCGGATCCATGGTCAGCACCTCGTTGTCCGAGAAGAGGACCAGGCGGTCGCCGTCGGGCGTGAGCAGCGCCTGCAACGCCGGGTCGAAGGGCGTCCTGGTGCGTACGGACCCCTGCGCGTCGAGCGTGACCAGCTCTGTGTCGGGGGCGCCCTCCAGGGCCCGTCGGCCGGTGGTGGCGACCACCTTGCCGGGCACGACGCCGATCACGCGGCCGATGCCGGGCAACCGCCTCCGGGCCCCGGTGACGGCGTCCACCAGGTCCACTCCGTCCGGCCAGGTCAGGATGACATGCCGGTCGTCCTGGCCGAAGGCCGCGTCGGGCACGCCTTCCCCGGGCCCGGTCAGCGGGCGCGGGGCCTTCTCGGCGGACAGGTCGTGCAGCACGAGACGGCCGGTCGCCGCGTCCAGGTAGATGAGGCGGTAGCCGTCGCCGCTGATCACGAGCGGCGCCCGCCGATTGCTGATCGGCATCACCGCGCGGGCCTGGGGAAGGGCGACCGTCTGCCATGAGCCGGAGCGTCTCAGGTGCAACCGCCAGCGGTGGTGGCTCTGGTCGGCGTAGCCGATCGGCGCGGGGAGTGGCCCGGAGAGCGCCGCGGGAGCAGGCGGCGAGGCGCCGCGCCAGACCACGAGGCTGTTCCAGGCCGTGATCAGGCAGACGGTCGCCAGCGCCGCCGACACGGCGCGCCAGGGCACCCGCCACCGGCCCGGCACACCGGGCCGAAAACGTCCGGAGAGGATCCAGGCGAGCAGGGGCAGTCCCCAAACCGTCACGTGGCTGAGGAGAAGCAGGTCGTCGTGGAGGCCGGGCAGCTCGGAGAGCGGCGCCGCCCACAGCGCTGCCGCGCTCCCGCCCGCCATCAGCATCCGGGCCGTGTCCGACCTCATGGCCGCCTCGGCGGCGACCAGATCGGCGGGCCCCTGCGCGAGGGGCCGGCCCAGATCGTGCAGCACGGCCTGGACGATCACCACGACCGCGAGCGTCCACGCGGCGGCGGCGCGTCCGGCGGATCCGACGTCACCCAGGAAGGAGCGTGCCACCACGTGGAGCGCGACGCCGCAGGAGAGGGCGGCGCAGATGCGCCAGACGATGACGAGCGGCCGTGACCCGAGGCCCAGCCGCGGCGCGCGGAACGTCCGTGGCCCCGGCCCGCTGCCCTTGGACAGCCCGCGGGCCAGCACTCCGAGGGTCCAGCCGCCCACTGGCAGGAAGAGGCGGAGGCCGAGGTCGCCCGAGACCAGCGGCAGAGCCATGAGAACCGTTCCCGCACTCGCCCCCGCCCACCGGAACCGCCGGGTGACCTGCATGTGGCGCAGCATCAGCGGGCCGTTGAACGCGGTGAAGAGCACCTGCTGCCGGGCCGAGAACCGGTCCGCGGCGGCCCGGCTCATCGGCCTGTTCGCGACGAGCGCCGCTGTCGCCGCCGACAGCACCGCGACGGCGACGACGATCGCGATCACCATGAAGAGGCGTCTTTCGGTCCGCCCAGGGAGGGTGCACAATACGCCTTTCCGTGACGGAAGGGACTGGCGTGGTTTCTCCGGAGATCTGGGAACGGCTCGACCACCGGGCGGGCATGCTCACTCGCCGGCAGGCGTGGCGCTGGCGCGCGGTCGCCGCTGCCGGCGTGGCGACGGCGCTCCTCGTCCTGGCCGGCTGGTCCAGCGGTGCCCTGTTCCCGCGCATCGAGGAGTCGGGGATGGGCACCGGCTCCGTCAGGATGTACCAGGACGAGCTCGGCCGGCCGACCGGTCTCCAGGGCACGGTGAGCCGCTACTTCCGCAACCAGGGCCACTTCCCCGTGACGGTCACCGGGGTGGGCGTGGAGGGAGCGGGGCTGACGGTGACGTCGGCGCGGGGCGAGGACGGCCGCGCCCTGCCCCTGACTATCCCCGCCGGGCAGTGGGTGTCGCTGAGGCTCGGCCTGGTCGTCACGGACTGCGATGCCGCCACCTCCTCGGGTCCCCATGTGGTGCTGGAGGTCGATCGCTGGTGGGGGAGCGTCGCCGTACGACCGGAGACCATCGGCGACTCGTTCCACGCGGCGGACCTGAGCTGCCGATGACCGGCTCATGTCGATCAACCGTAGCGACCGGCAGAGTTGGGACGCCAGGTTGGAAGCAGGATTTCCTGATTGCACCCTGATATCCGCGGCGTGCGAGGAGGTCGTCGAAGACCCGATCCGTGATCTGCGACCAACCAGTCAAGACCGCTGTTACAGGGTCCGAATGGACGCTGTGTACGGGCTTTGTGCAAAAACCGGTGAGTCACGAACGGTTAACGGATCCCTGGGAAGTTGCTGAGCGTCGTAAAGTTTGCGTGGTTGGGGTTCAGTGAACGTGGGGAAAGACGAATGCCGCAGATCGCGCCGCTGGTGGCCGGCGATCCAGCGCTGCTGGGATCGTTCCGGCTGTCCGGACGGATCGGCGAGGGCGGCCAGGGGATCGTCTACCTGGGCGTCAACGAGCAGGGCGAGCGGGCCGCGATCAAGCTGCTGCACGTGAAGTTCAGCGGCGACACGATCGCCAGGTCGCGCTTCGCCAGGGAGCTGAAGGCGGCCCAGCGGGTGGCCTCCTTCTGCACCGCGCGGGTGATGGAGGCCGACCTCGACGGCGACACGCCGTACATCGCCAGCGAGTACATCGACGGGCGGGCGCTGCGCGACATCGTCGAGACCGACGGCCCGCTCAGCGGCACGGTGCTCGACCGGCTGGCCATCGGCACGGCCACCGCGCTCACCGCCATCCACCACGCCTCGATCGTCCACCGGGACTTCAAGCCCGACAACGTGCTCATCGCCGCCGACGGGCCGCGCGTGGTCGACTTCGGCATCGCCCGCATCATCGACTCGACCGGCACGATCACCAGCCGCGCGATCGGCACGCCCGCCTACATGGCGCCCGAGCAGATCGCCGGCGACGACATCGGGCCCTTCACGGACGTGTTCGCCTGGGGCGCGACCATGGCCTTCGCCGCCTCCGGGAAGGCGGCCTTCGAGGGCAAGTCGATCGCCGTGGTGCTCAACCGCATCCTGAACCACGAGGTCGACGTGGAGATGATGCACGAGCCGCTGCGCGGCGTGGTGCGTTCGGCGCTGGCCAAGTCGCCCGACGAGCGTCCCTCGGCCGACCAGCTCCTGCTGCGCCTGCTCGGGCAGACCGGCACGGCGGCCGGGGCCTCGACGGCGGTGCTCACCAGGGGCGTGCAGGTGGCCGGCGACGACACGACGCCGTTCACGCGGGTGTCGGCCACGTCCATCACCGACCGGCCCCCCACGCAGGCCACCGGCCACCCCGCCGGCCCCCCGTCCGCCACGACCGCCGGCACCGCCCCCGCCCACCCGACCACGACCGGGACCGGCTCCGCGCACCCGACCGGCGCCAGGTCCGCACACCCGACCGGCACCGGCACCCCGCACCCGACCGGGTCCGGCACCCCGCACCCGACCGGCACCCCGCACACGACCGGCACTGCGCACCCGACCGGCGCCGGGACCGGTGTCTCCGGGCGTGTGGAGACCGTGCAGTCCGGCCAGGGCCAGGGCCAGGGCCCGGCGGCGAGGCCCCTCGACGAGCCCGTGCCGTCCGGTGGCCGGCGGCGGCTCAAGGTGTGGCTCGCGCTGGCCGCCGTGCTCGTCATGCTGGCGGTCGTGGCCGTCGCGGCGATGGCGAACGGCTGGTCGCCGCTGGCGTTCAAGGGCGAGGTCGTGACCCCCGTGCCGACAGGGAAGAAGAACTCGCGGCCCCCCACGTTCGCCTCGGTGGTGGACAAGGTCGCCCAGACCGGAAAGATCATCGTCGGCGTCAAGGGCGACCTGCCGGGCGTCGGCCTGCAGAACGGCGACGACTTCAGCGGGTTCGACGTCGAGGTGGCCAAGCTCGTGGCCGCCGCGCTCGGGGCCGAGGAGACGGTGTTCACCCGGGTCGGCCGGAACGACCGGGCGGCCGCGTTGGCCGAGGGCAGGGTCGACCTGGTCGTCGCCACGTACTCGGTGGACAAGAGCGAGACCAGGTTCGCCGGGCCGTACTACGTGGCCCACCGCGACGTGCTGGTCCGCGCCGGCACCGGCATCGACTCGCTGGACGACCTCAAGGGCAAGAAGATCTGCGCGCTCGACACTCCGACGGTCGGCGAGGTGCAGGACCGGGTGAAGGTCGAGCCCGTGACCGCCGGCGACTACGCGGCCTGCATGGACCTGCTCAGGAACGGCAAGGTCGACGCGGTGCCCGGCGAGGACCTGATCCTGGCCGGGTTCGCCAGCCGGGAGAACATGCGCTACAAGATCATCGGTGCCAAGCTCGACAACGAGCGGTACGCGGTCGGCATCCGCGACGGCGACGCCAAGACCTGCACCGCGGTCAAGGGCGTCATCGCCGACCTCTACCGCACGGGCACCATCAAGAAGCTCCTGAACAGCCACTTCGACAAGGTCGACTTCCAGCCCGAGCTGAAGGTGCCCGCGATGGAGCCCTGCGGATGACGAGCGGTAACATCCGAAAGTCCAACGAATTCATCCAGCGAGTTAGGGGAAGGCCATGGCCACGCCCGTCAAGGTAACCGTCACCGGGGCCGCCGGTCAGATCGGCTACGCACTGCTGTTCCGCATCGCGTCGGGACAGCTGCTCGGCGCTGACGTCCCGGTCAAGCTGAGCCTGCTGGAGATCCCGCAGGCGGTGAAGGCGGCCGAGGGCACCGCCATGGAGCTCGACGACTGCGCGTTCCCGCTGCTGTCCGGCATCGAGATCACCGACGACGCCAACGTGGCCTTCGCCGGCGCCAACGTCGCCCTGCTGGTCGGCGCCATGCCGCGCAAGGCCGGCATGGAGCGCGGCGACCTGCTCGGCGCCAACGGCGGCATCTTCGGCCCCCAGGGCAAGGCGATCAACGAGCACGCCGCCGACGACATCCGCGTCCTGGTCGTGGGCAACCCGGCCAACACCAACGCGCTCATCGCCCAGCAGCACGCGCCCGACGTCCCGGCCGAGCGGTTCACCGCGATGACCCGCCTCGACCACAACCGCGCGCTGTCCCAGCTCGCCGCCAAGCTCCAGGTCCCGGTCACCGAGATCAAGAAGATGACCATCTGGGGCAACCACTCCGCCACCCAGTACCCCGACCTGTTCCACGCCGAGGTCGGCGGCAAGATCGCGGCCGAGCAGGTCGAGGGCGAGTGGCTGCGCGAGACGTTCATCCCGACGGTCGCCAAGCGCGGCGCCGCCATCATCGAGGCCCGTGGCGCCTCCTCGGCCGCCTCGGCCGCCAACGCCGCGATCGACCACGTCCACGACTGGGTCAACGGCACCGAGTGGACCTCGGCCGCCGTCGTCTCCGACGGTTCGTACGGCGTGCCCGAGGGGCTCATCTCGTCCTTCCCGGTGCGTTCGGTCAACGGCCGGTACGAGATCATCCAGGGCCTGGAGATCGACTCCTTCTCCCGCGAGCGCATCGACGCCAGCGTGCGCGAACTGACCGAGGAGCGCGACGCCGTCCGCGAGCTCGGCCTCATCTGAACCCGGCGCGACACCTCGGACGCGCGTCTCCGGCTCAGCGGGGGCGCGCGTCCGCCGTCGTGAGGGGGAGCGCGGCCCCGCGGGTGCGCTCGGCCCAGCGCGTCACCGGCGGCACGGCCAGCCCGGCGGCCAGGAAGACCCCGCCGAACAGCAGCCAGCCCGGCAGCCCCCAGCCCACGATGACCGTGGTCATGACGGCGGGCACGACGATGTTGGACACCTGCTGGCCCATGCCGTACAGGCCCTGGTACTGGCCGATGGCGTGCGGCGGGGCCAGCTCGTACGACAACCCCCACGAGCCGGCGGCCTGCAGCAGTTCCCCGAAGACGTGCAGCAGCGCGCCGCCGAACAGGGCGACCACCGCCACCCAGGCCGGCTGTCCGGCGGCCAGGGCCAGCAGCACGCAGGCCAGCAGCAGGAACACGCCCGAGCGGCGCTGGGCGCGGGCCGCGCCGGCCGCGTCGTCGGTGCCGCGGCTGAGCCGCACCTGCAGGACCGTGACGGTGACAGTGTTGATCATGGCGACGGCCGCCACCGTCCACGTGGGCGCCGAGGTCCGGCCGGCCACCCAGAGCGGGATCCCGATGGTGAGCAGCCCGTTCTGCATGAACAGCACCGCGTTGAGCAGCGCCAGCACCGCGTACGGCCGGTCGCGCAGCACGATCCAGACCGGCTCGCCCGCCTTGCGCGGAACGGGCGCGACGGCCGGCACCCGGAACCCCAGCAGCGCGCTCCCGAGGTAGCAGAGCGCGCACCCGAAGATCATCCCCAGGTACACGGGACGGCTGTCGAAGTGCAGCGCCGCGCCCGCCCCGAGCCCGCCGACCGACCAGCCGACGTTGGTCACGGCCCGCAGGTACGCGCGCGCCCGCACCCGGTCGGCCGCCGGCACCGCGCCACCGACCAGCGCCGCCCGTGCGGTGCCCTCACCGGCCTCGGCGAACGTCACCAAGGTGACCACCACGACGAACCCGGCGAACCCCGACACCAGCGCGTACACCGGCACCAGCAACCCGCCGGCGGCGGAGAAGGCGATCTGCACCCCGCGCGGCCCGACCAGGTCGGACAGCCGCCCGGCGGGCAGCCCGGCGGCGAGCCCGACGGCCGCGGCGATCGTCATCCCCAGCCCGATCTCGCCGTCCGACAGGCCGACCGACAGTTTGAAGAACAACACGCTCACCGTGACGAACAGGCCGCGGCCGAGGGAACGCAGGAGTGTGGCGTACGTGAGCGCGCGCACGGGCCCGCTCTCGGGGAGGAGTGACACGGCGGAACAGGTTACTTGTGTGGGGAAACGTCCTTCTCGTCCGCCCCAGGACAGGAGGGCGCGGGCTGGGCGGCCGGCGCGGGCTGGGAGGTCGCGTAGATCACCCCGGCCGCCGCGGCGAGGCTGCCCAGCAGGAGGAGGGCACCAAAGAGCAGCTTCGTGACCCTTGGTGAAAAGCTCCTCACATTTCGGTATCACAGCATATAAACGCCGCCCACATCAGGCGTTCCCGGAAAGTGCCGTCCACGCGTCGGAGACGATGTCGCGCAGCGCCGCCCGCTCCGCCTTCCACCCCAGGTCGCGCTGGATCCGCGCGGACGAGGCCACCAGGACGGCCGGGTCGCCGGGCCGCCGGTCGCCGACGACGACCGGGATCTCGTGGCCGGTGACCTCACGGCAGACCGAGATCACCTCCTGCACGCTGAACCCGGTGCCGCTGCCCAGGTTGTAGATCTTGTGCTCGCCCTCGGCGACCGCCTCCAGCGCCAGCAGGTGCGCCCGCGCCAGGTCGCCGACGTGGACGTAGTCGCGCACGCAGGTGCCGTCGGCGGTGGGGTAGTCGGTGCCGAAGACGCTCACCGAGTCGCGCTCGCCGGTGGCCACCTTGAGCACGTTCGGGATGAGGTGGGTCTCGACCGTGTGGCGCTCGCGGAAGCGGCCGTAGGCGCCGGCCACGTTGAAGTAGCGCAGGCTCACCGCGCCGAGCCCGCGGATGCCCGCGTAGGCGCTCAGGGCGGTGTCCACGGCCAGCTTCGAGGCGCCGTAGGGGTTGGTCGGGCGCGTCGGGTCGTCCTCCTCGATGGGGGAGCGCTCGGGCTCGCCGTACGTGGCCGCCGTGGAGGAGAAGACGATCCGGCGCACGCCCTTGTCGCGCATCGCGTCGAGCAGGGCCAGCGTGCCGCCCAGGTTGCTGGCCCAGTAGAGTCCGGGCTTCTCCACCGACTCGCCGACCAGGGACTTGGCCGCGAAGTGCAGCACGGCGTCCATGCCGTCGAGCGCGTCGTGGGCGTTCGTGATCGACTCACGCACGAACCGGGCGCCCTCGGGCACCGCGTCCTCGTGGCCCGTGGACAGGTCGTCGAGCACGGTCACCTCGTGCCCCGCCTCGACGAGCTGCGCGGCGACGACGCTGCCGACGTACCCGGCGCCTCCGGTGACCAACAGCCTCATGTGTACTCCTGTTTACATATGTTTGATTTTGTACGGCTTGCCGTTCAGCATACGCGGGAAACCCGCCGAGTACGCTGCCAACCACCATGTTTGACACCCTCGCGGCGAACATCGCCCTGGTCCTGCTCTTCATCCTGGTCGGCGGGTTCTTCGCGGGCGCGGAGATCGCGATGGTCTCCCTGCGCGAGAGCCAGGTCCGCAAGCTCGCCGAGCGCGGCCGGAGGGGCGAGCGGGTGGCCAAGCTGGCCCGCGACCCCAACCGTTTCCTGTCGGCGGTGCAGATCGGGGTGACCGTCGCCACGATGCTCTCGGCCGCCTTCGGCGCCGACCGGCTCGGGATGGAGCTCGTCCCGGTGCTCGAACGCTGGGGGGTGCCGCGGGCGGTCGCGCCCGTGCTCGGGCTCGTGCTGGTGACGCTGGCCATCTCGTACGTCTCCCTGGTGCTCGGCGAGCTGGCCCCCAAGCGGCTGGCCCTGCAGCGCACCGAAGGGCTGTCGTTGTTCGTCGCGCCCTTCCTCGACCGGATCGCCGCCCTGTCGCGCCCGATCATCTGGATGTTGTCGAAGTCGACCGACCTGGTCGTCCGGCTGCTCGGCGGCAACCCGGAGGCCGACCGCGAGGAGGTCACCACCGAGGAGCTGCGCGACATGGTCGTCGGGCACGCCGAGCTCACCGCCGACGAGCGCAAGCTCATCGCCGAGGTGTTCGCCGCCGGCAAACGCCAGCTCCGCGAGGTCATGCTGCCCCGCACCGAGGTCGAGTTCATGGACGCCGAGACGCCGCTGGCCGAGGCCGCGAACCTGGCCGCCGCGCTCCCGCACTCCCGCTTCCCCGTCTACCGCGACTCATACGACGAGGTCATCGGTTTCGTGCACGTGCGCGACCTGCTCGACCCCCAGCTGATCGGACGTACCGAGCCCATCAGCGCGGTCGTGCCGATCCGGCCCGCCAAGTTCGTGCCCGCCTCCAAGCGCCTGCTGAGCACCCTGAACGAGATGCGCGACGAGGGCCAGCACCTGGCCATCGTGGTCGACGAGTACGGCGGCACCGCCGGCATCGTCACCATGGAGGACCTGGTCGAGGAGCTGATCGGCGACATCAGGGACGAGTACGACGTCGAGGAGGACGTCGTCGTCCTGCCCGCCGGCGAGATCGAGCTCGACGGCCTGACCAACCTCAACGACTTCGCCGGCGAGACCGGCGTACGGCTGCCCGACGGCCCGTACGAGACGCTGGGCGGGTTCGTGATGGCCATGCTGGGGCACGTGCCGGCCGCCGGCGAGCAGGTGGAGATCCAGGGCTTCGAGCTGACCGTCACCGAGCTGGACGGGCGCCGGATCGCGCGGGTGCGGGTGAAACGCCGGGCCGCCGCCGAGTCGCCGCCCGACCAGGATTCCTGACACAATTGCCTGCTATGGCCAGACCTCGTGTTCTCTCCGGCATCCAGCCCACCGCGGACTCCTTCCACCTGGGCAACTACCTGGGTGCGGTCCGCCAGTGGGTCACCATGCAGGAGACCCACGACGCCTTCTACTGCGTGGTCGATCTGCACGCGATCACCGTGCCGACCGAGCCCGCCGCCCTGCGCAGGCGCAGCCGGGTGGCCGCCGCGCAGCTCTTCGCCGCCGGCCTCGACGCCGAGCGCTCGACCGTCTTCGTGCAGTCGCACGTGCGTGAGCACACCGAGCTCGCCTGGATCCTGATCTGCCTCACCGGCATGGGCGAGGCTGCCCGGATGACGCAGTTCAAGGACAAGTCGGCCAAGTTCGGCGAGAGCGCGGCCAGCGTCGGGCTGTTCACCTACCCGATCCTGCAGGCCGCCGACATCCTGCTCTACCAGGCCAACGCCGTCCCGGTGGGGGCCGACCAGAAGCAGCACCTGGAGCTCACCCGCGACCTGGGCCAGCGCTTCAACCACCGCTTCGGCGACACGTTCACGCTGCCCGACCCGTACATCCTCAAGGAGGTCGAGAAGATCACCGACCTCCAGGACCCGACGGCGAAGATGTCGAAGTCGTCCTCCAGCCCGGCGGGCATCCTCGACGTGCTGGAGCAGCCGGGGCCGCTGCGCAAGAAGGTCATGCGCGCGGTGACCGACACGGGCTCGGAAGTGCTGTTCGACGAGGAGAACAAGCCGGGCATCTCCAACCTGCTGCGCATCCAGTCGGCGCTGACCGGCACGCCCATCCCCGACCTGGTCGCCCGCTACGCGGGCCAGGGCTACGGCACGTTCAAGAAGGACGTCGCCGAGGCGGTCGTGGAGACGTTCACGCCGATCCGCGAGCGCACGGAGAAGCTGCTGGCCGACGAGGTCGAGCTCGACCGCCTGCTGGCCGTCGGCGCCGAGCGCGCCGCCGCCGTGGCCCGGCGGACGATGGCCGAGGTCCGCGACCGGGTGGGCTTCCTGCCCAAGGTGTGACGCGGGAAGGGCGGCGGGCCTGCCGCCCTTCCTCCGGTCGTCACAGGCGTGCGCGTTGGTCGAGGGGGCGTACGCGCAGGCGGGCGCGGAGCGCGGCCAGGCTGCGGCCGGTCAGCCGCACACCGCCCGACACGGCGGTCCATCCCGACCGTCCCCGGCTGAACGCCCAGCCGGGGAACTCGCGCATGGCCTCCTCCAGCAGGCGTTCCATGACGACGTCAGCACTCGGCGTTGTGGTCATGGACGCACAGTGCCACTCCGGACCCGCTCGGTGACGAACCGCGGCGACAGATCTCCCCGTTCGGCCGGAGCGAACTCAGAGTTCGGTGGGCGGCCTCACACGTCGATGTTGTGGCGCTCGGCGAGGAAACGCACCTCCGGCGCCCACGACGGCCGCGCGCGGCGCACCAGCGAGCGCACCATCTCCCGCAGCAGCAGCTTGTGGTCGAGCTCCTCGGGGCTCTCGCGCTCGATCCGCAGCAGGTAGACCAGGCTCGCGGCGTCGTCGCCCAGGTCTTCGCAGGCGCGGGCGACCTGGCACAGATGCGTGGTGCGCCGCTCGATGGACGGGGTCCTGCGGATGTCGATGTCGTCGGCCAGCCGCAGCACGGCCTCGGGGCGGCCGGTGTCGTGCTCGATGCTGGCCATGTGGATGGCGACGTTGGTGGGGCCGAAGAAGGCCAGGTCGTAGGCGTCGGAGTGGTCGTCGGCGCGGTCGGCGAGCCGGGCGGCGGTGCCGCGCACGGTCTGCCGGGCCTGCTCGTCGTCGCCGCCCCTGGCCGCGCTGATGGCGGCCAGCAGGTGCAGCGCGCCGAGCGCCTTGATGTGCCGTACGTCGCCGTCGGCCACGTGGGGTTCGAGGATCTCGATGCCGCGCCGGGCCACGTCCTGGGCGATCTGGTGCATGTCGTCGGAGAGCATCGACTGGCCGAGGTTCCAGTGGGCCCAGGCGAGCATCAGCGGGTCGGCCGACTCCTCGGCGTAACGCATGGCCCGGTCGGCGGCCAGGTGCGCGAGATCCACCCGTTGCAGGTGCTTGAGCACCCCCCTGGCCAGCATGTACGCGTCCGTCGCCGTCCGGTAGGCCGCGGGGGTGCGCTCGGCCGCCAGGCTCTCGGCGTCGGAGACCAGCGAGGGCAGCGCGGCCATCAGGATCGAGTACCGGCGGGCCGAGGTGAACCAGGCGTTGCGCGCCGCCGCCACGCGTTCGGTCAGCTGCTCGGCGTCGGGCGGTTCGAGGTCGGGCTCGCCGGCGCGGCAGGCGAACAGGGCCCGCTCGATGTCGCGGATCTGCGGCCTGCTGGGCTCGTGGGAGTCGCGAGGGGTCTCGCCCAGGAGCACGGCGGTCCGTACGCCGAGGACCTTGGCGATCTCGCGGAGAAGGGGCAGGGAGGGGGTGCGTTTTCCGTGTTCGATCAGTTCGATGTGCCGGGTGGTGCAGCCGGACTGGGTCGCCAGCGCGGTCGTGCTCATGCCCCTTCGTTCGCGCTGGAGTCGCACCATCTGCCCGGTGCTGATGTCGGTCATGGGGGTGACGCCTCCTGGCTCGGTCCCAACACAGCACAGGCTAGGGTCACCGGAGCGGCCCTGCCATGCGTTCCCCCTGGTCAGGAGGTATGTCGGCAAGCTCCCACGCCTCGGCTTTTACTAGTCTTTGCCCGCTATTGGGCTGATCGGGAGTGGTGGTCGCGCAGCCGTCCGAGCAGCCCGACGAGCTGGTCGCGCTCGGGGCCGGTCAGGGGCGCCAGCAGCTCGTCCTGGACGTCGTCCACCAGCCCGTCGAGCCGGGTGAGCCGGTCACGGCCGCGCTCGGTCATGGAGATGACGTTGCGCCGGCGGTCGGCGGGGTCGGGCGCGCGCTCGACGAGGCCGCGCCCGGCCAGCTCGTTGAGCAGCGCGACCATGTCGCTGCGGTAGATGCCGGTGAGCCGGCTCAGCTCGGCCTGGCTGGCCGGGCCGGACTCGCGCAGCGCGACGAGCACCGCGTAGTGCCACTTGCGCGCGTCGGCGCCCGCGAGCCGGTCGCTGACCAGCCGGTCGGCCTGCATCGCGACGTGGGCCAGCAGCCGGCTCGGCAGGCCGCGCAGGCGGTCGGGGGCGGCCCGGTCGGCGGCGTCGGACATGTCGTGGCTCATGCCGGTGATCCTATCCCGTTGCGTTAGTCGCACTAACGATGTACGTTCGTTAGTGCCATAAACGTTAGTGCTACGAACGAAAGAGGCGTGTCATGCCTGTCGCCGAAGTGCTGGACTCGACCATGTACTACGAGGACCGGGGGGAGGGCGTGCCGATCGTCTTCCTGCACGGCAACCCCAACTCCTCCCACCTGTGGCGCAACGTGCTGCCCGGGGTGGGCTCCGGACGGTTGCTCGCGCCCGACCTGATCGGCATGGGCCGCTCGGGACGGCCCGACCTCGCCTACCGCTTCACCGACCACGCCCGCTACCTCGACGCCTGGTTCGACGAACTCGGCCTGGAGGAAGTCGTGCTGGTCGGCCACGACTGGGGCGGCGCGCTGGCCTTCGACTGGGCGGCGCGGCATCCGGACCGGGTGCGCGGGATGGCCTTCTTCGAGACCATCGTGCGGCCGATGAGCTGGAGCGAGCTGGGCGAGGGGCCGCGCGCCCGCAGCGAGCTGATCAGGAGCGAGGCGGGGGAGCGGCTGGTGCTCGACGACGACTTCCTGGTGCGGACGGCGTACACGGGCGGGGTGCTGAACCCGCTGGGCGAGGAGGAGTTGCGGCCGTACCTGGAGGCGTACGCGACCAGGGAGAGCCGCCGGCCGCTGCTGCAGTGGGCGCGCTCGATCCCGCTCGACGGCGACCCGGCCGACGTGGCCGAGGCCGTCGAGCGCTACGACAAGTGGCTGGCCGACAGCGACGAGGTGCCCAAGCTGCTGCTCACCTTCGACTCCTCGCCGACCCTGCTGATCCAGGGCGAGGTGCTCGACTGGTGCGCCCGCACCATCTCGGCCCTGGAGATCGAGCACCTGGGCCCGGCGGGTCACCACGCCCCGGAGGACCAGCCGGAGGCCATCGCGGCGGCGATCCGCTCATGGGCCGACCGCCACGCCCTGCGTGCGAGCTAGCGGAAGCGGCGGCGGCCGACGAGGGTGAGCACCTCGCGAAGGGCGTCGGCGGCGGCTCTGACGTCCTGCTCCGGCACCCCGGCCAGCACCTCCTCGTGCGCCCGCGAGGAGGCGTCGAGGGCCGCCAGGGCCACCCGGCGCCCCTCGGCCGTGAGCTGCACCCACCGGCTGCGCGCGTCGCCCGCGTTGGCCTCCCGCTCGACGTAGCCCGCCGCCGTCAGGCGCTGGAGCACGTTGCTGGTGCCCCCCGAGGTGAGCAGCAGCGCCTTGGACAGCTCGCTCGGCTTCATCCGGTGCGGCGCCGGTGTGCGGGCGAGCGCGGCCAGCACGTCGAACTCGGCGTAGGTCAGCCCCAGCTCGGCCAGCTCCGCCTTGATCGCCTGCTCGAAGACCAGGTGCAGCCGGGACAGGCGCTTGCTCAGCTCCAGACCGGCGATCAGCGACGACGACAGCCCGGACTCCACCCAGCGCGGCACCATCGCGTCGATCTCATCCGGTTTCACGCCAACGAGGATACCCATCGCCAGATTGCTTTTCGGAAAGCTTAATGAGAAGCTTTCCATCATGATAAAAGCTCTCCTGATCAAGAACGGCACCGTGATCGACACCGAGCCCGAGCCCGTGGTGCTCGGCCAGGTCGACGTGCGCGTCGAGGACGGCGTGCTCGCCGAGGTGGGCCCCGGCCTGCCCGACGTCCCGGGCGCCGAGGTGATCGACGCGACCGGGCGGATCGTGCTGCCCGGGTTCGTCGACACCCACCGGCACACCTGGCAGGCCGGCATCAGGGCGGTCGCCCCCGACGTCGCCTTCGACGGCTACCTGAGCCGCGTGCTCGGCGAGCTGGCGCCCGCCCACCGCCCGGCCGACGTCCACGCGGGCAACCTCGCCGGCGCGCTGGAATGCCTCGACACCGGCATCACCACGCTGCTCGACTGGTCCCACATCCAGCTCTCGCCCGCCCACACCGAGGCCACCGTGCGGGCGCTGCGCGAGTCGGGGATCAGGGCCGTGCTCGGCTGGTGCCACGGGGGCGAGCCGGGCGGGCTCGTCCGCGAGGGGCTGCGGGTGCACGAGGAGCACTTCGGCGCGGGCGGCGGCCTGGTCACCATGGTCGTCGCCGCGCTCGGGCCGGAGATCGTGGCGGAGGAGCACGCGCTGGCCGAATGGCGGCTGGCCCGCGAGCTCGACCTGCCGGTCACCGTGCACATGGGCGTCGGCGGCCCGGACAGCGCCGCCCGCGGCCTGGCGTTCATGGAGGCGAACGGCCTGCTCGGGCCGCGGACCACGTACGTGCACGCCAACAGCTACACCGACGACGACCTCAAGCGCGTCGCGGCCAGCGGCGGCAACGTGTCGGTCTCGCCGGTCGACGAGATGACGCTCGGCCTCGGCTACCCGGTCAGCGGACGGGCCAGGGCGGCGGGCGCCCCGACCGGTCTCGGCATCGACACGGTGAGCTGCGCGCCGGGCGACATGTTCAGCCTGATGCGGGCGGCGTACCTGCTGGAGCGCGGCCGGCCGGACGGCGGCGGCATGGGCTTCACCACCCGCGACGTGCTGCGCATGGCCACCCTCGAGGGGGCCGAGGTGGTGGGCCTGGGCGACGTCGTCGGCTCGCTGCGGCCGGGCAAGCAGGCCGACCTGCAACTGCTGCGCACGGACACCCTCGGCATGGCGGCGGCGCACGACCCGATCGGCGCCGTCGTGCTCAACGCCGACCCCGGTGTCGTGGAAACCGTGCTGGTCGGCGGGCGTGTCGTCAAGCGGGATGGGCAGATGCTCCACCAGGATCTGGCGGCGGTCCTCGCGTCACTGACAGAATCGGCCGACGCCGTGACGAGGTGATCGTTCGCCTCCGGCGGGCGGGGGTGAGGGCGTGATGGCGAGTCTGAACGAGCGGATCGCGTCGCTGCGCGCCTGGGGCCGGACGACGCTCGATCACTGGCGGGTCCGCAGGCTGTGGATCGACCACCTGGTCAGAGCCGTGCGCCGCTACCAGCTCCAGGGAGGCGACCGGCTGGCCGGCTCGGTCACCTACTTCTCGTTCCTGTCCTTCTTCCCGCTGCTCGCGCTCGGGTACGCGGTGCTCGGCTACACCCTCGACGCCAGCAGCGCGACCAGGGAGGCGCTGGAGACCGCCATCAACGAACGGCTCCCCGGCATGGCGACCGACCTCAACCTGGAGCAGATCGCCGGCGCCAGGACGACGGCGGGCATCATCGGCCTCCTCGGCCTCCTGTACGCCGGGCTCGGCGCGATGGACGCGCTGCGCGCGGCGCTGCGCGAGATGTCGATGACCACCGTGCCGCCCCCGAACTACTTCCTGGGCAAACTGCGCGACCTGGTCTCGGTCATCCTGCTCGGGGCGACGCTGGTCGTGTCCACGCTGGTGTCCGGGGCCGCGACCACGGTCACGGACAAGGTGCTCGACCACGTCTTCGGCGACAACTCGCTGCTCAGCACCGAGGCGTTCCGGATCTTCGTGGTGGTGGCGAGCGTCGTGGCCGACTGGGTGCTGTTCGTGATCCTGCTCGGCTGGGTCGCCAAGCCGGCCGAGCCGTTCAAGGTCATCGTCAGGGGCGCGCTGCTCGGCGCGATCGGGTTCGGGCTGCTCAAGCAGGTGGCGAGCCTGCTGCTCAGCACCACGCTCAGCAACCCCGTCTACGGCGCGTTCGCCGCCATCGTGGGGTTGCTGGTGTGGATGAACTTCTCGGCCAGGCTCGTGCTGCTGGCCGCCGCGTGGACGTCCACCACGGGGTTGTGCCCGCCGCCGTCCCCGTCGCCGATCCCGTCGCTCGGCGACCCGCTGGAGGTGCCGGCGGCCGACCCGGGCCAGGCGGCCGGCCCCGAGTGCAGGGGCACGACCCCGCACCCGACCTCGGAGCCCTGATCCGGCCCCGACGCGCTCTGTGGCGTCAGAGGCGGGACCGGTTGCGCTTGCGGCGGATGCCGAAGCCGAGCCAGACCAGCCCGAACAGCAGGCCGCCGCCGATGACGGCCGAGCCGACCGTCCGGGTGGAGTCGGTCTGCTTGGAGGCCGCCGTGTCCAGCAGCGGCGGCTGGGCGGCCGGCGTCACCCGCGACACCGGCGCCGACGCCTGCGGCGCGGCCCGCACTTGCTCGGGCACCGGCTCGACGAGCCGCCCGACGGGGGTCGCCTTCCCCCTGACCGCGAAGCCCCAGTCGAGCAGCTTGGCCACCTCGTCCCAGAAGTAGCCCTCGTGCCGCATGATCGTGACGAGGATCGTGTGGCCGCCGCGGGTGGCCGCGCCGACGAAGCTGCCCTGCGCCTTGGACGTCCAGCCGTTCTTGACGCCGATCATGCCCTGGTAGCGCCAGAGCAGCTTGTTGTGGTTGCTGATCTCGTAGTAGTCCTTGGGCGCCGGAAACTTGGCAACCTTTGTACTGATATATCGCCGGAAATCGGGGTTTGCGAGGCCGGCGCGGGCGATGAGCGCCAAGTCGTACGCCGAGCTGCTCTGCCCCGGCTTGTCCAGGCCGCTCGGGGTCTTGGCCACCGTGTCGAACGCCTGCAGCCGCCTGGCCTCGGCGTTCATGTCCCGCATGGTCTGGGCCACGCCGCCGTTCGTCTCGGCCAGGGCCATGGCCGCGTCGTTGCCGGACGACATCATCAGCGCCCGGAACAGGTCGTCGACCTTGTACGTCATCTTGGGCGTCAGCCCGACCGCCGTGCCCTCCTGGTTGCAGGCGTTCTGGCTGGGCCGGACCCTGCGGTTCTTGTCGAGCTTGGGCAGCAGCGTCAGCGCCGTGAGCGTCTTGAGGGTGCTCGCCGGCAGGTAGCGGCCGTGCGCGTCCTTCGCGGCGAGCACCTGACCCGTCTCCACGTCCGCGATGACGTAGGAAGTAGCCTTGCTCTCGGGGGGCGCTTTGACGCCTTGGGGTTGCACCAGCCCACGGCTTCCCAGCGCGTCACCGCCGACGGGTGTCGCCGGGGCGGCGGATGCGGTCCCGCTCGTGAGCGTGACCGCGGCGAGAAGTGCCGTAACCGGCACAAATTTCGTCCACATGGCGGTCTCAGCGTAGCTCCGTGTGAATGCCCATGTGGCGACACATTCCCCGGATGATCCGCCTTCGATACTGGAGAGATGACCATGTCACCAAAGATCGCCGGTTTCCTCGTCATCCTCGGCGTGTTCATGATCGTCGAGTGGATCAACCTCGGGTTTAACTTGGCCGACGGACATCCCACCGGCTTCTACGTCGTGCACGGGATCCTGATCGGGGTCAACGTGATCCTCGGTGCGGTGCTGGCGGTGATCGGGTGGCGCGGACTGCGGGAGGCGGGGATCAGGCGTCGCAGAGAAGGCGGCGGGTGAGCGCGTGCAGCTCGTCGGCCTCCTCGCGCGAGTCGCCGATCGAGGTGAAGCCCAGCTTGCCGTACTCGGGGATGGCGCCGAGCAGGTGGAAGACGTTGCCCGTGCGCCGGTCCGCGTCGAAGCCGATCCCGAGCCGCCGGGCGGTGCGCATGACCTCGCCCGGCGTGCGGCCACGCAGGCAGGAGGAGGAGCAGTTGTCGGTCGCGGTGTAGTACTTCGGCTGGTCCCCGGCCATGAGGAGGCCGGTGGCCGGGTCGTACCTGGCCCCGGTCGTCAGCACCACCGCGCCGTACGGGTGCGTCGTGCCGCCGATCCGCAGGTTGATCTCGCACAGCAGCGCGGCGTAGCCGGCGTCGGCCTTGAGGGCGAAGAAGTCCATGCCGAACAGGCCGACCACGCCCCGCTCGGCCAGGATGGCGGCGATGCGCTCGGCCGACTCGCCCACCTCGTGCCGGTACTCGGGGGCGGCGGGGAACGTGCAGCCCTGGTAGACGTCGTTGTTGGGGCCGCCGAGCACCTGGTCGTGGGTGGCCAGGACGGCCGCGTGCCCGCCGGGCGTGATTCGGGCCAGGGCGCTCGGGTAGTAGAGCGGGCGATGTTCGATGAACTCCTCCACCACCGCGCCGCGTTCCCTGATCTTCGTCGTGAAGCTCGTCCAGGTCTCCCCGGCCGCCGAAAATCGGGTCAGCGAGCGGTCGGCCTTGTCGACGATGGCGTTGCCGAGGCCCGAGTAGCCGTCGTTGAGCTTGACGATCACCCGTTCGCCGGGGAGCGAGTCGATGGCCTCGTCGATCGCGATGATGCTGTGCACGTCGCCGAAACCGCGCGCCATGGGCACGCCGGCCTCGTGCCCGACCTCGCGGGCGCCGCTCTTGGAGCCGTAGTAGGCCAGCGCGGTGGCGGGGCCGTAGATGGGGACGTTGAGTGACGCGGCCAGCTCCTCCTCGGTCTCGCTGAGGACGAACGGCACCAGCCAGGTGTCGGCGTCGATCGCCGACCGTAACCGGTCGAGGACGTCGGGTCGGCGCAGCAGCGTCCGGGTGAGGGGTTGCGACCAGGGCTCGTCGAGACTGATGAGCTCCAGGCGCTTGGCGGCGTCGTCCGGGTCGGGGAGGAAGCCGAGGTAGTAGTCGATGATGTCGGGATCGATCGGCGCGGAGGAGAGGTAGATCACCTTGACCCCGGGTTCCCGGAGCGTCAGGAGGAGGAAGAGCAGGCGCTCCTCGTACGATCGGGCTGCCGTGATGCGGCGCAGCTCGTCCTGCGGCAGGGAGAGCGAGGGTACGACCACCAGGGTCCCCTCGCTCGGCTCGAAGATGCTCAACCCGGCATACTTCTCCCCGAACGGGATATTAGTGATCATATAGCGAGTGAAACACGCATTCTTCACAAATGCAGCAAGCGCCAAAGTGTCATGACCATGACAGAAGGTGACAGGATTCGAAATCGGTGAGCACGTTTGGAAGTGGCGACATCGGGTCACCATCTAATGATCCCTTGTGACTATTTTCCGGATCAGGTAGGCATGTGCGGAACGTAACCACCTGCGGTTACGGGCATGCCGTCGGCCAACTTTTGGTGTATCTGTCGGCGCGAAGGCGCACGGGAGCGATAAAGTCAGAAGCATCGCCACCGGGCTCACGGCTTACCGCCGTGCACCCGGGCTGCTGCGACCGATGAACGCGAAGCCCGTGCTGACGATCTCGCACCGAAACCTACGGGTGTGGCTTTTGATTCGCCGAACGGCCGCCTCAACCAGGTGGCTGCCGCAGGATGGACTTTTTTCGAGAGCGTTATGAGCCGACGTCCGTGTGTGGGACGCGCGGCCTCGACGGGATGGATGGTGACATATGCGGGGACGTGAGCTGCGGGGAGAGCTGGACGCGTTCCTGGCGGAGATCGAGCAGGAGCTGGTGGCGTTCCGTCGCGACCTTCACATGCATCCTGAGCTCGCCTTCGCCGAATACCGCACGACCCAGCGCATCGCCGACCGGCTGACCGCCGCGGGGCTGACGCCGTCGGTGCTGCCGCGCGGCACCGGTCTCATCTGCGACGTGGGCAGCGGCGACGGGCCGACCATCGCGCTGCGGGCCGACATCGACGCGCTGCCGCTCCAGGACGAGAAGGACGTGCCCTACCGCTCCACCGTCCCCGGCGCGTGCCACGCCTGCGGGCACGACGTGCACACCACCGTCCTGCTCGGCACCTCGATCTTCCTGGCCCAGCAGGCCGCCGCCGGGCTGCTGCCCGGCCGGGTCCGGCTGATCTTCCAGCCCGCCGAGGAGCTGCCCGGCGGCGCCCTTGAGGTCATGGCCCACGGCGGCATCAGCGGCGTCGACCGCATCTTCGGCCTCCACTGCGACCCGCGCGTCGACGTCGGCCAGCTCGGCCTCCGGAGCGGCCCGATCACCTCGGCCTGCGACAAGATCGTGGTCAGGGTCTCCGGCCCCGGCGGCCACACCGCCCGTCCCCACCTGACGGCCGACCTGGTCTTCGCCCTGGCCAAGATCCTCACCGAGCTGCCCGCCGCGCTCTCCCGCCGGATCGACCCGCGCTCCTCGCTCAGCCTCGTCTGGGGCCGGGTCGAGGCGGGCTCGGCGGCCAACGCCATCCCCGACGACGGCATCGCCGAGGGCACGATCCGCTGCCTCGACGAGAACGCCTGGCACGCCGCCCCCGACCTGATCAAGGCCCTGCTGGAGTCCGTCGCCGGCGCGTACGGCGTCGAGGCCGTCATGGACTACACGCGCGGCGTGCCGCCGGTCGTCAACGACGAGGTCAGCGTCGAGATGCTGGCCGAGGCGGCCGAGCGGGCCCTCGGCGCGGGCGCGGTGGTGCCCACCCAGCAGTCGCTCGGCGGCGAGGACTTCGCCTGGTACCTGGAGTCGATCCCCGGCGCCTTCGCCCGGCTCGGCACGCGCTCGCCCGACGGCGTCACGTACGACATCCACCAGGGCACCTTCGACGTCGACGAGAAGGCGATCGCGATGGGCGTGCGGGTGATGGCCGCCACCGCGCTGACCGCGCTGTGGGACGTCGGCCCGATCGACTCCATCAGCAACGCCATGGCCTGAGCGCCGCTCCGACGGCCCGCCGCGTCGCGCGGCGGGCCGTCGGCATGTCAGCCGAGCCTGCCGAACACCACCGGCAGCCGCAGGGACGAGTGCCCCGGCGACACGGTGATCCGGGTGCCCGCCGGATAACGCAGGGTGTAGTCGCGGTCGGTCGAGACGATCACCAGGCCCAGCCGGTGGCCCTTCTTGAACAGGTAGTCCTTGGGCTGGAAGTCCCAGGTGAAGGTGTACTCCTTGCCGGGGCGCAGCGGTTCCGTGCGGTCGGCGCGGTGGCGGTTGCGCACGTCGAGCCACCCCCTGGAGACGATCTTGTACGCGGTCGTCGCCGTGCCGAGCCGCCTGAGCGTCGTGCAGCCCGTGTCACCCGGGACGCCCTCGCCGTAGCAGTAGGTCTGGCCGGTCGACAGCAGGGTGCCGTCCGGGCGCACGTCGGTGCCGTAGTCCACCAGCAACGCCGTCAGGTACGGCGAGGCGCCGTCCTTGAACGAGGCCCGCACGGAGACCGTCGGCGTGCCGGAGATGCGCACGTCGGCGGGCAGCTCGCCGGTCCGGTACGCCAGCCGGTTCGGGTCCGGCCCGGTCGCCTCCACCAGTTGCTCGGCCGTCCGCGCGCTCTGGTCCACGAAGGACTCCGCGGGCGACAGCGGCCGGGGCAGCAGGCCGAGCCGTTCGCCGGCGGCCGGGTGCAGCGCGACCGTGGTGGCCCCGGGCAGCGGCCAGGAGGCGTGCTGCTGCCACTCGCCGACGCCGATCTCGACGTCGGCCTGCGGCTCGCGCATGATGCCCGAGTCGATGCCCTGCAGCCAGTAGTCGAACCAGCCGTGCAACTGGCGCAGCCACTCGGCGGTGCGCAGGTTGAAGGGGTTCATGTGGGTGCCCTGGTGCAGCCAGATCTTGCGCGGGACGTGCCGCTTGGCCAGGGCGTACCACCATTGGGCGAACTGCTTGGTCTTGACGTTCCAGTCGTTGAGCCCGTGCACGAGGAAGACGCTGGCCTTCACCTTGTCCACGTCGTTGAGGTAGTTGCGGGCGTCCCAGAGCGGGCCGTAGTCGCCGGTGATCCGGTCCTGGCTCGCGGTCAGCGCGTCCATCTTGGCGCCGCAGACCTCGAAGCCCCGGTCCCTGGTGAGCACGAACTTGGCCAGGACGTCCAGGTCCTCGCCCTGGTAGCCGCCGGGGGCCAGGACGCCGCCGTTGGCCCGGTAGTAGTCGTACCAGCTGGAGATGGCGGCGATCGGCACGATCGTCTTCAGTCCCTCGACGCCGGTCGAGGCGACGGCGTTGGGCAGGGTGCCGTTGTAGGAGACGCCGATCATGCCGACCTTGCCGGTGGACCAGGTGGCGCTGACCTCGTTGCCGTCGGCGTCGAAGCCGCGGGCGCGGCCGTTCAGCCAGTCGATGGCGGCCTTCGGGCCGGCCGTCTCGTTCCGGTCGCCGGTGGACGGGCAGCCGGTGGCGCGGGCGCTGCCGACGTTCTCGACCAGGGCGATGGCGTAGCCGCGGGGCACGAAGTAGTTGTCGTAGTAGCCGTCGAAGGGCTCGCTGAAGAGCTTGGCCGAGGGGGACTTCAGGGTGGGCAGCGGGTTGCCGTTCGCGTCGACGTCCACCGGGTGGTTGGGCACGTCGTTGCCGGGGGCGTAGTAGGGGCTGGCCTCCATGATCACCGGGACCCTGAGGCCCTGGTCGGTCTCCTTGGGGCGCAGGATGTCCATGGCGACGCGGTCGGGCTGCCCGTCGTCGTCGCTGTCGGTCCCGGCCACCTCGACGAAGACCGTCTGCTTGACGGCGTCGGCGCGGGAGAAGACGGGCTGGGTGGCGTTGTTCTCGATCTTGAGGGTGGGGGTGGCGGCCGTCGCCGGGGCGGGCCCGCTCAAGGTCACGGCGAGGATCGCGACCAGCGGTACGGCCAGTGTCTTCCAAGGCTGCATACGGGGCTCCGATACGAAATTTCCACCGTTGATCGGAATCTCTGCCATGATCGACCGCTCGGCAAGGGCCTCTTACCTACCAAACTTGGGCAAAATCTTCCGGAGGCCGTCCCAAGTGCCTGAACCCAGATTCAGGTCACGGACGCGCTTGATGTCGATAACGGAGCGGTTGCGACCCTGTGTGCCGGTTTGGTCTGCCCTGGTCAAGCAACTATCTTCCGTGCAGGTGCCGTACGTTTCTTCGCGCCTGCGATGAAGTTCGACGGCGAGGAAATGGAAGGGAGTCGCCTTGCTCGGCAAGCGATTCAGCAGGATTGCCGTCGGCTCGGTAGCCGGCGTCATGCTCATGGCAGTCGCGGCCTGTGGCGGCGAGGGTGGAGGCACCTCGGCGAGCACGCAGCCGAGCTCCGGCGCCAGCAGCGAGGCCCCCAAGGGCGGCCTGAAGGTCGGCCTGGCGTTCGACGTCGGCGGCCGTGGCGACAAGTCGTTCAACGACGCCGCCTACGCCGGCCTGGAGAAGGCCAAGACGGAGCTGAACGCCGACATCAAGGAGCTCAGCCCGGCCGCTGACGGCTCCAACCGCGGCGACCTGCTGCGCCAGCTCGCGGACGCGGGCTACAACCCCATCATCGGTGTCGGCTTCGCCTACGGCGACGACATCAAGAAGACCGCCGCCGAGTACCCCGACGTGCAGTTCGCCGTCGTCGACTCGGCCTCCAACGGTCCGAACGTGACCGGCCTGCTGTTCGCCGAGGAGCAGGGCTCCTACCTGGCGGGCGTCGCCGCGGCGACCAAGTCGGAGGCCGGCCACGTCGGCTTCGTGGGCGGCGTCGAGAACGACCTGATCAAGAAGTTCCAGGCGGGCTTCGTGATGGGCGCCAAGTCCGTCAAGTCGGACATCAAGATCGACATCAAGTACCTCACCCCCGACGGTGACTTCTCCGGCTTCAAGGCCCCCGACAAGGGCAAGGTCGCGGCCGAGAAGATGTACCAGGACGGCGCGGACATCGTCTACCACGCCGCCGGCGACTCCGGCCTCGGCGTGTTCCAGGCGGCGGCCGCGGCCAAGAAGAAGGCCATCGGCGTCGACTCCGACCAGCGCCAGACGGTCAAGGAGACCGACCTCCAGTCGGTCATCATGACCTCGATGCTCAAGCGCGTGGACGTCGGCGTCTTCGAGTTCGTCAAGGCCTTCCAGGGCGGCGCCAAGGGCGGCAGCAACACCGTCTACGACCTCAAGGTCGACGGTGTGGGCCTGTCCACCACCGGTGGCGAGATCGACGACATCAAGGACAAGCTCGACGCTGCCAAGAAGGACATCGTCGACGGCAAAATCACGGTTCCGTCCAAGCCGTAATCTGGGTAGGAACGGACGACCGAGGGCCCGGAGTCCCCACTTCGGGCCTTCTGGCTATCCGCCCCGTCCGCCCCCCATGCTCTAGGAGAGGCGAAATGAGCTCGGACACCCTCGCCGCGGTGCAACCCGCCGTAGAGCTGGAGGGCATCACCAAGCGTTTCCCCGGCGTCGTCGCCAACCACGACATCCGCATCACCGTCGAACCCGGCACGGTCCACGCGATCGTCGGGGAGAACGGCGCGGGCAAGTCGACCCTGATGAAGATCCTCTACGGCATGCAGAAGCCGGACGAGGGCACGATCAGGGTCAACGGCCGGGAGGTCAGCTTCCGCACCCCCAGCGACGCCATCGACGTCGGCATCGGCATGGTCCACCAGCACTTCATGCTGGCCGACAACTTCACCGTGCTGGAGAACATCGTCCTCGGCGCCGAGCCCACCAGGGCCGGCATGCTCGACACCGGCAGGGCGCGGGCCCGCATCGCCGAGCTGGCCAGCAGCCACGGCCTGCGCGTCGACCCCGACGCGCTGGTGGAGGACCTCGGCGTCGGCGACCGCCAGCGGGTGGAGATCCTCAAGGTCCTCTACCGCGGCGCCCGCATCCTCATCCTCGACGAGCCGACGGCGGTCCTCGTGCCGCAGGAGGTCGAGGAGCTGTTCGAGAACCTGCGCGAGCTCAAGGCCGAGGGCCTGACCGTCATCTTCATCTCGCACAAGCTCGACGAGGTGCTGAACATCGCCGACGCGATCACCGTGATCCGCCGCGGCACCACCGTCGCCAGCGTCAACCCCGCCGAGGTGACCGCCCGCCGGCTCGCCGAGCTGATGGTGGGCAGCGAGCTGCCCACGCCGGAGACCCGCGAGTCCACCGTGCGCGAGAGCGTCACGCTGAGCGTGTCGCGGCTGACGATGGAGGCCGACGGCTTCCGTCCCGTCCCCAGGGGCACCTCCGTCGACCTGTACGTCGACAAGCTGCGCGAAGAGGGCAAGCGCCTGATCCTCGACGACGTCTCCTTCGACATCCACGCGGGCCAGATCCTGGGCATCGCCGGCGTCGAGGGCAACGGGCAGTCCGAGCTGATCGAGGCGATCATGGGCATGCGTGCCGCCCACGGCACGATCACCCTCGGCGGCGTGGACATCAGCGCCTGGTCCACGCTGAAGCGCAGGGAGGCCGGCATCGGCTACATCCCCGAGGACCGCCACCGGCAGGGCCTGCTGCTGGAGGCGTCCCTGTGGGAGAACCGGGTGCTCGGCCACCAGACCAGGCCCCCGGCGCGCAGCGGCATCTGGGTCGACCGCCGCGCCTCCAAGGCCGACACCGAGCGCATCGTCAAGGAGTACGACGTGCGCACCCCCAGCGTGGAGACCCTGGCCCTGGCCCTGTCCGGCGGCAACCAGCAGAAGCTGATCGTCGGACGCGAGATGAGCGGCGAGCCCTCGTTCCTCATCGCCGCCCACCCCACCCGCGGCGTGGACGTCGGCGCCCAGGCCGCCATCTGGGACCACCTGCGCAACGCGCGGGCCGCCGGCCTGGCCGTGCTGCTGATCTCGGCCGACCTCGACGAGCTGATCGGCCTGTCCGACACGATCAGGGTCATCCTGCGCGGCCGGCTCGTGGCCGAACTCGATCCTTCCGACGTCACGCCCGAGCGGCTTGGCGGTTACATGACCGGCGCCATCGCCGGCACTGAGGAGACGTGATGCCCGCCGGGCTCAACCGGGCGCTGCTCACCGTCGCAGGCGCCGTCGTCGCCATCGTCCTGGCGATCGCGATCTCCAGCGTGGCGATCACCGCGGCGGGCGCCAGCCCGATCGACGCGTTCGCCGCCTTCTTCAACTTCGGCGAGACCGAGCGGTCGGTGTCCAACGGCATCGCGGCGTTCCTCAACCGGGCGGTGCCGCTGTTCATCGCGGGTCTGGCGGTGGCCGTCGGCTTCCGCATGAACCTGTTCAACATCGGCGTCGAGGGCCAGTACCGCATCGCGGCCATCTGCGCGGCCTTCGTCGGCTCGACGTTCACCGCGCCGAAGCCGATCCAGATCCTGGTGATCATCGTCGTCGCGGCCGTCGTCGGCGGCGCGTACGCGCTGATCCCCGCGGTGATGAAGGTGACCCGCGGCGTGAACGAGGTGATCTCCACGATCATGCTCAACTACGTCGCGATCGCTCTCTCCTCCTACCTGGTCCGCGGGCCGTTCACGGGCGAGCGGGCCGCCGGCCAGCTCACCACGACCACGCCGCAGCTGCCCGAGTCGGCCATGTTCCCCAACCTGAACTTCGTCTTCGACTGGTTCGGGCTGCTGGCGCCCACCCGCGGCGGCGGCGTGTGGGGCTTCCTGCTCGTGGCCGTCGTGCTCGGCCTGGTGGTCTGGGTCGTGCTGGAGCGCACCCGCTTCGGCTTCAACGTCAAGGCCAGCGGGCTCAACGGCCCGGCCGCCTTCGCCTCGGGCGTCAACCCGAAGAAGATGGTCATCGCGGCCATGGTGCTGTCCGGCGCGATCGCGGGGCTCATCGGCCTGCCCGAGATCCTCGGCGACAAGGGCGCCTTCAACTCCAACTTCACCGCCGGCCTCGGCTTCCTCGGCATCGCGGTGGCGCTGCTGGGCAGGAACAAGCCCGTCGGCATCGCGATCGCCGCGCTGCTGTTCGCCTTCCTCGACCGGGCGCAGGGCGCGCTGCAGATCGCGGACGTGCCGTCGTCGGTCATCACGATCATCCAGGGCGTCATCGTCCTGCTGGTGGTCATCGCGAACGAGGTGACCAACCGCATCGCCATGCGGCTTGAGGAGCAGCGGGCCGCCCGGCAGCTCGACACGAACAGACCGGTTGAGGTGGCAGCATGAGCAGGGTCGGCAAATACCATCTGGCGCTGCTCGGCGTCGCCGCGCTCATCCTGCTGCTGTCGCTGGTGCGGGTCATCTCCGGCCAGGACGACCTGACCTCCTCCGGCACGTTCAACGCGGCGCTGCTGCTCGCGGTGCCGATCGGCCTGGCCGGTCTCGGCGGCCTGTGGGCCGAGCGGGCCGGCGTGGTCAACATCGGCCTCGAAGGCATGATGGTGCTCGGCACCTGGTTCGCCGGCTGGGCCGGATACCAGTGGGGCGCCGTGGCCGCGCTGGTCGCCGGGCTGCTCGGCGGCGCGCTCGGCGGGCTCATCCACGCGATCGCCACCGTCACGTTCGGCGTCGACCACATCATCAGCGGCGTCGCCATCAACCTGCTCGGCCCCGGCATCACCCGCTTCCTGTCCGAGGTCCTCTACGGCGAGGGCACCTCGGCCAGCGCGAAGGGCGCCGGCATCACCACCTCGCCGGCGATCAGCTCGGGTGCGCCCGAGGTGAGCCTGCCCGTCCTGTCCGACGGCCCCGACCTGCTCGGCAAGCTGGAGAGCACCCACTGGTTCCTGCTCTCCGACCTGGCCGGCATCCTGCGCGGGCTCACCCACGACGTGAACGCGCTGATCATCCTGGCCGTGCTGCTGCTGCCGGTGACGTACCTGGTGCTCTGGCGCACGTCGTTCGGGCTGCGGCTGCGGTCGGCTGGGGAGAACCCGTGGGCGGCCGAGTCGCTGGGTGTGAACGTCTACCGGATCAAGTACCTCGCGGTCGTCGTCTCCGGCGCGTTCGCCGGGCTCGGCGGCGTGTTCCTGGTCTTCGTCTCCAACAAGTACGTCGAGGGCCAGACGCAGGGACGCGGCTTCATCGGCCTGGCGGCCATGATCTTCGGCAACTGGCGGCCCGGCGGGCTCGCGGCCGGCTCGTCCCTGTTCGGCTACGCCAGCGGCCTGCAGCTGCGCAGCTCCGGCGAGGCCAACGCGGTCACCACGTTCTTCCTGTTCGGCGCGCTGCTGCTGGTGGTCTACATCGCGCTGCAGATCCGCAGGCTGGTCGTGCCGAGCCAGCCGGCCGACATCGTGGTCAGGGGCGTCAAGGACTACACCGTGATCGCCGCCGCGGCGGTCGGCGCGCTCCTGCTGTTCTGGCTCTGGCGGACCGTGGAGACGCTGCCGGGCGAGTTCGTCTTCATCACGCCACACGTGCTCACGCTGCTCGTGCTCCTGGTCGCCTCGCAGCGTCTGCGGATGCCCAAGGCCGACGGCGTACGCTTCCGTCGGGGGGATCAACATTGAACATCGATTGGGACGGCCTGCGCGCCGAGGCCGCCACGGCCATGCGCAACGCCTACGCGCCGTACTCCAAGTTCCCGGTGGGGGCGGCGGCGGTCGTTGACGACGGCCGGATCGTCACCGGCTGCAACGTCGAGAACGCCTCGTACGGGCTCGGCCTGTGCGCCGAGTGCGGCCTGGTGTCGGCGCTGCAGATGTCGGGCGGCGGCCGGCTGGTGGCCTTCACCTGCGTGGACGGCCACGGCGAGCTGCTCATGCCGTGCGGGCGCTGCCGTCAGCTCCTGTACGAGTTCGGCGGTGAGAACCTGCTGGTCGAGACCGTCGACGGCCCCAAGCGCATGGCGCAGATCCTGCCGTACGCGTTCGGCCCCGACGACCTCAGCAGGAGCTCGTGACCATGGACGCCATCGAGGTCATCCGCGCCAAGCGCGACGGCGGCGAGCTCACCACCGCCCAGATCGACTGGGTGATCGCCGCCTACACCCGCGGTGACGTGGCCGACGAGCAGATGTCCGCCCTGGCCATGGCCATCCTGCTCAACGGCATGAACCGGCGCGAGATCGCCGACTGGACGCAGGCCATGATCCGGTCGGGCGAGCGCATGGACTGGTCGATGCTCGACCGGCCCACGGCCGACAAGCACTCCACGGGCGGCGTCGGCGACAAGATCACGCTGCCGCTGGCGCCCCTGGTGGCGGCGTGCGGGGCGTACGTGCCGCAGCTGTCCGGGCGCGGCCTCGGGCACACCGGCGGCACCCTGGACAAGCTGGAGTCCATCCCGGGCTGGCTGGCCTCGCTCTCCAACGACCAGATGCTGCACGTCCTGCGCACGGCCGGCGCGGTGGTCTGCGCGGCGGGCTCCGGGCTGGCCCCGGCCGACAAGAAGCTCTACGCGCTGCGCGACGTCACCGGCACCGTCGAGTCGATCCCGCTGATCGCCTCGTCGATCATGTCGAAGAAGATCGCCGAGGGCACCGGCTCGCTGGTGCTCGACGTGAAGGTGGGCTCCGGGGCGTTCATGAAGACGACCGAGAGCGCCCGCGAGCTGGCCGAGACCATGGTCGCGCTCGGTAGCGACGCGGGCGTGCGCACGGTCGCCCTGCTGACGGCCATGGACCGGCCGCTCGGCCGGGCGGTGGGCAACGCGCTGGAGGTCGAGGAGTCGATCGAGGTGCTGGCCGGCGGCGGGCCGTCCGACGTGGTGGAGCTGACCGTACGGCTGGCGCGCGAGATGCTGGCGGCGGCCGGGGTCTCCGGCAAGGACCCGGCCGACGCGCTGCGCGACGGCTCGGCCATGGACGCGTGGCGGCGGATGATCTCCGCCCAGGGCGGCAACCCGGACGCGGTCCTGCCGCGGGCGGCCGAGAGCATGACGGTGGCGGCGCCGTCGTCCGGCGTGCTGGCCCATCTCGACGCGTACGCCGTGGGGCTGGCCGCCTGGCGGCTCGGCGCCGGACGGGCGCGCAAGGAGGACCCGGTGTCGTTCGGGGCCGGGATCGTGCTGCACGCCAAGCCCGGCGACCTGGTGCGCGAGGGCCAGCCGCTGCTGACGCTGCACGCGGACGAGACGGCCAGGTTCGAGCGGGCGCTGGACGCGCTGGACGGCGGCTACGAGGTCGCCGAGTCGGGGCGCGAGCTGCTGCCCCTGGTCATCGACCGCATCGGCTGACCGCCGGAAGCACGCGTGCGCGGCGGCCGGACCCCTGCCCGGGTACGGCCGCCGCCGCTTTTCCCCGGCCGCGTACCGGCTAGGTGGTGACGGCGGGGACCTCGGGCACGTCGGTGAAGACGCCCGCGAGCACGGCGCGCTGCGTGGGCAGCGCCTCGGTGTACCGGGCGCGCCCCTCGTCGGTGATGCAGACGAACACTCCCCGGCGGTCGGAGTCGCACGTGCCGCGGGTGACGAACCCGCTCTTCTCCAGCCTGGCCACGACCCTGGACAGGGCGCTCTGGCTCAGGTGGACCTCTTCGCAGAGCTCCTGGATGCGCAGCTTCCTGTCGTGGTGGACGATCCGGTCGAGCACCTCGAACTCGCTGGGCCCGAGCCCGTGCCGCTCGCCCAGCTCCCGCTCCAGCGCGCACATGGCCTTCGCGTGTTTGGCCAGGACGTAATGCCAGGTCTCGACCACGAACTCCTCGTCCATGTCGCGGAGGTTACCATCTCGGGAAGTTTCATGCAACGACATTAAATGCGCTTGCATTAGATGCTGCTGCATGTATTGTTCTGACCCATGTCCTCTTCCTCATCCCGTTGGGGCGCGCTCGCCGTGCTCTGTGCAGTGATCTTCCTTGACGCCCTTGATGTCTCCATGGTCGGTGTCGCCCTCCCGGCCATCCAGCACGATCTGGGCCTCAGCACGTCTTCCCTGCAGTGGGTGGTCAGCGGCTACGTGCTCGGCTATGGCGGTCTTCTGTTGCTCGGGGGCAGGACCGCCGACCTGCTCGGGCGGCGCAGGGTGTTCCTGGTCGCTCTGGGCGTCTTCGCCGTCGCGTCGTTGCTGGGTGGTGTCGTGGACGACGGGGGCCTGCTGATCGCCGCCCGGTTCGTCAAGGGCGTGGCCGCCGCGTTCACCGCGCCCGCCGCTTTGTCGATCATCACCACCACGTTTCCTGAGGGCCCGGAGCGCAACAAGGCACTGAGCATCTTCACCGCCTGCGCCGCGAGCGGCTACTCGCTCGGCCTCGTGCTCTCCGGCCTGCTGACCGGGCTCGGCTGGCAGTGGACGCTCCTCATGCCGGTGCCGGTCGCGATCATCGCGCTGATCGCCGCGCTGAAGGTGCTGCCGAAGGTCCAGGAGGAGCGGGCCGAGGGCGGCCACGATCTCGTCGGCGCCGTGCTGATCACCGCCTCGATGTTGCTGCTGGTCTTCACCGTCGTGCAGGCTCCCGAGGTCGGCTGGGTCTCGTTCCGGACGATCGGCTCGCTGGTGGCCGTCGCGGTGCTGCTCGGCCTGTTCGTCCTCACCGAGCTGCGGTTGAAGCACCCGCTGGTGCGGCTCGGCATCCTGCGCTCGGGCCACATCGTGCGGGCCAACCTGGGGCTGCTCATCCTGATGGGTTCGTACGTGGCCTTCCAGTTCGTGGCCATGCAGTACTTCCAGAACCTGCTGCACTGGTCGGCGCTCGGCACGGCCATGGCGTTCCTGCCCGCGGGCCTGCTCGTCGCGGTCACCTCGACCAAGATGGGCGACTTCGCCGACAGGTTCGGCACCGCCAAGCTGATCGTCATCGGCGCCGCGGCCCTGGCCGGCGGTTACGCGATCTTCCTGGGCATCGACGAGACGCCGAGCCTGGGCGGCCTGGTGATCCCCGGCATGGTCCTGATCGGCGTGGCGTTCGCCCTGTCCTTCCCCTCCCTGAACATCCAGGCCACCACCGGCGTGGACGACGACGAGCAGGGCTTGGCCTCCGGGCTGCTCAACACCTCCGGCCAGGTCGGCGGCGCGATCGTGCTGGCCGTGGTGACCGCCGTGCTGACCTCGGGCGGCGAGACGCTGTCGATCGGCGCGCTGCGCTCGGCGATCGTGGTCGCGCTGGTGCTGGCCCTGGTCGGGCTGGTGATCTCGGCCACCGGGCTGCGCTCGCGCAAGGCCGCCGTGGTCGAGGCGGAGGACGTGAAGGTCTTCGAGGCCGTCTGACCTCCCTGTGATCGGGAAGAGGGTTCCGCCGGGGGCGGGGCCCTCTTCCTCATTTCTCCAGGGCCTTCCTCATTTCTCCAGAGCGCCGAGCGGGTCGGAGTAGTCGATCCACTCCGTCGCAGAGTCGCCGAGGTCGGCGCTCTCGCCGGTGCGGACGTCCACCTGGACCAGGTAGACGTCCTCCTGGTCCCACAGGCGCACGAGGACCTTGTCGCGGCTCAGCCAGCGCTCCACCCTGATCACTTCGAGGCCGTCCACGTCCAGGCGGGGGCGGGGGCCGGTGACGCGGCCGGTGCGGGCGCCCATGGTGACCAGCCGGTCGTCGGCCGTTACCAGGGCCAGCGAGCGGCCGTCGGGGGCGAGCGCGGCGCCGTGCTCGATGAGGGCGGGGTCGATCCGGAAGCCCTTCGTACGGGGGCCCGCGCCGTCCAGCCTCAGCGTGCTGACGGAGGCGTGGCCGGGGACGGCGGTGGTGTCCCGGCGTTCGGCGACCACCCGCGTGCCGTCGTCGTGGACGGCCAGGATCTCGACGTCCGCGCCGCGTACCGTGCGGGTCGTGCCCGTGCGGAAGTCGAGCACCGCGCTGTCGTCCGCGTCGCCGAAGGACAGCGCGAAGTAGCGGCCGTCCGGGGACGAGCTGATGTGCGCCTCGCCGTCCCCCGCCGTGGCGTCGATGCGCTTGACCACGCCCGTGGGCAGGTCGTGGACCAGGTAACGGCCCTGCGGGTTCTGGTAGAGGAGCCGGTGGCCGTCCTGGCTGAGGGCCAGCGGCATGTACGCGCCGGTGGCGGGGTCGTAGCCGGCCCGCGCGTCCGGCAGCCGCCACTCCGCGCCCGAGCGGGTCGTGAGCACCCACTGGCCGCAGGGTTGCGGGTCGTGGGCGTCGGCCTCGGCGTCGCGGCAGTAGCCCGGGTAGGCGAAGCGGACCGGGTCGGGGAGCGCGGCGGGCAGCGGGTCGCGGATCTCCTGGGCGGGGGCCCGCGTCCCGGGGTCGAAGGAGGAGCGGGCCGTCGCCTCGTCCATGCGGGCGGCCAGCGCGGACAGCCCCGCGGCGGTCGCCGCGACCATCGCGGCGACCAGGCCGAGGGAGGCGAACGTCCACACCGACGCCCGGATCCGGCGCCGCGCCGTCACCCGGCGCAGGACGGTCTCGGCGAGGTCGGCGAG
Source organism: Nonomuraea sp. NPDC049758 (assembly GCF_040674635.1). NCBI lineage: Bacteria > Bacillati > Actinomycetota > Actinomycetes > Streptosporangiales > Streptosporangiaceae > Nonomuraea > Nonomuraea sp. NPDC049758. Next base: position 215,796 of record NZ_JBFAMZ010000015.1, read on the forward strand.
TCCGGCGCGCGGCATCCCGGCGGCCAGGCCGAGCAGGGCGGCCCGCAGCGCCGGATCCCCGGGGGCGGCGTCGTGAGGGCCCGCCGCCGGGGCGGCGAGCTCGGGAGCGGGGCCGAGCGTCCAGGGAGCGGCGGGCTCGGGAGCGGGGGCGAGCGTCCAGAGGGAGGCGGACGTCGCGCCGTCCCGCGACCGCTCGCCCTGGCGCCCCCCGGCCAGGTCCGCATGGTCCTCGGCCAGGTCCGCCGGGTCCTCAGCCATGTCCGCGCGTTCCTCAGCCGGGTTCGCGCGTTCTTCGGACGGGTTCGCGCGTTCTTCGGACGGGTTCGCGCGTTCCTCGGGCGGGTTCGCGGGGTCCTTGGTCAGGTCTGCGGGGTTCTCGAACAGGGTCGGGTGGGTGGCTTGGAGCTGGGTGCGGGCTCGTCGCAGCTCGTCGTCCAGTGCGCCGATCCACAGGCCCGTGACCTGGGCCGCGTGCGGCAGGCTCAACCCGTCGTGGAAGGTGACGACGACGGCCGCGCGCGTCCTCGGGGCGAGTCCGGCGAGCAAATGGCCCTCCGGGACCGGCCAGGGCGCGCCCGTCGCGCCCAGGAACCGTCCGTACAGCTCGCGCAGCACCGCGTCGGCCGGGCGGTGGTAGCGGATCGCGGACCACCGGCGGCAGGACGCGACGAGGGCCGCGGTGGCCAGCTCGCGGGCCTTGTCCGCGTCGCCCGTCAGCAGGTAGGCCGTCCGAGCGAAAGAAGGCCCATAAGACGCCAGAAAAGCCGATAAGTCGTGGGATTTGCTCACTTGTATGACTCCTTGGAGGTTGATCAGCGTAGAGGCAGTCCCGGCTCCGCGGAAGTGCCCGGGAAACCCGGGCCGATCCGCCACCAAGCCGCTTGCAGGCCCGTGGGCTGGGCATCTACCGGGCATGCGCCCGTCATCCCCGGCCGGCGAGCGGTCGTCGCGCCTTCGCCTCGCCGTCCCGCTCGCCTGCCTCGCCGTCCTGACCGCATGCGGCACCTCCTCGCAGACCGCGCGGCTGGACACCCCCGCGGACACCGGTCCCGGCACCGCCACCCCCCGCAGCGCCCCCTCGGACGTCCCCACCAGCACCGCCGAGGTGGACGTCGAGCGCGACGGCCTCGACCCGGCCGTGGTGACCGGCGTCCGGTACGCGACCCACGACGGCTACGACCGGGTGGTGATCGACCTCAAGGGCGACATCCCCGGCTACAAGGTGAAATGGGTGGACGAATTCCTCCAGGACGGTTCCGGCGAGCCCATGGGCGTCCAGGGCGGCGCGTACCTGCAGCTCACCCTCTTCCCCGCCAACGCGCACGACGACGACGGCTACCCCACCTGGAAGGGCGGGCCCGTCTACCGGGCCGGGCTCAGGAACGTCTCCCACGTCGTCAGGACCGGCGACTTCGAGGGACGCGTGGGCGTCGGCCTGGCGCTCGCCCGCCGGGCCGGCTTCCGGGTGAAGGAGCAGTCCGCGCCGAGCCGGCTGGTGCTCGACGTGGCACACTGAAGCCCGTGGTGAGAAAGATCGAGGGCCCGACCCGCATCCCCGTCCCCGGCGGCAAGATCATCGACGAGCATGTGGGGCGCGTCAACAGCGGCGACGAGCAGGTCTCGATCGCCCACATGACCGCCCCGCCCGGCTGGGCCGAGCCCGCCCAGACCCCGTCGTTCACCGAGTACACCGTCGTCCTGCGCGGCAGCCTGCTCGTCGAGCACGACGGCGGCACGGTCGAGGTCGGCGCGGGCCAGTCGGTGGTGACCTCGCCGGGGGAGAAGGTGCGCTACAGCGTGGGCCCCGACGGCGCCGAGTACGTCGCCGTGTGCCTGCCCGCCTTCACGCCGGAGAGCGCCGGCCGCGACTGACAGCCCGCGACTGACCGGCCGCGACCGACCCCGCCGCGACTGACCGGGCGCGCCTCCCTCACGGGCGCGCCTCACGGGCGGGCTGACGGCCCTGTCTCACGGGTGTGTCGGAAGGGTTGTCCACAGGCGGGCGCGACGTGTGCGGCGGCGGAGGAGTGTGCTCATATCATGGCCAGATGAGCCCCACGCTTGACAAGATCCGGCAGGCTCCCAAGGTGTTGTTGCACGATCACCTCGACGGCGGGCTGCGCGCCGAGACGATCGTCGAGCTCGCACGGGAGATCGACTACGGGCGGCTGCCCTCCACCGACCCCGACAATCTGCGCCTCTGGTTCGAGGAGGCCGCCGACTCCGGCTCGCTGGAGCGCTACCTGGAGACCTTCGACCACACGGTCGCGGTCATGCAGACCCGCGAATCCCTGGTCCGGGTGGCCGCCGAGTGCGCCCGCGACCTCGCCGACGACGGCGTGGTCTACGCCGAGGTGCGCTTCGCCCCCGAGCAGCACACCACCATGGGGCTCAGCCTCGACCAGGTGGTGGAGGCGGTGCTCGAAGGGTTCACGCTGGGCTCGCAGGGTCGCGGCATCCGGGTCGGCACGCTGCTGACCGCGATGCGCCACATGGCCCGCTCGATGGAGATCGCCGAGCTGGCCGTGCGCTACCGCGACGTCGGCGTCGTGGGGTTCGACATCGCCGGGGCCGAGGCCGGCTACCCGCCCACCCGGCACCTCGACGCCTTCGAATACCTCCAGCGGGAGAACGCGCACTTCACGATCCACGCCGGCGAGGCGTTCGGGCTGCCGTCGATCTGGCAGGCCATCCAGTGGTGCGGCGCCGACCGGCTGGGCCACGGCGTCCGGATCATCGACGACATCACCGTGGCCGGCGACGGGTCGGCCAAGCTGGGGCGGCTGGCGGCGTACGTGCGCGACAAGCGCATCCCGCTGGAGATGTGCCCCACGTCCAACCTCCAGACCGGGGCCGCCGACTCGATCGCCGAGCACCCCATCGGGCTGCTGCGCAGGCTGCACTTCCGGGTCACCGTCAATACCGACAACCGGCTGATGAGCTCGACGAGCGTGTCCCTTGAGTTCGCCAAGCTGGTCGAGGCGTTCGGCTACGGCTGGGACGACCTGCAGTGGTTCACGGTCAACGCGATGAAGTCGGCCTTCCTGCCGTTCGACGAGCGGCTGGCGCTGATCAACGGCGTGATCAAGCCGGGGTTCGCGCAGATCAAGTGGCAGCCGTGAAACACACCTACCGGTCCAAGACCGGGTTCGTGCTGGGCTGCGCCTGGCTGGTCTTCGTGGCGTTCAACGTGTGGGACCTGACGGCCCACTACAACGGCAAGCCGTCCATGGTGGCGCTGGCCGTGCTCGGGGCGATGACGGCGCTCGTCTACGCGATCGCGGTCCGGCCCGCCACCGTGGTCGGCGAGGAGGGGCTGCTGGCCCGCAACCCGCTGCGCACGACGTTCCTGCCGTGGGCCTCGGTGGGCGAGGTGACGGTCACCCACTCCATCGCCGTCCGTTACGGCGGCGAGGGCGCCGACGAGCAGGTGCTGCGGTTGTGGACGCCCATGAGCAGCGCCAGAGAGCGGTCCAAGGCGCAGCGGCGCGGCGTGCCCAAGCCCCAGCGGGGAGGCCGGTTCCGGGTCGAGGCCACGGTCAGCAAGGCCGAGCAGGCCGCCGCCGAGGCGTTCACCGGCAAGACCCACGCCGACTTCGTCGGCGACCAGATCCGCGACCGCGCCGAGGCCGCCCACCGCCGCGCGGACCCGGCGGCCGCGGCGGCGCCGGTCAAGGTCACCTGGTCCTACGACTCGATCGCCGTCCTCGTGGTCGCGGTCGCCTTGATCATCGCCGCCATCGTCATCGCCTGACCGCCCCGGCCCGAAGGCGAGGGTCGGCGGGGCAGGGGTCGGCGAGCCAAAGGGGGCGGGTCAGGGGGTTCGGCGGGTCAGGAAGCGGGTCATGCCGGCCTGGGCGAGGCCCGACTGCTCCACCTGCCGGGCGGCCACGGTCTCGGCCTCGAAGGCGCGCTCGACCTCGGCCAGCGGCGGGCGCAGCAGCCCCAGGTGCACGGCGGTGGCGGTGCCCGGCCGGGTCCAGTGGCGCACCCGCGCGATCGCCGTCTCCACCAGTTCCTCGGCGGGCACGAGTTCGTCCAGCAGCCCGGCCGCCAGCGCGTCGGCGGCGCTCAGCCGGGCCGAGTTCAGCACCAGGCGCAGCGCCCGGCCGCCGGCCAGCCGGAGCAGCAGGTGGCTTGCGGCGTTCGAGATCGACAGGCCGAGGTGGTTCTCGGGGAAGAAGTACTCGGCGGCGGGGGCGCCGATGCGGGTGTCGAAGCAGAGCGTCCACTCGGCGGCACCGCCGACCGCCAGGCCGTTGACCGCGGCGACCACCGGCACCCGGGTCTCCAGCACGGCCCTGGTCATGTCGTGGAACAGCTCGACCTCCGCCTCCAGGGGCTTGCCCGCCGCCTCGGCGATGTCCTCGCCAGCCGAGAACGCCCGGCCGGCGCCGGTGATCACGATGCCCCTGGCGGTGCGGCCGTGCGCGCGGACGGCCGCGGCCAGGTCCTTGCGCATGCCGGCGGTCAGGGCGTTCAGCTTCTCGGGGCGGGCGAGGGTGATCAGTGCCACCTCGTCGCGTACGGTCACGTCGATCATGCCGGGTCCTCCATGGGGATGGCGGGGGCGGCGCGCTGGTCGCGGCCGGGGCGGAGCAGGTGGCGCTTCTCGATGCGGGCGGACGGGGTGAGCGTGAACGACTCCACGAACTCCACGTACGCCGGGACCTTGAACCGGGCCAGGCGTTCCCTGGCGTGGGCGATGACGGCGGCGGCCGTGCCCGCGTCGGCGGCGTGACCGGGGCGGAGCTGGAGGAACGCCTTGGGCAGCTCGCCGAAGAGGTCGTCGGGGATGGGCACCAGGGCCGCGGACAGGACCGCGGGATGCCCGGCGAGCACGCTCTCGACCTCGGCGCACGAGATGTTCTCACCGCCTCTGCGGACCATGTCCTTCAGCCGCCCGGCGTGCCGGATGCGGCCTCGCGCGTCCCGGACGCCGAGGTCGCCGGTGTGGTACCAGCCGCCGCGGAAGGCGTGCGCGGTGGCCTCGGGGTGGTTCCAGTAGCCGGTCATCATGGGCGTGCCGCGGACCAGGATCTCGCCCGTCTCCTCGTCGAGCCGGACCTCCTTGCCGGGCGGCGGCGTGCCCAGCGCGCCGGTGCCGACGGTGTCGTCGGCGTCCGGGGCGGCCATCAGGTCGCAGCCGCTCTCGGTGGAGCCGTACAGCTCGCGCCAGGGCGCGCCCCAGCGCTCCTCGAACGCGCGGTGCAGGCCGGGGGCGATGCCCGAGCAGAGCACGAGCCGCATCCGGTTGTCGCGGTCGAGGGGGCTCGGCGGCTGCTTGTGCATCAGCAGGGGCATGGTGCCCAGCACGTACGTGAGGGTCGCGCCGTGCTCCCGGACGGCGGGCCAGAAGCCCGAGGCGGAGAAGCGGGGGAGCACCACCTGCGGGATGCCGCCGAGCAGGCAGACCAGGGTGGTCCACTGCGGGTCCATGTACGAGTACGCCTGGGCGATCAGCAGGACGTCGTCGTCGCGCAGGCGGACGAGGTCGGCGACGACGCGGGCGGTCCTGACCCAGTAGTCGTGGGTGAGCAGGCAGGCTTTGGGGAACCCCGTCGTCCCCGACGTGTACTGAAAATTGGCGACATTGTCCGCGCCGAGGGAGATGTCGAGAGGTGGGCCGTCCGTCAGCTCGTCCACGAGGTGCACCACGCCCGGCACGCGCGCGGCGTGCTCCGCGCCGGTCAGGGTGGCGACCGCGCCGGAGTCGCGCAGGACGTGCTCCAGGTCGGCGGCCTGGTACCGCACGTTCACGGGGACGGTGACCGCCCCCGCCTTCAGGACGGCGAACCAGCTCAACGGCCACCACGGCTCGTTGTCCAGCATGACGGCCACCCGGTCGCCGGGGCGTACCCCCTGGCCGGCAAGCGCGCGGGCCAGACGGCCCGAGACGGCGTCGGCCTCGGCGAAGCTCAGCGAGGTCGCCGGGAGGGCGGGTGAGGAAGCGGGGAAACGGAGGAACTCGCGCTCGCCGTACGTGCTAGCGGCGTGCCTCAGCAGGTCGGGGATCGTGGTGTGCATCCGGCGGCTCCCACGGGAAGACGGGCAGCAGGCGTCGATCGAGGGGCGCCACGACCGGGCCGGCGGCGCGTACGGCGGCCAGGCCGATCGTGACGAACTCCGCGCACACCTGCTCCAGCGTCGAGTCCCCGTCGGGGCGGTACCACTCGCTGGTGCCGGTGCACATGGACATGAGGGCGAGGCGGGTCAGCTTCTGGTCGGCGACGTGGAAGACGCCTTCGGCGACGCCGTCGGCCAGGGCGCTCTTCCAGTGGCTCTCGTAGGCGTCGCGCAGGGCGATGACCTCGGTGTGCGCGGGCGAGCCCGGGGTCAGGGAGCGGAGCTCGCCGTCCATGACGCGGCTGGTCAGGGGGGTGAGCGCGTGCAGGGCGGTGAGCGAGGTGATCAGCAGGGCGAGGCGGTCGGCGGGACGGGTGGCCCCGTCCAGGACGCGGGCGGTCGAGTCGATCAGTCCTTGCAGGCCGGTCCGCATGAGGTCGGCCAGCAGGGCTTCCTTGCTGTGGACGTGGTGGTAGACGCCGGCGTTGGTCAGGTTCACCGCCCTGGCCAGGTCTCTGATGCCGGTGGCGGCGTAGCCCTGCTGGGCGAAGAGCCGCACCGCGGCCGTCCTGATCCGGAGCAGTGCGTCCACGTCCATGGCGACCTAACGAACGTTCGGTTGCTTCTTACGCTGGAAATTACCCCATGTCCCTAGAAATCGCCATAGGTTGACTCTGACACCGTGTGAGCCCCTACTTCTGGACCCGACATGTTCAGCATCGGAGATTTCGCTCGGCTGGGGCTCGTGTCCGTACGCATGCTCCGCCACTACGACGCCATCGGCCTGCTGCGCCCCGCGCACGTGGACCCGCTCACCGGTTACCGGTCCTACCAGGCCGCGCAACTGGCCAGACTCAACCGGATCGTCGCCATCAAGGACCTCGGCTTCACGCTGGAACAGGTCCGGACGATCCTGGACGAGAAGGTCAGCACCGAGGAGCTGCACGGCATGGTACGGCTGCGCCGCGCCCAGCTGGAGGCGCAGATCAACGCCGACCTGGCCAGGCTGCGCGGCGTCGAGGCGAGACTCCGCAGCATCGAGACGGAGGGGCACATGAGAACCGCGGAAGTCGTGCTGAAGAAGGTCGGCCCGGTCCGGGTCGCGCAGCTCAGCGCCAGGGCGGCCAGCTACGAGGGCGAGGACGTCGGCCCGGTGATCGGGCCCCTGTTCGAGGAGATCTGCGCCCGCGTGGAGCGGGCGGACGTCCGGGTGGCCGGCCCCGGCCTGGCCTACTACCGCCAGGAGGACGACGGCTCGGTCATGGTCCACGCCTGCCTGCCGGTCAACGTGGACCCCGACCCCCGCCACGACTTCGAGATCAGGGACCTGCCCGCGATCGGCACGGCGGCCGCGATCATCCACCACGGCCCGATGGAGGCCGTCGGACCGACCTTCCAGGCCCTGGCCCACTGGATCGAGGAGAACGGCTACCGCTCGCTCGCCCTGGCGAGAGAGGTGTCGCTGCACTGCCCGGAGGACCGCGCGGAATGGGTGCACGAGCTGCAGATCGAGGTGGCCCCGGCCTAGTGGAGGCGAGCGAGCTGGAACACCACCGGGTCGAGCTGACCGGCTACTGCTACCGGATGCTCGGCTCGGGCTTCGAGGCCGAGGACGCGGTGCAGGAGGCGTTCGTCAGGGCGTGGCGCACGTACGAGCCCGGGCGGGGGCCGTTGCGCCCGTGGTTGTTCCGGCTCGCCACGTCCGTCTGCCTGGACATGCTGCGCGGGCCGCAGCGGCGGGCGCGGGCGATGGACCTCGGGCCGGCGGCGCGTCCCGGCGACCCGCTCGGTGATCCGCTGCCGGGGGACGCCTGGGTGTGGCCGGTGCCCGACGGGCGCGTGTTGCCGGCCGACCCGGCGGAGCTGGCGGTGGCCAGGGAGAGCGTGCGGCTGGCGTTCGTGGCCGCGCTGCAACGGCTGCCGCCGCGGCAGCGGGCCGTGCTCATCCTGCGCGACGTGCTGAAGTGGCAGGCCGCCGAGGTGGCGGGCCTGCTGGGGACGAGCGTCGCGTCCGTGAACAGCGCGTTGCAGCGGGCCCGCGCCCGGCTCCCGGCGGTCGCCCCGGAGGACGCCGAGGTGGACGGGCGGCTGCTCGACCGCTACGTCTCCGCCTTCGAGCGGTACGACGTGGACGCGCTGGTCTCGCTGCTGCACGAGGACGCGACGATGTCGATGCCGCCGTTCGCGTGGTGGCTGCGCGGCCGGGAGTCGGTCAGGGCGGTCCTGCTGGCCGCCGGGGCGCCCTGCGAGGGCACCCGCCTGCTGCCGGTCGGGGCCAACGGCGCGCCCGCCTTCGCCCAGTACCGGGACGGGGAGGCGTTCGCCCTGGTAGTCCTGGAGATCGGCGGCGGAGTCGTCACCGGCGTGACCACCTTTCTCGATCCCCGGCTCGTGCCGTTCTCCGGCCTGCCGATGAGTTTCGGCCGGCCGCTCCGTACTGACAGGTGAAGGAGGACAGACACATGCCACAGATCGTCGAACTTCCCGAGCGTCCCTACCTCGGGATCACGAAGACCATCACGATGACCAGTTTCGGCCTCGTCGGGGACCGGATCGCGGAGATGATCGGCTGGCTCGCCGAGCGCGGGCACACGATGGCCGGAGCCCCGTTCTTCCGGTACCACAGCATCGACCTGCCGCAGGACCGGCTGGTGGTGGAGGCGGGCGTGCCCGTCACCGCGCCTGTGGAAGGCGAGGGCGAGTTCCACGCGGGCACGCTGCCCGCGGGCCGTTTCGTCACCGAGTCCCACCACGGCCACCCCGACCAGCTCTCCGGCGTCATCGAGTCGGTGCTGACGTGGGCCGCCGAGCAGGGCCTGACCTGGGACATGACCGAGAAGGACGGCACCGAGCACTGGGGCTGCCGGCTGGAGCTCTACCCGACGGACCCGCGGATCGAGCCCGACCTGAACAACTGGGACATCGACCTGCAGTTCCGCCTGGCCTGAGCCGGCCGTCACGCCGCGTTCGCGCGGGGGAGCAGCGAGGTCAGCAGCGCGGCCAGCACGAACAGGGCCGCGCCCGCCAGGCCGATCGCCACGATCCCGTTGAAGAACGCGGCGTGACTGGCCGCCAGCAGCTCGGCGGCCTGCGCCGGGGCGAGCGTTCCGGCCACGGCCGCCGCGCCCGCCAGGGTCTCCCTGGCCGCGTCGGGCACGTGCGCGGGGAGGGCGTGGTGGTAGACGGCCGCGGCGACCGTGCCGAGCAGGGCCAGGCCGAGCGTCCCGCCCAGGAAGTTGCCCGACTCGGCCAGCGAGGCCGCCGACCCGGCCTTCTCGGGCGGCACCGAACCGACCACGATCCCCGTGCCCAGGGCGAACAGCGGGCCGGTGCCCAGCGCCAGCACGGTGATGGCGGTGATCACCACCGGCAGCCCGGCCTCGGCCTGCGTGAGCAGCGCCGCCCCGGCGGCCGACAGCGTCAGGCCGCCCATGATGGCGGCGCGGGGGGCGACGCGGCGGGTCAGGGCCGGGGTCAGCGTGGTGCCCAGCGCGACGCCGAGCCCCATGGGCGCGAACCACAGCGCCGACTGCGCCGGGGTGTACCCCAGCACCGACTGCAGGTACTGGGTGACCAGGAGCCCGGTGCCCGCCATGGCGATGCCCGCCAGCACGAGCGCGGTCAGGATCAGGGTGAGCGGACGCTGGCCGAACAGGCGCAGGTTGAGCAGGGGAGCGTCGAGCGTGAGCTGCCGCCGTACGAACGCCGCCCCGAACGCGAGACCGACCGCGATCGCGGCGAGCGGCGCGCCGGGCCCGGCCGACGCCGACGAGGCGGCCAGCTCCTTGACGCCCCAGACCACCGGCAGGATCGCCAGCATCGACAGCGCGACGCTGGCCAGGTCCATGCGGCCGCCGTCCGGGTCGCGGAACTCCGGCAGCAGCAGCACGCCGCCCACGAGCAGCACCGCGATCACGGGGACGGCCATCAGGAACACCGACCCCCACCAGAAGTGCTCCAGCAGCAGCCCGCCGACGACCGGCCCGAGCGCGGCCCCGGCGAACTGGCAGGTGGCCCAGACGGCGATGGCCGTGCCGCGCTGCCGGGCGTCGCGGAACATGTTGGTGATGAGCGCGAGCGTGGAGGGCATGAGCGTGGCGCCGGCGACGCCCAGCACCGTACGGGCGGCGATCAGCATGGCGGGGCTGGTCGCGTACGCCGCCGCGAGGGAGGCGACGCCGAAGGCCGCCGCGCCGGTCAGCAGGAGCCGGCGGCGGCCGATGCGGTCGCCGAGGCCGCCCATCGTGATCACCAGACCGGCGACCATGAACCCGTAGATGTCGATGATCCACAACTGCTGGACGGCGCTCGCCCCCAGCTCCACGCTCAGCCGGGGCAGCGCCAGGAACAGCGCGTTGATGTCGACCGCGACGAGCAGGGTGGGCAGGGCGAGCACCGCCAGCCCGGCCCATTCGCGCCGCCCGGCCCTGGGTTCGGCGGCGGTCTCGGTGAGATGCGGCATGTCGGGAGCCTCCTGGTGTCGTCCGTTCCACCAGGAGGTCGGAGCCCGGCTCGCGCGCTCGACGTGCTTTCCGGAAAAGTTTCGCGGGGCATGTCGAGAGGGACGCGCCGGCTCCGACCCAGCACGACGGAACTCGCCCGACCACGAGGAGAGACGATGAAGTTTCTGTTGATCATGCAGGTGAACCAGCAGGTCATGGACACCCTGAGCGAGGAGCAGCGCGAACTGATCATGAGCGGCCACGGCGCGTTCATGAAGACGATCCAGGAGTCCGGCGAGATGATCGGCACGCAGGCGCTCGGCGACCCGTCCACCAGCGCCGTCGTCCGCACCCGCAACGGCCTGCCGGCCGTGACCGACGGCCCCTTCCTGGAGGCCAAGGAGTACATGGGCGGCTACTACATCGTCGACTGCGAGAGCCGCGAGCGGGCGATCGAGCTGGCCGGGATGATCCCCGACAGCAAGATCGAGGGCCTGGCGATCGAGGTCCGGCCGATCATGTTCTCGGCGGGCGCCGACATGTGACCGGGCGGTGGGGGGGGGGGGGGGGGGCCGCCGAGGGGAGCGCGCGCGTTGGCGGGGGGACGGCGGGGGAGGGGGCGTGGGGGGAGGGGGGGGGGGGGCCGGGGGGCCCCCGCCCGCTGCGGCCCCATCCCAGCCACCCCCCCCCCCCCCGCCCCGACACCACCATCGCTTCACCCCCCGGGTGGTCGGGGGGGGGGGGGGGGTCCAGCCCCCCCCCCCCCACGACCTCCCGTGGAGTCGCCGATCCCTCGGCGTTCTCCGTCACACACGCAGCTCCTCGAACCTGTCGTTCGCGGCGAGCTCCGCGGTGAACCACTCGATCGTGCGCCGCAGCCCCTCCTTGGCGGGCACCTCCGCCCGCCAGCCCAGCCGCTCGGCGGCCAGGGTGGTGTCGGGCCGGCGCACCTTCGGATCGTCGGCGGGCCGGTCGATGAACTCGATCTCCGAGGCCGAACCGGTCAGGTCGCGGATGAGGGTGGCCAGCTCCAGCATGGTCAGCTCGTCCGGGTTGCCGATGTTGACCGGGCCGGTGAAGTCGCTGCGGGCCATGGCCAGGATGCCCGAGACGGTGTCGTCCACGTAGCAGATCGACCTGGTCTGGGTGCCGTCGCCGGTGATGGTGAGCGGCTCGCCCTTCAGCGACTGCCGGATGAACGTCGGGATCGCCCGGCCGTCGAACGGGCGCATCCGCGGGCCGTAGGTGTTGAAGATGCGCACGATCCCGGTGTCGGTGCCGCGTGAGTGGCGGTAGGCGGTGGTCAGCGACTCGGCGAAGCGTTTGGCCTCGTCGTAGACGCTGCGCGGGCCGACCGGGTTGACGTTCCCCCAGTACGTCTCCTTCTGCGGGTGCTCCAGCGGGTCGCCGTACACCTCGCTGGTGGACGCCAGGACGAACCGGGCGCCCTTCTCCCTGGCCAGCCCGAGCGCGTGCAGGGTGCCCACGCTGCCCACCCGCAACGTCTCGATCGGGTAGCGCAGGTAGTCGGCCGGCGAGGCGGCCGAGGCGAAGTGCAGCACCAGGTCCACCCGGCCCGGGACGTGCACGTACCCGGTCAGGTCGCTCTCGATGAGCCGGAAGGCCGGGTTGTCCAGCAGGTGCTCGACATTGCGCGGGCCGCCGGTCAGGAAACTGTCCATGCAGATGACCTCGGCGCCTTCGTCCAGCAGGCGTTCGCACAGGTAGGAACCGAGGAAGCCGGCTCCGCCGGTGACCAGAGCTCTCATGACGTGACCTCCAGAGCTGCGTCGACCACTTCCGACACCTCGATCCTGAGCAGGCCGGGATCGGGGCGCAGGCCGTGCGGGTCGCCCTTGCGACCGGCCCACAGGGCCACGTGCCGCCATCCGGGCGGCGGCCCCCACTCCGACGGCGGCACCGGGCCGAACAGCACCACCGACGGCACGCAGAACGCCGTCGCCAGGTGCGCGACCCCGGTGTCGCCGCAGACCACCAGCCGAGCCCGGCTGACCAGGTCGATCAGGTCGGCCAGCCGGGTGCGACCGGCCAGCATGCGCTCCGGCGGCAGCCCGGCCAGCTCGGCGACCTTCCTGGCGATCGGCACCTCGTCGGCGTTGCCGGTGACGACCACGTCGTCCAGCGCCGCCGCGACCTCGGCGAACCGCTCGGGCGGCCAGCGCCGCGCCGGATAGGCGGCCCCCGGATGCACGATCACCGGGCCCGTCCGGTCGGAGATGCCGAGCGTCAGGTCCTCCGGGTCGGCGGGGATGCCGTGCCACTCCAGCAGGCCGCACCAGCGCCGCACCTCGTGCACGCCGTCCTGCCACGGCGGGCCGACGCCGAAGCTGATCAGCCGGCCCGGGCCGGCGGCGCGCAGCGCCTCGATGCTCTGCGGCCCCTTGCCGTGCAGGTTGACCGCGATGTCGGGCCGCTGGAACGGCACCGGGCCCGGCCCGGACACGTCCACCTGGGCGTCCACCGCGCCGATCAGCGGCAGCAGGGCCTCCAGGGACTTGGGCGCGGCCAGCGTGATCCGGTGCCCGGGAAACGACTGCCGCAGCGCCCGCAGCGCGGGGACGGCCGTGAGCAGGTCGCCCAGGCCGAGCCCGCGCAACGCCAGCAGTTCTAGGGCCATGACGTCTCCGTGGAGGGGCAGACGACCAGCTCTCTGACCTCGCACCCGGCCGGCTGCCGGAGCGCGAACACGACGGTCTGGGCGACGTCGGCCGGGTCGTTCAGCCCCGCCTCCGGACCCGGCTTGTACTGCTCGGGACGCCCGTCGAAGAAGCTCGTGCGCATGCCGCCCGGGATCAGCAGGGTCACCCCCACCTCGCCGCGCAGCTCGACCGCCAGGCCCCTGGTGAAGCCGACGACGCCGAACTTGGAGGCCGAGTACGCCGAGGCGTCGCTCAGCGGGCGCAGCCCGAGCGTCGAGGCGCAGGTCACCACCTTGCCGCGGCTCCGCTTCAGGTACGGCAGCGCCGCCCGGACGACGGCGGCCGTGCCGAGCAGGTTGACCTGGATCACCCGCTCCCAGTCGTCGGCGGGCACGTCCTCCAGGCGTCCGCAGGCGTCGATGCCGGCCGCGGTCACCACGCCGTCCAGGCCGCCGGCCCGCTCGGCGAGCTCGCGGACGGCCCGCTCGGCCTGCCCGCGGTCGGCCAGGTCGGCCGTGACGTGGTCGAAGCGCTGGTCCGGCTCGCGCACGTCGACGACGAGCGCCCGCCAGCCCTCCTTCTCGACCGCTTCGGCGGTGGCCAGGCCGAGACCGGAGGCGCCCCCGGTGATCAAAATATTCACTGGATCTCCCTGATCAGATTGCTGGTCGAACGTCCCGGCAGCGTGCTGAGCGCGACGAACTCGGCGCCGAGCCGCTTCAGGACCTCTGACTCGGGCAGGACTTCCCCCTCGTAGTCCCCGCCCTTCACCCACACGTCGGGCCGCAGCAGCTCGATGGACTCGGCCGGGGTGTCCTCCTCGAACACCAGGACCGCGTCCACGCAGCTCAGCGCCCGCAGCACCTCGACCCGGTCCCGCGCGTCGACGACGGGCCTGGACGGGCCCTTCAGCCTGCGCACCGAGTCGTCGGAGTTGACGCAGACGACGAGAGCGTCGCCCAGCGCCCTGGCCCGCCGCAGGAGGCTCACGTGCCCCGCGTGCAACAGGTCGAAACAGCCGCCGGTGGCGATCAGCCGGCCGCCCTGCGCGCGGGTGAGCCTGGCCACCTCCAGCGCGGTGCGCGGCCGGTCGCCGAGCCGCTGTTCCTGGGTCCTGACGGTGGCGGCCCCGCCGCGCTCGACGAAGCGCGAGGCCTCGCCGACGCCGATGGTGACCGCCTCCTCGACGTCCGCGCCGTCCCGCAGCGCGAGCGCCGCGGCGCCGGCGAACCGGTCGCCCGCGCCGCACGCGTCCTGCCCGGCCGCCGTCACCGGCGGCGGCACCCGCGTCAGCGGGCCGCCCTGGACGGCCAGCGTGGCGCCGTTGCCGCCGGTGGTGACCGCCACGGCTCCCGCGCGCAGCTCCCGCACCAGGCGGCGGGCCGCGTGGTCGGGGCCGCGGTAGCCGTCCGGGCACAACATCCTGGCCTCCGCCTCGCTCGGCGTCACCAGCGAGCAGCCCGGCATGGGCGGCCCGCCCCGGGGGTGCGGGTCCCACACGACCGGGACGCGGGCCTCGCGCAGCAGCTCCCGTGCCATCCCGGCCACGCCCCTGCCGTAGTCGGAGACCAGCACGGCGCCGGCGCGGCCCAGCACCGCCGTGATCTCCTCGGGGATCTCGCCGGGCGGGTCCGACCGGGTGACGCCGTCGCCGCTGTCGAGCCTGAGCATGGTCTGGCCCCTCGACCTGACCCTGGTCTTGCGCACGGTCCCGCCGTTCAGCGGCAGGCGTACCAGCTCGACCTCCTCCGACAGCAGCGCGCACAGGCGGTGACCGTCGGGGTCGTCGCCGATCGCGGTGATCAGCACCACCTCCGCGCCGTCCCGCGCGGCCAGCAGCGCGGCCAGCCCGGCCCCGCCGGGGCGGGCGTGCTCGGCCGCGATGTCGACCACCGGGACCGGCGCGTCCGGGCACAGCCGCTCGCTGTCGCCCTCGACGTCCACGTCGAGCAGTGTGTCGCCGATGACGACGAGGGGGCCCATCAGACGGCCTCCTCGATGGCGTCGCAGAGCAGGTGGATCATGGCGAGGTGCACCTCCTGGACGGTGGCCGTCTCCTGCGCGGGCACGGCCACCGCCTCGTCGCACAGGTCGGCCAGCGGGTTCGGCGCGGGCCCGGTCAGCGCCCAGGCGACGACGCCGACCTCCTGCGCCACCCGGGCCGCGGCCAGCACGTTCGGGCTGCCGCCGCTGGTGGACAGGCACATCAGCACGTCACCGGGACGGCCGTGCGCCCGTACCTGGCGGGCGTAGACCTCCTCGTGGCCGAAGTCGTTGGCGATCGCGGTCATCGAGGAGCTGTCGCCGTGCAGCGGGATCGCCGCGTACGGCGGCCGGTCGGCCCTGAACCGGCCCACCAGCTCGGCCGTCAGGTGCTGGGCCTCGGCCGCCGACCCGCCGTTGCCGCAGGCCAGCAGCCGGCCGCCGGCCGACAGCACGCCGGCCAGCTTCCCGCCCCAGGCGCGGATGGTGACCGCGTGGTCGTCGACCTTCTCCAGCGTGGTCCAGAGCTTTTCCAGATGTCTGTCCATGATCAACCCCCCAGAGCGGCAAGTCGGCAGAGCTTGCCGTCGATGACCTGCGTGTACACCGCCTCGGTCTGCTCGGCGATGCGGGACCAGCCGTACCGCTCGCGGGCCCGCCGCGCCCCCGCCGCGCCCAGCGCCGCGCGCCTGCCCGGGTCGGCGAGCACGTCGCGCAGCGCCCTGGCCAGCGCCCGCGGGCGGCGCGGCGGGACCAGCACGCCGCAGCCCGCGACCGTGTCCAGGTGGCCGCCGACCGCCGAGGCCACGACGGGCACGCCGCAGGCCATCGCCTCGATCGGGACCATCCCGAACGGCTCGTACCAGGGCACGGTGACCACGACGTCGGCCGAGCGCATCAGCGCCGGCACGTGCGTGCGCGGGACGCTGCCGATCAGGTGCACCCGGTCCTGGAGCCCGTAGGCGAGGGCCAGGTCGCGCAGCCGGGCGGTCTCCTCCTCGTCGTCGGGGCCGCCGCCGGCGATCACCAGGTCGGCGTCCGGGAGCTGGCGCAGCGCGGCGATCAAGGTGTCCACGCCCTTGCGCGGCACCATCCGGCCGATGCTGAGCACCACCTTGGCGCCCGCGCGCGGCGCGACCGGCCCCTGCGGGCGGAACGCCGTCAGGTCCACCCCGCAGGGCACCACCGTGACGCGCCGCTCGGGCACGCCCATCGCGCACAGCTCGCTCACCTCGTCGCTGCAGGTGGCCAGCACCGCGTCGGCCCGCTTGCCGATCTCGCGCTCGGTGTCGATCCGGTGCGCCGGGCTGGTGTCGGCCTCGCCCTGCCAGCGCCGCTTCACGGTGCCGAGCGCGTGGAAGGTCTGCACCACCGGCACGCCCCCGGCGGCGGCCCGCAGGGCCGCCTGGCCGCTCATCCAGAAGTGCGCGTGGGCCACGTCCGGCGGGTCGGCCGCCCAGCGGCCGGCCAGGCGTTCGGTGAACTCCGGCATGTACGGCGGCAGCTCGTCCTTCGGCACGACCGCGGCCGGGCCCGCCGTGACGTACTCGACCGTGACGCCGGGCGCCATGGTCACCGCGTCGGGCTGCGACCGCGCCGAGCGCCTGGTGTGGACGACGACCGTGTGCCCGCGCTCGGCCAGTGCGACGGCCAGGTGCGCGACGTAGACGTTCTGCCCGCCCGCGTCCACGCCACCGATGGCCGCCAGCGGATCGGCGTGTTCGGAGATGAGATCGACCTTCACTGCGTCAGCTCCCTCACTGCCTTGACCACCTGCTCACTTGTCACCAGGGACAGGCACGGGTGCCCGGCCACCGGACAGGTGCGCGCCCTGCTTCCCGAGCAGGGCGCCTGCTGGTCGCCGAGCAGCACCGTGGGAACGCCGTACGGGGCCCATCGAGCGGCGGGGACGACAGGGGCGAACAGGCTCACGACCGGTGTGCCGACCGCCGCGGCCAGGTGCGCGGGACCGGTGTTCCCGGCCACCAGCACACTGGCGCCTTCGATCACGGCGGCCAGCTCGGCGAACGTGGTCCTGCCCCCGAGGTCGACTGCCGCGTCGCAGGCCACGTAGGCGGTGAGGTCACGTTCCTTGCCGGTCACGACGACCCGGTGCCCGTCGTCCACCAGCTCCCTGACGGCCTGCCGATGCCTGTCGGCGGGCCACGTTCTGGCGGGGGCTGACGTCCCTGGATGCACCACGACGTACAAGCGTTCATCGGCAGCGCCGCCGACGCCTAGGAGATGCCCGCTTTCCCGGCCGATATCCGGCAAGGGCCGCCGAACAGCCAGTTTGCCGTCGTCGCCGGGTGGCAGATCGAACCCGGCCGCCCGCGCGACGGCCAGCATGCGCTCGGCCTCGGGCACGTCGAGCGTCTCGTCCACGACGTGCCGGACGTCCAGGAGGGAGCCGGGGTAGTCGTTGCTGATCGCGCAGACGCGCCGCACGCCGGCCATCCGCAGCAGCAGGGCCAGCGGCAGCGCCGACTGGTGGAAGGAGGTCAGCAGCAGCGCCTCGTCCACGCCCTTCACCCGGGCGATCAGGTCGGCGACCTGGGCGTTGGACACGGCGGCGGGGGAGTGGTCGATCCACGGCGCCCGCCACTCGATCACCCGGTCCACGCCGGGCAGCAGTTCGGCGGCGGCCCGGCCGTTGGGGCCGGCCAGGAAGACCAGCTCGTCGGCGAGCGTGCGCACGGCCCGGGTGGCGGGCCCGGCCAGCAGGACGTCTCCGGCGTCGTCGAGCCGCGCCACCAGGACGCGTCCCCGGCCGCCGCCGTGCTCTCCGGCCGCCTGGCACACTGCCGCCTCCGGCGTGCCGGGCGCCGCTGTGGTCTGCGCTGTGGTCTCCGCTGTGGTGGGTTCCGCGGGCTTGCGGGCGTGGGCGGCCCGTCCGGCCTTGCCGCGGCACTGCGTGGCGTTCGTACGGCCGCGGCCGCACGAAGCCGCCGGATCGCGACGTCTCATCGCCGCCACCTCCATTCCCCCCGAAGCCGGTGCACACAGGCGACCGGCGGGATCACCACGCTGGTGACGGCCATGCGCCACACCTCGCGCGGAGTACGCGGCCCTGGGGCGATGCGCCGCCAGGCGAACTCGGCGGTCATCGCGGCCCACAGGGCTCCGGCGACCGCGGCCAGCACCGGCAGCGCCCGCCACCCGCCGGCCGCGCCCCGCCTACCGGGCCGCCGATCGAGCCGCCCGCCCGCCCACCTGCCAGGCCGTCTCACGGGCCGTCTCACGGGCCACCGGTCCGCGCGTCCTTTCCCGGACGGGCGGGCCACGGTGGCGGCCAGGCCGAGGGCGGCGGCCGTGAGCGCGGCGGCGGAGGTGGCGGCGTGGCGGCGCAGCCGGCCGCCCGAGCCGCCGATCGCCTGACGCCAGCCCGGCCCGTGCAGGTGCCGCATCAGCGCGTCGTCGGCGTTGCCGCGCTGGAAGCGCACGCTCGCCCAGAACCCGTCCTGGCGCACCGGGTGCGTGGTCACCCGCCCGCCCGCGACCAGCCGGTGGCCCGCCCGCGTCACCCGCAGGGCGATGTCGGCGTCCTCGCGGTAGGCGCGGGGGAAACGTTCGTCGAACCCGCCGGTCTGCTCCAGCACCGAACGCCGGTAGGCCATGTCGGCCGTCACCCACAGCGCGTCCGACAGCCCCAGCGTGTGCCGCTCGGCGTCGGTGGGCCGCCGATCGGACGGTCGCGGCACCTCGATGCGGCCCTGGCTGCCGCCCACGTCGTCGGGCAGGTCCACCAGGTCCTTCCAGAGCGCCTCGGCCCAGCCGGGCGCGGGGATCACGTCGTCGTCGAGGAACACCACCCAGGGCGTCCCGGCGGCCCGCCACCCGGCGTTGCGCGCCGCGGCCGGGCCCCGGCCGCCCGAGCGCACGACCCGCACGTGATCGGGCAGCTCCAGCGCGGCGGCGGCCGCCCGCCGGTCGTCCACCACGATCACCGGCACCGTCCGGCCCACCGCCGCCAGCGTCTCCCGCAGCGTGGCGCGGCCGATGGTGGGGATCACGACGGTGATCACGACGCGAACACCTCCCCGCGCCGCACCAGGTACGGCCCCAGCGCCAGCACGTCCACCGGCGAGGAGCCGAAGCACTCCAGCGCGTCCCGCGGGTCGTCGACCATCGGCCGGCCCGCGGTGTTCAGGCTGGTGTTGACCACCACCGGCAGCCCCGTGCGCGCCTCGAACTCGGTCAGCACCCGCGCCATCAGCGGGTCGTCGGCCGGCGAGATCGTCTGGATGCGCGCGGTGCCGTCCACGTGCACCACCGCCGGGATGCGGTCCCGCCAGGGCTCGCGCACGTCGTGCACGAACAGCATGTACGGCGAGGGCACCGGCCCCCGCCCGAAGATCTCCGGCGCCCTGGACTCCAGGACCATGGGCGCGATCGGCCGGAACTGCTCCCGGCCCTTGACGTCGTTCAGCCGCTCGGTGTTGCGCGCGTGTCCCGGATGGGCCAGCAGCGACCGGCGGCCGAGGGCCCGCGGCCCGTACTCGGAGCGGCCCTGGAACCAGGCCACGATCCGGTCGGCGGCCAGTTCGGCGGCCACCGCCGCGCCCAGGTCGGCCGGCCGCGTGTACGGCACCCGCGCCACGTCCAGCCAGGCGCCCAGCTCCTCGTCGGTGAACCCGCGCCCGAGCGCCGCGCCCGGCATGGGACCGGCCGGCTCGCCGTAGCTCTGCGCCAGGTGCAGCGCGCCGCCCAGCGCCGTGCCGGAGTCACCGGCGGCCGGCTGGGCCCACACCTCCTCGAACGGCCCCTCGTCCAGCAGCCGGGTGTTGGCCACGCAGTTCAGCGCCACCCCGCCGGCCAGCGCGAGCCGCCGTTCGCCGGTGCGCTCGTGCAGCCAGCGGGCCAGCTCCAGCAGCACCTCCTCCAGCCGGGCCTGCACGCTGGCGGCCAGGTCGGCGTGGTCGGAGGTCCACGGTTCGCCCATGGCCAGGGCCTTGACGTAGACGTTCCAGTCGACCGGCTCGACGCGGAAGCCCCCGTCGCCGGTCGTGTGGATGATCTCGCGCAGCGACTCCAGGTGGCGCGGCCGGCCGTAGGAGGCCATGGCCATGACCTTGTACTCGTCGCTGGAGCGCAGGAAGCCCAGGTGCTGGGTGACGTCCTCGTACATCAGGCCGAGCGAGTGCGGCAGCTCCTGGGCGGCCAGCACCTCCAGCTCGCCGTCGCGGTAGCGGCCGGCCAGGTGCGAGACGTTCTCGCCGCGCCCGTCGCACACCAGCACCGCGCAGTCGCGCCAGGGGGAGGCCAGGCCGGCCGAGGCGGCGTGCGCCACGTGGTGCGGCACGTACGTGACCTGCCCGGCGTCCAGGCCCGGCAGCGCGGTCGCCAGGAAGGCGGGCGCCCGGACGGCGTACTTCGTGCGCAGGTCCTCCCAGTCGCCCTCCGGCCGCTGGACCACCAGCGCCGGGTCGTAGGAGTAGGCCACGGCGTCCAGGTCCTCGGGGGACAGGCCCGCCTCGTGCAGGCACCAGGCGGCGGCCTGCTCGGGCAGCTCCCACGCCGAGAACGCCAGCGGCCGCTTGCCGTGCTTGCGGCGGCTGAAGCGCTCCTCCTCCGCCGCGGCCACGATCTTCCCGTCGACGACCAGCGCCGCGGCCGGATCGTGGAAGATCGCGTTGATGCCGAGAAACTTCATCGTTTCCTCCCCCGCAGATGTCGAGAACCGCTACCGAGAGAAGCGGCTCTCAAACCTGCGACTACCTCGGGAGATGCGAAAACGGGCGTAACCGCCCGGGATTGGTCACTCTGAGTAGTTGTTTGCCGGGTGGTGGCCCGGGTAGCTGCCGGGCCACGCGACGGAGGTGAGAGGTGTTCGAAAAGCGACGTCCCGGGGCCGTCCTCTTCGACCGGGACGGAACCTTGATCAAAGACGTGCCGTACAACGGCGACCCGCGCCTCGTCGAGCCCATGCCGGGAGCGGTCGAGGCGCTCGGCAGGCTCCGCCGGGCCGACGTGCCCGTCGCGGTGGTCACCAACCAGTCCGGCGTGGCCAAGGGCCTGCTCTCGCCGGACGAGATGGACCAGGTGAACGCCAGGGTGGAGGAGCTGCTCGGGCCGTTCGACGCGTGGGCCATCTGCGTGCACGACGACGCCGACGGCTGCACCTGCCGCAAACCGGCGCCGGGGCTGGTGATCAGGGCGGCCGCCGTCCTCGACGTCAGCCCGCGCGACTGCGTGGTGGTCGGCGACATCGGCCGGGACATGGAGGCGGCCAGGGCCGCGGGGGCCCGGGGCATCCTCGTCCCGACCAGGCAGACGCTGGAGGAGGAGATCGAGCAGGCGGCCGAGGTCGCCGACGATCTCACCGACGTCGTCGACCGGGTGCTCAGCGCGCCCGAGATGCCCGTGGCGGCGGCCTCGGCCGCGCCCTGGGCCCGGGCCATGGGCTGGAGCCGCTGGTGAGGATCCTCATCTGGCACGTCCACGGCTCGTGGACCAGCGCCTTCGTCAGCGGCGGCCACGACTACGTGCTGCCGCTCGTTCCCGGCCGCGGTCCCGACGGCCGGGGGCGCGCCGCCACCTACGACTGGCCGGACAACGTCCGCGAGGTGGCCTACGACCGGCTCCGCGACGAGCCGATCGACGTGGTCGTCCACCAGCGGCCGCACGAGATCGACCTGGCCCGCGAGTGGCTCGGCCGCGCGGCGCCCGGCGTGTACGTCGAGCACAACACCCCGGCCGGCGACGTCCCGCGGACCAGGCACCCGCTGTCCGGCCAGAGTGACATCACGATCGTCCATGTGACCCACTTCAACGAGCTGTTCTGGGACAACGGCCGGGCCCCCACCCGCGTGATCGAGCACGGCGTCCCCGACCCGGGCCACCTGTACACCGGCGAGCTGGCCAGGGCCGGCGTCGTGGTCAACGAGCCGGTACGCCGCACCAGGGTCGCCGGCACCGACCTGCTGCCGCGCTTCGCCGAGCGCGTCCCGCTGGACGTGTTCGGCATGAAGGTGGACGGCCTGCCGTACGGCACCTACGAGGACCTGCCGCAGCACGTCATGCACGCCGCCCTGGCCCGCAGACGCGCCTACCTGCACCCCTACCGCTGGACGTCGCTGGGCCTGGCCCTCATCGAGGCCATGACCCTGGGCATGCCCGTCGTGGCGCTGGCCACCACCGAGGCCGTCGAGGCGGTGCCGCAGGAGGCCGGGGTGATCTCCACCAGGGTGGACGTGCTGGCCGACGCCCTGCACGCCTTCGTCACCGACCCCGAGCGGGCCGCCCAGGCCGGCAAGGCCGCGCGGGCCGCCGCCCTGGCCCGCTACGGCCTGCCCAGGTTCCTGCGGGACTGGGACCGGCTGCTGGCCGAGATCTGAGCCGGGATCCGAGCCGCGATTCGAGCCGGGATCTGACAGGTATGACGCGGGAAGGCATGGGTAGGCGCGATGGGCATGATGATGCTCAACTGGTCACGCAGGGCAGCCTGCCTGGAACTGGACCCCGAACTGTTCTTCCCGATCTCGCTCGAAGGCCCCGGCCGCTCGCAGGTCGAGAAGGCCAAGACCATCTGCGGCCGGTGCCCCGTGCGCCGGCCCTGCCTGCAGTACGCGCTGGACACCCGGCAGGCGCACGGCGTGTGGGGCGGCACCGACCCCGAACAGCGGCGTGAGCTCAGCTCGCCGGCAGTGCCTCGGCAAGAAAGCGTTCCCGCTCCTCAGCTTCGAGGTGGTCGCTGAACAGCACCCCGTCGAGATGATCGGCCTCGTGTTGCAGCACCCTCGCCAGCACGCCCAGCGCCCGTAGCGTCACCGGCTTGCCGAACATGTCGCGGCCGCGCGCCGTGACCATGTAGGAGCGTTCCAGCGGACGCCAGAGGCCCGGCGCCGACAGGCACGCCTCGTCGGCGGTGATCCGCCGCTCCGACAGCTCCAGCCGCGGGTTGACCAGATGACCGGAACGGCCGTCGTAGGAGTAGACGAGCACCCGCACCGGCTCGCCGATCTGCGGGGCCGACAGGCCCGCCCGGCCCGTGCCCGCCCGCAGGGTGAGCGTCAGCGACTTCACCAGGCGCCGCAGCTCCCGGTCGAAGTCGTGCACCGGCTCCGCCACCACGCGGAGCACCGGATCGTCGAACACGCGAATAGGCCGGACCGTCACCCGCAACTCCCCGAAACGCCGCGATCGTCATGCGGAACGGTTCCCGTCGCCGGATCCCCTCAACCCCGAAGGCCGGGCCTTGTAGCACAGCGGTAACAGCGGAGACCCAAGGGTGAAACCACCCGAAAGCAGGATCGGAGGGTGATCTCACTTGCGTCGCCCGCGCCTGTGACGCCCGGCCGGGCGCTCGCGGCCCGGCCCGGCCCCGCCTGCCCGGAGGTGCCGGCATGACCGCCCCTTCCGAAGGGTCTCCCGACACGGCGCCCGACGCGCCGGCCGGGTTCGCCCATGGGTCTCCCGAGACGGCGCCTGACGCGCTGGCCGGGTTCGCCCATGGGTCTCCCGAGACGGCGCCCGACGCGCTGGCCGGGTTCACCATCGGGGTGACCGCCACGCGGCGGCGGGAGGAGTTCGCCGCGCTGCTGGCGCGGCGCGGCGCCCGCGTCGTCAGCGCGCCCGCCATCCGCCTGGTGCCCCTGGCCGAGGACGCCGACCTGCTCGCCGCCACCCGGCTCACCCTCCAGGCCCCCCTGGACGACGTGGTCGTCACCACCGGCGTCGGCTTCCGCGGCTGGATGGCCGCCGCCGAGGGCTGGGGCCTGTCCGCCGACCTCGGCGACCACCTCGGCCGGGCCCGCCTGCTCACCCGCGGCCCCAAGGCCAGGGGAGCCGTAAGGGCCGCCGGGCTGACCGACCACTGGACGCCCGTCACCGAGTCCTGCGACGAGGTCAAAGAGCACTTGCTCGCCCAGGACCTGCGCGGCCGGCGCATCGCGGTCCAGCAGCACGGCGAGCCGCTCACCGCCTTCGTGGCCGACCTGCGCGCGGCCGGGGCCGAGGTGATCGAGATCCCGGTCTACCGGTGGCTGCCCTGCCGCGACGGCTCGCCCCTGCGCCGCCTGATCAGCCAGGCCGTCTCCGGCGCGGTGGACGCGGTGGCCTTCACCAGCGCGCCCGCCGTCCACGCCATGCTCGGCGCGGCCCGCTCCGACGGGCTGGAGGACGCGCTGCTGGCCGCGTTCGGCGGGCCCGTCGTGGCCGCCTGCGTGGGGCCCGTGACGGCCGAGCCGCTGACCTCGCGCGGCGTACGCGTCCTGCGGCCCGACCGGTCCCGTCTCGGCGCCCTGGCCCGCGCGCTGGCCAGGCACCTGCCCGAGCACGGCGTCACCCGGCTGGTCGCGGGCGGGCACCGGCTGGAGGTGCGCGGCCACGCCGTCGTCGTGGACGGCGACCTGCGTCCGCTGCCGCCCGCGCCGATGGCGGTGCTCAAACGCCTGGCCGACAAGCCGGGCCACGTCGTCTCCCGCGCCGACCTGCGCACGGTGCTGCCGGGCAGCGCGGCCCGGGACTCGGCCGAGCACGCGGTGGAGATGGCCGTCACCCGGCTGCGCCGGGCCCTGGGGCCGGGCGGCATCGTCGAGACGGTCGTCAAACGCGGCTACCGCCTGGCCTGCCCCCACCAGCCCATCCCATGACCCCCCACCAGCCCCCTGCCCCCGGCCCGACGCCGGCCGGCGGACCCCCTCTCATGCGTGCCCCGGCCTTCGTACGTGCACCGGTCCTCGTGCCTGCACCCGATGTCCCGGGAGCGTGCGATGTCGTGCGTGCACCCGTACACGTGCGTGCGCCTGCTCTCGTACGTGCGCCCGCTCTGGTGGGTGTGTCCCCTCTGGTGAGTGGGGCCGCGCTGGAGGACGGGGCGCTGCCCACGTTGGTGCTGGCCGCGCACGGCACGCGGAGTGCGGCGGGGGAGCGGGCGCTGGCCGCGCTGGCCCGTTCGGTCCGCAGGGCCCGGCCGGGGTGCCGGGTCGAGCCGAGTTTCCTGGAGATCAGCGCGCCGCTGCTCGCCGACGTGCTGCCGGCCGTGCCCGGGCCGGTGGTGGTCGTGCCGTTGCTGCTGGCCGGGGGCTACCACGTGCACGTCGACCTGCCCGAGGTGGTCGCCGCCCGCCGTCCGGACGCGCTGGTGGCCGACCGGCTCGGACCGCACGCCCTGCTGACCTCGGCGCTCGTCCGCACGCTGGCCCAGGCGGGGCTGCGCGCCGACGACACGGTGATCCTGGGCGCGGCGGGCTCGTCCGACCCCGCCGGGCTCGCCGACGTGCGCGCCGCGGCCCGGCGGCTCTCGGTACGCCTGTCGCGGCCGGTCACGGCGGCCTTCGCCGCCTCGGGGACGCCGTCGCTGCCGGATGCGGTGGACCAGGCGCGCAGGACGTCCCGTGGCCGGGTGGTGGTGGCTTCGTACGTGCTGGCCCCCGGCTTCTTCCACGACCGGCTGACCGCCTCGGACGCCGACCTGGTCACCGCCCCACTCGCCCCGGACCCCGCCGTGACCGCCCTGATCTGGCACCGCTACGACCAGTCCCTCACACACCGACACCCGCACCCGACCCCCGCCGCCCGGACGTAACCCCCGCCCTCACATCCCCCGAAATCCGGCCACGCGCGCCAGCGGCCGGGGATGGAGGATCGTGCCGTGAGACTGTTCCGGGAGCAGGCCGTCAGGTGTGACGGCGTGAGACGAGATAGGCCCCGGAGCCAGCGGCCAGGGGTGGGGCGCCCTGGGCCCGGATGGGGCCCCGAGTCAACTGTCGGGTGGGATAGCCCGAGTCGGGATGGGGTGGGGGCCCCGGAGCCAGCGGCAGGGGTGGAGCGCCCTGGCCCGGGATGGGGCCCGGAGGCAAGGCAGCCGTCGGGTGGGATGGGGGCGGGGTCCCGGAATCAGCCGTCGGTGTGGTGGCCTGGGCTGGGGTGAGCCCAGGAGTCGGTCAACGGGTGTGGTGGTCTGAGCCTTGGGGTCAGCTGTCGGTGTCGCGGTCGCGGCGGCGCAGGTAGCGCTCGAACTCGGCGGCGATCGCGTCGCCGCTCGCCTCCGGCAGCTCGGCCGCGTCCTTGCGCTCCTCCAGCTCCTTGACGTATTCGGCCACCTCGCTGTCCTGCGAGGCCAGCTCGTCGACGCCGCGCTCCCAGGCGCGCGCCTCCTCGTCGAGGTCGCCGAGCGGCATCGGGATCTCCAGCACGTCCTCCATGCGGCGCAGCAGCGCGAGCGTGGCCTTCGGGTTGGGCGGCTGGGCGACGTAGTGGGGGACCGAGGCCCACAGCGAGATCGCGTCGAGCCCGGCCTCGCCGAAGGCGTGCTGGAGCACGCCCACGATGCCGGTGGGGCCCTCGTAGCGGCTGAGCTCCAGGTTGGTCGAACGGGCCAGCGCCTCGTCGGTGGCCCCGCCCAGGATCGGCACAGGACGGGTGTGCGGCGAGTCGTTGAGCAGCGCGCCCAGCATGACCGCCAGCTCGACGCCCAGCTCGCGGCAGACCTGGATGATGTCGGCGCAGAACGAGCGCCAGCGCATGTTGGGCTCGATGCCGCGCAGCAGCACGACGTCGCGCTCGCTGCCCGGCGGACGGGCGTGGAACAGCCGCGTCGTCGGCCACACGATGGACCGGGTCAGCCCGTCGCCCATCTCCACCACGGGACGGGTGACCTGGAAGTCGTAGTAGTCGTCGGGGTCGAGCGCGATCAGCGGCTCGGCCTTCCAGGACGACTCGAGATGGGCGATCACACCGCTGGAAGCCTCGCCCGCGTCGTTCCACCCCTCGAACGCGGCAATGAGCACCGGGTCGACGAGCTCGGGGAGCCCTTCGAGCTCGATCACGTGTCGCCTCCTCTCTCCCTCATCGCGCTAAGCCTATGCGGTAAGCAGGCGTCGGCGTCACCGATCTCCCCGCGAACGCTCCGAGCCACCGGCCCACCCCTTTCGCCCAGCCCACCACGCGACTATCCCCCGTCCCACGGCGCTCACCCCTCCCTTTCGTTCGCCCCTAGCGGATCACCCCGAACGGGGACGGACCGCCCCCGGGACGACGCCACGGGAGCCGGACGGGCCCACCGGTATTGGACGCTGCGTCAATTGACAGGCGGAAGAATAAGCGGTCGGGACTCAGCCGATAAGCTCTACGGCATGAGCATCTCCCCGTCCTTCCGAGAAGTGTTGTCCCAGCGCGTGATCGTGGCCGACGGGGCTATGGGCACGATGCTCCAGGCGCAGGACCCGACGCTCGACGACTTCGAGGGGCACGAGGGCTGCAACGAGGTCCTCAACGTCACCCGTCCCGACATCGTCCAGGGCGTGCACGACGCGTACTTCGCCGTCGGCGTCGACTGCGTCGAGACCAACACCTTCGGCGCCAACCTGGCCGCGCTGGGCGAGTACGACATCGGCGAGCGCGTCTTCGAGTACTCCGAGGCCGGCGCCCGCATCGCCCGCGAGCGGGCCGACCACTGGTCCACCCCCGAGCAGCCGCGCTTCGTCCTCGGCTCGATGGGGCCCGGCACCAAGCTGCCGACGCTGGGCCACCTGCCCTACCGGAGCCTGCGCGACGCCTACCGCGACAACGCGGCCGGCCTGATCGCGGGCGGCGCCGACGCGCTCATCATCGAGACCTGCCAGGACCTGCTCCAGGTCAAGGCCGCCGTCATCGGCGCCAAGCGGGCCGTCGAGGCGGCCGGCCGGGACGTCCCGATCATCGCCCAGGTGACGATCGAGACCAACGGCGCGATGCTGCTCGGCTCGGAGATCGGCGCCGCGCTCACCGCGATCGAGCCGCTCGGCGTCGACATCGTCGGGCTCAACTGCGCGACCGGCCCGGCCGAGATGAGCGAGCACCTGCGCTACCTCGCCCGCCACTCCCGGCTCAAGCTGTCCTGCATGCCCAACGCCGGCCTGCCGGTGCTCACCTCCGACGGCGCGTACTACCCGCTGTCGGCGCAGGAGCTGGCCGACGCGCACGAGACCTTCGCCCGCGACTACGGCCTGTCGCTGGTCGGCGGCTGCTGCGGCACCACCCCCGAGCACCTGCGCCAGGTGGTCGAGCGGGTGCGCGGCAAGGAGCCGGTCGCGCGCCGCCCCCACCCCGAGCCCGGCGCCTCCTCCCTCTACCAGACGGTCCCCTTCCGCCAGGACACCTCCTACCTGGCCATCGGCGAGCGCTGCAACACCAACGGCTCCAAGGCCTTCCGCGAGGCGATGCTGGAGGGCCGCTGGGACGACTGCGTGGAGACCGCCCGCGACCAGGCCCGTGACGGCGCCCACATGCTCGACCTGTGCGTCGACTACGTCGGCCGCGACGGCGTGGCCGACATGAAGGAGCTGGCCTTCCGCTTCGCCACCGCCTCCACGTTGCCGATCATGCTCGACTCCACCGAGCCCGCCGTGCTCCAGGCGGGCCTGGAGATGCTCGGCGGCCGGGCGGCCGTCAACTCCGTCAACTACGAGGACGGCGACGGCCCCGACTCCCGCTTCCAGAAGATCATGCGCCTGGTGCGCGAGCACGGCGCGGCCGTCGTCGCGCTGACCATCGACGAGGAGGGCCAGGCCCGCACCGCCGACTGGAAGGTGCGCGTGGCCTCCCGCCTCATCGAGGACCTGACCGGCAACTGGGGCATGCGCGTCGAGGACATCATCGTCGACTGCCTGACCTTCCCCATCGCGACGGGCCAGGAGGAGACCAGGCGCGACGGCCTGGAGACCATCGAGGCCATCCGCGAGCTCAAGCGCCGCTACCCGGGCGTGCAGACCACGCTGGGGCTGTCCAACATCAGCTTCGGCCTCAACCCGGCCGCCCGCATGGTGCTCAACTCGGTGTTCCTCAACGAGTGCGTCAACGCCGGCCTCGACTCCGCCATCGTGCACGCCTCCAAGATCCTGCCGATGGCCCGCATCCCCGACGAGCAGCGCCAGGTCGCGCTCGACATGGTCTACGACCGCCGCCGCGAGGGCTACGACCCGCTGCAGCGCTTCATGGACCTGTTCGAGGGCGTCGACGCCGCGGCCATGCGCGCCGGCAAGGCCGAGGAGCTGGCCGCGCTGCCGCTGTGGGAGCGGCTCAAGCGGCGCATCATCGACGGCGAGCGCAAGGGCCTGGAGGCCGACCTCGACGACGCGCTCACCCAGCGGCCCGCGCTGGAGATCATCAACGAGGTGCTGCTCGACGGCATGAAGACGGTCGGCGAGCTGTTCGGCTCCGGCCAGATGCAGCTGCCGTTCGTGCTGCAGTCGGCCGAGGTGATGAAGGCCGCGGTGGCCTACCTGGAGCCGCACATGGACCGCCTCGAGGGCGAGACCAAGGGCCGCATCGTGCTGGCCACGGTCAAGGGCGACGTGCACGACATCGGCAAGAACCTGGTGGACATCATCCTGTCCAACAACGGCTACCAGGTGGTCAACCTCGGCATCAAGCAGCCGGTCTCGGCCATCCTGGAGGCCGCCGACGAGCAGAAGGCCGACGTGATCGGCATGTCCGGGCTGCTGGTGAAGTCGACGGTCATCATGAAGGAGAACCTGGAGGAGATGAACTCCAGGGGCCTGTCGGAGAAGTACCCGGTGCTGCTCGGCGGCGCCGCGCTCACCCGCGCCTACGTCGAGCAGGACCTCGCCGAGCTGTTCGAGGGCGAGGTGCGCTACGCCCGCGACGCGTTCGAGGGCCTGCGGCTGATGGACTCGTTCATGGCCGTCAAGCGCGGGGTCGAGGGCGCCACGCTGCCGCCGCTGCGCGAGCGTCGGGTCAAGACCGGCGCGGTGCTGCAGCGCACCCCGGTGGAGGAGCTGCCCGCCCGCTCCGACGTGGCCGCCGACAACCCGGTGCCCACGCCGCCCTTCCACGGCGACCGCGTGGTCAAGGGCATCTCGCTGGCCGAGTACTCCGCCTTCCTCGACGAGCGCGCGCTGTTCCTGGGCCAGTGGGGCCTCAAGCCCACCAGGGGCGGCGACGGGCCCGGCTACGAGGAGCTGGTCGAGACCGAGGGCCGGCCCAGGCTGCGCATGTGGCTGGAGCGCATGCAGACCGAGGGCCTGCTGGAGGCGGCCGTCGTCTACGGCTACTTCCCGTGCGTCAGCGACGGCGACTCGCTGATCATCCTGGGCGACGACGGCAACGAGCGCACCCGCTTCACCTTCCCGCGCCAGCGCCGCGACCGGCACCTGTGCCTGGCCGACTTCTTCCGGAGCAAGGACTCCGGCGAGGTCGACGTCGTCGGCTTCCAGGTGGCCACCATGGGGGCCAAGATCTCCCAGGCCACCGCCGAGCTGTTCGCCAAGGACGCCTACCGCGACTACCTGGAGCTGCACGGCCTGTCGGTGCAGCTCACCGAGGCGCTGGCCGAGTACTGGCACGCCCGGGTGCGCGCGGAGTGGGGCATCGGCGGCCAGGAGACCCTCGACGACATGCTCAAGGTCAACATCCAGGGCTGCCGCTACTCCTTCGGCTACCCGGCCTGCCCCAACCTGGAGGACCAGCAGCAGCTGTTCGAGCTGCTCGACCCGGGGCGCATCGGCGTCAGCCTGTCGGAGGAGTTCCAGCTCCACCCCGAGCAGGCCACCTCGGCGCTGGTCGCGCACCACCCCGAGGCCAAGTACTTCAACGTCTAGTTCGTCATCGGGGGAAAGCACGTGGAAGCGGTCTTCTTCGACATGGACGGCCTGCTCGTCGACAGCGAGAAGGTCTGGCTGGAGATCGAGACCAGGGTGATGGCCAGGCTCGGCGCCGAGTGGACGCCGCAGCACCAGGCCCACCTGGTCGGCGGGTCCATGGAGCGCACGCTCGACTACATGCTCGCCGTCTCCGGGGCCGACGTGCCGGCGCCGACGGTGCAGGAGTGGATGGTCTCCGGCATGGTCGAGCGCCTGGCCGAGGGCGTCGCCGTCATGCCGGGGGCCGCGGAGCTGCTGGAGGCGCTGCGCGACGAGGGGGTGCCGGTCGGCCTGGTCACCTCGTCGATGAAGGAGATCGCCGACGCCGTGCTGAAGGGCTTCGGCGAAGACCGCTTCGACGTCGTCGTCACCGCCGCCGACGTCGAGCGGACCAAGCCCGACCCCGAGCCCTACCTCAAGGCCGCCGGGCTGCTCGGCGTCGAGCCGGTGCGCTGCGTGGTGCTGGAGGACTCACCCAACGGCGTGGCGGCCGCCACGGCGGCCGGCTGCGCCGTCGTGGCGGTCCCCAACCTGCTGCCCGTCGAGCCGGCCCCCGGCCGTCTGGTGGTCTCCTCGCTGGCCGGCGTCGGCGTCGCCGATCTGCGCGCGCTGATCCCCTAGGGGGCGTCTGGTCCTCGCGGAGGAGAGGCCCCCGGCGTTTCGCGTGCCAGGATGGAAGGCGTAGTCGAGACGAGGGGCGGCCGTAATGTTCAATCAGATCGCCTGGTTGCCGCTGTGCGCCGGGGTGACGGCGGTAGGGCTGGTGCTGAGCTTCCTGGCCTTCAGGCGCCGGGGCGCGGCCGCGGGGATGAGGCTGGCGGCCTGGTCCTTGCTGCCGGTGGCGGCCTACCTGACCGGCGCGCTCAGCGCGCTGTGGACGATCGGGGCGACCGCGGTGGGGTTCGTCACCGGGCTGGTGCTCAACCCGATGGTGTGGGCCGGTGTGGCCGTGGCGGGCCTGGCCGCCGTGCTGTTCGTGGTCTCCGGGGTGATGCGCGGCCGCAGGCTGTCCTTGGGGCGCAAGAAGAAGGCCGCTCCCGAGCCGGGAGGGAAGCCGCCCGTTCAGCCCGTAGCGAACAAGCCCCAGCCGTCGGTGGCCGCGAAGACCCCCAAGGCCGACGATGACTTCGCCGATATCGAAGCGCTTCTGAAGCGCCGCGGCATCAGCTGATTTCGGACGGAAACGGTCGTGGATCGGCACTGTCACAGTTCCGAGACCCAACCGGGACGGGCCGTAGACATTCACATCAAGATCGATACGAATAAGTTTCGCGTCAATCACAGTTGAGCCACATCGAGCGCTGAGGGACTGGTCATACCAGCTCAGGCCATAGATTCTGCCTCCTGGGGCCGCGACTCTGCGGACTCGCCTTGCACGGGCGCACTACCCTGACCGGGTCGCGCCGACACGGACGACGTCGTCTGGAATCCAGGGGGCCACTGGCATGACCGCACCGCTCGATGTTCCTGACTCGGCCGTCGAGGCCGGGCCGGAGACCGTTCTTGAGGGGGC
Source organism: Nonomuraea sp. NPDC049758 (assembly GCF_040674635.1). NCBI lineage: Bacteria > Bacillati > Actinomycetota > Actinomycetes > Streptosporangiales > Streptosporangiaceae > Nonomuraea > Nonomuraea sp. NPDC049758. The sequence continues at coordinate 248,044 of NZ_JBFAMZ010000015.1, forward strand.
GGAGTCTTCAGTCATCCGGGGGCGTTCCCTCGGGCAGATCGCCTGGATGCGCCTCAAGCGCGACCGCATCGCGATGATCGGCGGCATCGTCATCGTCCTGCTGATCCTCGTGGCGATCTTCGCGCCGCTGCTGGTGTCGTGGTTCGGTCACGACCCGGCCGAATGGCACCGGGAGAAGATCGACCCGGCGATCCAGGCTCCGATCGGCGCCTTCGGCGGCATGAGCTGGGACTTCCTGTTCGGTGTCGAGCCCACCACGGGCCGCGACCTGTTCAGCCGAATCCTGTACGGCGCCCGCATCTCGCTGCTGATCGCGTTCTTCGCGACGCTGCTGTGCGTGGTGATCGGCACCGTGCTCGGGATGATCGCCGGCTTCTTCGGCGGCTGGGTCGACACCATCATCTCCCGCCTCATGGACATCTTCCTCGCCTTCCCGCTGCTGGTGTTCGCGCTGGCGCTGGCCGGCGTCATCCCCGACAAGGCGTTCGGCATGTCGGGCGACACCCTCAGGATCAGCCTGCTGGTGTTCATCATCGGCTTCTTCAACTGGCCCTACATCGGGCGCATCATCCGGGGCCAGACGCTCTCCCTGCGCGAGCGGGAGTTCGTCGACGCCTCCAGAAGCCTGGGCGCGCGCAGCCACACGATCCTGTTCAAGGAGATCCTGCCCAACCTGCTCGCGCCGATCCTCGTGTACTCGACGCTGCTGATCCCGTCGAACATCCTGTTCGAGGCCGCACTCTCCTTCCTCGGCGTGGGCGTGCGGCCGCCGACCCCCACGTGGGGAGGCATGCTGGCTGAGGCGGTCCACAACTACGACGTGGCGCCCAACTTCATGATCTTCCCCGGCCTCGCGATCTTCATCACCGTGCTGGCGTTCAACCTGCTCGGTGACGGCCTCAGGGACGCCTTCGATCCCAAGGCCCGATAAGGCCTCGTGAGTAGTTATCCGCAAGTTCTCTCAACTCCTAGATTCAAGGGGTGTGTCAGGTCGATGAAGATGAGATCTAAGGCGTCGGCGATCGCGGTGACCGCCGCTCTCGCCGTGGTCGTCTCCGCGTGCGGTGGCGGCGGCGGTGGCAGCAAGAACACCAGCGGCTCGGGCAGCGACGACAAGCCGTCCAGCCAGTACAACGCGGGCGTGACGTCGATCATCAACCCGTCGGACAAGGTCGGCGGCACCCTCCACATGGGTATGCCGGGCGACTTCGACTCGGTTGACCCGGGCGACATGTACTACGGCTACGCCTGGAACTTCGCCCGCCTCTACACGCGCGCGCTGACCATGTTCAAGCCGGTCCCCGGCGAGGAGGGCCTGCAGCTCGTCGGCGACCTGGCCGAGGGGCTGGGCACGCCGAGCGACGGCGGCAAGACCTGGACGTACAAGCTGCGCAAGGGCGTCAAGTTCGAGGACGGCACCCCGGTGACCTCGAAGGACGTCAAGTACGGCGTGGCGCGCTCGCTGGACAAGGACATCCTGCCCAGCGGCCCGACGTACTTCAACGACTGGCTCGACGTCGGCAGCTACACCGGCCCGTACAAGATGAAGGGCAAGCTCGACGACTTCAAGGCGATCGAGACCCCCGACGACCAGACCATCGTCTTCCACCTGAAGAAGGCGTACGGCGGTTTCGACTACTTCGCCATGCTCCCGCAGACGGCCCCCGTGCCCGAGGCCAAGGACACCGGCTCGAAGTACAAGGAGCACCCGGTCGCGACCGGCCCGTACATGTTCAAGTCGCACGAGCTCACCAAGCGCATCGAGCTCGTCAAGAACCCGAACTGGGACGCGGCGACCGACCCCAACCGCAAGCAGCTCAACGACTCGATCGAGGTGCTGCTGGGCCAGAACGAGGACGACCTCGACCAGCGCCTGCTGTCCGGCAAGATCGACGTCAAGGTCAACAGCACCGGCGTGGCGGCCAACGCCCGCAAGACGGTCCTGACCGACGAGAAGGTCAAGCAGTACGCCGACTCGGCCCCGATCGACCGCACCTGGTTCACCAACATCAACGGTGACGTGCCGCCGTTCGACAACATCCACTGCCGCAAGGCCGTGCTGTACGCGACGGACCGCTCGGCCATCCAGGGTGCCTACGGCGGCCCGGACGCCGGTGGCGACGTGGCCCTCAGCCTCATGCCGGCCAAGATGACCGGTTACGAGAAGATCGACCCCTACGGCGTCGAGGCCAACCCGACCGGTGACCTCACCAAGGCCAAGGAAGAACTGGCGGCCTGCGGCCAGCCCAACGGCTTCAGCACCACCATCTCCTTCCGCAACGAGCGCTCGGCCGAGAAGCAGACCGCCGAGTCGCTGCAGCAGTCGCTCGGCCGCGTGGGCATCAAGCTGGAGCTCAAGGGCTTCCCGCAGGGTGACTACTTCAAGCTCTACGCCGGCAAGCCCGACTTCGCCAAGAAGAACGGCCTGGGCCTCATGGTCTACGGCTGGGGCGCCGACTACCCCGAGGGCTTCGGCTTCTTCCAGCAGATCGTCGACAGCCGGGTCATCCGTCCCGCCGGTAACACCAACCTCGGCGTGAAGGACCCCAAGATCGACGCGCTGATCGACCAGGCCGCGGGCGAGACCGACGCGACCAAGCGCAACGCCATCTGGGCCGCCGTCGACAAGCAGGTCATGGAGTCGGCGTACATCCTCCCCTACGTCTGGGCGCACGGCCTGTTCTACCGGCCGCCGCAGCTGAAGAACGCCTTCGTCTCCCAGAACTGGGGCATGTACGAGTTCCTCACGATGAGCACCCAGTAGCAACGGCGCTAACTGCCGGAACGTCACGTACCGAAAGCAGGTGAAGGCTTCGGCGGCCGGGCCCACAAGGCCCGGCCGCCATGGCCGAGATCAGTGTTCACATACATTCTCAGACGGTTGATAGCGGCCGTCATGCTGCTCTTCGTGGTGAGCATCGCGACGTTCGCCATCTTCTTCCTCGTGCCTCGGCTCGCTGGGATGTCCGCTGACGACCTGGCCTCCCGGTACGTGGGCAAGGCGGCCAACGCCGAGGTGATCCACGACACGGCTGTGCGCCTCGGCTTCTACGACCCGATCCTGGTCCAGTACGGGCGTTTCGTGCAGGGCATCTTCGTCGGCGTCGACCGCAACTACGGCCCCGGCATCGAGCACTGCCCGGCGCCCTGCTTCGGCTACAGCTACGTCAGCCAGAACCCGGTCCTGCCCGACCTGCTCAACCGCCTGCCGATCACCTTGTCACTGGCACTCGGCGCGGCCGTGGTGTGGGTCATCTTCGGCGTGGCCACCGGCGTGCTGTCGGCGCTGCGCCGCGGCAGCTTCTTCGACCGCCTGTCCATGGGCATCGCCCTGGCCGGCGTCTCGCTGCCGATCTTCTTCACCGGCATCGTCTCCCTGGCCATCTTCCGCGACCAGCTCGGCCTGGTCGGCGACGTGGCCGACTGGGTGCCGATCAGCGAAGACCCGCTCACCTGGGCCAACAACCTCATGCTGCCCTGGGTGACGCTCGCCTTCCTGTACGCCGCCGGCTACGCCCGCCTCACCCGCGCGGGCATGCTGGAGACCATGTCGGAGGACTACATCCGCACGGCCAGGGCCAAGGGCCTGCCCGAGCGGAAGGTGGTGCTCAAACACGGGCTGCGGGCCACGCTCACCCCCGTGGTCACCATGTTCGGCCTCGACCTGGGGCTGCTGCTCGGCGGCGCCGTCCTGACCGAGAGCACCTTCTCGCTGCCCGGCATCGGCAAGTACGCCGTCGACGCCATCAGCAACAACGACCTTCCCCAGGTGATGGGCGTCACGATCGTCGCGGCGGCCTTCATCATCCTGGCCAACCTGATCGTCGACCTGCTCTACGCGGTCGTTGACCCGAGAGTGAGGCTGGCGTGAGTCCCTTCCTCGACGTCAAGGACCTGAAGATCCACTTCCCGACCGACGACGGCCTGGTCCGATCCGTCGACGGGCTGACCTTCAGCCTCGAACGCGGCAAGACCCTCGGCATCGTCGGCGAGTCCGGCTCGGGCAAGTCGGTGACCAGCCTCGGCATCCTCGGCCTGCACAAGGGCAAGGGCGCCAACGTCTCGGGCGAGATCTGGCTCGACGGCGAGGAGCTCGTGGGCGCCTCGCAGGAGCACGTGCGCGGGCTGCGCGGCAAGAAGATGGCGATGATCTTCCAGGATCCGCTGTCGGCGATGCACCCCTTCTACACGGTCGGCGACCAGATCGTCGAGGCGTACCGGATCCACCACAAGGTCACCAAGGCCGTCGCCAAGAAGCACGCCGTGGACATGCTGGGCCGCGTGGGCATCCCCGAGCCTCAGCGCCGCGTCGACTCCTACCCGCACGAGTTCTCCGGCGGCATGCGCCAGCGCGCGATGATCGCCATGGCGCTGTCGTGCGACCCCGAACTGCTCATCGCCGACGAGCCGACCACCGCGCTCGACGTGACCGTGCAGGCCCAGATCCTCGACCTCATGGTCGACCTGCAGCGCGAGTTCAACTCCGCGCTGATCATCATCACCCACGACCTGGGCGTGGTGGCCGAGCTGTCCGACGACATCCTGGTCATGTACGGCGGCAAGTGCATCGAGTACGGCACCGCCGACGACATCTTCTACCGTCCCGAGCACCCCTACACATGGGGTCTACTGGGATCGATGCCCCGCCTCGACCGGGAGCCCACCGAACGGCTGCTGCCGATCAAGGGCTCGCCGCCGTCCCTGATCAACGTGCCTTCGGGCTGCGCCTTCCACCCCCGCTGCCCCTACGCCGAGCGCACCGGGGGCAAGTCCAGCAGTGAGGTGCCCGGCCTGATCGAGACCGAGGGCGGCCACCTGGTGCGCTGCCACATGAGCAGGACGGAGCGGCGGGAGCTGTGGGAGAACGAGATCAAGCCAGTGCTGGAGAGCCAGTGAGCGAGACGGTGACCGCGAACGAGCCGCTTCTTTCCGTCCAAGGGCTGGAGAAGCACTTCCCGGTGACGAAGGGCCTGCTCAAGCGGCAGGTCGGCGCCGTCAAGGCGGTCGACGGGGTCAGCTTCGACGTCTACAAGGGCGAGACGCTCGGCCTGGTGGGGGAGTCCGGCTGCGGCAAGTCCACCACCGGCCGCCTGGTCACCAGGCTCCTTGAGCCGACCGGCGGCAAGGTCGTCTTCGAGGGCCAGGACATCACGCACATGGGGCAGGGCAGGCTCAGGCCGCTCCGCCGCGACATGCAGATGATCTTCCAGGACCCGTTCTCGTCCCTGAACCCCCGCCACACCGTCGGCACCATCGTCGGCGCGCCGTTCCGCATCCAGGGCGTGCAGACCGAGAACGGCGTCAAGAAGGCGGTCCAGGACATCCTCGCCCTAGTCGGGCTCAACCCCGAGCACTACAACCGCTACCCGCACGAGTTCTCCGGCGGCCAGCGGCAGCGCATCGGCATCGCCCGCACGCTCGCGCTCAAGCCCAAGCTCATCATCGCCGACGAGCCGGTCTCCGCGCTCGACGTGTCCATCCAGGCCCAGGTCGTCAACCTGCTGGAGGACCTGCAGAACGAGCTCGACCTGACCTACGTCGTGATCGCCCACGACCTGTCGGTGGTGCGCCACATCAGCGACCGGGTCGCGGTCATGTACCTGGGCAAGATCGTCGAGATCGCCGACCGCAAGAGCCTCTACAGCTCGCCGATGCACCCCTACACCAACGCCCTGCTGTCGGCCGTGCCCGTGCCCGACCCCAAGGCGCGCAAGGAACGCGAGCGCATCAGGCTCACCGGCGACGTGCCGAGCCCGCTCAACCCGCCGCCCGCCTGCCGCTTCCACACCCGCTGCTGGAAGGCGCAGGATATCTGCAAGACGGTCGAGCCGCCCCTGGAGGAGCTGGCCGGCGGCCACCGCGTGGCCTGCCACTTCCCGGAGAACGCGCCCGCCGCCGCGGCGACCGCCGCGGCGACTCAGGCCTGAGCCGGGCCTGAGCCGGGCTCGACCGGCCCCGATCGGGGCCTGACCTTGCGGCCGCCGCCCTCCTGCCGGGGCGGCGGCCTCAGGACGTCGCGCCGGGCGTGATCAGCCCGGTCTCGTACGCCAGCACCACGGCCTGCACCCGGTCGCGCAGCCCGAGCTTGGTCAGCACGTTGCCCACGTGCGTCTTGACCGTCGTCTCGCTCACCACGAGCTTGGCCGCGATCTCCGCGTTGGACATGCCCTTGGCGATCAGCCGCAGCACCTCCAGCTCCCGCTCGGTCAGCCGGTCGAGGCGGGCCGGCGTGGCCTGCTCGTAGGCCGAGGGCAGCCGCTTGGAGAACCGGTCGAGCAGCCGCCTGGTCACGCTCGGCGCCACGATCGCGTCGCCCGCCGCCACCACCCGGATCGCCTGCACCAGCTCGTCGGGCGGCACGTCCTTCAGCAGGAAGCCCGACGCGCCCGACCGCAGCGCCTCCACGATGTACTCGTCGAGGTCGAACGTGGTCAGCACCAGCACCTTCGGCACGTGCGCCGTGGGCGCGGCCTCCCGCACGATCCGGCGGGTCGCCTCGATGCCGTCGACGCCCGGCATGCGGATGTCCATGAGCACCACGTCGGGCAGCAGCGCCCTGGTCTGCTCCATCGCGTCTTTACCGTCGCCGGCCTGGCCGACCACCGTGATGTCGGACTCGGCCTCCAAGATCAGGCGAAATCCCGTGCGCAGCAGCGGCTGGTCGTCCACCAGCAGCACTCTGATCGTCATTGGCCGTCCTTCAACGGGAACCTCGCCCGCACCTCGAAACCGCCCCCCGGTCGCGGACCGATGTTCAGAATTCCACCATAGAGTGCGACCCGCTCGCGAATGCCGACCAGGCCGTGGCCCGTCCGGTCGGCCGCCGGAGCGGTGCCCCTGCCGTCGTCCTCGACGCGTACGTCAAGGCCCGAGGGGGCGTGCGAGACGGTGACCACCGCCTCGGCCCCGGCCCCCGCGTGCCGCAGGCTGTTCGTCAGCCCCTCCTGGACCAGCCGGTAGGCGGCCAGGTCGACCCCCGCGGGCAGCGGCCGCGGCTCGCCCTCCACGCGCAGCCGCGTGGGCAGCCCCGCCTCGCGCATCTGCTCCACCAGCCCGGGCAGGTCGCCCACGCCCGGCTGCGGCCCCAGCTCGGCCCGCGCGTCGGTACGCAGCACGCCCACGATGTTGCGCATCTCGGACATGGCCAGCCGCCCGGTGTTCTCGATCGCCGACAACGCCTCCCGCGCCAGGTCGGGATCGGCGGCCAGCACCCGCCGCGCCGCGGCCGCCTGCACCGTCATCACGCTCACGTGGTGGGCCACCACGTCGTGCAGCTCACGGGCGATGCGCGAGCGCTCCTCGGCCCGCGCGGCCCGCGTGTCGGCCGCGTGGGCCCGCTCCAGCCGGGCCGCCCGGTCGCGCAGCTCCTCCAGGTACGCCCGCCGCAGCCGCAGGCTCCTGCCCGCCCCCCAGACCGCCAGCAGCACCAGGACCGCCACCACGTGCCCGCTCGGGCCCGGCGGCGTGACCGGCCCGGCGACAGCCCCCACCGCGTACGTCAGCAGCGAGACCAGCAGCCCGCCCAGCGCCACCGCCAGCCCCCGGTTGGAGGCCACCGAGTACACCAGCACCAGGCTGGACACCCCCGACGCGCCGGTGCCGTAACCCAGCGCGGTCAGCGCCGTCTCGGGGATCAGGCCGGCGCACAGCGCCGCCAGCGGCCAGCGCCTGCGCACCGCGATGGGCGCGGCGGCCAGCACCAGCAGCGTCGCCCCGAGCCCGTCGGGCGCGCGCATGCTCACCGTCGTCAGCTCCGCCGGCTCCAGGCGCTCGGGCCCGTAGAGGAGGAAGAGCGTCACCGAGGCCGCGGCCACCACCACGGCCAGGACCGTGTCGTGGAACAGGGGTCGGTCGATCCGCACCGCTTCACTGTAGGCCCAGGTGAGAGCCTTGGACTCCTCCCTTCGGAGGATTAGGGGCGGCCTGTGGGAGGGCTACGGGCCCAGGGTTACAGCTCGTCGGTGGCGGCGCGCCGGTTGCTGCGCACCGTGTCGCCGGGCTGGCGGTCGGGCACCGGCGGCGGGGTGCCGCCGAACTCCGGGCACAGCGCCTGGTGGTCGCACCAGTCGCACAGCCGGCTGCGGCGCGCGCGCCACTCGCCGGTCTCCAGCGCCCGCTCGATCGCCGTCCACAGCGCCATCACCTTGCGCTCGGTGGCCAGCAGGTCGGCCTCGTCGGGGGCGTAACGCAGCACCTCGCCGCGCCCGCCCAGGTAGACCAGCTGCAGCAGCCGGGGCACCTGCCCGCGCAGCCGCCACAGCACCAGGGCGTAGAACTTCATCTGGAACAGCGCCTTGGCCTCGAAGTCGGGGCCGGGCGCGCTGCCCGTCTTGTAGTCGACCACCCGGACCTCGCCGGTGGGCGCCACGTCGAGCCGGTCGACGTAGCCCCGCAGCATCAGGCCGCCGTCGAGCACCGCCTGCACGTAGAGCTCGCGCTCGGCGGGCTCCAGCCGGGTCGGGTCCTCCAGCGTGAAGTAGCGCTCCAGCATCGCCCGCGCCTGCGCCAGCCACTCGGCCTGCTCGGCGTCGTCGGCGAACATCCGCGCGTACTGCTCGTCCTCCTGCAACAGCCGCTGCCACTGGGGCTCCAGCAGCTCCAGCGCCGCCTGCACCGACCGGCGCGGCGCCGGCAGGTCGTAGAGCCGCTCCAGGACGGCGTGCACCACGGTGCCGCGCACGGCCGCGGGGGAGGGTTTCTCGGGCAGCTGGTCGATGACCCGGAACCGGTAGAGCAGGGGACAGGTCATGAAATCGCCTGCCCGGGACGGGGAGAGAGCTCCGATGATCACCGGTTCGGTCAACGTCATGCACCGCACTCTAGGTCAAGAGCCCGACAGAATAACCCTCGCCGGGACGAGGATCACGTGATCCGGCGCGTAGCATCGAGGCAGCAACAGCACGTAATGGACGTACGAGGAGTGCGGTGAGCGAGCAGAGCCCGCGTCAGGAGTTCCCCGGCCTTCGGATGGGGCGGCCCTTCGGCATCCCGGTGTACGTCTCCTGGACGTGGTTCATCGTCGCTGCCTTCATCACCGTCATGTTCGGCCCCCGCATGCGCGACATGCTGCCCGAGCTGGACAGCACCGTCGCCTACGCGGTGGCCTTCGTCTTCGCCGTGCTGCTCTACGTCTCGGTGCTGCTGCACGAGCTGGCCCACAGCGTGCTGGCCAAGATGTTCGGCCTGCCGGTGCGCCGGATCACCCTCTACTTCCTCGGCGGCGTGTCGGAGATCGAGAAGGAGCCGCCGACGCCGGGCAAGGAGTTCCTGGTCGCCGCCGCCGGGCCGGCCCTGTCGCTGGGCCTGGCCGGGCTCGGCCTGCTCGCCGACACGTACGTGATCAACGACGGCGGCATCGCCGAGGTGCTCATCTGGCAGCTGTGGGTGGCCAACCTCATCGTCGGCGTGTTCAACCTGCTGCCCGGCCTGCCGCTCGACGGCGGCCGGATGCTGCGCGCGGGCGTGTGGAAGCTGACCAGGAACCCCGGCTCCGGCACGGTCGTGGCCGCCTGGGGCGGGCGCGTGCTGGCCGTGCTGCTGGTCGTGCTGCCGTTCGCGACGTCGATGACGAGCGGGCAGGAGTTCGACCCGGTCGAGCTGCTGTGGCCGGTGGTGCTGGCCTCCTTCATCTGGATGGGCGCCACCCAGTCGCTCCGCGTGGCCCGCATCCGCGCCCGCATCCCGCAGGTCAACGCGCGCGCGCTGGCCCGCAGGGCGATCCCGGTGGCGGCCGAGACGCCGCTGGCCGAGGCGCTGCGGCAGGCCGCCGAGCAGCGGGCGGGCGCTCTGGTGGTGGTGGACCACGACGGACGGCCGGTCGCCATCGTCAACGAGGCCGCCGTCCAGGCCACCCCCGAGCACCGGCGCCCCTGGGTCGACGTGGGCTCGCTGGCCAAGGCGCTCGAACCGACCATGGTGCTGGCCGCCGACCTGACCGGCGAGCCGCTCATCGACGCCATGCGCTCGGCCCCCGCGGGTGAGTACCTGCTGGTGGAGCACGGCGGCGACATCTACGGCGTGCTCGCCACCGCCGACGTCAACCGCGTCTTCACCGGGGTCTGACATGCCCGGCGCGTTTGCGGCTAAGGTCTTGTCCGGCCACTTCCCGTAGCCCGGCGATTTCGATGCCAGGACGGCAGGCCGATAGTCTTCTGTTTGGCCGAACTTGCACAGTTGACGGGTTGGTCGTGGTCCACCGGTTCACCGAATCGAGACGCCTGGGCCGCGACACGGCGTCGTCGTCTGGGTATGCGTATGGCTGGTGGCCGGCACGGCAGTGCGGGTGCCGTAACACCGCCGGCTTCCGGGGAGGAGAGTTGAGTGACCGAGCGCAGCACGGTCGTCATGAGGGAGGGCGCATGAGCGGCCAGGGCTTCGGAGTGGTGCGTCCCCTTCCCGGCGACGGGCTGGTCGCCTACATCGGCGGCCTGCTGCTGGTGTGCGACGCGGGCGAGGCGGCCGCCGACGGCCTGATCGAGGCGCTGCGCGAGACTGCGGCCTCCGGCGGCGACGGCCGGGCGCTGGCCCGCCGCGCGGCGCAGGTGCTGGCCGCCAACATGGCGGGCGACCCGGCCACGTGCGCGGTCGCCGGTCCCGTCGGCGGCGGCGTGGCCGTGCTGGTCAGCGGATCCGCCTCGGCCTCGGTCAGCACCTCCGGCGGCGAGACGCGCCTGGCCGGTAGCGACTCCCTCACCTGGGCCGACCGGCTGATCAGCGGCCCGGTCGAGCGCGTCGAGCTCACCCTGCCCGGCGCCGGCAACGCGCATCCCGCGGTCGGCTTCGAGGGCGGGGTCGTCCATGGCGGCGGCCTGATCGGCGACCTCACCGACCAGCCGTCGCACGTCCGTCCCCAGGGGCAGGCGGCCGACCGGTCCAGGCCGCTCACCAGCGAGATGCCCAACACGGCCCTGCACATGGAGCCCGACCTGGCGCCGCCGCCCGAGCGGCCGGTGGAGCGGCCGGTCGAGCGGCCTCCCTATCCGCTGGCCGACCAGCCGCCGATCGTCCAGGGGCCGCCCTCGGGCGCGCAGGCCGGCGTCCCGCATCCGGGCCCCCAGCCGGGTCCCCACTCCGGCCCTCACTCCGGCCCGCCGTCGCTGGACCAGCCGCCGTTCGGGCACGACCAGCCGCCCTTCGGCCAGGAGCAGGCCCCGTTCGGGCACGAGCAGCCGCCCTACCTCCCGCCCCAGGACCAGCCACCCTTCCTGCCCGTGCAGGAGCAGCCCCAGCCCGAGCCCCAGCAGCAGTTCCCGTCCTACGACGAGCTGCCGCCGTCCGGCAACGGCATGGCCGACCAGCCGCAGCAGCACATGGGCCCGCCCGATCACTTCGACCAGCCGGCCCCGCCCGTGCTCGGCCCGCCGGAGCACTTCGACCACCCGGGGCCGCCGCCGCAGGAGCAGCAGCAGGGCGACCACGGCGACCGCCCGCTGGTCTACGGGGTCGACTGCAAGAACGACCACTTCAACGACCCGAGGGTGCCCTACTGCGCCGTCTGCGGCATCGCCCTGGTGCAGCGGACGCTGGTGCCGTACAAGGGGCCGCGGCCCTCGCTCGGGGTGCTCATCCTCGACGACGGCACGGCGCTGCCGCTGGAGAGCGACTACCTGCTGGGCCGTGACCCCGAGCGCGCGCCCGAGGTGGCGGGCGGCTCGGCCCGGCCCGCCAAGGTCACCAGCCCCGACGGCTCGGTCTCGCGCCGCCACCTGCGGGTGGCCCTCGACGGCTGGGACGTCAACCTGGTCGACCTGGGCTCGGTCAACGGCACCCAGATCCAGCCGCCCGGCGACCCCAACTTCTACGACATCCCGCCCAACGAGCCGGTCACCATCGCGCCCGGCACGACGGTCCGCGTGGGCGTCTCCCGCACGCTCCGCTTCGAGGCCCACCGGGGCTGATCCCGGCACCTGTCCGCCCGCACCTCTTTCCCGGGGGTGCGGGCGTTCGTGTTTCCGGAAACCATTCAGGAAATGCGTCAGGAATGTCTGGTGGCAAATGGCTAGATGGGAATTGTCGGGGGGGCGAGGGAGAGGGTGAGTAAGGGTATTTAGGGGGTGCTGGGCGATATTTCGGGAAAAGTTAGGACCGGGTTCGCGGCCCTTTCCGCAAGAGGGATCCGGACCGTCCCAAAGGGGCGGCCGTGTCAATGGGACGGCCGTTCCGAGGGGGCGGAAGTTCGGAAGGCGCAGCCGTTTCGAGGGGCGGGCGTTTCGAAGGTGCAGCCCGTCCCGAAGAGGTGGCAGGCCCGAAGGTGCAGTCCGTCCTGAAGGGCTGGCAGGCCCGCGGGTGCAGTCCGTCCCGAAGGGTGGCAGGCCCGATGGTGCAGGTGTTTCGAGGGGGTGGGGGGCCGAGGGGGTGGCCCAGGCCCGAAGGGGGGCGGCCGGGGGAGGGGGGTTGGGGCTGGGGGTCAGGTGGGGCGGAAGGTGCGTACGCCGCGGAGCAGGCGCACGGCCGCCTCCAGGCCGCGGGCCCCCTCCACCGCCCGTCCCGCAGCCGTCGCGTATCGGCTCAGCAGGTGTTCGTCCCCCTCCTGGAACCCCCGTCCCGCCACCCACACGAACGTGTGATCGCGGACCTGCGCCGGCACCGGCACGGCCAGGAACCCCGGCTCGCCCATCGTCTCGTCCCGCGCCAGCCGGAGCGACCCCTCCGCGGCGGCCAGCTCCTTCAGCACCCCCGACCCCGACAACCAGCGCCGCACCCGCAGGGGGTCTCCCGGCGGCGCGTGGACGTGCAGCGGACGGGCGTCCCGCCGCAGCGCGTCCACGTGCACGAATCCCGCGTACGCGGTGCCCGCCACGGCCGCCGCGGCGCGCGCGAGCCGATCGATCACGTCGGCGACCTCCAGGCAGGAGAACGCGGTGATGAGTTCACGCATGGCGATATCGACACGGTTGTTTGGCATCGCGGTGATTCCCTCGGGTGGAGGGGGGAAGAGATCGCGCGGCCCGATCACGCGAAACTCCGAACGGTGCCCGGAGTATCACCCTCGACGCGGCTCTTGACTACCCCTCAACAGGAAATTGCGATTTTTCCGCATTTCGCAGGCAGAGCCGGTCGAGCCGTTCACGACGAGCGCAGCCGCACCCACTCCACGTCGTCCGCCCGCGTGCCGTCCGGCTTCGGGAACAGCTCCCGGTGCAGGCTCTCCCTGCTGAAACCGGCACGTTCCAGCACCGCGTGCGAGGCCGTGTTCACCACGTCGGTGCCGGCCACCACCCGGTGCAGGGCCGTGCGCGCGAACGCCCAGTCGACCAGCAGCCGCACCGCGCGGGTCATGAACCCCCTGCCGCGGAAGTCCGGCACCAGCGAGTAGCCGATCATGGCCTGCCCGAGCACGGGGACGACCTGCATGAGCTGGAGGTGCCCGGCGAACGCGCCGCCGGCGGCGTCCCTGACCGCCAGTTCGATCCGCTGCCCGGTGACCCACCAGTAGCCGGTGCAGCGGCAGCGCTGCTCGTCCTCCTCCAGGGAGGCGGGCGGGGTCAGGGAGTAGGCGGTCACGCTCGGGTCGCACATCATCCGGTGGTACTCCGGGGCGTCCTCCACCGAGAGCGGCGCGAGCCGCACCACGCCGTCGGTCAGCTCGCCGCCGTCGAAGAAGGGCAGGTACGGCTCCTCGGCCGCCGCCGGCTCCCCGGCGACCCGGGCGAAGGACACCAGGTCGGCCCACCGCCCGTCGCGCAGCCGCTTGGCCTTGCGCCGCCGGCCCTCCTCGCGGAACCCGGCCCTGAGCGCGACCCTGAGGCTGGCCACGTTCTCCACCTCGGCCTGCAGCTCCACCCGGTGCACACCCTGGTCGATGAGCCAGTCGGACACCGCCCTGGCGGCCCGGGCGGCCACGCCCCTGCCGCGCGCCCACGGCGCCACCACGTAGCCGATCTCGGCCGTGCCCCAGCGGTCGGGCGGGCGGACCCCGATCGCGCCGGCGTACCGGCCGTCCTCGGTGACGGCCCACTCCGCGCCGCCCGAGGCCCACTTGTCCTCGGCGAACTTCAGGTAGGCGCGGGCGTCCTCGATCCGGTACGGCGACGGCAGCAGCGGCAGATGCCGGGCGGTGACGGGATCGTCCATCATGCGCGCGATCGCCTCGGCGTCGGGGTCGGCGGGCATTCGCAGGATCAGGGGACCGGTGGAGATCACGTCGCGCGGGAGCATCACCCATAGATACCGCGCGTCCGCGCGCGTGAGAAACCCATATAACCTTGCCGCCATGGGTTTCCGCAGGCATGGGCCGTTCCAGGCAGGGGATCAGGTGCAGCTCACCGACCCCAAGAACAAGCGCCACACGATCACGCTCAAGCAGGACGGCGTCTTCCACACGCACAAGGGCGCCATCCCGCACAGCGAGCTGATCGGGCAGCCTGAAGGCTCCGTCGTGCGGTCCTCCGGCGGCACCGCCTACCTCGCCTTCCGCCACCTGCTCCAGGACTACACGCTCGCGATGCCGCGCGGCGCGGCCGTCATCTACCCCAAGGACGCCTCGATGATCGTCGGCATGGCCGACGTCTTCCCCGGCGCCCGGGTGATCGAGGCCGGCGTCGGCTCCGGCGCCCTGACCTGCTTCCTGCTGCGCGCCGTCGGCCCCGAGGGCCACGTCACCTCCTACGAGCGCCGCGAGGAGTTCTCCGAGGTGGCCCGCAAGAACGTGGAGAAGTTCTTCGGCGACCCGATGGAGGACAACTGGCGCCTGGTCGTCGGCGACCTGGTCTCCTCGATCGACGAGGCCGACGTCGACCGCGTCATCCTCGACATGCTGGCCCCCTGGGAGTGCGTCGACGCCGCCGCCAAGGCCCTCACGCCGGGCGGCGTCATCTGCTGCTACGTCGCCACCACCACCCAGATGTCCAAGACCGTGGAGGCCATTCGCGATCACGGGTGTTTCACCGAGCCTCATGCGTGGGAGACCCTGGTTCGCGACTGGCATGTCGAAGGGCTCGCGGTTCGTCCCGATCATCGGATGATCGGCCACACCGGCTTCCTCGTCAGCGCCCGCCGCATGGCAGACGGAGTGACGCCGCCACCGCGACGCCGCCGACCGAAGGGAACCACCGAGGAACTATGACAATTTGGCCACGAGGGTGCGTTGGTGCGTGACACGGGAACAGATCGCCGTGTTCATATGCTGGGAGTATTAAACGCACCATTGGGGATTATTCACCGAATACTGCATGTCACTCGACGAACACTGCCCGGCCAGGTTACGGAGGGGCCCGAGATAGGTAAGGTCCTTAGTAGTCGCCCTCGACTGGGAAGGAGGTGACGGGGCGTGGCAGCTCGCGATGATGCTGAGGCTCGAGCCGCGCAGCGCGAACGGGAGGTCGCTGATCTTTCAACACAGGTCTCCTTCCTGCAGGAGGAGATCACCGCGCTGAGGCGGAAGCTGGCCGAGTCACCCCGTCAGGCCAGGGTCCTCGAAGAACGTCTCCATGAGGCACAGGCGAATCTCGCGGCCGTGACAGGCCAGAACGAGCGCCTGGTGGCCACACTCAAGGAGGCTCGGGACCAGATCGTCGCTCTCAAGGAGGAGGTCGACCGGCTGGCGCAGCCGCCGTCCGGTTTCGGCACCTTCCTTGAAGCCCGAGAAGACGGCACGATCGAGGTGTTCACCGGAGGGCGCAAGCTCCGGGTGAACGTCAGCCCCGCCGTCGACGTCGACTCGCTGAGGCGTGGCCAGGAGGTCATGCTCAACGAAGCACTCAACGTGGTCGAGGCGCTCGGCTACGAAGAGGTCGGCGAGATCGTCATGCTCAAGGAACTGCTGGACGAGGGCAAGCGGGCCCTGGTCATCTCGCACGCCGACGAGGAGCGCGTCGTGCGACTGGCCGACTCGCTGGTCGGCCAGCCCATCAGGGCCGGTGACTCGCTCCTGCTCGAACCCCGCTCCGGCTACGTCTACGAGCGCATACCCAAGTCCGAAGTCGAAGAGCTCGTGCTCGAGGAGGTCCCCGACATCTCCTACGAGGAGATCGGCGGGCTCATGCGGCAGATCGAGCAGATCAGGGACGCCATCGAGCTGCCCTACCTGCACGCCGACCTGTTCCGCGAGCACAAACTCCGTCCCCCGAAGGGTGTGCTGCTCTACGGCCCGCCCGGCTGCGGCAAGACGCTCATCGCCAAGGCGGTCGCCAACTCCCTGGCCAAGCAGGTCGCGGAGAAGACCGGCCAGTCCGGCAAGAGCTTCTTCCTCAACATCAAGGGCCCGGAGCTGCTCAACAAGTACGTCGGCGAGACCGAGCGGCACATCCGCCTGGTCTTCCAGCGGGCCCGTGAGAAGGCCTCCGAGGGCACCCCGGTGATCGTGTTCTTCGACGAGATGGACTCGATCTTCCGCACCCGAGGCTCCGGCGTCTCGTCCGACGTGGAGAACACCATCGTCCCTCAGCTGCTGTCGGAGATCGACGGCGTCGAGGGCCTGGAGAACGTCATCGTGATCGGCGCCTCCAACCGCGAGGACATGATCGACCCCGCGATCCTGCGGCCGGGCCGCCTGGACGTGAAGATCAAGATCGAGCGGCCCGACGCCGAGGCGGCCAAGGACATCTTCTCCAAGTACCTGCTGGCCGAGCTTCCCCTGCACCCCGACGATCTGTCCGAGCACGGCGACTCTCGCGAGGCGACCATCCACGGCATGATCCAGAGTGTGGTGGAGCGCATGTACACCGAGAGCGAGGAGAACCGCTTCCTCGAGGTGACCTACGCCAACGGTGACAAGGAAGTCCTCTACTTCAAGGACTTCAACTCCGGCGCGATGATCCAGAACATCGTCGACCGGGGCAAGAAGATGGCCATCAAGCAGTTCCTGGAGAGCGGTCAGAAGGGCCTGCGGGTGCAACACCTGCTCACCGCCTGCGTCGACGAGTTCTCCGAGAACGAAGACCTGCCCAACACCACCAACCCCGACGACTGGGCCCGCATCTCCGGCAAGAAGGGCGAGCGGATCGTCTACATCCGCACGCTGGTCTCCGGCAAGCAGGGCACCGAGGCCGGCCGTTCGATCGACACGGTCGCCAACACCGGCCAGTACCTGTAGGGAACGTCTGGAAAGGGCCGCGCGGCCGTCCGCGCGGCCCTTTCCATGCCCACCGGGGGAGATGGGCACGTTGACTTCCTGAGAGGAAGGCCGCGACACGCGTCATCCGGCGTACAAGCCGCCCCGGTGAGGCGCACACTGGGGCCTGTGACCGTCCGTAAACGGGTGGACGTCCGCGTCGAAGGCGTCGTCCAGGGCGTGGGGTTCCGCCCCTTCGTGTATTCGCTGGCCAGCAGGCTCGGTCTGGCCGGCCGCGTGCGCAACGACGTCGAGGGGGTGTTCATCGAGGTCGAGGGCGCCCTGGACGGGGTCGAGGAGTTCCTGACCGCGTTGGAGCGCGACGCGCCCGCCCTGTCGGAGATCGAGAGCGTCACCGTCGTCAGCGGCGCGCCCGCCGGCCACCGGGGCTTCAGCATCGCCGCCGGCGATCCGGCCGGCCCGCGCCGCGCCCTCGTCCCGGCCGACCTCGCCACCTGCGACGACTGCCTGCGCGAGCTGGCCGACCCGGCCGGACGCCGTCACCGCTACCCGTTCATCGCCTGCGCCAACTGCGGGCCGCGCTTCACCGTCGTGCGCGGTGTGCCCTACGACCGGCTGCTGACCACCATGGCCGGGTTCGCGATGTGCGCCGGTTGCTCGGCCGAGTACCACGACCCCGGCGACCGCCACTTCCGCGCCGAGTCCACCTGCTGCCCGGCCTGCGGCCCGTCCCTGCGGTTGCTGGACGCCCGCGGCGCCGAGCTGTGCGGCGACCCGGTCAGCGCCTGCGCGACCCTGCTGCGGGCCGGCCGCGTCGTCGCCGTCAAGGGGCTGGGCGGGTTCCACCTGGCCGTGCCCGCCGCCCACCAGGAGGCCGCCGCGGCGCTGCGGGCCCGCAAGCACCGCGCGGAGAAGCCGTTCGCCGTCATGGTCGCCGACCTCGACCAGGCCCGCCGGCTGTGCGCGGTCGACGGGCAGGGCGCCGCGCTGCTCACCGGCCGCGCGCGCCCGATCGTGCTGCTGCCCCGGCTGCCCGGCGCGCCCGTCGCCGACGCCGTCGCGCCCGGCAGCCGCGACCTCGGCCTGATGCTGCCCTGCACGCCGCTGCACCACCTGCTGCTCGCGGAGCTGGCCGAGCCCATGGTCCTGACCAGCGGCAGCGTCGGCGACGAACCCCTCGCCTACGAGGACGCCGACGCGGTCACCCGGCTCGGCGGCATCGCCGACGCCTTCCTGGTCCACGACCGGGCCATCCACGTGCCCGCCGACGACTCGGTGCTGCGCCCCTGGTCCGGCGGGCACACCGTGCTGCGCCGCGCCCGCGGCCACGCGCCCGAGCCGCTCACGCTGCGCCGTCCCGCGCCCCGCCCGGTGCTGGCCTGCGGCGCCGAGCTGCGCAGCACCTTCTGCCTGGTACGCGGCCGGCGCGCGTTCCTGTCCCAGCACATCGGCGACCTGGACGACCAGGAGACCCTGCGCTCCTTCGTCGAGGGCATCGACCACTTCTGCGGCCTGTTCGACATCCGTCCCGAGGTCGTTGCCCACGACCTCGACCCCGGCTACCTGTCCACCAGGCACGCCCTGGAGCTGACCGGCGTCGAGCTGGTCGGCGTCCAGCACCACCACGCTCACATCGCCTCCTGCCTGGCCGACAACGGCGAGACGGGCCCGGTGATCGGCGTGGCCCTCGACGGCCCCGGCCACGGCCTCGACGGCACGCTGTGGGGCGGCGAGTTCCTGCACGCCGACCTGACCTCCTTCCATCGGCTCGGCCACCTGGCCCTGGTCCCGATGCCCGGCGGCGCCGCCGCGCTCCGCCAGCCGTGGCGCATGGCCGCCGCCTACCTGCGCGACGAGCACCCCGGCCTGGACGTCGTCCGCCGCAACGCCGCCCACTGGCCCGACGTGCTCGCCCGGACCCGCTCCGGGCTGGGCGCGCCCATGACCTCCAGCGCCGGGCCGCTGTTCGACGCCGTCTCGGCGCTGCTCGGCATCCGGGACGCCGTCACCTACGAGGGGCAGGCGGCCGCCGAGCTCGAACAGCGCGCCGACCCGGCCGAGAGCGGCTCGTACCCGGCGACCATCACCGAGGGGGACCTGCTCGTCGTGCACGCCGCCGACCTCGTCCGGGCCGCCGCCGCCGACGTCGCGGCCGGGGTAGCCACCGGCTCGATCGCGGGCCGCTTCCACAACGGCGTGGCCGACGCCGTCGTGCGCTGCTGCGTCATGCTCAGGGACGGCACCGGCCTGAACACCGTGGCGCTGTCGGGCTCGGTGCTGCAGAACGCGCTGCTGCTCGAACGGGCCGTCGAGCGCCTGCGCGGGGCCGGGTTCCGGGTGCTCACCCACACCCGGGTGCCGCCCGGCGACGGCGGCCTCAGCCTCGGCCAGGCCGCCGTGGCCGCCGCCCGCGACCGGTCTGCGTGACATGCGGCCGGGCGCGCCCGCCAGGTGCCGGGGAACGCCGCCCGGCCCGTCCTAGCATGGCGATCATGCATTTCTTCAACCCCGGCCGCACGCCCTACGCCGAACGCGACCGTGAGCTGATCGGTGTGGAGCACGCCCGGCTCGCCCGCGCCCACTTCGCCCGGCACCCGGCCTACCGGCCCACGCCCGTGCACACCCTGACCGATCTGGCCGGGGCGGGCACCGTGCACGTCAAGGACGAGAGCGGCCGCATGGGCCTGGGCAGCTTCAAGGCGCTCGGCGGGGCCTACGCCGTGCACCGGCTGTCCGAACGCGACGGCGGCGGCACCACGTACGTCTGCGCCAGCGCCGGCAACCACGGCATCTCGGTCGCGGCCGGGGCCAGGGAGCTCGGCGCGCACTGCGTCGTCTACCTCAGCGAGCAGGTGCCCGAGCCGTTCGCGCACCGGCTGCGCGCCCTGGACGCCGAGGTCCGCCGCGAGGGCGGCGACTACGACGCCAGCCTGGCCGCCGCCCTGCACGCCTCGCAGGAGCACGGCTGGCGCCTGGTCGCCGACACCTCCTGGGAGGGCTACGACGACATCCCCCTGGACGTGATGCGCGGCTACACCGTCCTGTTCGACGAGATCGAGATCCCGCCCACCCACGTGTTCGTGCAGGCCGGGGTGGGCGGGCTGGCCGCCGCCGCGGCCGGGTACACGCGCGACCGCTGGGGCGAGCAGCCGCGGATCGTCGTGGTCGAGCCCGACGGCGCGCCCTGCCTGCTGGAGAGCGCCCGCGCGGGACGGCCGGTGCACGCGACCGGTTCGCCCACGCGCCTGGGCAGGCTCGACTGCCTGGAACCGTCCCTGATCGCCTTCGACCTGCTGAGCCGCCAGGCCGACCTGTTCGTCACCGTGGCCGACGAGCAGGCCGCCGAGGCCGCCGCGCTGCTGGCCGAGCGCGGGGTGGCGCTGTCGGAGTGCGGCGCGGCGGGGGCCGCCGGGCTGCTCGCCCTCGACCCGGGCACCCGCGAGGCGATCGCGCTCGGCCCGGCCGCACGCGTGTTGCTGGTGGGAACAGAGGGGCCTGTGGAACCAAAGTGATCAGCGGGTCGTCAAAGGGGCGTGCATCAAGCTAACCGGCCAAAGCATGCTCGGGGAGACGGCCGGTTGGCCGAGCTCGACCTGCTGCGTTTCCTCGCCGCCCTGGCGGTCGTCGCCTTCCATTACCTGGTGGCCTTCGCCTCGGTCTGGGGGGCCAGGCCCGCCGCGCTGTTCCCCGCGCTGGCGCCCTTCGCCGGGCTGGGCATCCTCGGCGTCGAGCTGTTCTTCGTCATCAGCGGGTTCGTCATCCTCATGACCGTGTGGGGGAGGGGGCTCGGGGCCTTCGCCCGGTCGCGGCTGGTGCGGCTCTACCCGGCGTACTGGCTGAGCCTCGGCGCGGTGGCGGCCCTGTACGGGCTGACCGGCGCCACCGCGCTGGACCCAAAACTTTCACCAGGCCAGTACCTGGTGAACGCCACCATGTTCCAGCGTCTGTTCAAGGTGGCCGACGCCAGCGGCGTCTACTGGTCGCTCTGGGCCGAGCTGCGCTTCTACCTGCTGATCGCGATCCTGGTGATCGCCGGCGTCACGTACGGGCGCGTGCTGGTCTTCTCGGGCGTCTGGCTGGCCGCCGCGCTGGCCGCCAGGTCCGTGGAGAACGATCTGCTGAAGGAGATCGTCATGCCCGACTACGCCCCCTACTTCGTCGCCGGCATGGCCCTCTATCTCATCCACCAGAACCGCAAGGCCCTGCTCCCGTGGCTGTACGTCGCCGCCGGATACGCCATGGCCGTCCCCGCCGCGCTGGACCGCGTGCACCGCCGCATCGACGCCGCCGGGTTCAAGAACATGCCCGTCACCGACACCAGCGTGATCGTCACCCTCACCCTGATCTTCGCCGCCATGGCCCTGGTCGCCCTCGGCCTGATCCGCCTCAAACCGTCCAGGACGCTCACCGCGCTGGGCGCCACCACTTACCCGCTTTACCTCTTCCATGGGGTCATCGCGGCGGCGCTCATCCCGCTGCTCACCGGCGACCTGCCCCCCTGGGCGGTGGCCCTGGTCACGACTCTGGCCGCCGTCGTGCTGTCGTATCTGATCTACTCCTTTGCCGAACGGCCGATCCAGCGACTCCTCAAGCCCCGCAGATCACCGCAAACCACAACAAGCTCCGCCGTACAGATTCAGAAGGCGTCGGTGCCATAACTCTGTGGCCTCGGGGCACTGTGAAGGGCATAGGCTCGGGCATATAAACGGCGGATAGGCAGATCCGGACGAACAGAGGGTGTTGCATGACGGTGCGTCGGGTGATGGGCATCGAGACCGAATACGGCATCTCCGTACCAGGTCAGCCAGGCGCCAACGCGATGGTGACCTCCTCCCAGGTCGTGAACGCCTACCTGGCCGCCTCGGCGGCCCGCGCGCGCAGAGCGCGATGGGACTTCGAGGAGGAGAACCCGCTGCGCGACGCGCGCGGCTTCGACCTGGCCCGCGAAGTCGCCGACCCCAGCCAGCTCACCGACGAGGACCTCGGGCTGGCCAACGTCATCCTCACCAACGGGGCCAGGCTCTACGTCGACCACGCCCACCCGGAGTACTCCTCGCCGGAGTGCACCAACCCGCGGGCCGCGGTCATCTGGGACAAGGCCGGCGAGCGCGTGATGTACGACGCGGCCACCCGCGCCTCGGCGATCCCGTCCAACGCGCCGATCCAGCTCTACAAGAACAACACCGACGCCAAGGGCGCCTCCTACGGCTGCCACGAGAACTACCTGATGCGGCGCGCCACGCCGTTCGCCGACATCGTCCGGCACCTGACGCCGTTCTTCGTCTCGCGGCAGGTCGTCACCGGCGCGGGCAAGGTCGGCATCGGCCAGGACTCCCGCGGCGAGGGCTTCCAGATCAGCCAGCGCGCCGACTTCTTCGAGGTCGAGGTGGGCCTGGAGACCACGCTCAAGCGGCCCATCATCAACACCCGCGACGAGCCGCACGCCGACCCCGAGAAGTACCGCCGGCTGCACGTGATCATCGGCGACGCCAACATGTCGGAGATCTCCACCTATCTCAAGCTCGGCTCCACCGCGCTCGTCCTGGCCATGATCGAAGAGGGCTTCCTGACCCGCGACCTGGCCGTGGAGAACCCCGTCCAGTCGCTGCGGGCGGTCAGCCACGACCCGACCTGCCGCTACGAGATCCCGATGCGCGACGGCCGCAGGCTCACCGCCGTGCAGCTCCAGATGGAGTACCTGGAGCAGGCCCGCAAGTACGTCGAGGAACGCGGCACCGCCCAGGACGAGATGAACAAGGACGTCCTCGACCGCTGGGAGTCCGTGCTCACGCGCCTGGCCGAGGACCCGATGCAGCTCTCGCGCGAGCTCGACTGGGTCGCCAAGCTGGAACTGCTGGAGGGCTACCGCACCCGCGACAGCCTGCCCTGGTCCCACCCGCGGCTGCAGCTCGTCGACCTCCAGTACTCCGACATCCGCCCCGACCGCGGCCTGTACAACCGGCTCGTGGCGCGCGGGCGCATGCAGCGCCTGATCAGCGAGGAGGAGGTCGAGCGCGCGATCGAGCTGCCGCCGACCGACACCCGCGCCTACTTCCGCGGACGCTGCCTGAGCCAGTACAGCGAGTCGGTGGCCGCCGCCTCCTGGGACTCGGTGATCTTCGACATCCCCGGCCGGGAGTCCCTGCAGCGCGTGCCCACGCTCGAACCGCTGCGCGGCACCAAGGCCCACGTCGGCGAGCTCTTCGACCGCTGCCGCACCGCGGCCGAGCTGGTCGCGGCGCTGACCGGCACCGGGGAGTAGCCGGGGCCCCGGGCCGTCCCGGGGCTCACAGCAGGCCGATGCCGAGCGTCAGCGTGCCCGCGGCCAGCGACGCGCCGCCCACCGCGGTCAGCCAGATCAGCCGGTTCGGCTTGGTGTCGCGCGGACGCAGCACCGACAGGAAGAAGCCCAGCGGCATCAGGATGGGCGCGGCCACGATGAGCGTGCGGGTCAGCGCCTTCACGCCTTCGGACAGGCTCGCCTGGTCCACGTACACCATCGCGACCAGGCTGAACAGCACCAGGACGCCCGCGTGCGCGTGCCCGGCCCGCCACAGGCCCCTGCGGACGGGGTTGTCCAGATAGCCCGGCTCGTTGCGCATGAGGAAGCGCAGCAGCGTCACGCCGCCGAACGCGACGCCGGGGACTGTGATGAGGAGCACACCTGCCGTGTGCAGCGACGAAGGCGACATGTCGGGATCTCCTTGTGTAGAGGTGGATCCATTATTGGATAGGAGTGCTATCCAGTCAAGCCGTCAAGATCGCAGGGCGTTCGACGCGAAATGTCGTCCGGTTCGGGGAAGATATGCCTTGGAGGCAGTCCCCCAAGCGGAGGTAGGACATGGCAACCAAGGACACCGGCGGGCAGAAGCAGACCGGCCGGCGTGAGGCCGAAGTTGAGGAGACCGAGGCCTCGGCGGCGCCGGACGTGCAGGAGCGACAGGAGAAGCTCACTGACGATGTCGACGCGATCCTGGACGAAATCGACGAAGTGCTCGAAGAGAACGCAGAGGAATTCGTGCGTTCCTATGTGCAAAAGGGTGGCGAGTAGGGCCAGTAGGGCCTTGTCCTCACCGCTCTGACCATGGGGAAGGATGAGCCCCGGCCGAACCGGCCGGGGCTCACTCCTCGGGCCCTGCTCAGCCGGGGGTTCGGTCGGGCGCCGTGTAGTCGACCGCCACGCCGAGCAGTCTGACCGGGCGGTCCAGGTCGAAGCGGCCCAGCGCGGCGAGCGCTGCCTCGGTCAGCGCGCCGGCGTCGGCCGTGGGCTCGGGGAGCGTGCACCGCCGGGTACGGGTCAGGAACGGGGTGAAGCGCACCTTGACCGTCACCCGCGCGCAGAGACGCCCCGCCGCCACGGCGTCGCGGGCGACCTGCCCGGCGAGATCGGCCACCTGGCCGGCGACGGCCTCCCGGTCGGTGAGGTCACGGGGAAAGGTGATCTCGCGGCTGTGACCGCGGGCCACCCAGGGAGTGGTGTCGACCTCGGCCTCGCCCCTGCCGAGGGCCAGATAGCGGTACCAGGGGCCGTTCACCGGACCGAAGGCGCGGGCCAGCTCGGCGGGGTCGGCGGCGGCCAGGTCGGCGACCGTGCGCAGGCCGAGCCCGGCGAGTTTCTTCGCCGTCCGGGCGCCGATGCCCCACAGCGCGTCGGTCGGCCGGTCGTTCATCACCTCGGCCCAGTTCTCGCCGGTCAGGCGGTAGACGCCGGCCGGTTTGGCGAAGGCCGAGGCGAGCTTGGCCTGGAGCTTGTTGTCGCCGATGCCGACCGAGCAGCTCAGCGTGGTGCGGTCGAGCACGACCCGCCGCAGGTCGGCCGCCAGCGCCTCGGGGTCGTCGGTCGTGGCGCCGACGAACGCCTCGTCCCAGCCCCAGACCTCCACCAGCACCGGCAGCTCGCGCAGGGCTGCCATGACGCGTTCGGAGGCGGCCTCGTAGGCGGGCGGGTCGCTGGGCAGGAAGACGGCGTCGGGGCAGCGCCGCAGCGCGGTGCGCAGCGGCATGCCGGAGTGCACGCCGTGCGCGCGGGCCTCGTAGGTGGCGGTTGCGGCGACCGTGCGCGGCTGGGCGGGGTCGCCGGAACCGCCCACGACGACGGGCCTGCCGCGCAGCTCGGGATGGCGCAGCAGCTCGACGGCGGCGATGAACTGGTCGAGGTCGACGTGCAGGATCCAGGACCTGGCCATGAGTCCAGTATGCGAGGCGGGCCGCCCGGGTCACAGCAGCCGGTCGTCGCGGTAGACCAGGGCGCGGCGCGGCACGGCCCAGCGGGCGGCGCCGAGCGGCGGCTCCTCGCCCTCCGGCACGACGGCCTGGATGAGCGCGTCCGGCGACTCCAGGGTGATGAGGGTGTGGGTGCCCATGTTCTCCAGGACGGAGACCACGCCCGGGAAGGCGTCCGGGCGTTCGGCGGGGGACAGGTCCATGTACTCCGGGCGCACGCCGTACGTCACTGGGGCGTCGTCGTCCGGGGGCAGGCCGTCGGGCAGGGGGCGCAGGGCGCCGGCCACCTTGAGCCCGGAGCCGGTGACCTGGGCGGGCAGCAGGTTCATCGGGGTGGAGCCGATGAAGGAGGCCACGAACGTGGTGGCCGGCCGGTGGAAGATCTCCGCCGGGGTGCCGACCTGGATCATCGAACCCCTGGACATGACGGCGATGCGGTCGGCCAGCGCGAGCGCCTCGGCCTGGTCGTGGGTGACGAACACGGTGGTGACGGCCAGCTCCCGCTGCAGCCGCTTGAGGAAGGTGCGCGCCTCCAGGCGCAGGCGGGCGTCGAGGTTGGACAGCGGCTCGTCGAACAGGAACGCGGCCGGATGGCAGGCGATCGCGCGGGCCAGCGCCACCCGCTGCTGCTGGCCCCCGGACAGCTCGGACGGACGCCGCAGCAGCAGCTCGGTGAGGCTGAGCCGGGCCGCGACCTCGGCCGCCTTCTCCGTCCGGCGGGCGCGGGGGACCTTCCTGATGCGCAGCGGGTAGGCGATGTTGGCGGTGACGTCCATGTGGGGGAAGATCGCGTAGTCCTGGAAGACCATGGCGACGTCGCGCTCGCCCGGCGGCAGCGCGGTGACGTCCTTGCCGTTGATGGCGACGGTTCCGGAGGTGGGGGTCTCCAGGCCGGCGATGCTGCGCAGGAGGGTGGTCTTGCCGCAGCCGGAGGGGCCGAGCAGGGCGAAGAACTCGCCGTCCTCGACGGTGAGGGCGAGGTCGTCGAGCGCACGTACGCCCCCGGGGAACACCTTGGTCAGGCCGTGCAGGGAGATCAACGCTTGATTCCTCCGTGGAAGCGGAAACCGTACCGCTGGGAGACGAACAGGTACATCAGCACCACCGGCAAGGAGTACAGCAGCGAGAAGGCGGAGATGAGGTCGAGCCGGGGCGCGCCGCCCTCGGTGTAGAGCGTGTAGAGGATGATCGAGCCGGGCGCCTTCTCGGGATCGCGCAGCAGGATGAACTGGAACAGGAACCCGCCCCACACGCTGGCCAGCGCCCACACGGCGATGGTGGCCAGCCCCGGCCGGACGAGCGGGACCACGATGTGCCGCAGGATCTGCAGCGACGAGGCGCCGAAGACCCGGGCCGACTCCTCGTAGGAGGTGGGCGTCTCGTCCATGAAGTCCTTCAGGATGAAGATCGCGGCGGGCAGCAGACCGGCCGAGACCACGAGGACGACGCCGAGATGGGTGTCGATGAGACCGAGCCGGGTGGCCAGCTCGAAGATCGGCACCATCGCCGCGGTGCCGGTGACCACGGACGACAGCAGCAGAAGCAGGTAGAGCAGGACGTCGCGGCCGGGCAGCCGCACCCGCGACAGGGCGTAGGCGGCCAGCGCCGACAGGACGACGACCAGCACCGCCGCCCCGCCCCCCTGGATCAGGGAGTTGCGGATCGAGCCCAGCGCGTACGGGTTGTCCAGGACGGCGGCGAAGTTGCGCAACGTGAACTCGGGGATCGACGTGGTGATCGTCGGCGTGTCGTCGAAGGGCGCGCTGGCCAGCCAGAGCATGGGCAGCGCGAAGAAGGCCAGGACGACGGCGACGAACACGGTGGCGGCCAGCCGTCCGAGCGTGTGACGGATCATGCGGGCGGTCCTCCGGCGGCGGCGACCTCCCGCGTGCGGCGACGTCCGCGCAGCAACCGCAGGTAGGCCAGGGCGAAGACGAGGTTGATCAGCAGGATGAGGAAGGAGATGGCGGCGCCGACGCCGAGCTGCCCGTCCTGGAGGGCGACGCGGTAGACGTACACGGGCAGGATCTCCGAGCGGCCCTCGGGCCCGCCGCCGGTCAGCACGAACGGCGTGAAGTCGTTGAACGTCCACAGGCTGATCAGCAGCAGGTTCGTCAGGACGTGCCGCCTGATGGCGGGCAGCACCACGTCGCGCAGCTGCTGCGGCACGCTCGCGCCGGCCAGCCGGGCGGTCTCCAGGTGCGAGGGCGGCACGTTCTCCAGGGCGGCCGAGTAGAGCATCATCGAGAACGCGGTGCCGCGCCACACGTTGAAGACGATGATCGACAACAGCGGGTAGTCCAGCAGCCAGGCGAACCCCGGCGTGTGCAGCAGGGCGTTGAGCGTGCCGTCGTCGCGGTCGAGCAGCGCGAACCACAACATGCCGACCACGGTGCTGGGCAGGATCCACGACAGCAGCACCGCGCCCTCGACGACCCGGCGCAGCGGGCCGGTGCGCGAGCGCAGGATCCAGGCCAGGGCGAAGCCCAGCCCGGCCTGCCCGACGACGGCCGAGCCGCCGACGTACAGCAGGGTGAGCCACAGCGAGGACAGGAAGCGCGGGTCGGCGAGCGCGGCGGTGTAGTTGTCCAGTCCGACGACCTGGGGGTCGGCGGCGGCCAGGCCGGTCAGCCGGTAGTCGGTCAGGCCGAGGTAGATGGTCCACAGGGCCGGGAAGAGCAGGAAGACGCCGATCAGGACCAGGGCGGGCAGGACGAACGCGACCGCCCTGCCCCGGCCCAGCCCCGCGGCGTCAGCCGCCGACGTTGGCCGCGCCACCGACCAGTCCCTCCAGCTTGCTCCGGTACGCCGCGGCCGCCTCGTCGGCGCTCTTCCCGGCCACCACGGCCGCGGTGGCCTCCTGCAGGGCGGTGGAGACCTGCGGGTAGACGGCCAGGCCCGGCCGGTAGGCGGTGATGGGCAGCACCTCGTCGGCGACGAACTTGAGCATGGGGTCGGCGCTCAGCACCTCTTCGTTGACGTCGGTACGGGCGCTGACGCGGGCCTGCCCGGCCAGCTGCGACTTGGTCGCGGCGGCCGAGTGCATGAAGGCCAGCAGCTCCCAGGCCGCCTTGGGGTTCTTGGAGAAGGGGTTGAGCACGCGGACCGCCCCGCCGGACATGCTGACGAAGTCCTGGCCGCGGATGCCGCCGCCGGGCTGCCTGGCCGGGATCTTGGCGTAGCCCACGACCTGGTCGCGGTCGGGCATGGGCGCGACCCCGGCCTTGGGCTCGATGACCGAGCGCCAGAAGTAGTCGCTCTCGGCCAGGATGGCGATCTTGCCGGCGGCGAACTGCGCGAAGGACT
Organism: Nonomuraea sp. NPDC049758; assembly: GCF_040674635.1. NCBI lineage: Bacteria > Bacillati > Actinomycetota > Actinomycetes > Streptosporangiales > Streptosporangiaceae > Nonomuraea > Nonomuraea sp. NPDC049758. Next base: position 276,584 of record NZ_JBFAMZ010000015.1, read on the forward strand.
TGTCGCGGCCCTTGGCCTCCTGCTGGAGCTTGGGGTCGCCGAGCCCGCTACCGCCGTAGACCTGCTGGTAGAAGCCGAGGACGTCCTTGACGGCCTGGGAGGCGCCGGTCCACTTGCCCGAGGCGTAGATCTCCGACCCGGCGCCGGCCAGCAGCGGCAGCACGCCCTGCATGGTGGTGGCCTCGCCCATGGCGGTGCCGGCGTCGATCTGGAGGGGCGTGGGCACCCCCGCGGCCTTGAGCTTGACGCCGGCGTCGATGATCTGCTGCCAGCTGGTCGGCTGCCAGGTCTCGGGCAGCCCGGCCTTCCTGAACAGCGCCTTGTTGTAGTACAGCACACGGCCGTCGGTGCCCTGGGGCAGGCCGTACTTCTTGCCGTCGAAGATGCCGAGGCCCTGGACGGCCTGCGGGATCTGCGACCAGCCCTCCCACTGCTCGACGCCGGCGCCGCCGACCTCGGTGAGCGGCTTGATGTATCCGGCCTGGGCGAACTCGCCGACCCAGATGCCGTCCAGGTCGATGACGTCGGCCCCGGTCCTGGACTTGAGGTCGAGAGCGATCTTGGTCTTGTACTGCTCGTCGTCCACGCCGTTGCCCTGGAAGAGCACCTTGACGTTCTGGTGGGTCTTCTCGAACTCGGGGATGACCCACTTCTTGATCCAGGCGGCGGACTCGGAGTTCTTGCCGCCCTCGATGGAGTTGGCGGTGATGGTGAGGGTGATGCTGCCCCCGGACTGGGTGCCGGAGCCGCAGGAGGTGAGGGCCAGGACGGCTGCGGCCGCGACGAGCGCGGGCCGGCTGGGGAGTCGCAAGTCGGCCTCCTGTTCAGGACGTGCAGACATACCGACAATCGCACGGGGTGTGGCGGGCGTAAAGAAACGATCTGATGAACGGTTCGCCGTGAGCTGATCGTGGGAAGTGCAGACAGCAACGCAACATGAGTAGGGTCGGCCTAGAGACACTGATGTTGGGAGGGAGTCGCGTGGCACCGAACAGGGATCTGCCCGTCGGCCTGGTGGACCAGCTTTTCCGAAACTCAGGGAACTCCTCGTTCACCGAGTTCGTCGGCTCTTACGCGCCCGAGTTGCTGCCGCAGCGTCACCAGGCGCTGGCCACTCCGATCGGCGACCAGGTCCCGCACGCGACCACGATCGTGGCCGCCACCTTCGCCGGCGGCGTGGTGATGGCGGGCGACCGGCGGGCCACGTCGGGGAACATCATCTCGCAGCGTGACATCGAGAAGGTGTTCCGCTCCGACGACTACTCGTGCATGGGCATCGCGGGCACGGCCAGCACCGGCATCGAGATGGCCCGCCTCTACCGCGTGGAGCTGGAGCACTACGAGAAGATGGAGGGCCGCACGCTCTCGGTGGCGGGCAAGGCCAACCGCCTGGCCACCATGATCCGCGGCAACCTCGGCATGGCGATGCAGGGCCTGGTGGTGGTGCCGCTGTTCGCGGCCTACGACCCCGACCGCGACGAGGGCCGCATCTTCAGCTACGACGTGGCGGGCGGCCCCTACGAGCGCGACCGGTACGACGCCATCGGCTCCGGCTCGATCTTCGCCCGCGGCTCGCTGAAGAAGCTCTACCGCGACGGCGCCTCGGCTGACGACATGGTGATGACGGTGATCCAGGCCCTCTACGACGCGGCCGACGACGACTCGGCGACCGGCGGGCCCGACGTGTCCAGGAAGATCTGGCCGATCGTGTCGGTGATCGACGCCGACGGCTTCCGCAGGCTGACCGACCAGCAGGTGGCCGCCAAGGTCGAACAGATGCTGGAGGCCCGGATGATCTCGCCCGACGGCCCCATCGCCCCGCTGCGCTAGAAAGGACCACTGCCCGTGTCCATGCCTTTTGGATATGCGTCCCCTGAGCAGATCATGCGGGACAAGGCCGACTACGCGCGCAAGGGCATCGCGCGGGGCCGGTCGGTCGTCGTGTTGCAGTACGTCGACGGCATCCTGTTCGTGGCGCCCAACCCGTCGCGGGCGCTGCACAAGATCAGCGAGATCTACGACCGCATCGGGTTCGCCGCCGTCGGCCGCTACAACGAGTTCGAGGAACTGCGCCTCGGCGGCATCCGCTACGCCGACATCAACGGCTACACCTACGACCGCTCCGACGTGACCGGCCGCGGGCTGGCCAACCTCTACGCCTCCAACCTGGGCCGCATCTTCACCGAGTCGATCAAGTCGCTGGAGGTGGAGGTCGTCGTCGCCGAGGTCGGCGACACCCCCGACGGCGACGCCATCTACCGGCTGACCTTCGACGGCTCGGTGTTCGACGAGCACGGCTTCGCGGCCATGGGCGGCCAGGCCGACGCCGTGGCCGGGCGGCTGAAGGAGCGCTACCGCGAGTCGATGTCGCTGGCCGACGCCCTTGAGGTGGCGCTGGCCGCGCTCACCGAGCCGGGCGGCGAGCGGCCGCCGGTCACCCAGCTGGAGGTCGCGGTGCTCGACCGCAACCGCGAGCACCGCAAGTTCCTGCGGCTGACGGGCGCGCGGCTGGAGCGCCTGCTCGCCCAGACGACGACGTCCGCCGCGCAACCCGCCACGCCGCCCGAGGCCCCGCCGACCGGGCCCGCCGCGGAGTCGTCCGAGACGGCGCCTGAGACCCCGCCCGCCACCCCGCCCGCCACGCCGCCCGCCACGCCGCCCGCCGCGCCGCCCGCCGCGCCGCCCGCCGCGCCGCCGACCGGTCCGCCCACGGGCCCCGAGGGCGACGTCGACGACGGCTCCGGGCCGCTCTGAGCCGTCGA